>NZ_JBMMKS010000001.1:0-652745 GCF_058630515.1 Vibrio sp. HM8-C
TCACGCCGGGGGTCGCGGGTTCGAGTCCCGTCCGCTCCGCCACTTATTCTGAGAGTCGTCTCACTAAAAACGAACTGCAGGGGTGTAGCTCCAATTGGCAGAGCAGCGGATTCCAAATCCGCGTGTTGGGAGTTCGAATCTCTCCACCCCTGCCATCATTAGAAGCCTCAGTCGAAAGACTGAGGCTTTTTTACTTCTGCAATTTTATGAATTTTACTTTCTATCCTCCAATTGGCAGAGCAGCGGATTCCGCCAATACCTCAAATCAGCGCGTGTTGAGAGTTTGAATCTCTCTACCCCTGTCATTATTAGAAGCCTTAATGGAAATGCTGGAACTTTTCATATGCGGCTTGGGCATTTTTATTTCACTTTCCATTTATCATTTCGGTGTTCTTTACATTTAAAGTTGAAGAGAACCTATATTTATACCGGAATCTTGATAAATAATTATAAAAATCAATTCAATACGTCACATACTTTGTTCGTATATTTTGGGCTCTATTGTCAATCTTGTTTGCTATTTGTAACAAAGTTGTTTCATTTGATTGTTCCATAGTGTTTCGAATTTCGCCTACACTGATGTGTGATAACGAGAACAATTCTTAAATTGATAAGGAAGTGTCATGACAGAACGTATGGATCTTGCAACTGAGCAAATTGAACAAACGAGAGAAATCCCACAAGAAGCATTTGATTGGTATGACGAATATGCGCATGGTCTGATCGACCGTCGAGAGTTTATGCGACGCCTGTCGGGGTTAGCGGTATTGGGTTTTAGCATGACTGTCTTAACCTCTGCTTTGTTACCTAATTATGCGCTAGCGGAACAGGTTTCTTTTAATGATTCAAAGATCAAAGCAACTTATGTTGAGTTTGATTCTCCAAAAGGCCACGGCAAAGGTCGTGGCTACCTTGTTATGCCACGTGAGCTAACTGGCACCGCGCCTGTTGTGCTTGTAGTACACGAAAACCGAGGTCTGAACCCCTATATTGAAGATGTCGCAAGACGTCTTGCTATGAATGGCTATATAGCGTTTGCACCAGATGCTCTTTTCCCACTAGGTGGTTATCCAGGCAATGACGATGATGGTCGAGCAATGCAGAGCAGTATGGATAAAGCGAAAATTGAAGAAGACTTTATTGCAGCGGCGATGTTCATAAAGTCACATGCTAATAGTTCCGGCAAGTTAGGGGCAGTTGGTTTCTGCTTCGGTGGTTATGTGGTTAACATGCTAGCAGCAGCTATGCCAAACGAACTCAATGCAGGAGTTCCTTTCTATGGAACTCCGCCTGCTGAAAGTCTTCGTAGCAAGGTTAAAGGTCCTCTCTTATTGCAGTTTGCTGAACTTGATGAGCGAGTAAATGCGACGTGGGCAGACTATGAAAAGGTGCTGATGGCGAACAAAGCGCTATATGAAGCAAATGTATATAAAGGTGTGAATCATGGCTTCCACAATGACTCTACGGGGCGTTACAACGAAGAAGCCGCTGAGACTGCTTGGGAGCGCACTTTGACGTTCTTCGGTGAACATCTGAAAGCGTAACGACGATATGGCTCTAGTGTCGAGGCTAATATATTTAACTTTGCTACATAGAGCCATTACTTCCTATCGCTCCCTATTTTTGAAGCTGTTATGATGTTCAAAAAGAAGGAGTTAGCTATGCCACATTTTCGTTTCCGCGCTGTAGAACCACAAACGGTGCAAAACCTATCTAAACCTCTAACGGATTCACTTCAGTCGTTGATGAATTCTCCGCGAGCAGATTTTACTTTCGAATACATCTATACCACTTTCTATGCAGAAGGTGAGGTGTCAGCGGCTTACCCATTTGTTGAGGTATTGTGGTTTGATCGCGGTCAGGAGGTTCAAGACAAAGTGGCCACTATTGTGACTGAGCAAGTAAAAGAGATTGTCGGTAACGATATTAATGTAGCGGTAATCTTTACGGCTCTGAATCCTGCGGGTTACTACGATAATGCTCAGCATTATTAAGGTGTAAGCAAATGAACACCGTGATTGAAACCATCCTAAACCATCGCTCAATTCGAGCGTTTAAAGACATGCCAATTACAACAGAGCAATTGGATAGCATCATTAAATCGGGAATTGCGGCATCCAGCTCAAGTCTGCTTCAAGTGGTTTCTATTATTCGAGTGACGGATAAAGAGAAACGTCAGAAGTTAGCTGAGTTGTCTGGTAATCAACAATACGTCGCTCAAGCCGCTGAGTTTTTAGTGTTCTGTATTGATTATCAGCGTCACTATGAGATGAATCCGAATGTGAGACCTGAGTTTATGGAACTGACACTGATTGGTGCAGTCGATTCAGGTATCATGGCGCAGAACTGTTTATTGGCTGCAGAATCTATGGGATTAGGTGGTGTTTACATCGGTGGCCTACGTAATTCACCAAAACAAGTGGATGAGTTGTTAGGGCTGCCGAAATACAGTGCGGTCCTGTTCGGTATGTGTTTAGGTCATCCTGATCAAGATCCTCAATTTAAGCCACGTTTAGGGGCGGATGTGATTGTTCACGAGAACACTTACCAGCCTTTAAACAAAGAGGCGGTAGCTGAGTATGATCAGACAATGATTGAGTACTATCAAAGTCGTTCAAGTAATACTAAACAGCAAGGTTGGTCAGAGCAAATTACCGCTAAGCTGAGTAACGAATCAAGACCGTTTATGCTTGGTTATTTGAATGACAAAGGTCTCGCAGAAAAGTAGCTTAATCAGATAAATTTTTCTGCTTGAACGCAACAAAAAGCCCAGTCATTGACTGGGCTTCGATTTTTATATTAGAGAGCGATTACGCTAATCCCTGAATAATCACAAACTTCTCAAGCAACTCTTCTTCCGTTTCTATATGCTCTGGGTCAGTCACGATACAGTTCGTGATTGGGCATACAGATTGACATGTAGGGTTCTCGTAGTGTCCTTTGCACTCAGTGCATAGGTTCGGGTTAATCTCATAGATGTTGTCACCCATAGAGATTGCGCCGTTTGGACACTCAGGCTCACACATATCACAGTTAGTGCATTTCTTTGTGATCAATAACGCCATTGTTACTTGCCTACTGGGTTACGAGTATCTTGTCCAGCATTCAGGTTACGCATTAGTAGTGCGTAGTTTAGATCCATGTCTTGAGGCACTGGAATATACACGAAGTGACCGTTGCCTTTTGCATCGTCAACCGCTTCTGATTTACGGTTTTCCATTGCTTCAAGAGTGAAAATTACGTTACCTTTTGGTGTCATAAGCTCTAGGCTGTCACCAAGCATAAATTTGTTCTTCACTTCTACTTCAGCCATATCACCACGGCGTTTACCAGTAAACTCACCAACGAATTGTTGAGCATCTGATACTGAGTAACCGTAATCGTAGTTTTGGTATGCATCGTGAGTGTGACGACGTAGGAAACCTTCTGTGTAGCCTCGGTGAGCTAGGCTTTCCAGAGTATTCATCAAGCTCTCATCAAATGGCTTACCAGCAACTGCGTCATCAATTGCTTTACGGTATACCTGTGCAGTACGTGCACAGTAGTAGAATGACTTAGTACGACCTTCGATCTTCAATGAGTGAACACCCATCTTAGTCAAACGCTCTACATGTTGAACAGCACGCAGGTCTTTCGAGTTCATGATGTAAGTGCCGTGCTCGTCTTCGAATGCCGCCATTTTTTCTTCTGGACGGTGAGCTTCAGACAGAAGTACAACTTCATCGGAAGGTTTTCCTAAACCGAGAGTGTTGTCAGGACGCTCTTCCTGAACTTCAATTGCTTGCGCAGCATTTGGATCAAATTCTTCTACGATTTGACCTGCTTCGTCTTCTTTGCCTTTCTCTACTTTGTATTCCCAACGACAAGCGTTAGTACAAGTACCTTGGTTCGGGTCACGTTTGTTGATGTAACCTGAAAGTAGGCAGCGGCCAGAGTAAGCCATGCAAAGAGCGCCGTGTACGAAAATTTCGATTTCCATTTCTGGGCACTGTTCGCGAATTTCTTCGATCTCTTCTAGAGACAGTTCACGAGAAAGAATGACACGCTCAACACCTTGAGTAGACCAGAATTTAACTGTCGCCCAGTTAACCGCGTTTGCTTGAACAGAAAGGTGAATAGACATTTCTGGGAAAGCTTCACGTACCATCATGATTAGACCTGGGTCAGACATGATTAGAGCATCAGGACCCATATCGATAACTGGCTTAAGGTCACGGATAAAGGTTTTTAGCTTAGAGTTATGCGGTTGAATGTTACATACCACGTAGAATTTTTTACCTAGAGCATGGGCTTCGTTAATACCGATCTGTAGGTTTTCGTGGTTGAATTCGTTGTTACGTACACGAAGGCTGTAACGAGGTTGGCCAGCATAAACAGCGTCAGCGCCGTATGCGAATGCGTAGCGCATGTTCTTTAGGCTACCCGCTGGAGACAATAGCTCTGGTACAAAAGTGTTTTCAGTAGTCATGTTTGTTTCTCAATCTGATCACAAGTCAGGCCAATACCACCTGATGGTATTGGAAGGGGCGCAAATTTTACGTCAAAACGTGAGCTGTGCCTAGTAAAGATTAAGAATAGAAACGGAAGAAAAGTAGGGAAAACTGACTCCGCCAATACGGAGTCAGAGAAAGGTTAAGCGTCTGCTTTAGGAAGACCGCCAAGCACTTCAAATAGGTTTGGTAAGAATGCTGAGAATTCACCACATAGCAGAGAGAAGTCAGCATCTAGACGTGCAGCTTGATCTTCGCGAGGAATGTCTTCGTTTTGATCTTTAAGCTCGTCGCTGTACTGAATGCGTTTAATGCTGCAATCTTCCGCTAATACAAAGCTCAAACGATCTTGCCAGCTTAGGGCGAGTTTAGTGACGACTTTGTTCGCTTGAATATGGCTAAGGATTTCATCGCTGGTCAGCTCTTGTTTCTTACAACGAATCACTGCGCCATCATCTAAGAAAGATTTCAGTTCCGCTTCATCAAGCAGTTGGAAACCTTGAGGCAAGTTGCCGTCTTTCACCCACTCAGTCAGTGTCGTTTCTACTGCCACTTCAGGAATTGCAGGTACTACTGGCAGGCTACCCATGCTCTTACGTAGCAGGGCAAGCACATCTTCCGCTTTCTTATAGCTGCCAGCATCAACCAGAATCAGACCTTCTTTTGGCATGATCAGAACATAAGTGAGTTGGCTACGGCTAAAGGCGCGAGGAAGAAGGTCAACAATGATGTCATCTTTAATGTTGTCTTTTTCAGTTTTCTTTAGCGGGCGACCTTCTTCAGCTTCCATCAGTGCTACTTTCTCGTTTAGAGAATCTTTAATCACTGATGCAGGGAGCATTTTTTCTTCTTTCTTAGCGCAGATGAGAATGCGGTCGTCGCTCACGTGAGTCATCATGTCGCCATGTTTACCAAGTGCATGAACCCAACCAAACTTCTGTTTGTCTTGGCTACCACATGGCGTGAAACGGAATTCTGCAAGTTGTTTTTCTAGCTGATCGGCGTTGAAATTGACTTCGCGATTAACACGATAAGCCATACAGTTTTTAAACCACATATCTTTTCTTTTCCTTGTTCGAAAGGCCAACATGATAGGGGATTTCCCCCTCAATGTCTTATCTGAAACGTAAAAATGCCTAAGTAATATAAAACCATGAATATGGTAAGAAACTTATATTAAAAATTGTTTGCAATAGTCACAAAAGTGTCATATTCATTTTTCATAATGCATATGCTCAAGTGACCACATGACGCTTGGTTATACTGTTAATTAAAAATAAAGGTTACTCAAATATGTCTAGAAGGATTCTAGTTGTTGAAGACGAAGCGCCAATTCGAGAGATGCTTTGCTTTGTTCTTGAACAGAAAGGCTACCAAGCAGTGGAAGCAGAAGATTACGACACTGCGGTAGAGAAGTTAGCTGAACCCTTCCCTGATCTTGTGCTACTAGATTGGATGCTACCTGGTGGTAGTGGCATTAACTTTATCAAACACATGAAGCGTGAAGAGCTGACTCGCAACATCCCGGTTGTTATGCTTACTGCTCGTGGTGAAGAAGAAGATAAAGTTCGCGGCTTAGAAGTGGGCGCTGATGATTACATCACCAAACCATTCTCACCTAAAGAGCTTGTTGCTCGTTTGAAAGCGGTGATCCGCCGAGTAACACCAACAGCATTAGAAGAGTTGATTGATGTACAAGGTTTGAAACTAGACCCAGTTTCACACCGTGTGACAGCGAATGATGTCCCGCTCGATATGGGACCAACTGAATTTAAAATGTTGCATTTCTTTATGACGCACCAAGAGCGTGTTTATAGCCGTGAACAGCTATTAAATAACGTTTGGGGTACTAACGTGTATGTTGAAGACCGTACCGTTGATGTACACATTCGTCGACTGCGCAAAGCCCTTGAAGATGCTGGACACGATAAGCTGATTCAAACTGTTCGCGGTGCAGGCTATCGCTTTTCAGTTAAGGCTTAACGGAAAATCTGATAAGGCTAAATGGCGTTAGCCTTTAAAAACCAAAAGTCTTTAAAAAATAAAAGTCTTTAAAAATAAAGTGCTTTAAAGGATCAAGTTCGAGAGATTATGGTTGAACGATTGACTTGGAAAAAGCTGGCCTGGGAGCTGGCTTTTTTTTACCTTCCATGGGTAGTGGTTGGTTGGATATTTGGATATATGCCGTGGTTGCTGCTAGCAGCGACGGCGATTCAGCTTGTCTGGCATTTGCACAATCAGATGCGTCTGTCTGCATGGTTGTGGGATGAAAAACGCCTGACACCACCTTCCGGTTCTGGCAACTGGGAATCCCTGTTTAACGGTATATACCGACTTCAACAACGCCAACGTAAAAAACGCAAAGAGCTGACCAATCTCATTCGCCGTTTCCGTAACGGTGCCGAATCATTACCGGATGCTGTTGTAGTATTTCGTAGCGAAGGCAACATTGTTTGGTGTAACCGTTTAGCCCAGCATCTACTTGGCTTCCGCTGGCCAGATGATTCTGGTCAACCGATTTCGAATTTGATCCGCACACCGGATTTCATCAAGTATCTGCAAAAAGACGATTTTTCTGAACCATTGGAAATGCGCTCGCCACTTAACGTAGAACGTATGCTGGAACTGCGTATCGTGCCTTACACCGAAGGTGAGCATTTGATGGTGGTTCGTGATGTCACTCAGATTAAGCAACTTGAAGGTATGCGTCGCAATTTCTTCGCCAACGTTTCTCATGAGCTGCGCACTCCTATGACGGTGCTACAAGGCTATTTAGAAATGACGGAAGATCCTGAGATATTGTCAGGTCCAATGTGGGGGAAAGCACACGGTGTTATGACCGAACAGCTAAATCGCATGAACAGTTTGGTGAACCAGTTATTAACTCTGTCTAAAATTGAAGCGGCACCGATGCATGAGCTTGAAGATGTGGTGAACGTTCCTGATATGCTGGAAATACTGGAAAAAGAAGCGATCAGTCTCAGTGGCAGTGATGAACACAAGCTATCGTTTGAAATTGATAAGAATCTCAAAGTGTTGGCGGACGAAGATCAGTTACGCAGTGCGATTTCGAACCTTGTTTACAATGCGGTGAAATACACGCCACCGGGGGCAGAAGTGTATGTACGCTGGTATCAAACCCCTCAAGGTGCTTGTTTAGAAGTTGAAGACAAGGGCGATGGCATCGAGCCACAACACTTACATCGTTTAACAGAGCGTTTTTACCGAGTCGATAAAGCACGTTCCCGCGATACGGGTGGCAGCGGCTTAGGTTTGGCTATTGTCAAACATGCTCTGTCGCATCATGATTCACACCTCGATATTGAAAGTGAAGTTGGCAAAGGAAGTAAGTTCTCCTTTGTGTTGCCAAAACGTTTGGTTGTGCGATGAATAAGCTGAGTCAGTTTGGTATTGCTGCGTCCTTGTTACTTTGTCAGACGGCTTCTGCGGTTGACGGGCTACAGGACTATACGAAAACATCTGGAGTTGCTGGCAGTTTGTTGTCGGTAGGCTCAGACACGCTCGCAGGCATGACAACGCTCTGGGTTGAAGAATTTCAAACGCTATATCCAAACGTAGACTCTCAGGTGCAGGCTTCAGGCTCTGCAACCGCTCCTCCGGCGCTAACGGAAGGTACCGCGCAGTTTGGACCAATGAGTCGACCTATGCGTATGCGTGAAGTCGAAGCGTTTGAACGTGCTTTTGGTTATAAACCGACAGAACTGCGAGTCGCTATCGATGCGATTGGTGTGTTTGTTCATCGTGATAACCCTATTGAAGGACTGAACTTCAGTCAGTTGGACAGTATCTTTTCTGAAACACTGCGCTGCGGAGCGACTAAGTCTTCGAAAACTTGGCAGGATTTAGGGCTAAGTTACGACTGGGCGAAACGTGGTATCCAGATGTTCGGGCGAAATTCAGTATCCGGTACTTATGGATACTTTAAACAGAACGCCCTTTGTAGTGGTGACTTCAAGCGCAACGTGAATGAGCAGCCGGGTTCAGCTTCGGTAGTTCAGTCAGTGGCATCATCAATCAATACCATTGGTTACTCGGGTGTTGGTTATCAGGTGTCTGGTGTTAAGCTGTTGCCAATTGCGAAATCAGGTAGCGATTACGTCATGCCGACGCACGAAAACATTCTGTCAGGTCAGTATCCACTTTCTCGTTACCTGTTTGTCTATGTGAACAAAAATCCGGTGCGTGAGTTAACACCGATTCAAAGAGAGTTCATTCGCTTTATCTTCTCCAAGCAAGGTCAAAGCCTTGTGGCTAAAGATGGATATGTTCCGATCTCCGCTGAAATTGCCAGCCAAGAGCTGAAAAAAGTCGGTATAGAGTAACGGACAAAAAAGCCTCGACGAAATGCGAGGCTTTTTAATGCACGGGTTAATGAACGGATAAAATTAGAACTTCAAATCCCAACCGACTGCACTCCAGTATTCTTGCTCTGTCAGCAAATCCGCATGCAATAGTTTGTTGTTTTCCAGCCAGTCTTTATCAACGCAGCTTAATGTCCATTCATCATCTTTAGCACTTAATGTGAGCTCTGGTAACGCATCGTCATTGCGCTGACCGTTGACTAAGATAGCCAAGCGCAATACACGTATCAGACCCGTGATGTGCTTTTTCTTGAACAGTGAGAAGTCATTCATCTCATTGAGTTTTAGTGCTTTGCGTTGAAAGCGAGCTAAGGTTGAGAGTACTAGCTGTTGTTCACTGTTAAAGCCCGGCATGTTGGTATGACGCAGGATGTAAGCCGAGTGACGATGGAAAGCTTGCAAGCTGATGCTTAAACCTACTTCGTGCAGCAATGCGCTCCATTCCAATAGGTCAAACAATTCGCTACCCGCTTTTAAGCCAAGTTCAGAAGAGACATTGTCGAGAAAATCACGGGCGTATCCTTTCACTTGAGCGGCATGCTCTAGGTCTACTAAGTGTTTAGCTGCAAGGTTCTCAGTGGTGCGCAGACGAATGTCGGAATACTTAAAACGATCTTCCATTTCGTAAAGCAGACCTTCACGCAATGCGCCGTCTGAAAAGAACATTTCTTTGATATGCAGATCTTTAAATATTGCTGACAAGATAGCGACACCCGCAGCAAATACAGGTTTACGATCTTCAGTCAGAGTCGGTAAATCAATATCGTCAATCTTGTTCCATTCACACAGTTTGTCGATCAGCTTGTTCAAGCGATCCGGTGTGATGATGCCGTCTTCGTCGCCTAAACCGATCAGAACTTCATGAATCGCTTTAATAGTGCCAGATGAACCAAATGCACTTTGCCAGCCTTTTTTACGATACTTGGAGGCAATGGATTCCAATTTTTGCTCGGCGGCTAAGATGGCTTGTGCGAAGTTTTTCTTCGACAGTTTTCCGTTGGCAAAATACTGGTGGGTGTAACTGACACAGCCCATTTGCTTGCTGTTGACCAGCTCTGCTTCAAACCCTTTACCTATGATCATTTCGGTGCTGCCACCACCAATATCCACCACTAACATAGAATCAGATTGTGGCTGAGTATGAGCGACACCGAGATATATCAGACGAGCTTCTTCGCTACCGGGAATGATCTCGATAGGAAAAGGCATCACCTCACGAGCTCTTTGAATAAAG
Organism: Vibrio sp. HM8-C; assembly: GCF_058630515.1. NCBI lineage: Bacteria > Pseudomonadati > Pseudomonadota > Gammaproteobacteria > Vibrionales > Vibrionaceae > Vibrio > Vibrio sp. HM8-C. Next base: position 10,107 of record NZ_JBMMKS010000001.1, read on the forward strand.
ATATGGGCATTGTTTGCGCGACGCAGTGTATGAGTCGCTGCAATACGAACATTGTCTGGTTCAAATCCCTGAATTCGTTCGGCGAACATCGCTAAACATTCAAGTCCGCGTTCAATCGATGGATTATCAAGATTACCGAGAGAATCCAACCCAGATGCTAAGCGTACGCGCTGCTTATGACGGCTAATAAGTTGCAAATCTTGATCGACGACTTTCGCAACTACCATATGGAAACTGTTTGAGCCTAAATCAATGGCGGCAATTTCACGGCTTGAAATGGGTTGGTTCATAGGCGGTAACTTACTCTTGATGGGCGATAGCCCCTTGTTTACGTGTTTGTTTTTCTACATTTTTAAGATAGTCATAAATCGCTATTTGAGAACGTATTTTTTTGCGATTGCCACGTTTTACGTAGCTGTTACTCATCTCTTTGTCTATAACACGCGCTTTTACCGTATCTGTAAACTGAATGTTTAATATATCGATGATTTTTTTCTTCAAACGCTCATCGCGGATAGGAGTGGTCACTTCGATACGGTAATCGATATTACGTGTCATCCAGTCTGCTGAAGAGATATAGATTTGCGGGTCACCATCATTGTGGGTCATAAATACGCGCGGGTGTTCCAAGAATCGGTCAACGATACTGATGACTTCGATGTTGTCACTCACGCCTTCTACCCCCGGAACTAATGAGCACATACCACGGATGATCATCCTGATTTTCACCCCAGCAGCACTTGCTCCATAAAGTTTGTTGATTAATCCTTTGTCGACAAGGTTATTTAGCTTAATTGTGATAGCTGCTTTTTTTCCTGCACGAGCATTAGCGATTTCGCTGTCAATCAAACGGTATAAGCGAGTTCGTGAGTTTCGTGGTGAGACAATCAAATGGTTAAATTTAACTGGGCGGAATGGGCTTTCAATGTAGTTGAAAACGCTGCGAACTTCGGTCGTCAATTCCTCATCAGCAGTGAGCAGAGAGAAGTCCGTATAGATACGCGCAGTTTTCTCATGGAAGTTACCTGTACCGATGTGTGCATAGCGGACAAATGCATCTTCTTCTTTACGTGTGATAAGCAATAATTTGGCGTGAATCTTCATACCCGGAGTACCAAAGATAACGTGTACGCCAGCTTCAGTTAGAATTCGTGACCATTCAATATTGGCTTCTTCATCGAATCGAGCTTGAAGCTCAACCACTACGACTACTCGCTTGCCGTTATGGACCGCATCAATGAGCGAGTTCATTAAACGTGAATCTTTCGCCACGCGATAAACGTTAATTTTGATACTGATGACTTTCGGATCGAAAGAGGCTTGTCTCACCAGCTCAGTAATGTGGTCGAAGCTGTGATACGGGTAGTGAAGTAGAATATCTTTGGCTTTGATCGCCTCAAATGAGTTTGGGTAACCGTCGAAGTCTGCACAACTAAGTGGCGGTAGTGGTTTGTTTTCTAGATAGTCGCGACCAAAGTTTGGAAAGCCAATAAAGTCTTTGAAGTTGTGGTAACGGCTACCCGGCAGCAAGCTGTCGTAGTGTGAAATTTTCAGCTTGTCACATAAGAACCGCAACATGGTTTCTGGCATTTCACGTTCATAGACAAAACGCACTGGCATTGCAGTCAAGCGCTGGCTTAAACCTTCAGACATTTGCTCAAGTAAGCTGTATTCCACTTCATGACCCAAGTCGTATTCTGCATCTCGCGTCATTTTCATCGAGTAGCCAGCAATGCTGTCGTAATCGAAAAAGCCTTGGAAAATACTCTCGAGGCAGTAACGGATAATGTTATCAAGCAAGATGATGGTTTTACGACGTTTGCCTTTTTGCTCCGGCACCATAACAAAGCGAGGCAGATGATCGGTTGGGATTTCTATCAGAGCGTACTGGCTGCTTTCGCCCTTTTTCAACTCAACGGTGATGTATGCGTATTCATCTTTGAGGAACTGAAGAACGTCAATATCGTCGCGCATCAGAAGGGGGGTGATATGGGGAAGGACATCTTTTTGGAAATATTTGGTGATCCAGCGTTGTTGAGTTTCATCAAGCTGGGTTTCATTTACCAGAAAAATCCGCCTTCTCGCCATTTCTAAGATCAGATCACTGTAGAGCTGATCAAAGTCTTGATTGAGCTTGTAGGCTTTGGTTTGCATTTGCGACAGCAGATGTTTGGATTCATCACTGCCACCACGTTCACGATTGATGAGGATCATGCGTTTTACATCAGCAAATCGCACTTTATAAAACTCATCTAAATTGTTGGAAAATATGCCTAAAAATCGAATTCTTTCGATAAGAGGTACGGTTTTATCTGCGGCTTCTTGTAATACGCGCTCGTTGAATGAAAGCCAACTTAATTCCTTGTCGATATACAGCTTATCCGTACTCATGATACACCTACTGACTGATCGTTTGACGTTATAACTTACAGCTGTTAACGCGAGGCGTTAACGTATGCAAAATATTGCTCTAATGTGACGTTTTTATTGCAGTGAGTATTTTTATTCTTAGAGTTGTTTTATTTTCAGTTGTTTAATGCGCTTTGTAATATAATTGTCACCTAAACGACATAATATACCCAAGTAACCCCTAGATGCATATTCAGCGAGAATTTATTCGCTCATAGGCAAGGCACGGCTTCGAATACATAGCATTCTACGTAGAGAAGTCGTAACGCAGCATAGGAGCGAATAAAACTCGCCCTTGGGAGCTCATCAATGAGCCCATTTCTGCGTCAAATAACTTCGAAAGGGAATCCATTTTTTCAGTTATTTTTCTTGAACTGAACTCATTGATGTAGCTCTGAATCATGCATCTTGAGGTCACTTGGGTATAAGCATTCTGGCAGAATAGGTAGATTTTTAAATGGTTCAAAGCACTTTTTCATTGAGAGAACGAGATCAGAAACGATTAATCAAAGATCGTTTGGTTCGTCTTGCAGTGACATGCGGTGGCGTGAGTGTGCTAGGTGCTTTGGTACTTATTTTTGTCTATCTTGCAATGGTCGTTCTGCCTCTGTTTTCTGATGCCAAGCTGCTACCAAACTTTGCCAGCCAGCCTATTTCCGCTTCCGCTCCTCAGTATCTGGCTATCGATGAATACGGTGAACGCGCTTTTATTGTTCGCTTAAACGAGAGTGACAAAGATGCAAGCGCTGAGTTTTGGTTGTTGAATCATGAAAAAAGCTCTCCTATTTGGCTAGAGCACTTGAAGATTAAGCCAACAGTGTTTGCTACGGCAGCGAGAGATTCCGGTTGGTTCGCAATGTCTGATAGTGAGAAAAATGTTGTTGTCGTTCGCCCTCAATTTCTCTACTCAATGACCAAACAAGGTCGTGGTTTTACGCCTGAACTCGAACATCTGCCATTGCCGAAAAACTTTAAACTTGCTCCTCAGGGAGTCGCTGTTGAAAAATTCAGTTTCACCGTGACCGATGATGAAACCCTGTTTGCGAGTTATCTCAGCGATCATTCCGTGATAGTTCGCTGGGTTGATGTTTCAGAGCAGAAACTGCAAGGCGAGTTTCTTTTCCCTACGGAATTTAGCAACGTTGACCAACTGTTATTAACGCCAGACGCAAAAACGCTATTCATTCGTTCTGGTTCCGATCTTGTCGTTGCTCAGCGAGAGGGAATGTCTTTTAGCGTGCGCGAAGTGGTTGATTTAAGTTTGGGTGATCGCAAACATCAGGTAACGGCTATTACACTTTTATCTGGCGCTCATTCGGTATTAGTTTCCCACAGTGACGGTTTGGTCTCTCAATGGTTTGATGTTTTGCACTCTGCGGATATTCAAGAGGGCGAGCGTAAGTTAACGCATATTCGCGAGTTTAAACTGGCTTCTGAAATGACCATGCTACTGCCAGATACCTACCGTAAAGGTTTTTACAGTTTCTACAAAAATGGTTCGGTACAAAGTCACTACACCACCAGTGAAAAGCTGGTGATCTTTGAACGTGCTTACTCAAAAGCGCCGACTTTAGCTGCGATGTCAGACAATGAGCGCTACTTAGCAACGTACTCTGATGGAAAAATCAGTGTAGCGGAAGTGGATAACGGTTATCCGGAAGTGTCGTTTTCATCGTTATGGCAGAAAGTGTGGTACGAAAGCTACCCTGAGCCTCAATATGTCTGGCAGTCAACGTCAGGCGGTGATGATTTTGAAGCCAAATTCAGCTTAGTTCCTATTGCATTTGGTACCTTGAAAGCCGCCTTTTATGCCATGTTGTTTGCTGTCCCTATTGCTGTTTTAGGTGCAATCTATACCGCTTACTTTATGGCACCGAAAATGCGCCGAATAGTGAAACCAACGGTTGAGCTTATGGAAGCGCTGCCGACGGTAATTATCGGCTTTCTTGCTGGTTTGTGGTTTGCGCCTATTGTTGAGGCGAACTTAGCATCAATAACCGCTCTGTTTGTTTTGCTTCCTGTTGCTATCTTTCTGATTGGTCTTGCTTGGGCTTGGTTGCCGCGCTCAATGGTTCGAAAAGCCAATGGTTGGCATTCGTTGATTCTCATCCCTTGTCTGATTGTCTTTGTTGCCTTGATATTGTCGTTAACCAACGAAATTGAGATGTGGTTATTTGATGGTGATGTCCGATTACTTCTTGCTTCACACGGTATCGACTTCGACCAACGAAATGCGCTGGTGGTTGGTTTTGCTATGGGGTTTGCGGTGATCCCAACCATATTTACCATTGCAGAAGATGCCATTTTCTCAGTGCCAAAACATTTATCAGATGGTTCGTTAGCATTGGGTGCAACTGCTTGGCAGACATTAATGAACGTCGTGTTGTTGACAGCGAGCCCAGGTATTTTCTCCGCCATTATGATGGGGTTAGGTCGCGCGGTGGGTGAAACGATGATCGTCTTAATGGCGACAGGTAACACACCGATTATGGACTGGAATATATTGGAAGGAATGCGCACCTTATCAGCAACTATAGCCGTAGAACTTCCTGAATCAGAAGTCGGCAGTTCGCATTTTAGAATTCTGTTCTTGGCTGCATTACTTCTGTTTGTATTTACATTTGCAGTGAACTCCATTGCTGAATGGGTTCGTCAGCGCCTTCGTGCGCGTTATCGTTCACTGTAATGGGTTGGATAGCTAAATGTCGTTATTGAAGTGGTTTAAATCAGGCTCTCCTTGGATATGGCTGACCGGTGGTGCGGTGAGCCTAAGTTTGATCTCAGTACTGGGTCTATTGCTATTGATCGGTTGGAAAGGGTTAACCTACTTCTGGCCTGCGCCATTGTATCAATGGCATAGCTTAACTGAGCCTAATAAGGTGATTGTTGGGCAGTTGTATGCTTCTGAAAGTGTGCCTGTGAGTCACTTAAAAGAGATGAAGATTGCGCTCTCTCCAGAAGCATTGGAAGAGGGAACCACTGAGCGATTAAGTATTAAAGTCGCCAACCGAGAGTTGTATCAGGCCGATTTCATCTCACTATTAGCTGACAATGTTTCTGAGCCAGAAAAACCAAGTGGCTGGGCAGTCATCGAACGTACTCGTGACGGACAGTTTTTTGGTAAGCCTGTTGGTTTTGAAAAAGCAGATGGTCAGGTCAGCTCCTATATCTCAATGCTTCTAGAACGTGGTTTGCAAGAAGTTACCACTTTGCGTTCTCAGATAGACACAGTGATTGAGCAAGAGATTCGTGTCATCAGTACTGCTTCTGAAAAGCTGCGACTGGAAAGGCGACGTCTTGAGCTAAATGGCAAGTTAACCGATGACTATCAGGCTAATTACCTGCAACAAAGACAAGTGCTGGATGGTAAGCGAAAACAAGCGGAAGAACATCTTGATTTGCTGAGAAAGCAACTAGGTCTGCAAACTGTCATTGTTGAGGATATGACTGGAGCGAAAGTACGTATTCCGGTTAGCCATATTTTGGATATTTGGTATCCCAACGATATGAATACGTTGGAGAAGCTTACACAGTGGTCGAAGCAGGTCTGGGCGTTCTTGTCAGAGAACCCCCGTGAATCGAATTCTGAAGGTGGTGTGTTTCCTGCCATTTTTGGCACGGTGTTTCTGGTGTTGCTGATGTCGGTTATCGTGATGCCTTTGGGAGTAGTGGCAGCGATATATCTTCATGAATATGCGAAAGATAATACCTTTACTCGTATTATTCGGGTCGCGGTTATCAACTTAGCTGGTGTACCTTCTATCGTATACGGCGTATTTGGTTTGGGTTTCTTTGTTTACACCATAGGTTCATCGATCGATAGCTTGTTCTACGCAGAGCGACTGCCTGCTCCTACGTTTGGTACGCCGGGTTTGTTATGGTCAGCACTCACACTAGCTGTTCTGACGTTGCCTGTGGTGATTGTGACGACAGAAGAAGGTTTAACTCGAATTCCTAACTCAGTACGCCATGGTTCACTAGCTTTAGGAGCAACTCAGTTCGAAACAATCTGGCGAATTGTCTTGCCTATGGCTAGCCCTGCTATGATTACAGGATTGATATTAGCGATAGCTCGTGCTGCCGGAGAGGTTGCGCCATTAATGCTGGTGGGGGTAGTGAAAATTGCTTCAAGCTTGCCAGTGGATGCCGAGTTCCCTTATGTTCATCTGGAACGTAAGTTTATGCATTTAGGTTTTCATATTTACGATGTGGGTTTCCAGACTACCAACATCGAAACCGCGCGACCGTTGGTGTACGCGACATCATTTTTACTTGTAACGGTCATTGTGGCTTTGAACTTAACCGCCATTAGCATTCGTAATAATTTGCGCGAGAAATATCGTACTTTAGGACAAGATTAAGCATGTTTTCTGTTAATCAAACTTTGGGCTATCAGGCTCCGTTAGACGTAAACAATTTAACTGATCAGCAAACCTCAATTTCTATTGAGGGCTTGAGTTTGTTCTATGGTCAGGCAAAAGCGTTGAGCGATATCTCTATGCGTATTCCTAAAGGACAAGTGACGGCATTTATCGGCCCTTCGGGATGTGGTAAATCGACATTACTGCGCTGTATTAATCGCATGAACGATTTAGTGGAAGCCTGTCGTGTTGAGGGTGAAATCAAGCTACATGGCAAAAACGTTTATCATCCGGATGTGGATGTTGCCACTCTCAGACGCCGTGTAGGGATGGTGTTTCAGCGCCCGAATCCGTTTCCTAAATCTATTTACGAGAACGTCGTTTACGGTCTACGTTTACAGGGAATAAAGAACAGTCGTACCTTAGATGATGCGGTTGAGCGCTCACTGCGTGCAGCGGCTCTGTGGGATGAAGTGAAACATCGTCTGCATGAAAATGCTTTTGGTTTGTCTGGCGGTCAGCAGCAACGTTTAGTCATTGCCCGTGCTATCGCTATTGAACCTGAAGTGCTTCTGCTTGATGAACCAACCTCGGCGCTTGATCCGATTTCGACACTGACCATCGAAGAGTTGATCCACGAGCTCAAAACCAAATATACGGTTGTGATTGTGACCCACAATATGCAACAAGCGGCGAGGGTGAGTGACCATACAGCCTTCATTCATATGGGAAAATTGATCGAGTACTCAGATACTGACTCTATTTTTACTTCGCCATTGAAAAAGAAAACCGAAGACTACATTACTGGTCGATACGGTTAAGCCAAAAACGATTTTCTTGAAAGATTTGTTTAGAACAACCTTTGTAATACAAAAGAACTCTGCGAGTTAAGGATCCATCATGCAGCTAGGTCGTCATATTTCTGGTCAATTCAACGTTGAGCTTGAATCTATTCGTACGCATGTATTAACCATGGGCGGACTGGTTGAGCAGCAGCTGTCATATGCGATGCAAGCGGTGAATAAGCAGGATATTGATCTCGCAAGAAAAGTGGTGCGTGATGATCACAAAGTGAATGCGATGGAAGTTTCTATCGATGAAGCTTGTACCCGCATTATTGCTAAACGTCAGCCCGCAGCAAAAGACTTACGTTTGATCATGGCAATCATTAAAACCATTACCGATCTTGAACGCATCGGTGATGTGGCGACTAAAATGGCATACGTAGCAATTGAGAGCCCGTCTTCAAAAGAGACTCAGTTTCAAGTTTCCTTAGAACCGTTGTGTCGCAGTGCTGTGGCGATGTTACATAAAGTACTGGACGCTTTTGCCCGTATGGATGTGGAAGCAGCTGCGGAAGTGTATAAGCTAGATGACAAGCTAGATAAAGAGTATGAAGCTGTGATACGCCAGCTGATGACTTATATGATGGAAGACCCGAAGAACATTCCGCATATTCTGCAAGTCATGTGGTCTGCCCGTGCTATCGAGCGTGTGGGGGATCGTTGCCAAAACATCTGTGAATACATCATTTACTTTGTTAAAGGCAAAGACGTTCGCCACTTGGGCGAACAGTCTATTGATGATGCTCTTCGTTAAAACTGAACGCTCTTTATCAAAACACTCATAGCCAAAACTAAAGTGATTTTATAATGTTCGCTACTTTGCGAATGGCTTCTGGATCTGTCACAGGGACGATGAAGTCATCGAGGTTCTGATTACCCATTTTCGCGGCGTTCGCTACCAGCTTCATGTGACTTGTTCGGGTTGATTTACCCGATAGGTGAACTTCTTTTACCAAAGTTTGAGTCACAATCGCTTCTACGTTTTCACTCGATAGACCTGCTCCCGCCATTATTGATACACGTCCCTTCGCTAATTGCACCATTTCTGCGATGACATCTGCCCCCTCTAATGCATTACTCGCTAGCCCTGAGGTGAGTACTCGCTCACATCCCAGCTCAATAATGTTTTCTAGCGCTTGATGATGGTCATGGCATTGGTCAATTGCGCGGTGAAAAGTGACGCCTAATCCGTTGAGCTTAGCGTGATTAACAATGCGTGCGCATTTATTCATGTCGATGCTGCCTTCAGCTGTCAGAATGCCAAACACAATACCTTGTAAACCTGCTTCAGCAGCAGCATCAATATCGTAAAGCATGGATTCGACGTCATCTTCATCATAAAGAAAATCGCCTTGTCGTGGGCGTATCATGGCGTAGACAGGAATCGTCGATAATTTTGCCGCTTGCTTCATCATACCAAAACTTGGCGTGAGTCCACCGAGTGCTAGAGAAGAGCACAGTTCGATACGGTTAGCACCGCCTTCAATGGCTAAATGCAGGGATTCTAAGTTGTCGATACAAACTTCAACGTTGTAGTTCATGATGGGCTTACCGCTGTTTTATTTGCAGGTAAGTGTATATCAATCAGCGGAGATTTTATCTAATGCTTAAGCGATCTTCTGCCCAATAAAAAAGCTCAAAGCAGATGCTTTGAGCTTTTAAAAGACTTTACTTCTTAACTGATTGGCGGTGCGTTATCGCTTTATATATTGTCCAACCGTTAACCCGAGTTGAGCGCGGGCTAAGAAGTGATTATTTTTTACCTAGGTCGTCTGAGTGCTCAGATAGGAATGCAGCAACACCTTTTGGAGATGCGTCCATACCTGCTTTACCTTCTTCCCATTGCGCTGGACATACTTCACCGTGTTTTTGGTGGAAGTTTAGAGCGTCAACCATACGTAGCATTTCGTCGATGTTACGGCCTAGTGGTAGGTCGTTAACGACTTGGTGACGTACTAGACCGTCTTCGTCGATTAGGAAAGAACCACGGAAAGCAACGCCTGCTTCTGGGTGCTCAACGTCGTAAGCTTTAACGATTTCGTGCTTAACGTCAGCAACTAGAGGGTATTTAACTTGACCGATACCGCCATCAGCGATAGCAGTGTTACGCCATGCGTTGTGAGAGAATTGTGAATCGATAGAAACACCGATAACTTCAACGCCTTTAGCTTGGAAGTCTTCGAAACGCTTGTCGAATGCGATCAATTCTGATGGGCAAACGAAAGTGAAATCTAGAGGGTAGAAGAATACTACTGCTTTCTTACCTTTAGTGAATTCTTTGAAGTTGAATGTATCAACGATTTCACCGTTACCAAGTACTGCTGCTGCAGTAAAATCAGGGGCTTGACGACCTACTAGTACCATTTTTTTGCTCCTAAGCATTAAATTATGTTAAGCCGACTCTCATTGTTGTCAGCTTTGTCCATGTATGTACGTGACAAACTATAGTACATTTTCTTAAATAGAAAAAAGCGAATTAAATAGATTAACTTAATCGAAAAAAGCGATAATAAACTCGAACTGAATTTCCTTAACCGAATTACGTAACAGACTAATATCTAATATGAATAAATGGCCAAGTTTAAAACAGCTGCATTACTTAGTAACGCTACACGAAACCCGTCATTTTAGTGAAGCTGCACTGCGTTGCTTCGTCAGTCAGTCAACCTTGAGCAAAGGTATTCAAAACCTAGAAGAACTGATTGGTTGCCCATTGTATGAAAAGAAAGATAAGAAAAGCCCATTAGTTTTTACCCTTGCTGGGGAGCAAGTTGTGAAAAGAGGAAGGGAACTTCTCGCCAAAGGACAGGATTTGGTCGAAGTGGGTAAGCTGTGCCAAACCGATGCGATGGAAGGGCAACTGAGATTGGGCTGCATTCCTACGATAGCTCCGTTTTTGCTGGTGGATCTGGTTCAAGAAGTCAACATTCGTTATCCAAAACTGCATTTGTTGTTGAGAGAAGATACGACGACGAATCTGTTGCAGAGTCTGCGTAACGGAGAGTTAGATGTTCTGATCCTTGCCCTGCCAATGGATATTGGAAACATGCAAAGCCGTATAGTTGGCCGCGATGCTTTTCGCATGGTGATCAGTCGAAACCAAGCCGATGGTATTCGTGTCCCAATTAAATACGCAGATTTGCCGGATGAATCGGTGTTCCTATTGGAGAATGAGCATTGCTTAACTGAGCACGCCGTTTCTGCCTGCAAGCTGACCGATAAAGAGAAGATCAATCCGTTCACCGCAACGAGCTTACATACTCTGGTACAGATGGTTGCCAATGGTCTGGGAACAACCTTTATTCCACAAATGGCGATTGAACATGGATTATTAGAAAACCAGAATCTTGTGGTGATCGATCCTCCAGGCCAGCAAGCTTATCGAGAGATTGGCTTAATTTGGCGTCCTAGCTCTTCTCGAAGTCACACTTTTAATCTTCTTGCCGATCTGGTGTCGGAGATGCTTTAGACGATCATCTATAGTTGCAATGCACCATGATATGTAGTGAAAACTCACTGTGATTGGTGCGTTTTTTAGTTTTTTATACTTTTCAGATCTCTTTTTCTGTGAAATTTCACAAGAATTAAAATTATGAAGCTTTCATAAAATTGTAAAAATTCACAAAGTTAATTTTACAGTTTTGACCTTCGCTGGTGTTTAAAGAAATCGCCAATTTCTTATTCAAGCCTTCACTGTTACTGCACTTTCTAATTTTCACATTCTATTTCATTTCGTTTAAAGCGCATTTTCTACGTAAAATTAAATGTAATTATATTACGTAATTTATTACGTAATTTGAGTTTGAAAGTTGACTAATTATTGAACCGAAGAAAACTTTGAATTTTGCTTAAATGAATTTTTAGTCTTTTACTTAGAGGCTTTTCAAGTTAGTGTTTATTTGACTTTTATAGACTTATGTCTAGTCTGGTAAACGTTGAAATCGAGTGTGCTTTGAGTGATTGTATAGACATGGAAAGCATGGAAGGTTTAATAAATTAAAATGTAATTTGTGGTTTTAAAGTTACAAATGAAATTTTAAGTGACAAGGAAGAAGATATGTTTGCTCAAACGTCAGATTCGAATATCGCATTAGAGAGAGAGTCAGGTTGCCACTCTCGATTAACAATCACTGGAGAGCTTGCTCCGCAGCATCAAGTTATATTTCCAAGTGAAGCTCAGGCTTTCCTATCCGAATTGTGTGTTCGCTATGCGGCAAGAGTAGACGAGCTACTCGCTGAACGTGAACGCAAACAACAAACAATCGACAACGGTCAGTTGCCAGATTTCCTTACCGAAACACAAGACATTCGCGAGGGAAGCTGGAAAATTCTCGGTATCCCAAGTGATTTGCAAGATCGCCGCGTAGAAATTACAGGTCCTACTGATCGTAAAATGGTAATTAACGCATTGAATGCCAATGTAAAAGTGTTTATGGCAGATTTTGAAGACTCAATGTCACCGGCTTGGGACAAGGTATTAGACGGCCAAATCAACCTTCGCGATGCTGTGAATGGCACCATCAGCTATACCAATCCAGATAACGGCAAAAACTACCAACTAAAAGAAGATCCAGCGGTACTGATTTGTCGCGTACGTGGTCTGCATCTGCGTGAAAAACATGTCACCTTTGACGGACAAATCATTCCGGGCGCTCTGTTTGATTTTGCTTTGTATTTCTTCAACAACCACAAAGCGTTATTGAAAAAAGGCAGCGGTCCATATTTCTACTTACCAAAGTTACAAGCCTATAAAGAGGCTCAATGGTGGAGTGATGTATTCCATTTCACGGAAGACTATTTTGGTTTGGAAACCGGCACTATCAAAGCCACAGTACTGATTGAAACTTTGCCTGCTGTTTTCCAAATGGATGAAATTCTGTTTGCGCTCAAGGAGCATATTGTTGGCCTTAACTGCGGACGTTGGGATTACATCTTCAGCTATATCAAAACGCTGAAAAAACACGCAGACCGTGTACTGCCAGATCGTCAGGTAGTGACTATGGATAAGCCTTTCCTCAACGCTTACTCACGCCTGCTGATTTATACCTGTCATAAGCGTGGTGCCTTTGCTATGGGCGGTATGGCTGCTTTCATTCCAGCAAAAGATCCGCAAGTGAACTCTCAGGTTCAGGACAAAATTCGTAATGACAAACTGCTGGAAGCGACCAATGGCCATGACGGTACTTGGGTTGCCCATCCGGGACTTGCCGATACCGCTATGGATGTGTTTAACCAAGTTCTCGGCAGTCGTAGCAATCAGCTCGATGTGAGCCGCATGTCCGATGCTCCTATCACCGCAGAAGACTTATTAACGCCTTGTGACGGAGTAAGAAGCGAAGAGGGGATGAGACACAACATTCGCGTTGCGCTGCAATATATCGAAGCTTGGATCTCTGGTAACGGTTGTGTGCCTATTTATGGACTGATGGAAGATGCGGCGACAGCGGAAATATCTCGTACTTCGATTTGGCAATGGATTCAACATGGTAAGTCACTGGATAACGGTCAGACCGTGACCAAAGATCTGTTCCGCCAATATCTAGCTGAAGAGATTGAAGTAGTGAAATCTGAACTAGGTGACGATCGCTTCAACGCTGGAAGATTTAGTGAAGCCGCTGAGTTAATGGAAAAACTCACGACCAGCGATGAGCTGACCAATTTCCTAACCGTGCCTGGTTATGAATATTTAGATTAATCCGATTTTTAAAAGCTATATCGTATTTTTAAAAGCAATAAAAACCTTTTTAAAACCAGTAAAAATTTTCTAAAAAACAACAACGTGAAACTTAACTGAAACAACCAAATAGTCAGCTCAATATCAGCGTGTGCCGTACTGATAGCGAAAGGACGCTCATACCAAGAGGGATAGATTATGACACTGACTCGCCGCCAACAAATTGAAGCGTTAGAAAAAGATTGGGCAACGAATCCTCGTTGGAACAACGTAAAACGCACATATACTGCTGAAGAAGTTGTGAACCTACGTGGTTCTATTATTCCAGCAAACACGATTGCACAGCGTGGTGCAGACAAACTTTGGTCACTGGTGAACGGCAGTGCTAAAAAAGGTTATGTGAACTGTTTGGGCGCATTGACTGGTGGTCAGGCTGTACAACAGGCGAAAGCAGGTATTGAGGCTATTTACCTTTCAGGTTGGCAAGTTGCAGCGGATAACAATACTGCGTCAACTATGTATCCAGACCAGTCACTCTACCCAGTAGATTCTGTACCAAGTGTCGTTAAGCGAATCAATAACTCATTCCGTCGTGCTGACCAAATCCAATGGTCAAACGGGGTAACACCAGAAGAAGGTATTGATTACTTCCTACCGATCGTTGCTGACGCAGAAGCGGGTTTCGGGGGTGTTCTGAATGCTTATGAGCTGATGAAATCCATGATTGAAGCGGGTGCTGCAGGTGTTCACTTTGAAGACCAATTAGCATCGGTGAAGAAATGTGGACATATGGGCGGTAAAGTTTTGGTACCTACTCAGGAAGCAGTACAGAAACTGGTTGCAGCTCGATTGGCAGCAGACGTTGCAGGCACAACAACGCTGGTTATAGCTCGTACAGACGCAAACGCAGCAGACTTGCTGACATCCGATTGTGATCCATACGATGCAGACTTTATCGTAGGCGAAAGAACCAGCGAAGGTTTCTACCGTGTACGTGCAGGTATTGATCAAGCGATAGCGCGCGGACTTGCTTACGCTCCTTACGCTGATCTTGTTTGGTGTGAAACGGCAAAACCAGATTTGGACGAAGCACGCAAATTCGCAGAAGCAATTTTGGAACAGTACCCAGACCAACTTCTTGCGTATAACTGCTCGCCATCGTTTAACTGGGAAAAGAACCTTGATCAAGAAACCATTGCGAAGTTCCAACAAGAGCTTTCAGACATGGGTTACAAGTACCAATTCATTACATTGGCAGGTATCCATAACATGTGGTTCAACATGTTCGAGCTTGCACACGCTTACGCTCAAGGCGAAGGTATGCGTCACTATGTTGAGATGGTTCAACGCCCTGAATTTGCTGCAGCTGAAAAAGGTTATACCTTCGTGGCTCACCAGCAAGAAGTGGGTACAGGCTATTTCGATAAGATGACCAACACTATCCAAGGCGGAAATTCATCGGTTACTGCCCTTACTGGTTCAACTGAAGAAGACCAGTTTTAAATCCATTGATAATAATTTTTTTTGTGCATGAATTTTGAGCGGCTTAGACCGCTCTTTTTTTATTTATTCATTTGCTGTCGCTGAATTTGTTACAAGTGGAAATAGTTTCGGAAGCACATGCTGGAAGTTGTTTGTAGGAATAGTCTTTTATTGTCGTGTTTTATTTTTAAGAATGGTTTTTATGTATTTAAAAACAATAGCTTAATGTTATTTTTTGAAATCGCTGTTATTTGACTTTGATACTTCAACCATCAACAATTCCGACATTCGTCCGTATTTTATACAACCGCCACATAGGTGTTAGGTTGAATAAATGCCTTCAAATTCATGCTGTATTAAATAAATAGATAACTTATGAAAGAACTAGCCGCCTTAATTGTCGATGACAATCCAATTCAATTAAGTGCGATGGAACGCCAACTAAGAAAATTCGGTATGACCAAGCTGATGACCTGTAACAGTGGTCAGGCAGCATTGCGTGCTGTTTCTGAACATCAGTTTGATATTGTATTTAGTGACATCATGATGCCAGAGATGGATGGGATTACTCTTATTCGTCATTTAGACAACATTGGTTATCAAGGTGCATTGGCTATTACTAGCAGTATCGGTAGTTCTATCGTTTCTTCATTAACTTACATGAGTAAGAAGCTTGGGTTCTCAAATGTTTATGAACTCAACAAGCCAGTCTCCGATGTTTTTCTGGAAGAGATGTTCCAGAAAGAAGTGATTATAAAAAAAACCGCAATTAAGCAGAAATTAAAAACTGTAGATATGGACGAACTGGCCGCAGCATTAAACGAAGGCCAGTTTAAAAATTACTATCAGCCGCAATTAGATTACACCACGGGTAAAGTGGTTGGGTTAGAAGCGCTTGCTCGTTGGGTTCACCCGACAAAAGGGATGATCTTTCCCGATATTTTTATTCCTATGTTGCATGACAATGGCTTGGAATATCACTTGTTTAAAGCGGTGTTGGATAATGTTCTCGAAGATATTTCGCAGAAGAGAATTCAATGTCGCGTGTCGATTAACGTGACTCAACAAGATCTCGAAATTCCGAGCTTTGCCAATTATCTTCTCAACATGTGCAAAGACTACGACGTTGATCCTAGCTACATCACCCTAGAACTGACTGAGCAAGATATTTATAAAGAATCGATTGAGATGATCACGAATGTAACCCGCATGCGTTTGTATGGGGTGGGTATTTCGATTGATGATTTTGGTACTGGCAGCTCGTCGTATCTTAAACTCTCACATCTACCATTTACGGAAATCAAAATTGATAAGAACTTCGTATTCAACTGTGTTGGTGATGAAATCAAACAGTCGATTATCCGAAGCATGTGTACACTTTCGAAAAGTATGCATATCAATCTGGTATCGGAGGGCGTAGAAGATGATGCAACATGGAAACTAATGCAAAATCTTGGCGTCGATGTTTGTCAGGGCTACTTCACGGGTAGACCAATGCCTATCGAAGCGCTGAGCTTTATCGATATTGATCAACAATAAGTAGCGCACTGAATACTATGATGCGCTACTTTAAAATTTCTACTTTTGCTCTGCTTGTCAGTACTCTTCTTTTCTACATGGTGATTACACTCAACATAGAAAAGTTCGTCGATGAGAAATTTGTTCATTTCAACTCACTTGTTAAAACACTGGAAATCAAAAAGCAGAAAATGATTCTGCTTGGGCTGCTGGCAGAAACAGAACGTCAATTGCCCGTTTTAGTCAAAGAGGCTGAACTGGATGATTATGAAGTTTATAGCTACGCCGTTGAAGGTCATGAAGAACTGACAGAAAATGAGCGCGTGATTGTCCGAGTTATGCAGCTCAGTAATAAATACATACCTTCGCTTTTTGATTCAAATGACGTGTTTATGTATTTTCGCTCTTATGAAGGGAAGAAGATCTTCACTCAAGAGCTGATCCCCGATTTCCCCATCTCCGAAGAACTCTTTGGCATTGAACGATGCAGCATAACGGAAACTTGTTCGATATATGCACGGCCTTTCCAATTGAAAGATAGGGTGATTGTTTCCCCTGTTTATAAAGACTTGCTGTCCGGCACATATATAGTCTCAATGTCTTCACCAGTTAGAGATTTCTTTACCAAAGAGATCATGGGTGACTTTGTGGTTGATTTTCATGTTCCTGTTGATTGGGCGTACGGATTGAGTTTCAGAACAGAGCGGAATAACAGTTTTAAAAGTACCATTTTTGAGCATCTGAACTTTAACTTCGGGCGTACTTACACTCGTGAGCACATCACTGATAACCGTAGCAAAGTTGTTTATAAGTTGCCGGCGTCGCTGGTGGCGGCAGAATTTATGTGGTTATGGGCAATCTTCTTCGTTTGTGCTTTCTTTGTATATTGGAAATGGGATGAATCGCGCTACAGCCGTAATCAACTGAAAGAAGTTCTGATTTCTGCTAACGAAGATGAATTGACCGGTTTGTACAACCGTAAGATTTTTAAAGAAGATGAGTTTCTGTTAGCGATTTTAGATAAGAAAACCAGCATCATCGCCATTGATGGCAACAAGATTAAGACAATTAATGACTTATATGGACATGCAATTGGTGATAAAGCGATCAAACACATTGCTGATTCAATGAAGGCGGTGTTTGGTGATGAGGGATATCTCATTCGAAATGGCGGTGATGAGTTTATCGTGATCCTTCCGGGGTGTGAGCTAGAGGTGGCAGATGAGTTATCGAGAAAATTGAAAGCTCAAGTCAGATCGAAAGCTATCGAACCTACTAACATTCGCGTCTCAGTCGCAACGGGCGTAACTGAAAAACTAGAATTTGAAAGCATCAAAACTGCCATTTTAAGAGCTGATGAAAACCTGTATGTCGATAAAGAGAACAACCCGAGTTTTCGTTAATTTAATGTCTTCTCAATCTCGCTTTAAAAAAGCTGCCTTAAGGGGCAGCTTTTTTATTGAGCCGAATCTTCAATGTCACTGAACGCTAGAATGCTTTTAAACCGCACGGATGGAATGAAGGTACTTAGCAAAGATTGGCGCTACGGTTTCAAGTAGAGAAAGCCTAATTTCACTTTGATAACGCAGTGTACCCACGTTGACCCCTTTATAAACCAGAGGCAGTACATAAGATCCTTCATTGCATTCACCTCCCTGAGTAACGATTAACAATTCACCGCTATCCTTATCGTTCCATTCCAAAGCCACAGCAGTAATAGTCTCCATATCCAGTATCAGGCTAAGCGCGGACTCTAATTTGTTCCTACAAGGTTCAGTGTTGAGTAAAACGATGGAGAGTTTTGAGAGCAGAGCATTCTCTTCAACGGCTAGTTCAAGTGCATCGTTGTGGTGGCTGATGGATTGTTCTAAACCAGAGTAAATATCACTCACTTTATCTGCCATACGTCGAAAAGTAGTTGAGAGCAGACCGATCTCATTGTTCAGTTGATAATCCAATTTAATCTCGAAATTACCCTGTCGAATGTTTTGGCTCGCGTCGGCAAGTTGAACGATGGGGGCAACGACCTTTTTATTAATGTAGCGAATGATGTAGCACATAATTAAGCCAACAAGCGTGATACCCACGCAGCTTGCGGTAATCAGGTAGTTAAGCTTGCATTCAGAATGAAGCTGAATGTCTCTTACCATGTCATCTATGATGTCGACAAAGTTTGCTATAACCGCCAGAGCTTCATCCTCTCGGCCAGAGTTTATTTTTTCTTTTAAGCCTTCCCACTGCCTAACAACTTGAAAATAGGTATGTGTGATTTCATCTGTCGAATGCCAGCTTGTAACTGTTTTCAGCGAATCGGAATAAAGAACCGCTTCGTATTGGTCAATAAAGGTGTCCTTGTTTTGTGCGTTGTTTGCTTTGATATCATAGGCAATACGGTAGCTTTGCATTCTCAATGAGCCTGCAAGATTGATGATCTCTGCATCCTTATTCATGGATGTGAAAATCAGCTTGGAAAAAATACTAAGCGCTGTACATAGAAGCAAAATGAGTAACATTGAAAAAGAGGTAATGTCAGCGATGGATTTGTATTTTTTTGATTTCATAGTGTTCTGCGACCAACAAAAAAGAGCGAGACAGTAGTGCTCGCTCGGTAGAAAAAGAAACAGCTGGATCGAATCCAGCTGTTTGCTTTCAATCGGCTGTGATTACTTCAGTTTGAAGAAACGCATCAGTTCAGCCAGTGTCACAGACATTTTCGCCAGCTCTTGTGAAGCTTGGTTGCTGTCTGACACCATGTTTACGGTTTGATCAACTTTGTCACGAACGACGGTGATACTTTCACTGATCATCTCGGCTGTTGTGCTTTGCTCTTCTGTTGCAGTAGCAATTTGCGTATTCAGGTTGTTGGTTTGTGCAACGCTGTCTGTGATGGTAGAGAATGCTACGTTCGCTGATTCTGCTTGTGTCACTGTCTCTTCAAGCATGATCTGGCTTGCGTTGATCGATTCAACAACTTGAGATGTGTTGTTTTGAAGCGTCGTAATTTGGTCTTCAATTTTCTCAACCGCTTTCTGAGTTTGCTGTGCTAGCTGACGCACTTCATCAGCAACAACAGCAAAACCACGGCCTTGTTCACCAGCACGAGCGGCTTCAATTGCTGCGTTGAGAGCCAGAAGGTTGGTTTGCTCGGCAATTTTTTGAATCACGTCCATGACATCACCCACTTCTTCTGTGCCTGTACGCAGGGTAGAAATCTCAGCGCTAAGGTCGCCCATTTGTTGAGCGAGAGAGCTTATTTGTTCCATAGACGAAGACATCACAGACATGCCTTTGTTTGCTTCTTCTGTTGCAGATTCTGCTTCTTGAGATGCTGTGTTCGCACCGATTGCCACTTCGTTGATCGCAGCAGACATTTCGTTCATTGCTGTGGCAACTTGATCAGTCTCTTGTTGCTGAGTCATAGAGCTTTGCAGTACTTCGTGGTTGATAGCTGACAACTGCTCTGAAGCGGAAGCCAGCATTTCACAGTTTTGCGTGATCTCTTGAACCGTGCTGTAGAACTTCTGTTCCATTTGACCCAAAGAGCGACGCATTTGAGCGACTTCATCCGCGCCTTCGACAGTATGTTCAGCATGCAGCTCGCCGTTTGCCATGCGTTCAATAATGTTCTTAGTCGTATTGATCGGGCCTGTGATACTGCGTGTAACCAACTGACAAATAACCATCACGATAGGCAGTGAGATCAGAAGCGCAGTAATAACGGCAGTGATCGCGTTGTCAGACAGTTCAGATACTTTTTGAGCCAGAGTCGTTTGGTTATTAAACGAGTGCTGTTTAATGTTCACAATGTTATCGGTAATTTCGTTACCCAATTTAGCTAGGCTGACATTCCAAATTTCATTACGTTTACCAATGATGCTGAAAATTTCATTGATATTATTGTTAAACACAGCGATTTGTTTCTTAACAGTCTCATTGCGGTACTGAGGATATTCGTTATTGAACTCTTCCATCATTTTTTGCAGTTGAGCAAAGGCACTCTGATAGAGTTCAAAATCGTTTTCTTCGTTATCAACGAGGAAGTTAGTGGCGTGTTGCAGAGCAATAGTAAATTGATATTCCGTTTCGATTACATGCTCAAAAAGCTCCATGCTTTCATTTAGGCTGGCAGCACGAACTAAGCCAATGTGTTTTTGCAGCTCTTCAGTTACAGACTGGTTTTTACGAACAAGCTCATTTCTGCGCTGCATTAAGCGCTTCACTTCGTTCAGTTCAACTTCATACTGAGTTACGTTTTTCTTCATGCTGGTAAGAAGAGCCACTTGCTGCTGAGTTTTGCTTGTGTTGATCTCTTCTTGAATGATGCTTTCCGTTGCTTTTAGCTCATGAACTGAATCATTGAAGTGTTTCTCATCACCACTTGAGCGGAACGTTAATGCGCGAATACGTGCGGTTAGCATGTGTTCTTGAACGTTACTTGCTTGAATAGCGTTTTGGTTTACATCTCTGAAATCGTTGAAATCAGACTGAATGTTTTTGATCGCGAACCAAGCAACGCCTGAAATGATCAGCGTTGAAAGTGTCGTAAAGGTAATGATTAAATAAATTTTAAACGATACCTTAGTGATTCGATTTAGCATGTGTTTCTTCTTTATGGACAAACGGAATTAGGCAAATTTTATACAAATAGTCACCATCAGCCAAAAATACTAAGTGCTGATGTTTTTGTTTAATTTGTTGATATATAAGGTATAAATTCCTTTGTATGACATGCTGGATGGTTAAAAAAAACAAATCCTACGCCAGTGGTGGGATGATTCTGACATAAGCTGACATTTAGGAAGTAAGGCAAGGAAGTGAAGGTTAATATTAGTGAATATTAACCTTTCAAAAATGGTTTTAATGGGAGCAAAACTAACCCAATTATCGTTTAAAGATCGTCTTCGATTTCCTCTGGTTCTATTTCTTCTTGTAACTCAAGTAGGCTGATGGCAATAGACACGAAATCACTATCGGTAATGATGCCAACCAACTCACCTTTGGCGATAACCGGTAAGCAGCCGACTTTGTGCTTTTGCATGTACATGGCGCTCTCTTTTAGCCCGGCTTGGGGGGCAACTGTCATCACTTGTGAATGCATAATTTCATTGAGCGGAGAATCATCGGTGTAGGAGCGAATACTGGATGATTTCTGCAGGCTAGATTCTTGAGCGGCAAGAATATCTCTTTGAGTGACTACACCCAGTAGTTTCTTTTCTGCATCAACAATAGGAATGTGGCGAATATCTAATGCTTCCATCATGTGTTTAGCATCAGAGAGAGTGTTTGAACGCAGTAAAGTATGGGGATTACGAGTCATCATGTCTTCGACTTTAATCATATCCAACTCCTATCACTTCAGGCTTGTAATAACTCTTTGGTTCTTGTTTAAAGCATAGTTTTTCTGCGGATAAATAACTGAGAGCTTGCCCAACTTTTATCTCGAATTGGCGCAATTCATCGTTGATTACAAACTATTGCCTTGAGATTAGTCGTTCAGGGTGCACAATCCTGTATCTTGCGGTTGCTTAGGTATATACTACCGCGCCGCGAAAAGATTCATCGCTAAACCCAAAAGAGAACGAATATACAGTCATGCAAGTTTCAGATTTCCATTTTGAACTTCCAGACGAGCTTATTGCTCGTTATCCAAAAGCAGACCGTACAGCCAGCCGTTTGCTGCAGTTGAACGGTAATACGGGTACGCTAACAGATAGCACCTTTAAAAATGTCCTCGACTTGGTTGAGCCGGGTGATCTTTTAGTGTTTAACAATACTCGTGTTATTCCTGCTCGTATGTTTGGCCGTAAAGCCTCTGGTGGCAAACTTGAAGTATTGGTTGAGCGTATGCTTGATGAACACTCGATTCTTGCTCACGTTCGCTCTTCTAAGCCGCCAAAACCAAATACAGAATTGTATCTGGGTGAAAACGATGAATACCATGCGGTGATGGTTGCTCGTCATGATGCTCTGTTTGAAATTCGCTTTACGGATGAGAAAGCCGTATTGGAGATTTTAAATGAGATCGGACATATGCCTCTGCCTCCTTACATCGATCGCCCAGATGAAGATGCAGACAAAGAGCGCTACCAAACGGTTTATAACCAAAAACCGGGTGCGGTTGCGGCTCCGACTGCTGGTTTGCACTTCGATGAAACCTTACTTGAGCAGATCAAAGCAAAAGGTGTTGAATTTGCATACGTGACTTTGCACGTAGGGGCTGGGACGTTCCAACCTGTTCGTGTAGACAACATCAATGATCACCACATGCATGCTGAATACGTAGAAGTACCACAAGAAGTAGTGGATGCTATTGCGGCAACGAAAGCGCGTGGTGGACGTATTATCGCTGTTGGTACAACGTCTGTTCGTTCGTTAGAAAGTGCTGCGCAAGACGCGTTGAGCAAGGGGACTGAGCTAGTTCCATTCTTTGGTGATACAGAGATCTTTATTTTCCCAGGTTATCAATATCAGTTAGTGGATTGTTTGATTACCAATTTCCACCTACCTGAATCAACGTTAATTATGTTAGTAAGTGCATTCGCCAGTTACGAGCATACTATGGCGGCCTATGATCACGCTGTAAGAGAGCAGTACCGTTTCTTTAGTTACGGCGATGCGATGTTCATAACAAAGAGAACGAACCAAAGCTAAAACGCCTTATTGGTAAATTATTTTTGAGGCTATCTGGACACTTTTCCGGGTAGCTGTTTATACCCATGCTAGTGTTTATGTAATGCCATTTCTTGGTGTGACAATAGGTGTGGGTATCAATCCGTCAGACTGTTTCTCTGACATTTGGAGGCTTTGTGAAACTACAATTCAATCTAAAAAAGAAAAATGGCAATGCACGTCGCGGTCAACTGACTTTTGAACGTGGCACAGTGCAAACGCCAGCATTTATGCCTGTAGGTACTTACGGTACGGTAAAAGGTATGACACCAGAAGAAGTGGCTGATACTGGCGCACAAATTCTACTGGGCAACACTTTCCACCTTTGGTTACGCCCTGGTCAAGAAGTGATGAAAATGCACGGTGACTTGCATGATTTCATGAACTGGCAAGGTCCAATCCTAACGGATTCAGGCGGTTTCCAAGTATTCAGCCTTGGTGATATTCGTAAAATCACTGAAGAAGGTGTGCATTTCCGTAACCCTGTAAACGGTGACAAGATTTTCATGGACGCTGAGAAGTCAATGGAAATCCAAAAAGACCTTGGTTCAGATATCGTGATGATCTTCGATGAATGTACGCCATACCCTGCAACGCATGATGAAGCGAAGAAATCAATGGAGATGTCTCTTCGTTGGGCGCAACGTTCTCGCGATCATTTTGACAAGCTTGAAAACCCGAACAATCTGTTCGGTATTGTTCAAGGCAGCGTATATGAAGATTTGCGTGATATTTCAGTTAAAGGTCTGACTGAAATTGGTTTTGATGGCTATGCTGTTGGTGGTCTTGCGGTTGGTGAACCAAAAGAAGACATGCACCGTATGCTTGAGCACACATGCCCACAACTACCGGAAGACAAACCTCGTTACTTAATGGGCGTTGGCAAACCGGAAGATTTAGTGGAAGGTGTACGTCGCGGTATTGATATGTTCGACTGTGTAATGCCAACACGTAACGCACGTAACGGTCACTTATTCGTTACTGGCGGTGTAATTAAGATTCGTAACGCGGTTCATAAAACGGATACTTCTCCATTAGATCCGCATTGTGATTGTTACACTTGCAAAAATTACTCAAAATCGTATCTTCACCATTTAGATCGTTGTAATGAAATTTTGGGCGCACGCCTGAATACCATTCATAACCTACGCTACTACCAACGTTTGATGGAAAGTATCCGTACTGCGATTGATGAAGACCGTTTCGATCAATTTGTAGAAGAGTTCTACGCACGTCGTAATCGTGAAGTTCCACCTCTACAAAAAGAGAAAGCTTAATGTTGATGCCAGCATGCGTGCTGGCATCAATGTAATTTCGTGCGCTAAGTTGGATTTATCTCTTTCCTGACTTGAATTCAGCGTTGCGTAACCCAATAGATTTCACACTAGACAAAACAACTTAGAGGACGTTTCTCAATGAGTCTAATTTCTGTAGCACACGCGGCACCTGCTGGCACTCCTGCTGGTGGTGGTTTTGAAATGCTAATCATGCTTGGCATGTTCGCGGTAATCTTTTACTTCATGATTTACCGCCCACAATCTAAGCGCGTAAAAGAGCATAAAAACCTAATGGCTTCTATGACTAAAGGTGATGAAGTGCTTACCAGTGGTGGACTAGTTGGTCGCATTACTAAAATTGCAGAAGACAACGATTATGTTTCTATTGCACTTAACGAGAACAACGAAATCGTTCTTAAAAAAGACTTCATTACAGCTGTATTACCAAAAGGTACGCTGAAATCTCTATAAACAGCTAGAGGATCTTCTCTGTGCTAAACCGTTATCCGTTATGGAAGTACTTGATGGTGGTATTTGTTATTGCCATCTCTGCTTTGTATGCACTTCCAAATATATACGGTGAAGATCCAGCTATTCAAATTACAGGGGCGCGTGGCGCCTCTGTAGATCTGTCAACGCTGGATTCTGTCACTAAAGCGCTTGATGAAGCGCAGCTTTCTCATAAGTCCATTGGTCTCGAAAATGGATCTATTCTTGTTCGATTTAATGACACAGACACTCAAATCAGTGCTCGCGATGTAGTGAGTGAAGCTCTGGGTAAAGATACCATCGTGGCATTAAACCTAGCAGCATCAACTCCTGATTGGCTTGAAGCAATTGGCGCAGCGCCGATGAAGCTTGGTCTTGACCTTCGTGGTGGTGTTCACTTCTTGATGGAAGTGGATATGGACGCCGCGATGGAAAAACTGGTCAGTCAGCAAGAAGAAGCATTCCGCAGTGAACTGCGAGAAGACAAAATTCGCTACCGTGCAATACGTCCTCTTAAAGATTCTGTTGAAGTGGTGTTACGTGATGCTGAGCAGCTAGCTCAAGCAAAAACTTCGTTAGAGTCGAAACACCGCGATATGACCTTTATTGCTTCTGATGAAAGCAATCAATTCGTTCTGAAAGCGCAATTCTCAGAAACTCGTCTACAAGAAATTCGTAATTACGCTGTTGAACAAAACATCAGTATTCTACGTAACCGTGTAAACGAACTGGGTGTTGCTGAGCCGTTGGTGCAGCGTCAAGGCGCTACTCGTATCGTAGTTGAACTTCCTGGTGTTCAGGATACCGCTCGTGCGAAAGAGATTCTTGGTGCAACTGCGACGCTTGAATTCCGTGAAGTGGATGACAAGGCTGATTTAGCTGCTGCCGCTGCTGGCCGTGTACCTGCTGGTAGTGAAGTTAAGTTTGATCGTGAAGGTCGTCCTGCAGTGCTTAAGAAGCGTGTGATTCTTGGTGGTTCAAGTATTACTGATGCAAGTTCAAGCACTGACGAATATGGTCGTCCTCAAGTAAACATCTCACTGGATAGTGAAGGTGGTGCGAAAATGTCAGCGTTCTCTAAAAAGAACATTGGCAAGCTGATGGCTACTGTATTTGCTGAGTACAAAGACAGCGGTCGTAAGACTCCAGAAGGTAAAGTTATCTTAGTTAAACACGAAGAAGTGGTTAACCAAGCAACTATTCAATCTGCTTTAGGTCGTAGCTTCCGTATTACCGGTATTGATTCAGCTGCTGAAGCTCATAACCTTGCACTTCTGCTGCGTGCTGGTGCTTTGATTGCGCCAATCTCGATTGTAGAAGAACGCACCATTGGTCCATCTATGGGTCAACAGAATATCGATATGGGTATTCAAGCGTGTGTGTGGGGTATGGTTGCAGTAATGCTGTTTACGCTACTTTACTACCGTAAGTTTGGCTTGATCGCGAACGTAGCACTGTTTGCAAACCTTGTGTTGATCATCGGCGTGATGTCAATGATTCCAGGGGCGACAATGACTCTGCCAGGTATCGCGGGTATCGTATTAACTGTCGGTATGGCGGTGGATGCCAACGTACTGATCTTTGAGCGTATTCGTGAAGAGCTGCGCGACGGGCGTAACCCTCAACAAGCGATTCACCAGGGTTATGCGAACGCATTCAGTACTATCGCCGATGCGAACATCACAACCCTAATCACTGCAATCATTCTGTTTGCTGTGGGTACAGGTGCGATTAAAGGTTTCGCGGTAACTCTGTCTATCGGTATTCTAACTTCAATGTTTACTGCAATTATCGGCACTCGTTGTATCGTCAACTTGCTGTACGGTGGTAAACGCATCAACAAATTGTCGATCTAAGGGTAGGAATTGGTATGTTTCAAATTCTGAAAACAGATAAATCGATCGACTTTATGCGTTGGTCGAAGTTCGCGTTCATTTTCTCGATTCTAATGATCTGTGCTTCGATTTTTACTCTATCGACAAAATGGCTGAACTGGGGCTTAGATTTTACGGGTGGTACACTGATCGAGGTTGGTTTCGAACAACCAGTAAACCTTGAAGAAATCCGAGTCTCGCTTGAAGCGAAAGGTTTCGGTGATGCGACAGTACAAAACTTTGGTTCTGCTAAAGATGTAATGGTTCGCCTTCGTCCACGTGAAAACGTGGCAAGTGAAGCTCTAGGTAACCAAATCTTAAGCGCAATTAAAGAAGGTACGGGTAAATCAGTAGAAATGCGTCGTATCGAATTCGTCGGTCCAAACGTGGGTGACGAACTGACCGAAGCGGGCGGTTTGGCGATTTTAGTATCGCTACTGTGTATTCTTCTGTATGTATCTATGCGATTTGAATGGCGCTTGGCTGCTGGTGCGGTTTTAGCATTGGCGCACGACGTTATCATCACGCTCGGTGTGTTCTCATTAATGCAAGTGGAAGTCGACCTAACGATTGTTGCTGCATTGCTGACGGTTGTGGGTTACTCACTCAACGATACCATCGTAGTTTTCGACCGTATTCGTGAAAACTTCCGCAAGATGCGTAAAGGTGAATCGGCTGAAATCATGAACAGCTCAATCACTCAAACATTAAGTCGTACATTGATTACGTCGGGTACAACACTGTTTGTAGTTATCGCTCTGTTTGTTCAGGGCGGCGCTATGATTCACGGTTTCGCAATGGCACTGTTATTGGGTATTACAGTTGGTACTTACTCTTCAATCTACGTAGCTTCGGCTCTAGCATTGAACTTGGGTATCACTCGTGAGCACTTACTGACTCCTCAAGTGGAGAAAGAAGGCGCCGAATTCGACGAGATGCCATAATCGATTAGAAAGCCACTGATGACAGTGGCTTTTTTTTGCGTTGAATATTTGATTAATCGTTAAAAGGAAGTGAGATGGCCATTACTCAGCTTGATGATAAAACCGCATTAATCGTGATTGATTTGCAAAACGGGATTATCGCACTTGCCCAAGAAGAGGACGTTAAGTCTGTCATCCAGAATGCCAATAAGCTAATTGGAGCTTTTCACGCTGCATCATTACCTGTGGTGTTAGTTAACGTCGTTGGTGCTGCGGCGGGTAGAATCGATTTGGTTATGCCAGCAAGGACTATGGATGAAAAGTGGAGTACCTTGGTTGAAGCATTAGTTCGAGATGAGCGCGAGATATTGCTAACCAAACGAAATTGGGGGGCATTTATCAACAGCGATCTCGATCAACAGTTCAAACAGCTAGGTGTTACTCAAGTTGTCGTGATCGGCATTTCAACCAGTATTGGTGTTGAGTCAACAGCAAGGCAGGCATTCGAATTAGGGTATAACGTGACACTTTGTACCGATGCGATGACAGACTCCAATCTCGCTAATCATGCTCACTCGATTAAGTCTATCTTCCCACGCTTAGCCGAAACAGGTACTACAGAAGAACTGCTGAAGCTGCTCTAGTTTCAATAAGCCCGATACAAAAAGCCCCAACCATATAGGTCGGGGCTTTCTTTCATAAATCAGCTGTGACGGAGCTTTTATTTCAAGATCGCGCTGTTACCGTTTTCACGGATATGTTGAAGAATCGCTTTCACGCCGCGTGGGCTAGAACCAACGATGTTGCCTGATTTCATGTAATCAGTACCGCCAGCGAAATCTGTAAGGATTGCACCTGCTTCACGAGCAATCAGTTCACCAGCTGCAAGATCCCAAGGTTTCAAACCAAGCTCAAAGTAACCATCAACGCGGTTAGATGCTAGGTAACATAAATCTAGAGCTGCAGAGCCTGTGCGACGGAAGTCTGAACACTCAACAAATAGAGACGTCATAATCTTCATGTAAGATTCTGAATGCTGTTTTTGTTTGAATGGGAAACCCGTTGCCAAAACGGCACCTTGCAGGTCTTTAATTGGTTTGATACGGATACGAGCGTTGTTTAGCTGTGCACCAGCGCCACGTTGAGCTGTGAAAAGCTCGTTAAGCATTGGGTTGTAAACACAAGCGACTTCTGTTTTGCCTTTAATGCGAACTGCAATTGAAACACAGAAGTGAGGTAAACCTTTTACAAAGTTTGTAGTGCCATCCAGTGGGTCGATAATCCATTGTACATCCTGATCTTTACCTTCGATCAGGCCGCCTTCTTCGGCAACGATGCAGTGCTCAGGGTAAGAGCTTTTAATCGTAGAAACGATAATGTTTTCAGCTTCTTTGTCTACGTTAGTAACAAAGTCGTTCATGCCTTTTTGAGAGGCTTCGATTTTCTCAGGAGTTTCTAGAGATTTAGCAATGTGATTGCCTGCTTTACGCGCAGCGCGAATAGCAATGTTTAGCATTGGATGCATACGGATTTCCCAACGGATGTTAAAGAACGAAAAAAGCGGTGCGCAGTATACCAAATGTTTATCAAAATGGAAGTGGTTATTTTTTATTCGTTCGGTTCTGGGGATGTTAAGCTTCTGACCATTTTACTCAGGTTTATGTTAAGATTCTGCGGTTATAAATTGAGTAGCGTAAAAACATCATGTTAAGCAATGTTAAAGTGGTTTTAGTGGGAACCTCTCATTCTGGCAATATAGGCTCTGCGGCTCGTGCTATGAAGGTGATGGGACTTAGCGAAATGGTTTTAGTTGACCCACTATGTGAAGTGGATGCTCAAGCTGTTGCGTTAGCTGCTGGCGCAAGTGAAATCGCACTCAATGCTCGAATTGTTAAAAGTTTAGAAGAAGCAGTAGAAGATTGCGGTCTAGTGGTTGGTACCAGCGCGCGTTCAAGAACGCTGGAATGGCCGATGTTAGATCCGCGTGAATGTGGTGAGAAATTTGCGCTTGAAGGGCAGAAACATCCAGTTGCTTTAGTCTTCGGACGTGAACGTACGGGGCTGACCAACGAAGAACTTCAGACTTGCCATTATCACGTCAGCATTCCGGCAAATCCTGAATATAGCTCTCTAAACTTAGCAATGGCGGTTCAAACACTGTGTTATGAAATCCGTGTTGCTCATTTAAATCAGGTTCAATCACAGTATACGCCTCAAGCGGAAGAGGAATATCCTCGCCATAAAGAACTGGAAATGTTCTTTACGCACCTTGAAAAAGTCATGATTGAAACCCAATTCATCTCTGAGGCACAACCAGGCCAAGTGATGAATAAACTTCGTCGCCTATTTAATCGCGCACGTCCTGAAGCTCAAGAACTCAATATCTTACGCGGTGTTTTAACTGCGGTTGGGAAGAGCTTGCAGAAAAATAAATAACCATTGTTATTGAATGGTTAAATACCTGAGTGTTTTAGTCAAATAAATACTTGACCATAATAGTCAGGTATGTGAAACTTCCAACCACATAATCAATGTGGATACGGTGTGATATGAGACTTACATCTAAAGGAAGATATGCGGTAACAGCCATGTTAGATGTGGCTCTGCATTCGCAACAAAGCCCAGTACCATTGGCGGATATTTCAGAACGCCAAGGCATTTCGCTTTCATATTTAGAGCAACTGTTTTCGAAATTACGTAAAGCAGGTTTAGTTGCTAGCGTTCGCGGCCCAGGTGGCGGCTATCGTCTAGGCATGCATGGTCATGCGATTTCAATCGGTACAGTGATTGCTGCGGTTGATGAATCTGTTGATGCAACTAAATGCAACGGTAAAGGTGATTGCCAAGGTGGCACTCGCTGTTTAACACATACACTGTGGCGTGATTTAAGCTCTCGCATCAGTGACTTCCTCAACAACATCACTCTTGGTGAGTTGATGGTTGATAACGAAGTACTAGAAATTTCAGATCGTCAAGATATCGATCTTGCGATTAACCACGGGATTGCACACAAAAATTCGAACACAGTCACCATTGGTGCGGCACCCGTAGGTATTAATGTTCGTTCTTAAGAACGACGTTTTACATTGGAGTAGAAAATGAAACTGCCGATTTATTTAGACTATTCAGCAACTTGCCCAGTAGATCCACGTGTTGCTGAAAAGATGGTTCAGTACATGACGATGGATGGTACCTTCGGTAACCCAGCTTCTCGTTCACATCGTTATGGCTGGCAGGCAGAAGAAGCCGTAGATACTGCTCGTGAGCAGATTGCAGATTTACTAAATGCAGACCCTCGTGAAATTATCTTCACGTCAGGTGCAACTGAATCTGACAACTTGGCAATTAAAGGTGTTGCACACTTTTACCAAAAACAAGGTAAACACATCATTACCTGCAAAACTGAGCACAAAGCTGTACTTGATACAACTCGTCAGCTAGAACGTGAAGGTTTTGAGGTCACTTACCTTGAGCCAGAATCAAACGGTCTTATCGATCTAAACAAACTAGAAGCAGCAATGCGTGATGACACCATTCTTGTTTCTATCATGCATGTAAACAATGAAATCGGTGTTATCCAAGATATCACTGCAATCGGTGAACTTTGCCGTTCACGTAAAATTGTTTTCCATGTAGACGCAGCACAGTCTGCGGGTAAATTGCCAATCGACGTTCAAGAGATGAAAGTTGACCTTATCTCTATGTCGGCACACAAAGTTTACGGTCCTAAAGGGATTGGTGCTCTATACGTACGTCGTAAACCACGTATTCGTCTGGAAGCACAAATGCACGGTGGCGGCCATGAGCGTGGTTTCCGCTCTGGTACACTTCCTACTCACCAAATCGTGGGTATGGGTGAAGCATTCCGAATTGCAAAAGAAGAGATGCAACAAGATTACGACCACGCAAAAACTCTGCGTGATCGTCTACTCGCTGGCGTCAAAGATATGGAAGCAGTTTCGATCAACGGTGATCTAGAACAGCGTCTACCGAACAACCTAAACATCAGCTTTGCTTTTGTTGAAGGTGAATCACTGCTTATGTCTCTGAAAGACCTTGCGGTATCTTCAGGCAGTGCATGTACATCAGCAAGCCTTGAACCATCGTACGTTCTTCGTGCTCTTGGTCTTGATGATGAATTGGCTCACAGCTCAATTCGTTTCTCATTCGGTCGTTTCACGACAGAAGAAGACATCGATTATGCGATTGAATTGATTCGTGTAGCTGTCAACAAATTACGCGAGATGTCTCCACTGTGGGACATGTACAAGGAAGGGGTAGATTTGAGCACTGTTGAGTGGGCTCATCATTAATCTTTCCAGCGATTTAGAGGATTCGAGGTAACTATCATGGCATACAGTGAAAAAGTAATTGACCATTACGAGAACCCACGTAACGTTGGTTCATTCGACAAAGAAGACCCATCAGTAGGTAGCGGCATGGTTGGTGCTCCTGCTTGTGGTGACGTAATGCGTCTACAAATTAAAGTATCTCCAGAAGGCATCATTGAAGATGCAAAATTCAAAACTTACGGATGTGGTAGTGCTATCGCATCAAGCTCACTGGTAACAGAGTGGGTGAAAGGTAAGTCAATTGATGAAGCAGCAGCGATTAAAAACGCTGAAATTGCTGAAGAACTAGAACTACCACCAGTTAAAGTTCACTGCTCAATCTTGGCAGAAGACGCAATTAAAGCCGCTGTAGCGGATTACAAGAAAAAACATCAACAATAATAAGTAATTGGGAGTAGTGTTTTGCTACTCCCGCTTAAATTAACAGAAGACCCAAAGGTAGCAGTATGGCCATTACCCTAACTGAAACAGCAGCACACAGAGTTAGAACCTTTTTGGAAAACCGTGGAAAAGGTATCGGCTTACGTTTAGGCGTAAGAACGACTGGGTGTTCAGGTATGGCATACGTACTAGAATTCGTTGATGATCTTGAAGACGGTGACCAAGTATTTGAAGATAACGGTGTGAAAGTTATCATCGACCCGAAAAGCTTGGTTTACCTAGACGGCACCGAGCTTGATTACAAAAAAGAAGGCTTGAATGAAGGCTTTGAATTTAACAACCCAAATGCGAAAGGCGAGTGTGGTTGTGGTGAAAGCTTCAACGTCTAAGAGTTCTCTGAATTTAGGGTGAGTAAGTGCTCACCTTAAATCGAATTAAAGGACCAATATCACCATGAATTATTTCGAATTATTCGGGCTACCAACTCAGTTTCAGCTGGATGGTAGCCTTCTTTCTTCTCAGTTCCGTGAGTTGCAAAAGCGTTTTCATCCGGATAACTTTGCCACGGCTTCTGAGCGTGACCGATTGATGTCGGTACAAAAGACGGCAGAGATTAACGATGCCAATCAAGTTTTAAAAAGCCCAATCTCTCGCGCAGAATATTTGCTTTCGCTCAACGGTGTTGAACTTCGTGGTGAGCAGCAAACTCTTCGAGACCCAATGTTCTTAATGGAACAATTGGAACTGCGTGAAGAACTTGAAGCAATTATCGAAAGCTCTGATCCGGAAAGTGCGTTGTTCGACTTTGATAGTAAAGTCGAGAAAATGTATAAACAGCACCTTAACCAAGTAGAGCAAGAGCTTAACGGTCAACAGTGGGACACCGCAGCTGACACGGTTCGCAAGCTCAAATTTATTGCCAAATTAAAAAATGAAATAGAACGAGTCGAAGACAAGCTTCTCGACTAATTCTAAAAAAGGACCCATAGATGGCATTACTTCAAATTGCAGAACCTGGTCAAAGTTCTGCACCGCACCAGCACAAACTGGCTGCAGGTATTGATTTAGGAACCACCAACTCGTTAGTGGCTTC
The DNA here is from genome assembly GCF_058630515.1 of Vibrio sp. HM8-C. Classification (NCBI taxonomy): domain Bacteria; kingdom Pseudomonadati; phylum Pseudomonadota; class Gammaproteobacteria; order Vibrionales; family Vibrionaceae; genus Vibrio; species Vibrio sp. HM8-C. The sequence continues at coordinate 43,454 of NZ_JBMMKS010000001.1, forward strand.
AGTGAGAAGCGGCACAGCAACCACTTTAGTTGATGAGCAAGGTCGAAGCATTCTGCCTTCCGTTGTGTCTTATTCCCAAGAAGAAAAAATTGTCGGTTACACTGCTCGTGATAATGCACAGACCGACCCTACAAATACCATCATTTCGGTAAAAAGACTTGTGGGTCGTTCACTGACCGATATTCAGTCTCGTTACCCAAATCTGCCGTATCAATTTAAAGCCAGTGAAAATGGTTTGCCTATTATGCAAACCCCTCACGGTGACAAAAATCCAATTCAAGTTTCTGCTGATATTCTGAGAACACTTGGTCAACGAGCTGAAAGTACTTTAGGCGGTGAGTTAGCTGGTGTGGTAATCACAGTTCCTGCTTACTTCGATGACGCCCAGCGAGTGGCAACAAAAGATGCAGCAGCATTAGCTGGATTACACGTATTGCGTTTACTTAACGAACCAACCGCAGCCGCTATTGCTTACGGATTGGATTCTGGTCAAGAAGGTGTTATTGCCGTTTATGACTTGGGTGGCGGTACGTTTGATATCTCTATTTTACGTTTGTCAAAAGGCGTGTTTGAAGTATTAGCAACGGGTGGTGATTCAGCGCTAGGTGGCGACGATTTTGACCATCTGATTGCCGATTATCTTCAAGAACAAATGGGTATTGAAGGTAAGCTAAGCGCGGATAAACATCGTGCACTACTGAATGCTGCGACGGCTGCGAAAATTGCGTTGTCGGATAATGACCAAGTGGATGTGAATGTTCTTGATTGGTCTGGCGTACTGACTAAACAACAGTTCAATGATCTTATTCAGCCATTGGTGAAGAAGACGCTGATGTCTTGTCGCCGTGCACTGAAAGATGCGCAAATTTCCGCTGATGAAGTATTAGAAGTGGTGATGGTTGGTGGTTCTACACGTACTCCGTTTGTTCGTGAGCAAGTAGGTGAGTTCTTTGGACGCACGCCATTAACCAGTATTAACCCTGATGAAGTGGTTGCTATTGGCGCAGCAATTCAGGCTGACGTATTGGCTGGTAACAAACCTGACTCAGAAATGTTGCTGTTAGATGTGATTCCACTCTCTTTGGGTATTGAAACCATGGGTGGTTTAGTGGAAAAAATCATACCACGCAACACCACGATTCCAGTTGCTAGAGCACAAGAGTTTACGACCTTCAAAGATGGTCAAACAGCGATGAGTGTCCACGTTGTGCAAGGTGAGCGTGAGCTTGTGGATGACTGCCGTTCACTGGCGCGTTTTTCACTAAAAGGTATTCCTCCAATGGCAGCGGGCGCTGCACATATTCGCGTTACCTACCAAGTGGATGCGGATGGTCTGTTATCTGTAACAGCAATGGAAAAGAGCACAGGCGCACAAGCCGAGATTCAGGTTAAACCTTCTTACGGTTTAAGCGATGATGAAGTAACCCAAATGCTGCGTGATTCTATGGCTTTTGCTAAAGAAGATATGCAAGCAAGAGCGTTGATGGAACAACGTGTTGAAGCGGATCGAGTTATCGAAGGTCTAATTGCAGCAATGCAAGCTGACGGCGATGAATTACTGAGTGAAGATGAGCGACAAGTTTTACTTAAAGCAATTGAATCACTGATCGGACTACGAAACGGTGATGATGCTGACGCCATCGAGCAAGGGATAAAAGATACCGACAAAGCGAGCCAAGATTTTGCATCGCGCAGAATGGATAAATCTATTCGTGCAGCATTGGCTGGTCATTCTGTTGACGAGATTTAAAGAGAAGACAAACATGCCTAAGATTATTGTTTTACCCCATGAAGCACTGTGTCCAGAAGGTGCGGTATTAGAAGCGCAAACTGGCGAAACTATTCTTGATGTGGCGTTGAAAAACGGTATTGGAATTGATCACGCATGCGAAAAATCATGTGCGTGTACTACTTGTCACTGCATCGTACGTGAAGGTTTTGACTCACTAGAAGAGAGTGATGAGTTGGAAGATGACATGCTAGATAAAGCATGGGGTCTAGAGCCTGAATCACGTTTGAGCTGTCAGGCTCGCGTCGCTGATGAAGATTTAGTTATTGAACTTCCTAAGTACACGCTAAACCACGCGACAGAAGATCATTAATCATTATTCCTGAACAACTGAAAATTCGCTCTTGCTAATATTATGCAAGTACTGTTTGAAGAAGTTCAGGTTTAGTTTTGGCTTGTTTCAAGCCAGATAACATGACACTGGAACACTATTATGAAATGGACTGATTCACGCGATATCGCCATTGAGCTTTGCGAAAAATATCCGGATGTTGAACCGCAAAATGTACGCTTTACCGATTTGCATCAGTGGATATTAGATCTTGAAGATTTTGAAGACGAGCCAAATCGCTCGAACGAGAAAATTCTTGAAGCGATCATTATGTGCTGGATGGATGAGCGAGATTAATTTCGCTGACATAGCTTCGCTAAGTTAACAAATTTTAATAAAAAATCGGGCCTTGTAGCCCGATTTTATTATCAAGTTGACATATTAACCTGACAAAATGCTAACATCCGTTGGTTAACGATCAGATGTGGCGCAGAACCGCCATTACAAGGACAAGGAGAAACCATGTCTACACAAATGTCTGTATTTATTAGTCTAGAAGCTGCCCAGCCTCAGTGGGGAGAAAAGGCTCTACTGTCATTTTCTGAGCAAGGTGTAACGATTCACCTTACTCAATCTCACGATTTAGGTGCGATTCAACGCGCTGCTCGTAAATTGGATAATCAAGGTCTGCGTGCTTTGTCTTTACAAGGTGAAGGCTGGGATCTTGAAGCGATCTGGGCTTTCCATCAAGGCTACCGTGAAGCTAAGAAGAGAAACACTTTAGAATGGCAACCACTTGCTGAAGCTGATCAAGCTGAGCTTGAAGCGCGTATCAAAGCGACGGACTGGGTGCGTGACATCATTAACAAGAGTGCCGAAGAAGTTGGTCCTCGTCAGCTTGCAACAATGGCGGCTGAATTTGTTAAATCTATTGCACCAGACCATGTTTCTTACCGCATTGTAAAAGATAAAGATTTACTTGCTGAAGGCTGGGAAGGTATTTTTGCTGTTGGTCGTGGTTCAGACCGCACTTCTTCTATGCTGCAATTGGATTACAACCCTACTGGTAAAGAAGATGCGCCGGTATACGCATGTCTAGTCGGTAAAGGTATCACTTTCGATTCAGGTGGCTACAGCATCAAAGCGTCTGGCATGATGTCATCAATGAAAGCTGATATGGGCGGTGCTGGCATGGCGACTGGCGCACTTGCACTTTCGATTCTTCGCGGTCTAAACAAGCGCGTAAAATTGATTCTTTGCTGTGCTGAAAACATGGTTTCAGGCCGTGCTCTTAAACTAGGCGATATCATCACTTACAAAAATGGTAAGACAGTTGAAATCATGAACACCGATGCAGAAGGTCGTTTGGTTCTTGCTGATGGTCTTATGTATGCGAGTGAGCAAAAGCCTGAGCTTATTATCGACTGTGCGACTCTAACTGGCGCAGCTAAAAATGCACTAGGTAACGATTTCCACGCACTAATGAGCTTTGATGATGAGTTATCGCATCAAGCTCTGACAGCAGCTAAAGCTGAACACGAAGGTCTATGGCCACTACCATTGATGGATTTCCATCGTGAAATGTTACCATCGCCTTTTGCTGATCTGTCTAACATCAGCTCTGGTGATTACACGCCGGGCGCAAGTACAGCTGCAGCGTTCTTGTCTTACTTCGTTGAAGATCACAAGAAAGGCTGGCTACACTTTGACTGTGCTGGTACTTACCGTAAGTCTCCTAGTGATAAGTGGGCGGCTGGTGCAACGGGTATGGGCGTAAGAACCATTTCTCGTGTTCTAATGGATCAAGCGAAATAATTCGATTAAAACAAAGGTGGTGTAGAGCCACCTTTCTAAAATAAAACGACAAGTAAAGTAAAAGGACATCTTATGGCCCTAGAGAGAACATTTTCTATTATTAAGCCTGACGCTGTGGAACGTGATTTGATCGGTGAAATTTATCATCGTATTGAAAAAGCGGGACTACGTATTATTGCTGCGAAAATGCTTCGTCTGACTGATGAGCAAGCAAGCGGCTTTTACGCGGAGCACGAAGGAAAACCATTCTTTGAACCGCTAAAAGAGTTCATGACTTCTGGCCCAATTATGGTTCAAGTTCTTGAAGGTGAAGATGCGATTACTCGTTACCGTGAACTGATGGGTAAAACTAACCCAGAAGAAGCTGCTTGTGGCACTATCCGTGCAGATTACGCATTAAGCATGCGTCATAACTCTGTCCATGGTAGTGACAGCCCAGAGTCTGCAGCACGTGAAATTGAGTTCTTTTTCCCTGAATCAGAAATCTGTCCTCGCTCTGAAGCTGTAGTTTAATTTTAGAAAGCTCCCGAAAGGGAGCTTTTTTGTATCTAAGGAACTTTCTTTTCTATCCCGAAGTTGGTTGGTTTCAGCCTCTTCATCAAGCAATTATCCCTTCTCGATTATTTATTTAAATTGCTGATTATTTTTTATTCAATGAGTTGTAAATACCATAATAAACTCATGGTATTGCAGCCCTTGTTGTTACTGCCTAAAGGCTGTACAATTCGCGCCCTTAATTATAGTTCCATCTTTGAGAGGCTACATGACCACACAAAAAGTCAATTTACTTGATTTTGATCGCAAGGGTATGCGTTCATTTTTCGCTGATGAACTGGGTGAAAAAGCATTCCGCGCCGATCAGGTAATGAAGTGGATTTATCACTTTGGTTGTGATGACTTCGAAAAGATGACCAATATTAATAAGCAGTTGCGCGAAAAACTGATCCAAAAATGTGAAATTCGCGCACCGTACGTATCTGAAGCTCAACACTCAAGCGATGGCACCATCAAGTGGGCGATGAAAGTGGGTGATCAGGACGTAGAAACGGTTTATATCCCAGAAGATGACCGTGCAACGTTATGTGTCTCTTCTCAAGTTGGTTGCGCCCTTGAATGTAAGTTCTGTTCTACTGCTCAACAAGGTTTTAACCGTAACTTACGTGTATCTGAAATCATTGGACAGGTATGGCGTGCTGCACGTGAAATTGGTTTAGAAAAAGAAACGGGTCGTCGTCCAATTACAAACGTTGTAATGATGGGTATGGGCGAACCGTTACTGAACATGAAAAACTTAATTCCGGCATTAGAAATTATGCTGGATGACCTAGGCTTTGGACTTTCAAAGCGCCGCGTAACAGTGTCGACTTCTGGTGTTGTATCTGGCTTAGATCAAATGACTGGTCAAATCGACGTTGCGCTAGCGATTTCACTTCACGCACCAAACGATAAACTGCGCAGTGAAATTATGCCGATTAACGATCGTTGGGATATTCAAGATTTCCTAGCTTCAGTTCGTCGCTACATAGCGTCGTCAAACGCAAACCGCGGTAAAGTAACGGTGGAGTATGTACTTCTTGACCACGTTAACGATGGTACAGAGCATGCTCATGAGTTGGCTCAGCTAATGAAAGATACACCTTGTAAGATCAACTTGATCCCGTTTAACCCTTATCCGGGTTCTCCATACAAGAAACCAAGTAATTCTCGAATTGACCGCTTCCAAAAAACACTCATGCAGTACGAACATACCGTAACGATTCGTAAAACTCGCGGTGATGATATTGATGCGGCATGCGGTCAGTTGGTCGGTGACGTAATTGACCGTACCAAACGTACTAAAATCAAGCAGGTGGATGAGCAAGCCATCCCTGTTAAACAGATTTAGTGAAAAATATCAGTAAGCCAGAGTTCGCTCTGGCTTACCTACATTTGGAAGTAATCCTACAAATTATGTCTTTTTGATGTCAATTTAAGCAAAAACCTTGACCTGTCTGTAATTTCTTTTCCAAATGCTTGTTGTTTACAGGCTAATATCTATTAGAATGTTTCACTATTATCAAAAGTAAATGCGAATTACTGGCGATAGCGAATTTAAATGAATTTCCACCTGTTGAAGTCATCGAGTTTGATTGCTACTAACAAATCAATAATAAAAGCGACAAATAGATACTTGAGCACAAAAACACGAGACAGACATCGCGGATGAATACTGAACATACAGAACAAGAAAACACAATCATTGAAGAAACATCAACTGTAGAACAAGAAGCAGCATTTGTAGAACCAGGTACCCTTTTAAAAGAAAAACGCGAAGCATTAGGGTTAACTCAGCAACAAGTCGCTGATCGTTTGAGATTGCGTTTATCTATTGTCCAAAACCTAGAAGCAAACAACTTTGAATCGGATTTAGTTGCGACTTTCATTCGAGGCTATTTGCGTTCTTATGCGAAAGCTGTGGGCTTAAAAGAATCAGAAATTTTGCAAGCTTATGAGAAGAGCACGGCTGCTGAACCTCAAGAGCAAACTATGCAAAGCTTCTCAAAGAAAACCAAGCGTGCAAAACATGATAGCCATATCATGAGCATTACCTGGGTTATTTTGGTTATTCTTATTGGTATGTCTTCACTTTGGTGGTGGCAGAATCACAGAGATACTGGGTTTGAAGTCGATAAAGACGCTGAAGTTTCTGCAGTTTTAAGTAATGACTCTTCACTTCAGGAATCTCGAAATGATCAAGAGTTTGCAACGGTAAACGAGCTAACGGAAGAATCAGGTGAAGAACCTGTTGAACCTTTCTCTCCAGCAGATGAAGTGCAAGCGACTGAACAACCAGAAGAACCAGTATCAGAAGAACCTGTTGTTGAAGAAGCACCGGCAGTAGCGGTAGTAGAAGAATCTTCAGCAACTGAAGAGCCTGCTGTTCAGGCTCCAGAGGTAACTCAATCAACAGCTGATTTGCTCACACTTACATTTTCTTCTGACTGTTGGATTCAAGTTAAAGATGCTACGGGTAAAACCTTGTCTACAGGTATTAAACAAGCTGGACAGACACTGAATTTACGCGGGCAAAAACCTCTACAAGTGATTCTTGGTGCTCCAGAGAGCGTATCAATGACATTTGCAAGTGAACCTGTAGACCTTTCTGGGTATACTTCAGGCAAAGTAGCAAGATTCACCTTACCTTAGACATTACTATGCAACACGAATCTCCGATCAAACGTCGTCCCTCTACGCGTATTTATGTAGGGAATGTGCCAATTGGCGATGGTGCGCCAATTGCTGTTCAATCAATGACCAATACAAGAACGACTGACGTTGAAGCGACAGTCGCTCAGATCAAAGCTTTGGAAAATGTAGGCGCAGACATCGTTCGCGTATCTGTTCCGACGATGGAAGCTGCCGAAGCATTCAAACTCATCAAACAGCAAGTTTCAGTTCCACTGGTTGCCGATATTCACTTTGACTACCGTATCGCTCTGAAAGTCGCTGAATACGGCGTTGATTGTTTACGTATTAACCCTGGCAACATTGGTAATGAATCTCGCATTCGTTCGGTTGTTGACTGTGCGCGTGATAAAAATATTCCGATTCGTATCGGAGTAAACGGCGGTTCATTAGAAAAAGATCTGCAAATGAAGTATGGCGAGCCAACACCAGAAGCTCTGGTGGAGTCGGCAATGCGCCATGTGGATATTCTTGATCGTCTGAACTTTGACAAGTTTAAAGTCAGCGTGAAAGCTTCTGATGTATTCCTTGCTGTGGATTCATACCGCTTACTCGCGAAGAAAATCGATCAACCACTTCATCTAGGTATTACAGAAGCGGGCGGTGCTCGTGCGGGTTCTGTGAAATCTGCGGTTGGCTTAGGTATGCTGTTAGCGGAAGGTATCGGTGATACTTTACGTATCTCTTTAGCGGCTAATCCAGTTGAAGAAATTAAAGTCGGTTTCGATATTCTGAAATCACTGCGTATTCGTTCTCGCGGAATTAACTTCATCGCTTGTCCAAGCTGCTCTCGTCAGGAGTTTGATGTTATTTCAACTGTGAACGAGTTAGAACAACGCTTGGAAGATATTCTAACTCCAATGGATGTTTCCATTATTGGCTGTGTTGTAAATGGTCCTGGTGAAGCGGAAGTTTCCCATTTAGGTCTTGCAGGCAGTAATAAGAAAAGCGCCTTTTATGAAGACGGCGTTCGTCAAAAAGAACGTTTTGACAACGACGACCTCGTTGCTCAGCTTGAAGCGAAAATTCGCGCTAAAGCTTCAATGTTAGATGAGAAAAATCGCATCAACATTCAGCAACTTGAACAAGATTAATCTAAACGATATTACGGTAACTATTTTGGCAAAGACTATTCAAGCAATCCGAGGCATGAACGACTGTCTCCCAACTCAGTCTCCACTATGGCAAAAAGTGGAAGGCACGGTAAAAAACGTAATTAGTGCTTACGGCTATAACGAAGTTCGTATGCCTATCGTTGAGATGACACATCTATTTAGCCGTGCGATTGGTGAAGTCACTGACGTTGTTGAAAAAGAGATGTACACCTTTGAAGACCGTAATGGTGATAGCTTAACGCTTCGCCCTGAAGGTACTGCTGGCTGTGTACGTTCTGGTATCGAAAACGGTTTGCTGTATAACCAAGAACAGCGTCTTTGGTATATCGGTCCAATGTTCCGTCACGAGCGTCCTCAAAAAGGCCGCTACCGTCAGTTCCACCAATGTGGTGTGGAAGTGTTTGGTTTAGATGGCCCAGATGTCGATGCTGAACTGATCATGATGACGGCACGTATGTGGCGTGATTTGGGTATTTCTGAGCATGTGCGTCTTGAGTTGAACTCTATTGGTTCTCTTGAAGCTCGTGCTAACTACCGCACTGCACTAATTGAATACTTAGAGCAATATATGGATGTGCTGGATGATGATTGTAAACGTCGTCTATACACCAACCCTCTACGTGTACTCGATACTAAGAATCCAGATGTTCAAGCTGTACTCGGTGATGCACCTGAACTGTCTGATTACCTAGATGAAGACTCAAAGCAACATTTTGCAGGTTTGTGTGAACTTCTTGATGCTGCTGGTATCGAATATACGGTTAATCAACGCCTTGTTCGTGGTCTGGATTACTACAACCGTACGGTATTTGAGTGGATGACTGAAAGTCTAGGCTCTCAAGGTACAGTATGTGGCGGTGGTCGTTACGATGGTCTTGTTGAGCAACTAGGTGGTAAACCGACTCCAGCGGTTGGCTTTGCAATGGGCTTAGAGCGTTTAGTATTGATGATGGAAACATTGGGCAATACTGATGTTCGCCGCAGCGTTGATGTTTACATGGTGACAGCTGGCGAAGGTACGCTATCTGCAGGTATGAAGCTTGCTGAACAAATTCGTGAACAAGTTCCAGGTCTACGTGTAATGACCCACTTTGGTGGCGGTAACTTTAAGAAACAGTTTAAACGTGCAGACAAAGTGGGTGCAGCGATAGCATTGGTTCTGGGCGAAGACGAAGTTGCTGAAAATACTGTTGTTTTGAAAGACCTTGCTGGTGGCGACCAAGAAACAATTTCTCAAGCTGAGATCGCGAGCAAATTGGCTCATCTGATCTAGTAGCGAATTTTTAGAGATACATTATGCCAATGCTTGTCATTGGCATTAATTAAGAGGATAGGAAGTGGAACTCTACGATACTGAAGAACAACAAGTAGAAGCGATCAAAGATTGGTGGAAGGAAAATGGCAAAGCTGTAATGTTAGGCGCTGTCATTGGCTTAGGTGGTCTGTTTGGTTGGCGTTATTACCAAGATAGCGTAACTGAAGCCAAAGAGGCTGCTTCAGAAGCTTATACTCAAGCAATCCTGTCTCTATCCTCTAAAGGCATTGATGCTAGCACTGATGTGCAAAGTTTTATCGATGGCAATAAAGAAACTGAGTACTCAGTTCTTGCTGCTATGCAACTTGCAAAAGCTCAAATCGAAGCTGGCAATTTAGATGAAGCACTGGCTCAACTAGAATGGGCTAAAGGCGCAACGAAAGATGTTGCACTAAAACCAGTAATTACTTTCCGAGTTGCTCGTTTACAAGCTGAACAAGGTGACTTTGATGCTGCATTAACGGAGTTAAGCAACATTAAAGAAGAAAGCTGGGCTGGTCGTGTTGCTGAGCTACGTGGTGACATTTCACTACGCAAAGGTGACAGCGCAGCCGCTTATGCTGCTTACACTGAAGCGCAGCAAGCGAGTGATGCAAGCCAAACTCTGCAAATTAAACTGGATGACCTAGCCAAGTAAGGGCACAAGTTGATGAAAAAGATGTTCAACAAAGTGCTCCTATCTTCAGCTGTTCTAGCGTTGCTAGCCGGTTGTGCGGGAGAGGAAGAAAACGTCGTAATGGCACCTGTGCCAGTTGTGAAAAGTGAATTCACGCCTAAATCACTATGGAATACTTCTATTGGTGATGGTGTTGGTCATTATTTTTCTAAGCTGACACCTGACTTTGCGTACGGAAAAGTGTTCGTTGCAAGCCGAGATGGCATTGTAAAAGCACTTGATCCTGAAAACGGCAAAGAAATTTGGAAAGTCGATCTAGAAGAAGATGTTTCTGCTCGTCTTTCTGGCGGTATCGTTGCAGCTTACGGGCAAATTTACATCGGTAGTGAAAACGGTGTTGTCATTGCTTTAAATGCAGAGACTGGTGAAGAATCTTGGAAAGTGAAAGTTGAGGGTGAAGTGTTAGCTTCACCAGTGGCGGACAACAACCTTGTTATCGTAAACACCAGTCGTGGCGCGCTAGTAGCACTTGATCAAGAAACGGGTAGTCAGAAATGGACGATCAGTACCGAAGTTCCAAACTTAACGCTACGTGGTGATAGTCAACCCGCTGCTGTTTCTGGTGGTGTGTTCTGGGGTACGCCAAGTGGTCGTTTGGCCGCAGCAATTTCTGCTCGTGGTCAGTTAATTTGGCAACAGCCAGTTGGTCAGCCTAAAGGGGCGACTGAGATTGACCGTCTGGTAGATGTTGATGCGTCTCCAGTGATCATTGGCGGTACTCTTTATACGATTGGATTCAATGGTCAGCTTATTGCTATTGATCTGCGTTCTGGCAATCCAATCTGGAAACGCAACTACTCTTCAGCAACCGATATGGTGACTGATGGTGGTCGTTTATTTCTCGTGACAGACAAAGATCATTTGGTCGCTGTTGATTCACGAAGTGGTACTGAGCTGTGGAGTAATGACCAACTTGAACACCGTTTACTGACTGCACCAAAGGTAATTGAAGGTTATGTGGTTGTTGGAGATAGCGAAGGTTATTTGCATTGGGTTGACCGTAGCTCTGGTGAGTTTGTCGCTCAACAAATGGTTGATGACAGCGGATTTGCTGTAGGTCCAGTTGCTATCGATGGCGGTTATGTTCTGGTTACTCGCGATGGCGATGTAAAGAAACTGACGATCAATAAGTAATTTGTGATATTATTCACACACGGCTCCTAGCTGGTAACAGTTAGGAGCCGTTTTATTGAAATAAATAATGTGGTTATAGGTAATACTTATATAACCTTCCTACTTGAAGCTGCAGCGGTGTTGAATACGTTCGTTCACCCCAATCACGCATGGTAATTTGTGGTCATGGGGATTCACTCACTTGCCGTCTACCTGCAACTCCAAGTAGTTTGGGTCTAATTCGCGTAGGCGGATATATTGGTATAAAGCTGATTGGTTGTTTTCTCAGTCATTACCTATAACTACATATGATTAATAATTGTAGAGGTTGTTATGATACCTGTTGTTGCTCTTGTAGGGCGTCCTAACGTAGGTAAATCGACACTGTTTAACCGCTTAACGCGTACGCGCGATGCTTTGGTTGCAGACTTTCCTGGTTTAACCCGTGACCGTAAATATGGTCAGGCAAAGCTAGGTGAACACGAATTCATCGTTATTGATACCGGTGGTATTGATGGTAGCGAAGAAGGTGTTGAAACAAAAATGGCTGAACAATCGCTAGCTGCGATTGAAGAGGCAGATGTTGTTCTGTTTATGGTAGATGGCCGTGCGGGCTTAACTGTAGCGGATGAAGCTATTGCTCAACATCTTCGCCGTATTGAGAAAAACAGCATTTTGGTTGTTAACAAAGTTGATGGTATTGATGCTGACGCAGCGAGCGCAGAGTTCTGGCAACTTGGTATGGAAAATATGTACCAAATCGCCGCAGCTCATGGCCGTGGTGTTGGTGCTCTGATCGATCGTGCGTTAAGCCCGATCGCAGAAGAGATGCAGGCTGAAAGTGCACTTCTAGAAGATCTGACTGAATTTGAAGATTCAGAAGAAGAGCAACTAGAGTACACCGAAGAAGAAGCAGAAGAAGCGTATAAGCGTCTGCAAGATCAGCCGATCAAACTAGCGATTATCGGTCGTCCAAACGTTGGTAAGTCAACGCTGACTAACCGCATTTTGGGTGAAGAACGTGTGGTTGTTTACGATATGCCGGGAACAACACGCGATTCTATCTACATTCCTATGACACGTGATGAGCGTGAATATGTGCTTATCGATACAGCGGGTGTACGTCGCCGTAAGCGTGTAAACGAGACAGTAGAGAAGTTCTCGGTTGTTAAAACCCTGAAAGCTATTGAAGACGCGAACGTGGTGCTGCTTGTTGTCGATGCGCGTGAAAACATCTCAGATCAAGATTTAAGCTTACTAGGCTTCGCTCTGAATGCTGGTCGTTCGCTCGTAATCGCTGTAAACAAATGGGATGGCTTAGACACTGATGTGAAAGACCGTGTGAAGAAAGAGCTAGACCGTCGTCTAGGCTTTGTTGATTTCGCTCGTATTCACTTTATTTCTGCACTTCATGGTACTGGTGTTGGTCATTTGTTTGAATCTGTACAAGAAGCTTACAAGTCGGCGACAACACGTGTGGGTACTTCTGTACTAACTCGTATCATGAAGATGGCGACAGAAGATCACCAGCCACCGATGGTTCGCAGCCGTCGTGTGAAACTGAAATACGCGCACGCTGGTGGCTATAACCCACCAATCATTGTGATCCACGGTAACCTAGTTAATGAACTGCCTGATTCATACAAACGTTATCTGATGAACTACTTCCGTAAATCATTGGATATCATGGGTACACCGATTCGTATTCAGTTCCAAAACAGCGAAAACCCATTTGAAGGTAAAACTAACAAAATGACGTTATCGCAAGAGCGCAAACGCAAGCGCCTGATGACTATGATGAAAGGTCGCAGAAAATAATGTATGAACAGAGCCCAAGCTATGCTTGGGCTTTTTACTATCTGTTGCTTTGTTTTATTATCTTCCACTTTGATTTTAATGTGCCAATAGACCCGATATGTCCTATACACCTACACAAGTCACCTTCACTCAATCAATCTACCAATTAGCAAGTGAGATACAGTTTGTCAGACCCCATGACGAGTATCTTTATGTTGTTAGCACTCAAACGCCGTTTCATCCTGTGAGCCATATTTGGCCTGATCATCCAGCAGACAGAGGGAAGCTTGCAATTGATGGCTGCGTATATGTTGTTGAAGATTGCTTAGTTGGAGCTATTAATCAGGCTGAGCATCAACTTCTAGTCGGTAAAGAGATCCCTGTTAAGCGAGATGAACCAGGGTGGGTGTTCGTTGTAGTTCATCAAATTAAGGCAGAAGAAAATGCTGCCAAAATTGGTGATGTAGTGACTTTAACTGTTGATGAGGAATACCAAAATAAGTTGAGTCGTGGCCACAGCGCGGGGCATTTAGCGTATCTCGCATTAAATAAAGTGTTGTCATCTGCATATTGGCGTAAAGATGCTGATAGAAAAGACCCACACGGCCACAATGACTTTAACAGCTATGCTCAAGTAACAAGCTTTGTTACCGAAGACCGTTGTTTAGATACGTACCGTTTAGGTAAAACTTTACGTAAACGTGGCCTGAATAGCGCAGATATGCTAGAAAACTTAGCTAAGATTGAAAAGCAGGTAAACGCACAACTCTCTGATTGGCTAAAGCTCGGATCTAAAATTGAGATAACCAGACAAGGTGATAATTTAACCGATTCCCGTTATTGGCAGTGTGATTTAGGTGAAGGTGAAGTGGCTATCATCCCTTGTGGCGGCACGCATTGTGACTCATTAACATCATTTGGAACTATGCAGGTGAAACTTGTGCAACTCGATGGTGAACATATCGAAATGCATACCCATGTAACTCAATCCTAGTTAAATGATCTTTTTGTTAAATTCTAATAATTTGATTTTAAGTTGAACTATTTAGATTTTTATTCTTTTTAAAATCCAAATGCAGAATATGTAACTTATGCTTTCGGTGTGTGGTTATATAAATGTTCTTTTAAGGGTAGATCGCTGATCAAAACAGATAAAGCAGAAGATCGGATTGAGATCTCTATAACGATCTTTATTATGTCATAAGTCGATCTAGCTCGTTCTACAGTACTAATTATGTTGTTTTAGACGTTGGAGTTTTGTCATGGAAAACTTATGCCCTCAATGTGAAAAAGAGCTTGAATGGGATGGTCAGTATCATTGTTCTTCTTGTGATGAGCATTTTAAGAAAGTTGGATTTTGTCCGGAATGCGATGCTGAATTAGAGAAATTGCAGGCTTGTGGTGCAGCTAATTACTTCTGCAATACCTGCAATGAGTTAAAGTCAAAATCACGTATCCGTTTTGAGTTTCAGAAAACAGCATAACTATCTGAATTAAAATAATTTATTATCATCTAATCTCATTCAAATATTGAGTGAGATTTTCCCTACGTTGAGATCAGTTCTCGATATCTATTCTATTCGCTTTTCATCTGTATCATTTGGCGGCTGAGGATCCATACACAACGTTGGATTAACGCCGAAATGAAACGAAAAGAACTCGCGAACATGACCGACAAAGTGTTGAAAAGATATTTACTCTGGTTACCAAGCGTACTTATGGTATGTGCAATTGGTACGTCGTTTGTAAATCAACATTTATTCTCACAAAGCTTAATCGCTTCTGTTATCACCAGTATTGAAGATCAATACATTGAAATGAGAAAAACAGAAGTTGAAGAACGTGTTAAGACAACGCTAAAGATGCTGGATGTGATCCGTCAGGGTAATGATCTGTCGGATGGCGATGTCATCCCTTCTGCGCTTTTCGATAAAACAATGTCTTCATTTCAACTATTGAATGAGGGCAACGATGATTACATCTTTGTCATTGATAAAAATAAAAAATTTGTCGTACACAGAAACTCAAATAATCTCTTCAAAAGTGATATTGATGATGAGCTCATTCACTACATCTACCAAAGTGCAATCAATGGTGTGTCTTGGGTAGAGTACAGCGATAAATCATTCAATAATCGCAAGAGTGATGCAGAAGCTCAGAAGATCACGCATATTCGCTACGTGGAAGATTGGGATATCGTTTTGGGTAGCGGTGAGTTGCTCAACGACATCAAAAACTATTCCGAATCGGAAGCAAAGATGGTTACCGATTTGATTCTTGAGCAAAAGTCTAACCAAAACTTATTCCACATTTTGGTCTTCATCATTTTTGCTGGGATCATTTATTACCTGCGCAACATTACTGCGAAAAAGCTTTACCAATACAAATCTACAATTGAAGAAAAGCTGATTCAGATTGAAGAGAAAGACAGAGAGATCGCTTTTCGCTCCTTGTATAACGATGTAACGGGGTTACCGAATAGAAAGGCAACGTCGGATTACATTGATAACCTATGCCTGCAAGAAAAGGGCGAAGAGTTTCAACTTCAGCTGATTGATATTGTCGATTTCCAGAAAGTGAATAACCAATACGGGTTCGCAGTTGGAGACCGCATACTCCGCCAAGTGACAAGTGCTTTGGAAGAACTTAAAGACGACACCATGTTTGTTGGACACGTATCCGCAGACCAGTTTGTAGTAATCTGCCAAAAATCAGTAGGTTCGTGCATAGATTTCGAAAGACAAACAGAAACCTTTGAAAAGTTTGATGTTTGTGGCGAGATGATTTCGCTACGTGTGCGTAATGCAGTGGTGAACTTCAAAAACCGCAATATTTTAGGCTCAATTATTGTGCGTAATGGTGAGCTAGCGATGAAGTATGCGAAGGCAAACAACTTGTTTAATGTTCACTACTCTCCTTTCATGTCCAAGAGCTCTGAACGTCACTTCAAGATTTCTAATCTGTTAGATTTTGCCATCGAGAATCAAGAATTTTACGTTCACTACCAGCCACAAGTCAGCACATTGAATGGAAAGATCATAGGTGTAGAAGCTCTTGTGCGTTGGGACAACGTAGAACTAGGTCGAGTTGCTCCGCTGGACTTTATTCCGATTGCTGAGAAGAAAGGCATCATAGGAAAAATTAGTGATCTGGTGTTAACTCAAGCGTGTAAAGACATACAGTCAATCAGCCCGAATGGTGAAGGCGCTTTAACGTTATCAGTGAACATTTCACCAAACCAACTCATGAGTAAAGGTTTCGTTGAAAGCACAATTGCAACGATTCAAGCAACGGGCATTGATTCTAACCGTATCGTGTTTGAAATCACCGAAGGTACGTTTCTAAACGATATCCCAGGAACCGTTGCAGTGATTGAGCAACTAAAAGCAGTCGGTATTAAGTTCTCAATTGATGACTTTGGTACGGGGTACTCATCACTGAGTTATCTATCTAAGTTGCCTGTTGATGAAGTGAAAATTGATAAGAGCTTTATCAATGACTTAGTTGAAGATGAAGATGCGTACAACTTAGTAAAAAGCATCTTGGCTGTGGCGAGTATCAAGCAGCTTACAATCGTTGCTGAAGGAGTAGAAACTAAGGAACAATCGCAAATTCTGGCTGATTTGGCTTGCCATCTATTGCAAGGCTACTACTTTTCTCGACCAGTCGATGTTGAAAGTCTAACCAAGAAAATCAGAGACAATCTGAAGTTAACGTAATGAAGTTGACGTAAAGGTTAGTCTGTTAGATTTGCCACTGATAGCTTCAGTGGCATTTTTATATGTTGTAGCTAGTTAAGCTAATTACTTAACGACTGAGCGAATTTCACCCTCTTTCAGGCGAGTCACAATTAAGTCGCCTTGCTGCACATCATTCGCATCGTGAATTACATCGCCTTGAGCATTTTGCGTGATTGAGTAGCCACGCGATAAAGTTGCCAGAGGACTTACAGCGTTCATTTTATCTGTAAGACGAGTAAAGGTATGACGGGAAGAGACAAGGTATCGCTTCATCGCCTCATTCATTTCTTTTTGTTTACTGGTAAGTAAATACTGCTGATTACGCAGGATTTTTTCAGGTGATAACAGTTGCAGTTGATGTCTCTGCTTATCGAGATGTTGCTGCGTTTTGTTAATTCGAACTTGCACAGCTCGCTCTAAACGCATGCTGTATTCATCGAGTTGTTGTTGCTGGCGTTGAAGACGGTTGGCTGGATGTTGTCTGTCTAAGCGATGTTGCAGCTGCTTCAATCCGACTTTTTGCTCAGCAAAATAGTGACGCATAGCGCTGGCTATTTTATGACGATATGTTTGAAACGCTTGCTTCTTATTGGTGTTGTCGCGGCTAACCAGTTCAGCTGCCGCTGATGGTGTTGGCGCACGGACATCGGCAACGAAGTCAGCAATCGTCACGTCAATTTCATGTCCAACCGCACTGATAATCGGGATCTGGCTTGCTGCTATGGTGCGAGCGACGATTTCATTATTAAAACACCATAGGTCTTCCAATGAACCGCCACCGCGTCCGACGATCAAAACATCGCATTCTGCGCGAGAGTTCGCACACCCAATCGCTTGAGCAATTTGAATTGCAGCGTCTTCACCTTGAACCAGAGTAGGGTAGATGATGACAGGTAAGCTTGGATCTCTGCGTTTAAGTACTTGCAGAATGTCGTGCAGAGCCGCACCGGTTTTTGACGTGATGACTCCGACGCACCTTGGGTGCTCAGGCAAGCTTTTCTTTAAGGTTTGAGCAAACAGACCTTCAGAGGCAAGCTTCATTTTTAGTTGGTCGAACTCTTGCTGTAAGCGGCCATCACCTTCAGGCTGCATACTTTCAATGATGATTTGATAATCACCACGTGGTTCGTAAAGAGATAATCGAGCTTTTACCAATACTTGCTGGCCATTCTTCGGCTTAAAGTTCACAAAGCGATTATTGCCTTTGAACATCGCGCATTTTACTTGGGCGCGAGAGTCTTTAAGCGTTAGATACCAGTGGCCAGAAACGGGTGCGGAGAAGTTGGATATTTCACCAATTAACCAAACTATGCCCATTTCATTTTCTAGTAATAATCGGACTTCAGCATTAAGACGAGAAACGGTATAGATGTTTGAATTGGTATTGGAAGGCACTAATTTTTCGACCAGACGTGAGTATGGAAATTAGCGGCAATATAATACATAGCAAGGGGCGGAATGCAAATTAAAATGAAAAAAATGTGTAGCCAAGCGATTGCGTCGGGCGTATAATCCGTCCGCAATATCTAATCCAAATGTAAATTTTCGATATGATTCAACATATCTATCCGAAAAGAGCATTTGGATTGTTTTTATATTTACCCTCTAAATTGTGAGATATTGCAAATGCTTAGAATTGCCAAAGAAGCGCTGACATTCGACGATGTTCTACTCGTACCAGCACACTCCACCGTTCTCCCAAACACTGCCGATCTACATACGCAGCTAACTAAAAATATTACTCTAAATATTCCAATGATTTCTGCGTCTATGGACACAGTGACAGAGGCTCGTTTAGCTATCGCTCTTGCACAAGAAGGTGGTATTGGCTTTATTCATAAGAATATGTCAATCGAGCAGCAAGCAGCTGAAGTTCGTAAAGTTAAAAAATTCGAAGCTGGTGTTGTTGTTGATCCTGTAACTGTAAGCCCTGAAGCAACAATTGCTGACGTTATCGAACTAACTGAAAAGCATGGTTTTGCAGGCTTCCCTGTTGTTACTGATAACAATGAACTTGTGGGTATCATTACTGGTCGTGATGTTCGGTTTGTTACTGATTTAACAAAACAAGTTGTTTCTGTAATGACTCCTAAAGAGCGTCTTGCAGCAGTGAAAGAAGGCGCAACTCGCGCTGAAGTTCAAGAGAAGATGCACGAAGCTCGCGTTGAGAAAGTATTGGTTGTGAACGATGAGTTCCAACTTACCGGTATGATCACAGCAAAAGACTTCCATAAAGCAGAACGTAAGCCAAACGCATGTAAAGATGCACGTGGCCGCCTACGCGTAGGTGCTGCAGTTGGTGCTGGTGCTGGTAACGAAGCGCGTGTAGCTGCACTTGTTGAAGCTGGTGTTGACGTTCTACTTATCGACTCTTCACATGGTCACTCTGAAGGCGTACTAAACCGTATTCGTGAAACTCGTGCTGCTTACCCAGATCTCGATATCATCGGCGGTAACGTTGCAACTGGCGCAGGTGCTAAAGCACTGATTGAAGCTGGTGTAAGTGCAGTTAAAGTGGGTATCGGCCCTGGTTCTATCTGTACAACTCGTATCGTAACAGGCGTAGGTGTACCTCAAATTACCGCTATTTCTGATGCTGCTGAAGTTGCAAACGAATACGGTATTCCAGTTATTGCGGACGGCGGTATCCGTTTCTCTGGCGACATCTGTAAAGCAATCGCGGCAGGTGCATCTTGCGTTATGGTTGGTTCAATGTTTGCTGGTACTGAAGAAGCACCGGGTGAAATCATTCTATTTAACGGTCGTTCTTACAAATCTTACCGTGGTATGGGTTCTTTGGGCGCAATGTCTCAAGGTTCTTCAGATCGTTACTTCCAATCTGATAACGCAGCTGACAAGCTTGTTCCTGAAGGTATCGAAGGACGTATCGCATATAAAGGTCGTCTGAAAGAGATCGTTCATCAACAGATGGGTGGTTTACGTTCAAGTATGGGTCTGACTGGTTCAGCTACTATTGAAGATATGCGTACTAAAGCAGAATTTGTACGTATCTCTGGCGCAGGTATGGCAGAGTCTCACGTACACGACGTTCAAATCACTAAAGAAGCTCCAAACTACCGTTTGGGTTAATAGCGCGACTAGATTTATAGCGCGTTGTATTAACAAACGTTTGAATGTAGTTGTTAGTTTCTTAAATGAATATTTGTACGACGTAAACGTTTGCTTTTTTACTTGATGACTTATAGAGAGGCGAGTAGACTCGCCTCCGATTCTCCATTTAGCTGATAAGATTGCTCAATATGACAAAGAACATTCATGATCAACGAATTCTGATCCTAGATTTCGGTTCTCAATACACTCAACTTGTAGCGCGCCGCGTTCGTGAAATCGGTGTTTACTGTGAACTATGGAGCTGGGACGTAGAAGAAGCGGATATTCGCGAATTCAATCCTGACGGTATTATCCTTTCTGGCGGTCCAGAAAGTGTGACTGAACAAAACTCTCCTCGCGCACCTCAATATGTTTTTGACTCAGGCGTACCTGTGCTTGGTGTATGTTACGGCATGCAAACTATGGCTGAGCAGCTAGGCGGTCGCGTTGCAAGCTCAGAAGAGCGTGAGTTTGGCTACGCACAAGTTAAAGTATCTGGTGAATCTGCACTGTTCAAAGACCTTGCTGAAACTCAAGATGTTTGGATGAGCCACGGTGACAAAGTTGTTGAGATCCCAGCTGACTTCGTAAAAGTTGGTGAGACAGATACTTGTCCATACGCAGCAATGGCGAATGAAGAGAAGAAATACTACGGTGTTCAGTTCCACCCAGAAGTAACTCACACTAAGCAAGGGCAACAAATGCTTGAGAACTTTGTTCTTGGTGTGTGTGGTTGTGAGCGTCTATGGACATCTGAATCAATTATTGAAGATGCTGTTGCACGTATCAAAGAACAAGTGGGTGATGACGAAGTTATCCTTGGCTTGTCTGGCGGTGTGGACTCTTCTGTTGTTGCAATGCTTGTTCACCGTGCAATCGGCGACAAATTGACTTGTGTATTCGTAGATAACGGCTTACTTCGTTTAAACGAAGGTCAACAAGTAATGGAAATGTTTGGCGACAAGTTTGGTCTAAACATTATCAAAGTTGATGCGGAAGAACGTTTCCTTAAAGCTCTGGAAGGTAAATCAGATCCAGAAGAGAAACGTAAAACTATCGGCCACGTGTTTGTTGACGTATTTGATGAAGAATCGAAGAAGCGTAAAAATGCGAAATGGTTGGCTCAAGGTACTATCTACCCAGATGTCATTGAATCAGCGGCGTCTAAAACAGGTAAAGCTCACGTGATTAAATCTCACCATAACGTTGGCGGTTTGCCAGACGATATGGAAATGGGATTGGTTGAGCCACTACGTGAACTGTTTAAAGATGAAGTTCGTAAGATCGGTCTAGAACTTGGTCTTCCATACAACATGCTTTACCGCCACCCATTCCCAGGCCCAGGTCTAGGTGTTCGTGTTCTTGGTGAAATCAAGAAAGAATACTGTGACTTGCTACGCCGTGCGGATGCTATCTTCATTGAAGAACTTCATGCAGCAGATCTATACAACAAAGTTTCTCAAGCATTTACAGTATTCCTACCAGTACGCTCTGTGGGTGTAATGGGCGATGGTCGTAAATATGATTGGGTTGTATCACTACGTGCTGTTGAAACTATCGACTTCATGACTGCGCATTGGGCTCACCTACCTTATGATTTCCTAGGTAAAGTGTCTAACCGTATCATCAACGAAGTAAATGGTATTTCTCGCGTGGTTTACGACATTTCTGGTAAGCCGCCAGCGACAATCGAATGGGAATAAGATTCGATTAGTAAAAATTGCACAGCCCCAGATAACCTCTGGGGCTTTCTTTTTAAGTTAGAAAATATGTCTGAGATATTGCAATGCTTAAAAAATGAGCAATTGTCCTATGGTGAGCATTTATCTCTATATATAACATTATGATTTATAGGTATTTATTTTTAATTGGTTCAGCTCGAATAGCTTTTGGTTTTCTGTAACTCAATAACTATAAAAATGAAATCTAAGTTTTTGCAAATGTGGTATTTATTTTATCTAACTGTACATTAAAATCCGCGCGTAAATTTTATCCACTTTTTTTAAGGTACGTTAGGAATGTCTACTAAATTAGCTAACCCAGCACCACTAGGTCTAATGGGTTTCGGTATGACCACTATTCTGCTAAACATCCATAATGCAGGTTTCTTCCCACTAGATTCTATGATTCTTGCTATGGGTATCTTCTACGGCGGTTTAGGTCAGGTTATTGTAGGCATTATGTGCTACAACCGTGGCGATACTTTCGGTACGACTGCATTTACTTCTTACGGTCTATTCTGGTTAACTCTAGTTGGCCTAATTGTTATGCCAAAGATGGGTCTACCAGCTAGCCCAGAACACTTCATGGGTTGGTACCTAGCTCTATGGGGTGTATTCACTGGTTTCATGTACATTGGTTCACGCTGTTACCCAATGGCTAAGCAAGTTGTATTTGCTTCACTAACTATCCTGTTTGCACTACTAGCTCTACGTGATTTCACTGGTAGCGCGCTAATCGGTACTATTGCAGGCTTTGAAGGTATCTTCTGTGGCGCAAGCGCAATCTACTTCGCAATGGCTCAAGTTCTTAACGCAGAATACGGTCGTGAAGTGCTACCAGTTGGTAAAGCAAAGTTTGTTAAAGAAGAAGTTAAAGCTGAGCTTAAAGAAGTTGCTGCTTAATTAACTTTTGTTTTCTAAGAAGGTCGACCTTAAGGTCGGCCTTTTTTTTGAAATAAATCTAACCCACAGTAAATGTCTGGTTGTTTTTTGTTCTTAGAGTGGAGTAACGTGTTCCTGATATTAGGTCTTTGAGCCTAGTTATCCCTTACCTCTGATTGTTCTCGTATCAGAAGTAGCCATCAGTTGGTCGGGCTTATAAATATAAAATTAAACAGGAATGTATATGTTAAGGATTATCACGCAACTATTCCCTCTATGGGCAATATTGTTCTCTCTATGTGCTTATTTTGTACCAAGTCTATTTGTCGAGCATAAAGGTCAAATTGTCCCTCTTTTAACAATCATAATGTTGGCTATGGGTTTAACGCTAAAACCTAAAGATTTTCTCAATGTTATTCAGAATAAGAAGGCGATTGGTGTTGGTTTAATACTGCAGTTCTCGGTTATGCCGATTGCTGCTTTATTAATTAGCTTACTGCTAGGCTTTGACCCGATGCTCACTATCGGCATGGTCTTGGTTGGCAGCGTCGCTGGTGGAACCTCATCAAACGTTATGTGCTATCTGGCAAAAGGTGATGTGGCTTTGTCGATCACAATGACTTCGATTTCTACTTTGCTTGGTGTAGTGCTGACTCCGCTACTAGTTGAACTACTAGCGGGTAAAGCGGTTGATGTACCTGTAACCAGCATGTTGATGAGTTTGGTGAAAATTGTTCTCATCCCTGTTGCTGGTGGCGTTGTATTGAATGTGTTCTTACGTTCAGTAACTGAGAAAATAGAACCTGTCCTCCCGATTATATCAATGGCAGCTATCGTCTTTATTATTGCTATTGTTGTAGCGTTGAATGCTGGCAATTTGGCGACAATCGGTCCAATCGTAGCGCTTGCGGTTATCTTGCATAATGGGGTAGGTTTGGCTTCTGGTTACTGGATCTGTCGAGTACTTGGTTTCAATGAAACCATCAGCCGTACAGTAGCATTTGAAGTTGGCTTACAAAACTCTGGTTTAGCCACAGCATTGGCGATGAAGTTCTTCACGCCAGCGTCAGCAGTTGCAGGAACTATTTTCTCTATTTGGCATAACTTGTCTGGTTCTTTGTTGGCAGGGTATTGGGCAAAGCGTCCAAATGCTAATGAAGAGATTGTTCAGCAAACCGTGAAAAGTTAAATAGTAATTTTCTCTGCAAATAAAAAGGGTTAGCTAAGCTAACCCTTTTTTAATCACTCTAATCTTAGTTAGATGATTGTTCTGCTGGAGTTCCAGAAACTTGTTCTTTTTCTGAATCAGCTGTTGGAGCTTGACCTGTCTTACGTTTATATTTCTCTTCCCAGTAAGTCGCATTCTTAATGCCTAGTTTAACTGGGTTGAACAGGTATTCTTCGACACCTTGTTTTTGTTGATCTTCATAGTCTTTCAGTGCTGCCATCGTTGGCTTAGACAGGAAGAAAATGATGATGATACCTACGATGTTCAACCAAGCCATCATCCCTACACCAACGTCACCCATTGCCCATGCAAGGTTTGCCGTCTTCACCGTACCGTAAAATACGGTTGCAATGATAACCAGTTTTAGGAAGAACATTAGGCCGTCAACTTTGAAAGTACGACGAATGTAAGCAACGTTAGTTTCTGCAATGTAGTAGTAAGCAAGAATCGTTGTGAACGCGAAGAAGAATAGCGCGAATGCAACGAATGGTTTACCTACGCCTGGCAGTGCACTTTCAATTGCGATTTGTGTAAACGCTGGACCGTTAGCTGCTACATCTGTTGCTAGGTTCTGAACGAGGAACAGACCTTCAGCGCCACCGTGTACGTTGTATGCACCAGTGATAAGAATCATAAATGCTGTTGCAGAACATACTAGTAGTGTATCGATGTAGATAGAGAATGCTTGTACTAGACCTTGCTGAGCAGGGTGTTCAACACTTGCAGCCGCAGCAGCGTGAGGACCTGTACCTTGACCTGCTTCGTTAGAGTAAACGCCACGTTTAACACCCCAACCAATTGCTGCACCAACACCTGCCATAGGAGTAAATGCATCACCGATGATTAGACCAAAAATACGTGGTACTTCACCAATGTTTAGCAGGATGATTACGAATGCTGTCACTACGTAAGCAAGCGCCATGAATGGCACAACAATTTGTGTGAAGCTAGCGATACGCTTAACGCCACCAAAGATGATGAATGCTAGAAGGATTGAAACAATCGTACCAGTAAGAATTTTTGCGAAACTGATTGTACCGATAGCTGTGTCAATCATTGGGCCTGCGCCGAAAGCTGTCTCAACTGCGTTACCAATGCTGTTCGATTGAACACCCGGTAATAGAACACCACAAGCAAAGATTGTCGCGATAGCGAAGATCCACGCG
The DNA here is from genome assembly GCF_058630515.1 of Vibrio sp. HM8-C. Classification (NCBI taxonomy): domain Bacteria; kingdom Pseudomonadati; phylum Pseudomonadota; class Gammaproteobacteria; order Vibrionales; family Vibrionaceae; genus Vibrio; species Vibrio sp. HM8-C. The sequence goes on from NZ_JBMMKS010000001.1 coordinate 68,418, forward strand.
TACCATTTTTGACCCATTGCTTTTTCAATGTAGTAAGCAGGGCCACCACGGAACTCTTGGTTGTCTTCTTCTTTGTAGATCTGCGCTAGTGTTGACTCTGCATAAGCTGTTGCCGCACCGAAGAATGCTACAACCCACATCCAGAAAACTGCACCAGGACCACCAAAGCCGATAGCCGCAGCAACACCCGCAATGTTACCTGTACCTACACGACCAGACAGTGAAACTGCAAGTGCTTGGAATGAAGAGATGCCTTTAGAAGAACTTTTGCCTGAAAGTAAAAGGCGCCACATTTCAAAGAAATGACGAACCTGAACGAAACGAGTAAGAATTGAATAGAACACGCCGGCACCTAGACACAAATAAATTAGTGCTGGGCTCCAGATAATTCCATTTAGAAAATCAACAATTGACTGCATGAGTATTTTCCCTGTTGAGTGATAGTTGTGTTTGTTTTGCGTGTCAGATAATAATCTTTTGTAATGGTAATGTTAACCAAATTATCTCATAGACTTGATTAGTGTGATTTTTCACACGAAATTCTGACTATATACTGTACGATAAACGATAAATTCTATTTTTGGTTAAAGTTTGGTCTTTTATAAATAAGTTATTACTAAAGTAAGAATTATGCATGGCGATGTGAATAAAATTTCACTTTGGAGTTGTGTGGGCTTAAAGGTATTTTGTAGCGGATAATATGTATATACATAAATAAAAAGGGTCTATTTAGACCCTTTTTTAATATTGTTAGTGTTTTTAGCTGTGGTAACGAGAAACGCCTAATCCAGAAATATCTATTTTTGCATCACCATGAGTGATGATGTCAGACAGAATTTGCCCTGAACCACAAGCCATAGTCCAACCCAAAGTACCGTGGCCGGTATTGGTGTATAGGTTTTGAATTGGTGTCGCCCCAATGATTGGAGTGCCGTCTGGAGTCATTGGACGGAAGCCTGTCCAGAATTCAGCTTTACTAAAATCACCACCTTGTGGGAACAGATCGCGAACCACCATCTCAATAGTTTCTTTACGAGCCGTTGGAATTGAAGGATCAAATCCTGCCAGCTCCGCAGTGCCAGCAACGCGAATTCTGTTATCAAAACGTGTTAGTGCAACCTTATAAGTTTCATCCATAACCGTAGAGGTTGGCGCTAAATCTTCATTCACAATCGGTAAGGTTAATGAGTAACCTTTTACTGGATAAACGGGTACATCAACACCTAATGGCTTGAGCATTTGTTTAGAGAAACTACCTAATGCAACCACATAAGCATCAGCTTTTAACAGACCTTTATCCGTTTGGACACTCATGATCTTTTTGCCTTCAATCTCTAGTGATTGAATCTGAGTATCAAATTTGAATTGAACGCCTTGTGACTTGGCTAGTTCTGTTAGCTGCTGACAGAATAAGTAGCAATCACCAGTCTCGTCGTCTGGTAAGTAGAGGCCACCAACAAGTTTGTCTTGCACAGGTGCGAGTCCCGGTTCTTGTTTGATACAAGATGCTACATCCATCAGTTCAAAACGGACGCCGCTTTGCTCCAAAAGCTTCATGTCTTTTTCAATTGAAACAAGCTGCTTTTCATTACGGAAAACTTGTAGCGTGCCTTTCTGACGGCCTTGGTATTCAACGTTGTGGTGCTTTTTAAGTTCATGTAGACACTCACGGCTATGGTTTGCAATGGCAAGCATACGTGATTTGTTAATTTGATAACGAGCAAGTTGGCAGTTCGCCAGCATTTGTGTCATCCATTGAAGCATTTGAGGATCAAGTGACGGCTTCACTTTCAGTGGTGCGTGTTTTTCAAATAACCACTTTATTGCTTTCTGAGGAATACCCGGAGCGGCCCAAGGAGATGAATAGCCATAAGAGATCTGCCCTGCGTTTGCAAAACTGGTCTCTTCTGCACTACGAGGCTGTCGGTCAACTACAGTCACACTATGTCCTGCTTGAGACAAATACCATGCGGATGTTAAACCTACGACACCACTTCCAAGAACAATAACTTCCATTTGAAACTCCTCATTTGTTATAGCGTTAGTTTCTTTGCTTTACCTTTTGTTAACAATCGATAAAAATTATCAGCAGTGTTTAGTAAAACTATAAGCAAAGCCATGTTAAAGAGTTCTCAAGTTTCAGCATTACATACCTTTATGCTTGTCGCACAATACCCGAGTTTCAGTGCGGCAGCGAAAGAGTTGCACATTACGACAGGGGCAATTAGTCAGCAGCTGCTTCAGTTAGAATCGAAAATAGGTTTTAGCCTATTTGAACGCCATTCGCGTGGAGTGAAATTAACTGAGGCGGGAGAGACACTTAGATCGGTTGTTCAACGTAGCTTTCAAGATATTGAAGAATCCTTACATAATTTGGAGCAACGTGAGAACCGCAAAGAGATTCGCTTGAAATTGACCCCTTCGCTGGCTTTCAAATGGTTGTTACCCAAACTGGAAGATTTCTATCACCAATATCCCGAGATTCAAGTGCAGCTATTTGCCGAAGGGGCGCTGGTGGATAGTGAAAGAAAAGACTTTGATCTCGCCATTGACTATGGGCCTTTCCCCTACAACCGCAAAAATTCAGAGCTGTTAATGGCAGAGTCGCTATTGCCTGTAATGAGTCCTTCCTATTTGAAAGCACACCCATGGCTACAAGATATTGGTAACAATGAAAATCATTGGGATGAAGTGAATTTACTTCATGATGCAATGCCGTGGGCGAAAGCCCCAAGAGACTATGAATGGCTCTATTGGGCGTCTGAAATGGGGATTGAAATATCGACCCATAAAGGACATTTCTTTAACCGCACTGATATGGCTATGTCTGCCGCAGAAGCGAATGTTGGCATTGCGATGGCGCGATCTATGCTGCTGCAAAATGAGTTGGAAACAGGCAAGCTTATTTCACCATTCAAGCCAATACTAGCCAACGCAGGGTACTTTTTGATCACTCATAACCCAAATGAAACGACAGCAATTTTCACCCAATGGCTGAAAGAGCAGGTTAAAGGCGACAAGGATGAGTGAGTTGGGTCAAGTTACTTCGTACTTTTATCAAACTTACTCGCCTTCAAAAGAGACTCGAATTATGATTTAGGAAACTGATTTTCAAGTGCTTTTTATGCCATCGTCATCGAACTCTGATTTCTATAATAAGAATGCCGAAGCTCTGTCCTTACAATACGACGCTTTGTCATTTGAGCATGTGCATCAATCATGGTCGCGTTATTGGCCGACGTCTGGCTCTAAAGTTCTGGATTTAGGCGCTGGATCAGGACGTGATTCCAAATGGTTTGAAGAGCATGGTTGTGAAGTATTTGCTATAGAACCAAGTCAAGAAATGAGAGAACTAGGTCAAAAGAAAACAGGGCTCAATGTATCGTGGTTAGATGATTCCTTACCTACACTGTCTAAAACGGAAAGCCTCGGTATCCAGTTTGACTTGATCTTAGTGAGTGCAGTTTGGATGCATATTGCGCCTAGCTATCGAGAACGATCATTTCGTAAGCTTTCAAACCTGTTAGCTCCACATGGAAAATTGGTGATCTCTTTACGCCATGGTGAGTTTAACGACGGTCGTAAAAGCTATGATGTTTCTGTCGTAGAGCTGGAAGAACTGTCGAAAAACAGTGCACTTCATGTCACTCAGATTACAGACTGTGATGACTCTATGAAGCGAGAGTCAGTTTGGTGGCAAACCGTCGTTATGACCCTGCCTGATGATGGATCTGGTGATTTAAACAAAATTCGTCACATCATAGTGAACGACAGTAAATCCGCCACTTATAAGCTGGCTTTGTTACGTACCTTATTGCGAATAGCTGATGCTCACTCAGGGGCTGTCATCGATCGTAGTGATGGTAAAGTTGCGATTCCATTAGGACTTGTTGCTTTGTATTGGATTCGACAATTTAAGCGGCTCATAGATAAAGAAGATATCCAGCAAAACTCGAATGCTTCGATGGGTCTTGGTTTTATTAAACCAGACGGGTGGGAGAGACTTAAGGATTTAAAACTTGGAGCAGATGATCTTTCAATTGGAAGTTTGTTCACTGGAGAGAAAGCAAAAGCTTTTGATAAAACTATAAGAGACAGTCTGGCTACCATTAAAGATGGACCTGTAAAGTTCACATATCAGGGTTCCATTGAGTATCCTCATTTCATTATGGAACGTCAGAAACCAAAGCACTCCGATTCGATTATTGTAAATACTCAGTTTTTGGAAAGTTACGGCAAGTTCGTGCTTGATGAGAGCTTGTGGGATTGCTTTCGTTTATATCACTCATGGATCGAGCCTTTGGTTGTCAATCAGTGGATAAAAGAAATGCAGCGTTTCAAGAGAAACAAAGACCGAGAAATTTCACTGCAAACTTATCATGATTGCTTAGTGTGGATTGATAAAGATCACGACACTAAAGATGTTCGAAAACGTGTTGAACAGCTACGTAAGCAAGATATAGATATTCATAGTGTATGGAGTGGAGATAAGCTCAAAAATGAGTTTCATGTTGATCACTGCTTGCCGTTTGCCTATTGGCCTAATAACGATAAATGGAACTTGTTACCCACAACAACGAAAGAGAATTTGCGTAAAAGCGATAAGGTGCCGACTGCACATCGCTTGCACGACTCAAAACAGCGTGTTCTAGATTGGTGGCAACTGGCTTGGGGCGAAGAGCAGATTTTGAAGTCTCGATTCTTTTCAGAAGCGTCGTTGTCTCTTCCAACACTTCCACTTCAATGTTCTGACTTTGAAGAGGTATTCGAAGCTATGGGACTACAAGTAAAAGGTGTGAAAAGCCGTCTACTTATCAGCGAGTGGTAACAAAAAGGGCGATAACTCTATGAGTTATCGCCCTTTCCAAACGTTTGGTGGAGCTGGGGGGATTTGAACCCCCGTCCGAAAATCATTCACCATTGGTACTACATGCTTAGTCGATCTTTAATTTCGCCACCCACCTGCGAACCGACACGCTAATGAATGACTATCCTGAATTATAATTCGCTGTTCATCTCTCAGGCGGGAGAATCCGAGCTAGCTAGTTTGGGTTTGACTCTTTGTAATTCCCCGTCTTACGAGCGGAAGCTAGGGCAAAGAGGCTCTTAGCAGGGTATTAAGCTGCTAGTGCGTAGTTTTCGTCGTTTGCGACTATTTTTTTGCGGTTTGTTAACGAGGCCTACCGCACCTCGGCATGCACCTCAGACTTCAAAATTCCCGTCGAATCCAGAATCAGCCCCAAGGTTGTTGATGCATAGTACCAGAAAAGCTTTGCCTGTCTAGCGCTGTGCGTCTGTTTGGTCAAGATTAACGCAATGAGCTCTTCATTACGCGTGCTTTTTCTCTCGCCCAATCTTTTTCTTTTAAATCATCACGTTTGTCATGAAGCTTTTTACCTTTCGATACGCCAACTTTGAGTTTCACCCAAGAGCGAGACCAGTAAAGAGACAACGCTGTTAAAGTCATACCTTCGCGGTTAATTCGACCAAATAGGTTATCGAGTTCACGACGACTTAATAGCAGTTTACGAACGCGAGTAGGGTTAGCTACAACATGCGTAGACGCTTGTTGTAGAGGAGTAATTGTCATACCAGAAATAAAAGCTTCTCCGTCACGCATGAAAACGTAGCTTTCAGCGATATTTGCTTTGCCTTGACGAAGAGATTTAACTTCCCAGCCTTGTAGCTCAAGCCCTGCTTCTACTTCATCTTCAATAAAGTATTCATGGCGAGCTTTTTTATTAAGCGCGATAGTGTTGCTACCCGCTTTTGTCTTTGAATTTTTCTTTACCATAGTGGGCGCATTATACGGATTTGGTGATTAGATAGGAAATGCTTTTCTTTGCGTAGCATAAGGTTAAGTGGACTGCCTAACAAGTAGCAATGTGCAGTTACTTGAGGTGACATTAGTATGACAGTACAATCAGCTCTAACCGATATGTCCGGGCAATGATGAGGAGTAAAGATGAAACAAATTAGTCGTTCTGCGTTGGTGTCGTTTAGTGCAGAGCAGATGTTTCATTTAGTTAATGATGTCGCTCGCTACCCAGAGTTTTTGCCAGGCTGCTCTGGTACTCGCGTATTGGAATCTTCTTCAGAGGCTATGGTCGCTTCGGTTGACGTTTCAAAAGCAGGAATAAGTAAAACATTTACAACATCAAACGAATTGCGTCATGGCGAATCAATAATGATGAATTTGGTTGATGGTCCATTTAAGACCTTACGCGGTGGATGGCATTTTACGCCGTTGGATGAGCAGGCTTGTAAGGTTGAATTGAAGTTGGAGTTTGAATTTTCAAGCAAAATGATTGAACTCGCTTTTGGTAAAATCTTTAATGAACTGACCAGTAATATGGTTAACGCATTCACTAAACGCGCAAAGCAGGTTTACGCATAATGAGTATTGAATCCGATATCATCCATGTTGACGTGGTTTATGCTCTGCCGAACGAGCAGCGAGTTTTAAACCTTGTGGTGAGCAACGATATGACCGTAGAAGAGATTATTCAGACTTCCGGTATCTTAGCTTTGTACCCAGAGATTGATTTGAAGGTGAATAAAGTCGGTGTGTTTAGCCGCAATGTGAAACTGGATTCAACCGTTCGTGACCGAGACAGAATCGAAATCTATCGCCCATTATTGGCCGATCCAAAAGAAATTCGCCGTAAACGGGTTGAGCAACAAAGGGCTCAAGCAGCCAATACTAAGTAAAGAACTTAAGTAACCTGACAACATAGATTGAATAATAGAAAAGAGCTTGTGTTAACAAGCTCTTTTTTGCATTTGATGTTGTACAAACATTTTCTTTTCGAAAAATTTAAGTACTCGAAAACTCAATATCTAAAACAGATCAGTTGATGCCTTCGAAAAATGCATCACCAGCTGGGAAGTCACCAGAAACATCAGTCAAAGTTCCCGCAGGATTGAAATTGACGATAAGGTTTTTCTGCTCTGAATCTTTATGACCTTCGGTATGGTGATAGATGTAGTACCAAGTATCAGGGTAACCATTTTCTATCAACATTGGTGAACCGAGAACGAAACGTACTTGCTCTTTGCTCATACCAAATTTCAATTTATTTACGGCTTCTTGTTCAACATAGTTGCCTTGATTGATATCGATTCGATAAACCAATTTTTCTAGTAATGAGCAGCCAGACAAGGTAGTCACTGCTAGGGGAATGGCAATCAGCCATTTGGTAAACTGCATATTCAAACTTCTATAAACCGTAAAACAAAACTCGCAAGATAATAAACAAGCTCACAGCGAATGTAAAAACATCAAATCGCTATGAGCTAGTTGAGACTACGAATTTTGAGTTTGGTTGCAAACAGCAGACAAAAAATCGCTACTTTTGTGTGTTAGGCAGCAATTAGAAGCTCTTTTGCGTTTGCCAAAGTGGATTCAGTAATCTGGCTACCGCCAAGTAGTCGTGCAAGTTCCGATACGCGTTGTTCGTTATCGAGTTTCACCATTTGCGTTTCTGTTTGACCGCCTTTGGTTTGCTTAGCGACAAACATCTGGTTATGACCACAACCTGCCACTTGAGGTAAGTGCGTGACACAGAGTACTTGAGTTGATTCGCCTAACTTTCTCAGCATTTTACCCACTACCGCTGCAGTTGGACCTGAAATACCTACGTCAACTTCATCGAAAATCAAACTTGGTGTATCCACTTTCTGTGCAGTGATCACTTGGATAGCGAGTGATATACGAGATAGCTCACCACCTGATGCTACTTTAGCAATTGGTTGAAGCGGTTGACCTGCGTTAGTTGAAACCAAGAAGGTGATGGAGTCGATACCTAGTGGTGTTGGGTGATCGGATTGGCTGTTAATATCAATTTTAAACTGCGCTTTTTCCATGCTTAATTCGTGCATGCTTTGGCTAATCAGTTTATCCAGTTCTTTGGCATAACGAGTACGTGACTTATTCAGTTTCTCAGCTTGCGATAGAAACTCTTGATACTGTTTTTCAACATCGGCTTCAAGTTCAGATAACTTTTCATCCGAGCTATCAAGCAGCTCAATCTGCTTTAGTAGATCTTGATGATGTTGATACAGATCTTCAGGCAGAACATGATGTTTACGAGACAGAGACATGATTTTTGAATAACGTTCTTCAACGTAAGCCATACGCTCTGGATCAACATCAATATGATCAAGATAAGAACGAAGCTCGTTATTTGCTTCTTCAAGCTGAATAATCGCTTCCGCAATCATGTTAGGCAAAGCAGAAAGAGTACTATCCATCTCAGCTAATTCAATTAAGGTGTGGCTGGTGGATTGCAGTAGGCTTAGCGCATTAACTTCTTCGCCTTCATCGATCAGCGTGATCGCTTTTTGACAGTTCAGCGCAAGGTCACCGCTATTAGATAAACGTTTATGCTCTTGCTCAATCTCGTTGTACTCTTCTTCCCCAATCGAAAGCTCAGTTAGCTCTTTAATTTGGTATTCCAAAAGTTGCAATTGAGCTTGGTTCTGTAGGCGGTTTTCTTTTAGTTGTTTGAGTTGATTATTCGCTTGACGCCAATTTTGATAGCTAACACGAGTGCTTTTCAACAGATTAGTGTGGTTAGCATATTGGTCTAACATTGCCAGTTGCTGTTCTGGTTTCATCAATTGTTGATGAGCATGTTGGCCATGAATATTGATCAGCAATTGACCGAGAGCTTTTAGTTGCGAACCCGGTACAGGGCTTCCGTTGATAAATGCGCGTGAGCGACCGTCTTTAGTGATGGTTCTGCGTAGAATGCAATCTTTGCCATCTAAAAGGTCGTTATCTTCTAACCAGCGCGTTGCATTAATATTGTTATCTAAGATGAATGAGGCGCTGACTTCGGTTTTGTCTTCACCTTGTCGAACCATGCTTGCTTCTGAACGTCCGCCAAGACATAAGCTTAGAGCGTCAATAGCAATAGATTTACCGGCACCAGTTTCGCCTGTAATGGTCGTCATTCCTTGTGAAAGCTCAAGCTGCAAAGATTTCACGATTGCAAAGTTGTTTACGCTTAAATGAGCCAGCATTTTTCATCACCTGTATAGTTAAACAATACTGTATTTTTGAACAGTATATACTGTTTCTTTATACAGTAAAGATAGGTGTTCTAAAAATGTGGAAGGAGAACGAGGTTTAGCTGTGACAAGATTGGTTGGCTATCCCGTTTTTTTAACCAGATATTCCAGACATTGTATAACTCCGCGAGAGCTATATGTTTCAACTAAGTTGGAAAAGTGATTACTAAATGCTCATTAAATAGTTTGACGAAGTTCACAAAAAAGTTAGAATGCGCACCCTGTATAAAATGTGACAAGGCGCAGTAAATCATGAACTCAGCACTAATTTCTATTTTCGATAAGAAGCACTCTTTAGAAAAAAGTAACTCGCAATCTACATTGGCTGACAAACTATCCAGCCTTATGATGTTTGGCGCGACGCTCGCTGTTGTTGGTGTGCTAGGTCTAACGTACATTGCATAAATTCAAATAAAAAAGACGCTTAAAGCGTCTTTTTTATTGCCTAGAGACTAGAGACTAGCGACTATTTGGTTGCTATTACTTCTATTTCCACTTTTGCATCCATAGGTAGCCTTGCTACTTCTACACAAGATCGTGCTGGGAATGATGCGTTGTGACTTTCAAAAAATTCTCCATAGACTTTGTTTACAATTGGAAAATCGTTTAAGTCTTTAACGAACACGGTCGTCTTCACTATGTTGCTAGCGCCTAGCCCTGCTTCTTGAATGATCGACAGCGCATTGTTTAACGATTGTAAGGTTTGCTCTGCTACTTCTTCGGGCATCTGTTTCGTCTCAGGGTTAATCGGTAACTGCCCAGAGGTGATTACCATTGCTCCTAAGTTTACGCCTTGCACATAAGGACCGATTGCTAAAGGGGCTTTCGTCGTATTGAGTATTTCTGCCATCGTATTTCTCGTTATTGTTCGTTTTATAGAATGTTATTAGCCGCTGAAAGTCGGTAAAAGATTCATCATCGACATAAAGTGGAATACAGCAGTTGCGACACCAAACAGGATCAGAGTACCAATCATGGCGTTGCCACCAGGAGCCATAAATCCTTCTTGACCACCTTCAAGCGTGCGAGATTTACGAGCTAATAACGCTGGAATCAGACATGCCCAGATGGTTGCTGCTGCACCTGCATAGCCAATCGCCAGAATGAACCCGAAAGGAAATAGCAGAGAAAGCACAAGTGGTGGAAGGAACGTTGCAACCCAAGTTTTAGTGCGACCTTGTTTGGTGTCTTCAAACTTGAATAGGTCAGCTAGGAAATCAAATACTCCCAAGCCTACGCCGATGAACGATGACAGAATTGCCGCCATTGAGAAGGTGTTGATCGCATTTGATACTTTATCAGAGTCAATAACCGAACCTAGTGCCGCTAATAGAGCTTCTACGTTACCGCCTTGAGCAATTACAGGTCCGAAGTCACTACGTGGAAGGTTACCGTAAATGCTGATCATCCATAGGAAATAAAGGAATAGTGCAATAACAGTACCACCAAGAATGGCGTATTTAGCACGATTCTCACATCCATAGTAAGAGCGCATGCTGGCGACTGAATGGTGATAACCAAACGATGTTAATGCCACAGGTAACATAGCCATCGCATATGGAGCGTAATTTGATTCTTCACTGATGCGGTCAAATAGTACGCTTGCATCGATATTTACAGCTAAACCTGACACACCGAATACGAAACTCAGCACCATAAATGCAATAAGAACAATAGAGATCCTGTCGACTGCTCGAGTAGAGTGCCAAACGAAAAGAGAGAAAACAGCAACAAACAGGACGGAAGCGATTTTGTTGTTAATACCCAACACACCTTCCAAAATTAAGCCTGAAGAGGTGATGTATGCATAAAGTAAGATACCGCCAACAAAGTAAACCGCTAAGTTGTTAATTCGGTTTACATTATCGCCTAGGATATCTTTGGTTACCGTATTAAAAGACACTTTAAGATCGTAGCGTTTGAAGGCTTCTAAAAGCATCCAGCCCGAAAGTGTCATCATGATCATGGTGAAGGTAATTGCGATAAGAGACCACGTTGTCCAAGCGCCAGCTCCTGCACTCGGCAGTCCTAACATACCCGCCCCAACGCAGACGCTTGCAATGATACAAGCACCGCCTACTAAAGATGGATTACTGTTCATAATCGTTACTCTTGTTTAAGTTTCATGTTTGGAAAATAAGCCCGCTAAATTTATAGATTTTGTTTTGCGTGATTTAGAGGGAGTAAGCGCGCCCGAAAGGCGCGCTGGATTCAGGTTATTCCACTTCTTTTAGACGAGCAGTGAAGTGGCGAAGCACTGGTGGCTCGTAAGTGAAGTCGAGTCCTTTAACGTTGTGTGCATTCTCTTTCACTTTCCCAAACGCTTCGATAACGAAGTCCATGTGCGTTTGAGTGTAAGTTGCACGAGGAATAGTTAAACGTAACAACTCGGCAGGGCAAGGGTGTTGTTTACCGGTTGCTGGATCACGGCCCAATAGTAGTGAGCCGATTTCTACAGCACGAATGCCCGCGACTTTGTAAAGCTCACATGCTAGAGCGTGTGCTGGGAATTGATCTGATGGGATATGAGGTAGAAGTTTACCTGCATCAACGAATGCTGCGTGACCGCCTGCTTGCTGACAAACAACACCAATGGCTTCCAATCCATCAACAAGATATTGAACCTGACCGATGCGGTACTCTAGCCAGTCTTGGCGCATACCATCGTAAAGACCAACAGCTAGACGTTCCATCGCGCCGCCTTCAAGACCGCCGTATGTAGGGAAGCCTTCTTGCACCACACAAAGCGTACGACAGTCTGTGTAAACGTCCATCATTGACTCGTCTTTGAAGCACAATAGACCTCCCATTTGAACCATCGCATCTTTCTTCGCCGACATCGCTAAGCCATCGGCGTATTTGTAAGTTTCACGAGTGATTTCTTCGATAGTCCAATCTTGGTAACCCGGTTCACGTTGTTGAATGAAGTATGCGTTTTCTGCAAAGCGAGCTGAGTCCATGATGACTGGAATGTCATAACGTTGAGCAATTTCGTATACCGCTTTTAAGTTAGCGATAGATACAGGCTGGCCGCCTGCGGAGTTACAAGTAATCGTGCTGACAATGTAAGGTACGTTCGCAGGTCCTGCTTCTTCAATTGCCATTTCGAGTTTCGCGATATCAAAGTTACCTTTGAAATCTGCGTTTACTGAAGTATCAAAAGCTTCATCGGTATAAACGTTTTTCGCTACACAGCAGTTCACTTGAGTGTGACCTTGAGTAGTGTCGAAGAAGTAGTTAGATAAAGCGACCATTTTAGAACGATCTAAGCCTTTTTCTTTCTCACGTTTTTTAATCAGTACCGGAATATAGATTTGCTCTGCACCACGGCCTTGGTGAGTTGGGATGGTAAGCTCGTAACCGAAGATGTCTTTTACAGCATTAGCAAGTGCATAGTAGCTGCGGCTGCCACTGTATGCTTCGTCACCCATTAGCATTGCTGCTTGCATTCTTTGAGTAATAGAACCAGTACCACTATCTGTTAAAAGGTCGATAAACACGTCGTCACTGTCTAGTAGGAATGGGTTCATACCTGCTTTAATAATGGCTTCTTCACGATATTCGCGCGTAGTACGTTTTACTGGCTCAACAACACGAATACGGAACGGTTCTGGTAAGTGTTTAAAGTTTTCCATGATAATACCTTTTAATAATTTGATTTTCTTAGGCGATATTATTTTCTGCCCCATATATTTATTTAGGGTGTAAAATACCGCACTAAATAATTAGCGTTAAAATTCGAGTTAAATAAATTCATTCGCGAATAACTAGGCAACAACTTTAATTTAAATAAAGCTGGGCAGAATTATCGAAAACGATAGAATTAGATTTAGTGTTGATTGCCGTTGTTTAATAGATTCGAAAGAATGCTAAAACAACCAAGCAGACTAGGCGTGTGTAAAAGAAGGTAAGATTGAAATTTGATAGTCGTGCGTGTACCAAGCTAGAGAGCTTGACCATAACTTGTCTTGATTTTTTAGAGTTGTACTCATATCCAAATCCGCTGTGAGTTATAGCTGGTTGACTGATGGTTGGATTCTTAACCAAGTCTTTCAATAAGTAAAATGGCTGAAATAATAATTGTGACCAAAGTCCTTAACTTGAATATGGAGTAAATCATACGTCACAATTAAACGAGGTAATAATGAATAACTTTATTGTGAGAAATAAATGAAACGTAAAAATTTAATTAATCTCTAATGAATGTAAGTAAAAATAAGCCCCAACATTATTGTTGAGGCTTATACTTTATTCTATTTAAATGCTTGGTTTAAAAAAGTTTACTCGACCAACCGAGTTTACTTCTTAATACACTGTAGTAACTGTAATCTTTCGGGTGGATAAGCTTTAGCACATTAGGGCTCTGATAAATGATCACCTCATCACCTGGTGATACAGGCAGTGATATTTGTCCGTCACAGCTTACTTCTTGAGTTCCTCGGTTGTCAGGGGAAACCACCAGTTTAATTCGACGCTTTCCATCGACGACTAGCGGGCGACAAGACAACGTATGTGGAAACATAGGTACTAGCGTAATTGCATTGAGGCTAGGGGATACAATAGGGCCACCACCAGAGAGAGAATACGCCGTAGAACCAGTTGGGGTGGATATGATCAATCCGTCAGAGCGCTGAGAGAACGCAAAGTTGTCGTCAATGTACACCTCAAATTCGATCATATGAGCGATTTTACCCGGGTGCAGTACCGCTTCATTGAGAGCTGCGTTATGGCTTTTGATTTGTCCGTGGCGATGAACTTCCGCTTCCAATAAGAAGCGCTCTTCTTCCATATACTCGCCTTCCAACACCGCTTGTAAGCGTGATTGGAAATCTTCAGGGTTTAAATCGGTTAGAAAGCCTAGGTTGCCACGGTTGACACCGATAACGGAAATATCAAAGCGAGATAATACGCGAGCTGCGCCCAGCATATTGCCGTCACCACCGACAACAATCGCAAGGTCTGCCTTTTTGCCAAGTTCGATTAAACTTGAAAAGTGTTGTTGAGGAATATCCGTTAAGATTTCTTTGAGCCTATCGTCAATAAATACGGAATAACCCAGAGTTGTTAACCATTGATACAATTCTTTGTGTGTCTGAATGGCTTGTTGATCTCTTGGCTTACCGATGATGGCGATGACTTCAAATGGTTTTTTCATAAGTTTCCAACTGAATTAGGCTTGAATCAAAATTCTTCATCCCCATAATAAGGGCAAGTTACGCTTTTATGCGAATTTTTGTGTCAAGAACGTAAAAGAGAATTCAGTTCCTTAGCGGTTATTAATCAGAACCCGATAACTGAAGGAATGCAGGAGATATCATGAGCAACGAAGAAAACAAAGTTAAAGATGAAGAGCTGAAGCCAGAAGCGGTTGAAGTTGAAGCTGAAGCTGTCGGCACTGATGCTGATATCGATTGGAACCAAGACGCGCAAGAAGGCGAAGTGCTTGATGAGCAAGAAGCAAAAATTGCTCAGTTAGAAGCAGCTCTATTGGCTAGCGAACAACGTTTGAAAGAGCAGCAAGACAGCGTTTTACGCGCTAAAGCTGAAGTTGAAAACATGCGTCGTCGCTCAGAGCAAGAAGTGGATAAAGCTCGCAAGTTTGCTTTGAACCGTTTTGCTGAAGAATTGCTACCGGTTATCGACAACTTAGAGCGTGCGATTCAAGCAGCTGACGTAGAAAACGAAGCGATTAAACCTGTGGTTGAAGGTGTTGAACTGACTCACAAAACATTCATCGGTGTTGTTGAGAAGTTTGGTCTGAAAGAAATCAACCCTGAAGGTGAAGCGTTCAATCCTGAATTCCATCAAGCAATGTCAATTCAAGAAAGCCCAGATCACGAATCAAACACAGTGATGTTCGTGATGCAAAAAGGTTATGAGCTAAACGGTCGCGTGGTTCGTCCTGCGATGGTTATGGTTGCTAAGTAATCTTACAAACGCATTAGTAAAACGGGAGGCTTGAGCCTCCCGTTTGTTTTGGTGCCGAGTTTTTGTTCAGCCTCAAAAAAACTGCTCGAAAAAGCCGATAATTTTTATTTTTTTTCATTTTTCCCCTTGAAATGCTTTTTGACGCCCTTATCTATTGGGCATACAAGAAGCAAACATACATGTTTAGCTTGTTGCCCGATAAGGGCATAACAAACGAACAGAGAATTTATTTCGGAGATAGCCTGATGGGTAGAATCATTGGTATTGACTTAGGTACGACTAACTCATGTGTTGCTGTACTAGACGGCGACAAACCTCGCGTAATTGAAAACGCAGAGGGCGAACGTACCACCCCTTCTATTATTGCATATACAGACGGCGAAACATTGGTCGGTCAACCTGCAAAACGTCAAGCTGTAACGAACCCAGAAAATACGCTATTTGCTATTAAGCGTCTTATCGGTCGTCGTTTCGAAGACGAAGAAGTTCAGCGCGATATCGAAATCATGCCATACAAAATTGTTAAGGCTGATAACGGTGATGCATGGGTTGAAGCTAAAGGCCAAAAAATGGCTGCACCTCAAGTTTCAGCAGAAGTTCTGAAGAAAATGAAGAAAACTGCAGAAGACTTCCTAGGTGAAGAAGTAACTGGCGCTGTAATCACAGTTCCTGCTTACTTTAACGATGCTCAACGTCAAGCAACTAAAGATGCTGGTCGTATTGCTGGTCTAGAAGTTAAACGTATCATCAACGAACCAACTGCAGCAGCTCTAGCTTACGGTTTGGATAAGAAAGGCGGCGACCGCGTTATCGCTGTATACGACCTTGGTGGTGGTACATTCGATATTTCAATCATCGAAATCGATGAAGTTGAAGGCGAGAAAACGTTCGAAGTTCTTTCTACCAACGGTGACACGCACTTAGGTGGTGAAGACTTTGACAACCGTCTAATCACTTACTTGGCTGATGAGTTCAAGAAAGAGCAAGGTATTAACCTGAAGAGCGATCCGCTTGCAATGCAACGTCTAAAAGAAGCTGCAGAAAAAGCGAAAATCGAACTGTCTTCAGCACAGTCAACTGACGTGAACCTACCATACATCACTGCAGATGCGACTGGTCCTAAGCACATGAACATCAAGATTTCTCGTGCGAAACTAGAAAACCTAGTTGAAGACCTAGTTCAACGTTCACTAGACCCACTAAAAGTTGCTCTAGCGGATGCTGACCTATCTGTAGGTGACATCACTGACGTTATCCTAGTTGGTGGTCAAACTCGTATGCCTATGGTTCAGAAGAAAGTTTCTGAGTTCTTCGGTAAAGAGCCACGTAAAGACGTGAACCCTGATGAAGCAGTAGCTGTTGGTGCTGCAGTTCAAGGTGGTGTACTTGCTGGTGACGTTAAAGACGTACTTCTTCTAGACGTAACTCCACTGTCTCTAGGTATTGAGACTATGGGTGGCGTTATGACTAAGCTAATCGAGAAAAACACAACGATTCCTACTAAAGCGAACCAAGTGTTCTCAACAGCTGAAGACAACCAAAACGCAGTAACGATTCACGTGCTACAAGGTGAGCGTAAGCAAGCGACTTACAACAAGTCTCTAGGTCAATTCAACCTAGAAGGTATTCAACCTGCACCTCGTGGTATGCCTCAAATCGAAGTTATCTTCGACCTAGATGCGGACGGTATCCTGCACGTATCTGCGAAAGATAAACAAACTGGTAAAGAACAGAAGATCACAATCCAAGCTTCTGGCGGTTTGAGCGACGCAGAAATCGAGAAAATGGTTCAAGAAGCTGAAGCTAACAAAGAAGCGGACAAAAAGTTCGAAGAGCTAGCAACTGCACGTAACCAAGCTGACCAAATGATTCACGCAACTCAAAAACAAGTTGCTGAAGCAGGTGAAGCACTTCCAGCTGATGACAAAGAGAAAATCGAAGCGGCTATCTCTGCTCTTGAAGTAGCGAAGAAAGGCGACGATAAAGCTGAAATCGACGCAAAAGTTCAAGCTCTGATGGAAGCTTCTCAAAAGCTAATGGAGATTGCTCAACAGCAAGCTCAAGCACAACAAGGTGCTGGTGCTGAGCAACAATCAGCTTCTAAAGACGATGATGTTGTTGACGCTGAATTTGAAGAAGTGAAAGACGACAAGAAATAATTTGTTGTAAGCGGATGACTTGTTACATTACAAGTCATCTGTGTTCACGATTCATGCTATTTACTTGCGGGCGTCAGAGTTTCTCTCTCGCCCGCATGTTTGTAGATGTAGAGTCTATCCAGATAATACTATTTGCTCGTCAACTCATAGCATCAACATATTGATTGCTAAGTAAATAATAAAATTGTTGTCAGTAATATTATCTAGATTGATTGATAAAAGACGGAGAAGCACAGCGCTTCTCGCTGAAAGTAATTGGTAGTTTAAAACATGTCAAAACGTGATTTTTACGAAGTATTAGGCGTTAGCCGTGATGCCTCAGAGCGCGATATTAAAAAGGCGTATAAGCGCCTAGCAATGAAATTCCACCCAGACCGCAATCCGGGTGATGCGACTGCTGCGGATAAGTTTAAAGAAGTAAAAGAAGCGTACGAAATTCTGACTGATGATCAGAAGAAAGCCGCTTATGACCAATATGGTCATGCAGCCTTCGAACAAGGCGGCATGGGCGGTGGTGGCTTCGGCGGTGGCGGTGCTGACTTTGGTGACATCTTCGGTGATGTGTTTGGTGACATCTTCGGCGGTGCTCGTCGTGGCGGCGGCGGTCCTCGTGCGCAGCGTGGTGCTGATCTACGTTACAACATGGAACTGTCTCTAGAAGAAGCGGTTCGCGGTTGTAGCAAAGAAATTGAAGTACCAACACTGGTTCATTGTGATACTTGTAATGGCTCTGGTGCTAAGAAAGGCACATCAGCACAAACCTGTGGAACCTGTCATGGCCACGGTCAAGTGCAAATGCGTCAAGGCTTCTTTGCTGTACAACAAACCTGTCCTACCTGTAACGGTAAGGGCAAGATCATTAAAGACCCATGTAATGATTGTCATGGTCAAGGTCGCAAGCAAAAAACTAAAACGCTTAACGTTAAGATCCCTGCTGGTGTGGATACAGGCGATCGCATTCGCTTGTCTGGCGAAGGTGAAGCGGGAGAGATGGGGGCGCCAGCAGGTGACCTATACGTACAAGTTCACGTGAAAGAGCACCATATTTTTGAACGTGACGGCAATAACCTTTACTGTGAAGTGCCTGTAAGCTTTGCTATGGCAGCACTTGGCGGTGAAGTTGAAGTACCAACCCTTGATGGTCGTGTAAACCTTAAAGTGCCAGAAGAGACGCAAACAGGGCGTATGTTCCGTATGCGTGGTAAAGGCGTTAAGAGTGTACGTGGTGGCGCAATTGGTGACTTGCTAGTGAAGCTGGTGGTAGAAACACCTGTGAAACTCAGCTCTCGTCAAAAAGAACTATTACGTGAACTGGAAGACTCTTTTGGTGGTGAAGCAGGTCAAAAGCACAAACCAAAATCAGAAGGTTTCTTCAACGGCGTTAAGAAGTTCTTTGATGATCTAACCAGCTAATCTTAGTGACTCGATATAAAGATAAGGCCAGCATTGCTGGCCTTATTTGTATGTAAAATCTGGGATTATTGAGTGTGTTTTTGCGGATAGACGGAATTACGTTCAATTAACTCAACCGCCATGTAAGAGCGGATTCCACTAATAGTGCTGTGTGCTTGCTTACTGATAAGCATAGCTAAACCTTGTTTGGCTAAATCATAGTAATTAGAACGGATTGTCGTAAGCTGTGGCGTAACCAGAGAAGATATTGGTAAATCGTCAAAGCCGATGATCGATATATCCGCCATTTTCTTACTCTTTAATGTCTGCATGAGAGATATCGCCATCAAATCACAGATGCAGAAAACCCCATCAATGTTATTAAGCAGACCATCATCAATGATTTTCGGTAGCAGATATTTTGCGCCAAAATCTCCGCCTGCATTGCCATGAATGATTTTGTCATGCAACTCTGGGTCATGCTTTTTCGCATATTCGACCAGATCTATCACTTTACAACTTCGCTCTGGGTGAATGTCTATTTGTCGGTGTGCTCGCTGAAAGCCTAATTGTCGGTCGGTTAACGACTGGCGAAAGTTAACTGTGATGATGCAGTTGTTCCTGTTGCCAGCTTCTAACAGGTATTGACCGGCTAAGTAGCCACCGTATTCATAGTCAGGTGAAATACTTGAGAACTGCATCGAAGGGTCACTGCCATTGATAATCTGCACAGGTTTGCCGATAGATTTCAGTACATCTAGCAAGTTAGGATTTTCCATCCCGACCATAATCACCGCGTCAGCGCCTTCAAATTGCTCTTCAAGTGCTTCTTTGTTTTCTCGAAGACTGTCGATCAGTACCACTTCAATTTCTATTTCTAGTCGCTCAGCTTCGAATTTCAATCCGGACAAAACCGCATAATAAAAACTATTTGGATTAGAGAAATCGTCATTAGTAATAACAACAATTTTGCTCAATGTTGAAAGCGGAAGGGATTTATAGACCTTTCTTTTATAGCCCAATTGCTTGACGGCTTGTTCCACCTTTAATTTCAGATCGTCACTCACGTATCCACTGTCATTTAACGCTCGTGATACGGTCGCAATAGAGGTGTTCGCTAATTTGGCAACGTTTTCTAGGGTAGGCTTCATGGCAAAACTTATTCGATCTGTAATTTCTTTTTATCTGAACACAGTTATTTTGGAGTGAGAAGTAATTTTTACATCGATAGTGGTAATTCGCATATTCGGTCACAATCTAATTTAATTTTAGCCTTAAAAATAAAATGTGAATATTTTTACATGTAATGATGTATTTTATTTATTCTCTTTAAAAACAATGCATTATATTGATTTTACAGTTTTCACTATTTACGTAAAAAGATTGGTTTATGTGTAAATTTTACATTTACCTGTTTTTCCATGTGTAAGTTGATCGTACTCTCATTTTTATCGTTACTGATACCGAATAATAGATTTGATTATGGAGATAATCGCAATAAGCCGTTTATTTATTAGATTGAATAAACATAAATTCATTTCAGTAGATTGAGTTTATCTATGTCTGATCAAGCACTGGCCGTGAAAATAAATCCTGAAAAAGCAAAAGCTAGAAAGAATCGCAAAGTGAGAGATATGCTTACCGCATATTCTTTTATTGCTCCCAACTTTTTAGGCTTTGCAATATTTACGCTCGGACCTATTGGATTCGCCTTCTTATTAGCTTTCATGAACTGGGATGGTTCTAATCCTATGGAGTTCGTTGGGCTTGATAATTTCTTTGCGTTATTAGAAGACCGTATTTTTAAAATTTCACTCTGGAATACGATTGTTTATACGCTGTTTTCTGTTCCTCTTACTTTAGTTTCGGCGCTCGCTATCGCAGTACTGCTCAATCAAAAAATCAAAGGACGAGGTTTGTTCAGAACCGCAATGTTCTTCCCATATGTGGCGTCGTTGGTGGCAGTAGCTGTGGTATGGAACATGGTCTTCAACCCTGATATGGGTCCGGTCAATATGCTGCTTTACAACTCAGGTGTTGATCCGCAAAACCTGCCTGGCTGGTCAGCAGATAAAGACTGGGCTATGCCAACCATCATCCTATTCGGTGTTTGGAAAAACATGGGTTACTACATGGTGATCTATTTGGCAGGTTTACAGGGCATCAACTCTGAATTGTATGAAGCGGCCGATATCGATGGTGCTAATAGCTGGCAGAAGTTCATCAGAATCACAGTGCCTCAACTTACACCCACCACGTTTTTCGTTTCAGTAATGCTGATGATTCAATCCTTTAAAGTGTTTGATCATGTATTACTTCTTACTCAGGGCGGTCCGGGCAGCTCAACCATGGTATTGGGCTACCACTTGTACAACGAAGCATTTGTGAGCTGGCGTTTAGGTTACTCATCAGCGATTGCAATTGTTCTGTTCTTACTAGTGCTTATCGTGACCATTATTCAATTCAAATACGCCAAGAAGTACGAAGAGTAATAAGATGAAAATGCAATCTAAAACTAAGCAGGAAACAATTAAGAAGTTTGTTCTCTATGCAGTCATCATTGCTATTACGCTTGTAATGATCATTCCATTTATCTGGATGTTGTCTGCTTCTCTGAAACTCAGTAGGGATGTGTTCGTATTCCCGATTGAGTGGATTCCATCAGTACCAAGATGGCAAAACTTTGTTGATATTTGGGATCAAATCCCACTGGCGTTGTTTATCTACAACACAGCAAAATTAACCGTAATCGTAACGATTCTTCAGTTGCTGACATCAAGTTTCGCAGCCTATGCCTTTGCCAAATTGCGTTTTCCGTATCGCGATGCGTTGTTCCTTGGCTATGTCGCGACTATCAGTGTTCCTTGGATCTCTTACATGGTTCCTCAGTTCATCATGATGAGGGAGATTGGGCTGAACAACACCCACGCAGCGATCATCTGTTTACAAGCATTTACCGCTTTCGGTGTGTTTCTGATGCGTCAGTTCTACATGAGCATTCCGGACGAGTTGTGTGAAGCGGCGAGAATTGACGGCATGAACGAGTACCAGATTTGGTACAAAATCATGCTGCCACTTTCTAAACCTGCATTGTCGACCCTGACTATCTTTACGTTCGTCTCAACATGGAACGACTTCTTAGGACCAATGATTTATCTGACGGAAACCAAGCTTAAAACCATTCAGATAGGTCTACGTATGTTTATCTCTCAATACTCAGCAGAGTACGGCCTGATCATGGCAGCATCAGTTGTGAGCTTAATTCCCGTACTGATTGTTTTCTTAACTCTACAGCGTTTCTTCGTAGAGGGTATCGCTTCATCAGGCTTAAAAGGTTAACTAAATGAATATCAAAACACTTTCAGAGCAGAGTCTGAATAACGCGATCACGCAGGCTGTTTCTATCGTCAAAGGCAATCTCAAGCAGTTCACCTATGACAGCCAGTTCCACTCGAGTGAAAACAACTTTTATAAAGCATGTGATAACAACCTTTGGACAACTGGCTTTTGGCCGGGAGCAATCTGGTTAAGCTATGAGTTGACGCACGATCCAATCTTCAAATATGCAGCGCAGATTCAGGTTCAGAGCTTCAAGCACCGTATCGAAAACCTAATCGAAGTTGAACACCATGATATGGGTTTCTTGTATACCCCATCGTGTGTTGCAGCATGGATGCTCACCAAAGATGAAGATGCGAAAAAAGCAGCACTGTTGGCTGCTGACCAACTGTGCTCCCGCTACCAGCCTGTGGGTGAATTCATTCAGGCTTGGGGTGAGAAAAATGCGCCGGACAACTATCGCTATATCATTGACTGTTTGATGAATGTGCCTTTGCTGTACTGGGCTTACGACCAAACGGGTGACAAACACTACCTTGATATTGCACTGAAGCACACGGAAACAACATACCAAAACTCAGTGCGTGAAGACGGCTCTACCTTCCATACCTTCTTTATGGATATGGAAACGGGTGCTCCATCATATGGCTCTGCATGCCAAGGTTATAAAGACGATTCAACGTGGGCTCGTGGGCAAGCGTGGGGTATTTACGGTTTCGCTCTGGCTTACCGTTACACCAAAGATGAGAAGTATCTCGATGTGTTTGAGCGAGTGCTGAAGGTGTATTTGGAGTTTTTGCCAGAAGATCAAATTCCGTACTGGGATCTGACTTTTACTGACGGAAGCAGCGAACCAAGAGATTCTTCTTCTGCTGCTATTACTGCCTGTGGTCTATTGGAAATGGCGGATCTGGTTGAAGAGGGTAAAGCGAAAGAATACCGAGCAATTGCTTGCTCAATGATTCAAAGCTTAATCGACAATTACGCAGTAACAGACGCGACACAGTCGAACGGTTTGTTGCTACATGGAACCTATTCGAAGAAAAGTCCTTATAACACCTGTACTGAAGAGGGTGTTGATGAGTGTGTCTCTTGGGGAGATTACTTCTACCTTGAAGCATTGACACGTTTGACCACCAACTGGAACCCGTATTGGTAAAAGGAACAGAGACATGGCTGCTATATCACTACATAAAATTAATAAGACTTATGACGACAAACATGTTGTTGTTCCAAGCATCGATTTAGAAATTAAAGATAAAGAGTTCATCATCTTAGTTGGTCCTTCCGGCTGCGGTAAATCAACGACATTACGTATGATTGCGGGCTTAGAAGACATTTCCAGTGGTGAGCTAATGATTGGCGGGAAGCTCGTCAACGATGTGCCGTCAAAAGATCGCGACATCGCGATGGTCTTCCAGAACTACGCGCTATATCCGCATATGACGGTATACCAAAACATGGCGTTTGGTTTAGAGCTGCGTAAAGTCGATAGAGACATCATCGAAGAGAAAGTTCAAGAAGCGGCTGACATACTCGATATCACCCACCTGCTTAACCGTAAACCGAAAGCTTTGTCTGGCGGTCAACGTCAGCGTGTGGCTTTAGGTAGAGCAATGGTTCGTGATCCAGAAGTATTCTTGTTGGATGAGCCTTTGTCGAACCTTGACGCCAAACTGCGTGGCACTATGCGTGCAGAAATCAGTAAGCTACATAAACGCCTTAATTCAACCTTTATCTATGTGACTCATGATCAGGTTGAAGCAATGACCATGGCTGACCGAATTGTGGTCATGAAAGATGGCATTATCCAGCAGGTTGACACGCCACAAGTGCTTTACGATAACCCTGCCAATATCTTTGTTGCGGGCTTTATTGGCGCACCACAAATGAACTTCATCTCTGCAAAACTGCTACTGGATGGCAACGATTTTAAAGTCTCGGCTCTTGGAACAAACCTGAAGTTGCCAAAGCGTTTCTCTGCGCAAACCTTGGATGCTCAATTGAATGAAGAGTTAGTGTTGGGGATTCGCCCTGAGGATATCTACGTCAAAGCGCCAAAAGATATCGATGAGAGTTTGATTACGCCTATGGAGTTTGAAGTGGATCTTGCTGAACCTATGGGCTCAGAAGTACATCTTAGCCTGACCTGTAAAGGGCACAAAATGGTGGCAAAAATCACTTCACGTTTGCATGCCAAAGTGGGCGACAAGTTAACCTTATATGTCGATATGACACACGCTCATTTGTTTAATGAAAAAACGACCCAGTCGTTAATGCATTTATAAGCTAAGGAATACCATGCTCCGTATATTTAAAGACAACAATTCTATACTTGCCGTTATTTTTCGCGAGCTGTGGAATTTATTTGTTCTGAATATACTGACGCTTATTTCAATGTTGCTGGTTGTGACTATTCCTGCCAGTTTGATTGCTGCATACAAAATATGCGAAAGGATGGTTCAGGATAAAAGTGTGTCTGTGTACGCTGACTTTAAGTGGCATTTCAAAAAGGTCAGCATCAGAGATTGCGCTTTCCTATGGGCGATGATGATTACTAGCGGCATCCCTGCCTACAGCGGCTACATCTACTTTCAACTTACACAGCATGCCACGATTTACAGCCTGCCTTTGACTGTCTCTGTACTCGTGTTTGCTATGTGGGTTGCAACAATATTTATATACCTGAATAAGAAGCCGGAGGAGGGTAACTTACAGACACTAAAACAATCCTTGCTGAAACAAATGGGTAAACCGTCGCTAATTATAAAAATAAACATAATCGTTGGCTTATTTGTATTAATTGCCGTTGCGATGTTTCCCTTATCTTTCTTATTTATTATTTCAATCATGCCTCCTCTGTGTTTGCTGTTTATAGCTAACACGATGAATAAATCCAAAAAGCGAGAAATAGAAGGAACTTGTCATGTTAAATAAAAAACTTACAACACTCTGCCTGACATCTCTGTTATCCGTAGGCGGTGTAGTTCAAGCCGCTGATGACCCGATTACCCTGAACTGGGCTCGTTGGGATGTATCAAGCGGCGTAGAACTCAACGCTATTGCAGATGCTTACATGAAAGCGCACCCAAATGTGAAAGTTAACTCCGTTGATTTAGGCAGTGCGGATTACAACTCTATGCTGATGACTCAGCTCTCTGGTGGCGCGAAGAACATTGATATCGTGACCGTTAAAGATGTTCCGGGGTACACAGACCTAATTCGTTCAAACAACGTGGTAGACATGACAAGTGCACCAACAGACGAATTAAAAAATAACGCTACTTATCAAGGTTTGATTGACGAATTCACTGTTGACGGCAAACTTTATGCGCTGCCAATCCGCCTTGATTTCTGGGTGCTTTATTACAACAAAGCTTTGTTTGATAAGGCGAATACACCTTATCCAAGCAATGATATGACGCTAGAAGAGTTTGATGCGTTAGCTGAGAAAGTCACCAGCGGTTTTGGTGCGAACAAAAACTACGGTGCTTACTACCACACTTGGCGTTCAACGGTTCAGCTTCCTTCTCTGTTTGATGGCAAACAGACGTTGATCAGCAAAGATTACTCGTTCCTAAAACCTTACTACGAGCGTGTTCTGAAACTGCAACAAGAGGGTACTGTTCCTCGTTACGCTTCACTAAAAGCAACCAGCACTCACTACTCAGGTCCTTGGTTTAACTCAACAGTTGCAATGCTTCCTATGGGTTCTTGGTTTATTTCTACACAAATTGCGAAGTTGAAAACCGGTGAGAGTAAAGCCAGCGAGTGGGGCATCGTGAAAATGCCTCACCCTAAAGGTGTGAAAGCGGGTACTACAGCCGCAACGGTAACCAGCCTTGCAGTTAACGTAAACTCTGATAAGCAAGAAGCAGCATTAGATTTCATCAAGTTCGCAGCAAGTCACAACGGTGCGCTGGCTGTAGCCAAAGCGGGTGGTTTCCCTGCTAACCAAAACGAAGAAATCTTGAAGATTGCGGCTAATCGTGACGGTTTCCCTAAAGATGCGAAGAGCCTAGCCGCTCTTGAAATTGGCAAGACTTACCTAGAAATGCCTGTTGACTCTTTAACTCCACGAATTGAAGTGATTCTAAACCGTACACACGATGCAATCATGACTGAAAGTGAAAGCATTGATGATGCGTTGAAGATGCTTAACAAAGACGTTGCACAAGTACTTAATTAATCTGAAATGAGCCACGTTCTGCGTGGCTCTACTTTTAGGAATGACAATGGAACTGGTACAAGCGTTTACTAACGTTCGAACTCTTTCATCACTGACTCCTTTTCCAGCTTGCGACGACAGAAATGCGTGGCAAGCTTTACCGTCTTGGGTTCAGTCGGTGATTCAAACGAATTTGGCTAAAGCTTACGAATCGGCGTGGACACAGTTATTTGCTTCGGATTATCTGGCTTTTTCACAGTCGGGAAATCGGGTGAATTTTGAAGCCAAATATTTTCAGCGTCGAGAAATGCTTATTGATTTAACGCTCGGCTATTGTCTCTCCCCCGATGAGAGATTATTGGCTCAGATTGTTGATGGCATTATCTTGATATGCGAAGAGTCGGGCTGGCAGTTACCTGCTCATAACGGATATGTTCGTGACTCAACCTTGTACCCATTCCCAGATACTACCCGCCCCGTTATTGATCTATTTGCCGCAGAAACTGGCGCATTGCTGTCACTGGTGCACTATTTACTTCAAGCCGATCTACAACATCAATACCCCTTTGTGTTAGAGAGACTCAATCTTGAAGTGACTAAACGGATTGTTGAGCCTTTCCTTGATTCTCATTTTTGGTGGATGGGAAATGGCGATGAATCTATGTGTAACTGGACGCCGTGGTGCACGCAGAATGTCTTGCTGACTTTCTTTGTTCTTCCTCATTCACAAGAGAAGAAACAGAAAGCGATTGAGAAAGCAGTATACGCTCTGAACTGTTTTTTGAAGGATTATGGTGATGACGGTGCATGCAACGAAGGTGTGGTCTATTACCGACATGCAGGATTGTGCTTTTTCAACTGCATCGATATTTTGAATCAGGTAAGTGATGGTTTTTATCTCAATGTTTTTCAAGAAACGAAAGTTAAAAACATGGCGAATTTCATCACCAATAACCATATTAACGAGCAATGGTATTTTAACTTTGCGGACAGTGCTCCGCGCATAGACTCTTGTGATGTCAGAGAGTACTTATTTGGCGTTGCCACAGACTCTCCTGTATTGATTCAGCACGCATTGGAAGACTGGCAAAGAAGTGTGAATAACGGCGGAAAGAGCCGTTTGGCAAACGAATACAGCCTCTATTATCAGCTACAAGGTGCATTCTTTGCGCAGGCGATGAGTGCCCGAATCCAACAGTCACTATCTGAACAAGAGCGTGTTAAGCCGGACGTATATTATCCAAGCATTGGTCAGTTTATCTCGCGAGATAATAGCTTTGCTTTGAGTGTTAAAGCGGGGCATAACGCAGATAGCCACAATCACAACGATGTCGGCAACATCATTGTTTATAAAGCTGGTAAACCAATCTTGATTGATGTTGGTGTTGGCACCTATACCAAAAAGACTTTTTCTGAGCGGCGCTACGAGATATGGACCATGCAGAGTGCTTGGCACAACCTACCAACGTTTTCAGCCGTGATGCAAAACAACGGTAAAAGTTTCGCTGCAACGGATGTCAATGTCGAGTTTTCACCTCAGGTGAGCTCTATCGCTATGGAACTGTCCAACGCTTATCCACCCGAGGCAAATCTCAAATCTTATCGACGCAAAGTCACTCATGTTAAAGGGCAGTACATTCAAGTTGAAGAGCAGGTTGAAGGCGGTAGTGAAATGGTGCTTTCACTGATTTTTTCTTCCTTTCCTCAAGTCTTTGACAAGCACATTTTAGTTGGAAGCTCTCAAATTCAGTTTGATCAATCTATCCATGTCGACATTGATAGCGTAGATATTGATGACGCCCGATTGAGGCAGTGTTGGCCTGAGAATTTATATCGAGCAAGAGTAAAAACGGAAAATTCTAAGTTCAGTTGGCGTATTTTTTAAGAGAAAAATCATGAGCAAAACTCAACAATTTCTGAGCAATAATCCATTAGCAACTCGCAACGAGTTAGCCGCTTGCTGCCAAGAACTGCTTAAAGCTGTGGATCCTTTTTTTACAGCCGGATGCAGTGGATTAGCTTTAGGTGAAACCACCACACATTACGGAAAGAAAATCGCTGAGATGGAAGCCTTCTCGCGTCTATTATGGGGTGTTTTTCCTCTGCTTTCAGGTGACTTTAATAGCTCTAATGTTGAGCATTACTTTGATGCAATACGAGTTGGTACAGATCCAAATCACCCTCAATATTGGGGAGAGATAAACGATTTTGATCAAAGAGCCGTTGAAATGGCGGTTTATGGCTACGGAATGGCTCTGCTTGGGGAAGGTTTTTGGAACCACTTTAGCGAATCAGAAGCAAACAATGTCCAGACTTGGTTAGAGCAATCGGCTTGGGCGGCTATTCCTGATAATAACTGGCATTTCTTTCCAATTATGGTGCAGATGGGTTTTCAGCTATCGGGTAAGCCTTACGATCAGAAAAGCCTAGATTTTCACTTTGCCAAAATTGAAGAATATTACCTAGCAGACGGTTGGTATTGTGATGGTATTGGTCGACCTAGAGATTATTACATCTCTATGGGATTCCACTTCTATAGTCTGTTTTACGCCAAACTGATGAAATCTCATGACCCAGCACGTTCTGCTCTGTTTGTTGAGCGAGCAAAACTGTTTGCTAACGATTTTATATGGATGTTTGCAAAAGATGGGGACGCTATCGCATTCGGACGCAGCTTAACCTATCGATTTGCTGAAGCTGCATTTTGGAGCGCGGTCGCTTTTGTTGATGAAGATATTTACGATCTTGGAGTGGTTAAAGGATTACTGATGCGTCATCTGCGATTCTGGTT
Organism: Vibrio sp. HM8-C; assembly: GCF_058630515.1. Lineage (NCBI taxonomy): Bacteria > Pseudomonadati > Pseudomonadota > Gammaproteobacteria > Vibrionales > Vibrionaceae > Vibrio > Vibrio sp. HM8-C. The sequence goes on from NZ_JBMMKS010000001.1 coordinate 97,270, forward strand.
TAAGCAGCCCATTTTTGATCATCAAGGTTTACTGACGATTGGCTACCATTATTCCAATTTAATCATGGCTGAAGATTATAATGCGCCCGGCTCAACCTATTGGGCGGCGAAAGTCTTTTTGGTGGTTGCTCTTGGGGAAGAACATCCTTTCTGGCAAGCCGAAGAGAAGCCTTTGCCTGCAATGAGCGGAATACATATTCTTCCTCATGCCAATCAGATCATTACCCACAGTGATGAGTCAAAGCATGTGTGGATGCTGACGTCTGGTCAGCTAGAACTCAACAACTATGTTAATACTGAGTCGAAATACACCAAGTTTGCCTATTCCAATCTATTTGGATTTACGCTTGAGCGTGGTCGTTATCAGCTTAAACACAATGCCTGTGATTCGATGTTGCTGCTCAGTGAAGGTGACGGTTATTACCGCGGTCGCCGAGAGTGTGAGTCTGTTGACGTAACGGATCAATATATAGTCTCAACGTGGCGACCATGGAAAAACGTTGTAATAAAGACGTGGTTAATTCCTTGTTCTGACTGGCACATCCGTCTGCATTGTATTGATAGTGAGCGAGAGTTGGAGGCTGTAGAAGGAGGCTTTTCTATCAAAAAGCTGCCTCAATCAGTGATTGAATCGTCGCAGACTCAATGCCGTGTAGTAACGGAGGAGTTAGAGTCACAAGTAGTTGATTTACTAAACAGCGCTAAGGATACCCAGTGTGTTACCACTCCACCCAATTCCAATATCCTTTATCCTGAGCAGACATATATTCCAGTCTCAACGCACGATATTCATGTTGGTCGTCAGTGGATAGCTTCTGCGATATTTGCTGGAAAAAGTAGTGCGCATATCGAAGCACCGACACTGAGTTTTAATGGGCAAGAAATTGAGATTGTTCATTTGAACGAAACGAAAACCATCAAAATTTAGTTGAAGCTATGCCAAGAAGGTTTTTCCTTCTTGGCTCTTTGCGATTATAACCAGCAAACTGTGGGCAAGCTTTCGCCTGTATGGGATAGGGTTAACTTGTCATACACGCTACCTAAGCAGGTATCTTTATTTTGTCCTTTTGTTGCTTTTGGTGTTGCTGTAATCAGGTAGCCCGTTGGACCGGTGGTTACCGATATTTCATATCTATCGCTATCTGTTTCGCAAAAGCTGCCGCATATCCCGTTGCTCAGCACTGCATCAGCTGAATAACCGTTATTAAAGTGTTCTTCTAAATAGAGCTGCAATTTAGCCATATCTGACATTGCCTGTTTTCGATGAACTTTTCTGATGTGGTCGCTGTAATTGGGGTAAGAGATGGCACCTAGAATACCGATGATGGCGACAACGAAAATTAATTCGATGAGTGTCAAACCTTGTTGCTTACGTGGTGCGATCTTGCAGTAAATTGTTCGAATCATTTCTATTACTTCTCCATATCAATCTCCGCCATTTTTCTTACCTGTTAGTATCCTTGCAAGTTGATTCATATTCTTTACAAGGTTTACAGAGGAATTTGGGAAATGCTTCGCGGGTTCACTTTATTAGAGATGCTAATAACGTTGGCGGTCTTAACAATATTGCTCTATTTCTCTGCACCTAATTTCTATCAATTTCAACAAAAACAGAGAATTATCACTCTTGTTCAAGACCTGCACGGTTTTCTTATTCAGGCTAAATCAGAGGCGATATATCGAAATCAAGATCTCTGGGCTCACATTCAATTATCAAATGATCCTACCCGCCCTGAACTGTGGGAAATACGCTTAACCGACTCTGACCACAATAACGGAGGACAAACGATTCAAGTGATGAGCGGGGGAAAATATCGCGATGTCACCTTTTCATCTGGGTACACATCAAACCAAATCAAATTTGATGGCGTGCGAGGCAAAATTACCAATGGTCATATGAGCCTGTCATTAGCGCTTTCTGCAGGTAAACGGCTACTACTAAAAAGTTCTTTTGGCGCGAGTCGAATTATTATTTGTGGGGAAGCAGAGGCACTGTATGGCTATCCGAAGTGTGATTAAAAATGTTTCAGGTAGTTCGCTTGTTGAGCTGATGATTGCCACTTTGATGGGTAGCATGGCGTTAGTCATCGTGGGCGGAGTTTTTATCTCGACTCAGCGTTCTGCTGCTGAAAAGGGGAAACAGATCATGCTGTTACAAAACATGACCAGTGTTATGCAGCAACTTAAAGAGGACGTTCAAAGGGCTGGTTTTGAAGATGATGTTTCCAAGTCTGTGATGTTTTCAGATTCGACGGAAGTTATGCATATAGACAGCAATAGTGCGATTCTGGGGTATGTATACAAAGTAGTTTCTAACTCGGCATCTGAATATCAGCATGTGTTTTACAAATATCAAGCGCAAACATCTCGATTAATGTTGTGTGAAAAAAGAAACTCATCGCCAATAAGCGTAGCTAAGGCAACAACTTCAGGCGTTAATGGCAACTGTTATTCTTTGTTTGACCCTCATCAGATTCATGTTACCGATTTTTCTGTTCATCGCCATTTACTTGAAAATCAATCAAAGAGTGCATTGTTAACTGTGCGTTTATCTGCCGTTTTGACTCGGGACACAAGTATTCGTCAAAGCCTAGAAATTAAAGTTAAGCAGAGGAATTGGCAATGAAACCAAGTTGCCAAAACGGCATCGCAACATTAATGATCACCTCGATTCTGCTCATGGTTGCGTTAGTGATAACGCTAGGCTCGTACAAGAGCCTTTTCTATCAGATTAAGCGTTCACAAAATGAAGTGAAAACAAGACAAAACCACTGGTTAGCAGAAGGGGCTATTGAGTGTGCCTACGCCCAGTTTAGAACGGAAAATAAGGTGCCTCAGCTGGTGACTGACTGCGACTCGGGGCAGGGAGTTATCGCTCAATTCGTTCCTCGCCCCTACGGTCAACGTATCGTTGCAGTTGCAAATCACAGCACCGTTCAGAAAGATATTTTGATGAGTAGCGAAGCAAAGTCTGGTGCAATGCAGTCAAGCGCTGACTTGTTTTTCTATTCCAGTGCCTCTTTTTCAACACCGGATCCCGGCAAGCTTTCGCAATATGGTTGGGAGTGTGTCGCACTGCGTTATCGAAATCGCTTTTACGCGCCTGTGATCGACAACAAAGGGGTCATTCATGGTAAGAAGCCCTATGAGCGTTTTGAGTCTAAAGGTAAAGAATGCGCTCCTGCTCATAAGTCTTTGGGGGCTTCATGGGGAAACCTTGGTCGAGATTTTGTCCGTGACGAAAATCTCTCTCTGTTTGAACAGTTTTTTGGTATCCCAGCAACCGAGCACAATAAAGTGAAAGATAAAGATCAGATAACTGTTATCGTCGGTCAGGGTTTTCCGAAAGTAGTGCATAACTGTGGGCAAGTGATTACCAATCATTTTCGAACTGGTAAACACTATTTGTGGATTGAGGGTAGCTGCGAGATTAAGCGATCGGAATACAACGATTTGGTCAACGCTACAGGCGCTACGGAGGGGGTGTTAATACTGGTTCATGATGGACTGTTGTCACTAATGGGAAAGCCAGATGGTGGTGCTACTGCACAACCATTTAAAGGAGTTATGTTTCACTTCAATACAGAGTTTGTTGTGACCCCTGATCTTTGGAAAGGATTTGAAGCTAATCAGTATTTAAATCATGTGCCTAGTGTTGTCGAGGAATCGTATCGTAGCAAGACTTCCTATTATCAACACGGAGCTTTTACGTTTGCTGGTGGACAGTATTTCGATACTCCGGGACAGGCTGCCGTATTTTATGACTCGTTAGATTTTCGATTCAATAGTGATGTTATTGATAGTATCCAAGCCAATATCAATACTCCTAGATGGAGACAAGGATCTTGGTATGCGAACTAAAGCGCAAGGTTTCAGTTTAATTGAAGTGATGATTACGTTTTTATTAATTGGTGTAAGTGTTTTGGGATTGATCAAACTGCAATCCTACATAGAACAGAGAGCTGATTTTGCGTTACACAGTATTGAAGCATTAAACCTTGCAGAACAGAAACTGGAATGGTTTAGAACACGAGGTGCTTTATCCAGTGATACTTCTTTTGCTGTTGCTTCCTATGACTCTGATATTGTTTCTGGCGCAGAACAAATTGGGAGTTTTTATACATTAACCTGGAGTGTTAGTGAACCTAACAGCTTATCGGGAAGCCTTAAAACGGTAGATATAGAAGCTTCTTGGTTGGACAGGCATGGCAATAAACACGCGGTGAACTTACAAACTATGATTTCTAGGTTTAGTGAGTTTGGTTCCCAATAGTTGAGCTTGACTGACTCTTATTTTATGCATGCAAAAAAGCCCGCGATACGGGCTTTTATTTTTAGGCAAACAGTTACTCTGCTTTGAGATATTTAGCGTGAAACTCTAGATGATCATCGATAAATGTCTGGATGAAGTAGTAACTGTGGTCATACCCAGGTTGAATGCGCAGCATTAAATCGGCTTTTGCTTCGATGGCGGCTGATTGCAGTGTCTCTGGTTTTAATTGTTCGGTTAAAAAGCTATCTGCATTGCCTTGGTCAACCAACATTGGTGTGGTGACTAAATGGGTTTTCATTAGCTCAACCGCATCGTACTGTTGCCACTTAGTCTTATCTTCACCTAAGTAGTTACGAAATGCCTTTTGTCCCCAAGGCACCGCCATTGGATGACAAATTGGACTAAACGCTGAAATAGACGAATAGGCAGTTGGGTTTTTAATACCGATCGTCAGTGCACCATGCCCACCCATACTATGACCAGAAATTGACTTGCGCTTACTGACAGGGAAATGCGCTTCAATCAGCTGTGGCAGTTCATCAACAATGTAGCTGTACATCTGATAATGCTCTTGCCAAGGCTCTTGGGTTGCATTGAGATAAAAACCTGCGCCAAGACCGAAATCGTAAGCGCCCTCTGGATCATCCGGGACACCTTCTCCACGAGGGCTGGTATCAGGGGCAACAATCGCAATACCGAGTTCTGCTGCTTTTTTAAACGCGCCAGCTTTCTGCATAAAGTTTTCGTCTGTACAGGTCAGCCCTGATAACCAATACAATACGGGTACTGGGTTATCTTCAGTCGCTTCTAAAGGCAGATAAATAGCAAAGCGCATTTCACAATTCAGCGTACTGGACTGATGAATGTATTGCTTATGCCAGCCATCGAACACTTTTGCTTGGCTATGATTAATTAAACTCATTATTCCTCCTATACCCAGCTATATTAAAGTGACTGCGTTCTATCACAGCCACTCTATATCTCGGGTATATGCTGATTCTATTCGCTGAAGTTCTTATTTATCAAAGTGAACAACAGAACGGATACTTTCACCAGCATGCATAAGTTCAAACGCTTCGTTGATCTCTTCTAATGGCATGGTGTGAGTGATGAACTCTTGCAGGCCAAATTCGCCAGCAAGATATTGCTCAACAATACCCGGAAGTTGTGAACGACCTTTAACGCCACCAAATGCACTACCGCGCCAAACACGACCTGTCACCAATTGGAACGGACGAGTTGAGATCTCTTGACCAGCACCAGCAACACCGATGATAACCGATTCGCCCCAGCCTTTATGGCAACATTCAAGCGCCTGACGCATTACATTGACGTTACCGATACACTCAAATGAGAAGTCCACGCCACCGTCTGTCATTTCAACGATGACTTCCTGAATAGGCTTGTCGAAGTGCTGCGGATTGATACAGTCTGTCGCACCCAGCTGTTTAGCTAACTCGAATTTCTTCTCATTGATATCAATACCGATGATGCGGCTTGCACCAGCCATGCGAGCACCAATAATTGCTGAAAGGCCAATACCGCCTAGACCGAAGATAGCAACTGTGTCGCCTTTCTTCACTTTAGCGGTATTCATTACCGCGCCCATGCCCGTTGTTACACCGCAACCTAACAGGCAGATTTCTTCAAGAGGTGCTTCTTTGTTTACTTTCGCTAATGAAATTTCTGGAAGTACCGTGTATTCAGAGAAGGTTGAACAGCCCATGTAGTGGAATATAGGCTGACCATCTTTATAAAAGCGAGTCGTACCGTCAGGCATTAAACCTTTACCTTGTGTCGCACGAACCGCTTGGCATAGGTTAGTTTTTCCTGATTTACAGAATTTACACTCACCACACTCTGCGGTGTAAAGAGGAATCACGTGGTCGCCAACTTCGACAGAAGTGACGCCTTCACCAACCATCTCAACAATACCGCCACCTTCGTGACCAAGAATAGAAGGGAATACGCCTTCTGGATCTTCACCAGAGAGAGTAAACGCATCTGTATGACAAACACCGGTTGCCACAATACGTACTAAAACTTCACCTTTACGAGGAAGCATCACATCCACTTCTTCAATTTTAAGTGGCTGGTTTGGTCCCCACGCAACGGCTGCGCGTGATTTTATGAATTTGTCTTGTGACATGTGATCGTCCTTTCAATGCAATTACTAGGAGTGTTGGGTGTACTCCAAACACCATGAATAGTCTTTTAGTATAGAAGCTTCTCTTTAGTTAATAATTGGGTGAAAATGAGAATAACTTTTACGTTATTGTAATAATTGAAGGGGAATTGATGGCGAGTTGGGAAGGGATTAACGAGTTCATCGCAGTGGCGGAGTGTGGAAGTTTTACTCAAGCATCGCTGCGTTTAAACACTTCTGTGGCCAATATCAGCAGACGAGTTGCAACCCTTGAAGAAAGACTGAAAGTTAAGTTACTGGTGAGAACGACACGTAAAGTATCACTGACTGAAGCTGGCCAAGTTTACTTTCAGCAGTGTCGTGTATTGGTAGAAGGTTTGGAACAAGCTGAACAAACCGTCACCCAAATGCAGCAAACACCGCAAGGGAAACTTAAGGTGACTGCGCCTGTGACCTATGGTGAGCAGAAAATTGCGCCTCTGCTTCATCAGTTTTTGCAGCAACATGAGCAGTTGAACTTAGAGTTAGTACTGACCAACCAAAAACTCGACCTTATCGAGCAGGGCGTGGATTTAGCTATCAGACTCGGGCAATTAGAGGATTCGAGCTTTCGAGCGAAGAAACTGAGTAATCGACAACTGCATGTATGCGCAACGCCGGAATACTTAGCGCGCTATGGCGTTCCTTATACCTTGTCTGAACTGGCTCAGCACCAGTGTCTGATTGGAACTTATGAACACTGGCGCTTTAAAGAGCATGGGCAATCTCGTTCTATTCGTGTGAAAGGCAACATCAACTGTAACAGCGGTATTGTGTTATTAGATGCAGCGCTGCGAGGAATGGGGATGGTACAACTGCCAGATTATTATGTCAGTGAACACTTAGCTTCCGGTGCGTTGGTTGAAGTGCTATCTCCTTATCGTGATGACCGAGAGGGTGTTTGGGCGCTCTATCCACACAATCGCCATCTCTCAGCCAAAGTACGTTTGCTGGTGGATTACCTTACTCAGGGTTTATCTGGTGAAGCTGTTGTATAATTGCGTCCGCAACGGAACAAGGAACAGTACTTGTTCGTTAAAGATAAGCAAATACAAGTGTTAATAAGAGAAAAACAATGACTCAACCCCAAGCTGAATTTACTCAGCAAGACGAATACTTTATGCGCCAAGCCATAGCTTTAGCGGCTAAAGCTGAAGAGCAAGGCGAAGTTCCTGTAGGTGCAGTATTGGTTAAAGATGGAGAAATCATTGCCCAAGGTTGGAATCGGTCAATTGGCAGCCATGATGCGACAGCTCATGCTGAAATTCAGGTGTTACGTGAAGCGGGAGAGCACTTACAGAACTATCGATTACTCGATACCACTTTGTATGTCACTCTCGAACCTTGCCCTATGTGCGCAGGGGCTTTGCTACACAGTCGCGTAAAGCGTATTGTATATGGTGCGCCTGATCTTAAAGCAGGGGCTGCGGGTACAGTCATGAACATCTTTGATAGTCCTGCGGCTTACCATTACGCAACCATTGAGAAGGGATTGCTGGAAGACGAATGTCGCGAACAGCTGCAAGCGTTCTTTAAACGTCGCCGTAAAGAAATCAAAGCAATGAAAGATCTACAAAAGCAATATCAACAAAACGAAAAAGAATAGAAAGCTAAGAAGAAAACGAAAGAGATAAAAGAAAAGATATCAATTGTGGTGGGTATTTTGGCAAACATCTACGGGCGTAGATGTTTGCTCCCTAAAATATCAGCTTGTAACGAGTACTAATCTTCCAAATGTACATACGCTCGGTGACGTGCTAGCACTTTCTTTTTTGTATTGGCTAGCATACGACGACGGCGGTTAGCTGATACTGCCTTGCTAAGGAGTTTAGGCCTACGTTTTAGCATAAAACATCCCCCTTTCAGTACTAACTATCACAACAAACCCCAATTATTAATCCAATCAGGGCGCCAAACTGTCAAATTTACAAATTAGCAAACTTATTTGACGTTTCTATGTATCCAACTCTTACTTGTTTTTTGTTTGTAGAGTAAGAGCGGATGCACATATCTATTTATGGGTTCAGACAAAAAAAATCAAGTGTTTATTTTTGAATTGATGCAGGATTATCGCTTATTGATTCTTCCTGCTCAGAATCTAAACTTTCTTCATCGTTTTGCGAATCATCCGTTGACTCATCGAGTGCGTTTTCGTCACTGAGATCCTCTTCAGGTAGTTGAATAACAGTGATGTCATCGGTACCTGATTCCACACTGAGCACTTTCTGCTGCTCTAAGTGACCAATGATACTTTGATAGTAGCGACGGATGTTTTCAACATAGTTCTTGGCTTCATCACCGCGCGCGTAACCATAAATAGTTTGAGAGAAATATTTCTTCTGGCGTAACAAAGGTAGTCGGTCTTTCACTTCCGCCCAAGTATCAGCATCGCTACCTTGAAGCTTGGTGAGACGACGAGCATCCATCATGTGTCCATAACCGACGTTATAAGAGGCGAGAGCAAACCAGATTTTCTCGTGATCTGATATAGAATCAGGTACGCGGGCAACCATTCTTCGCAAGTATTCCACACCACCACGAATCGATTGTTCTGGGTCTAAACGGTTTGAAACTTCAACACTTTTCGCTGTTGGTAAGGTTAGCATCATCATGCCACGTACACCTGTCGGTGATTTGGCTCTAGGGTTCCAGTGAGATTCTTGATAAGCCAAGGCTGCAATCAAACGCCAGTCAAACTCATCTGAGTATTTCTGAAATAGTGGTGCCCATTTTGGTAAGCGATTATCAAGTGCACGAATGAAGGCGCGAGTATCCACGTAGTCAAAAGTGCCGATGTGACCGATGTATTTTTCTTCTAATGACGCGAGCGAACCGGATTGTTTTAACTCACCAAAAAACTCAATCATCATCGCGTATAGGCTCTCATCTTGTGATCGGCGCATAAACCACGAAATTGGTTGGTCTTCAGTCACTTCGAATGCAGCTGCAAGATCCGGATAAATACGCTGAGAAAGCGATACTTCTACCGAATCAGCCATAGTAAAAAGTAGTGACCCGTCGGTAACATTTTTGAGCAGATCATTCACATCAGAATTGCTATCAATGTGGAAATCGAAATCTGGGTAGTCTTTTTTCAATGCATTTAATGTGGTTTCAAAATGAGAGTCATCAACCACGCTGAAAACCGGTTGTCCCTCATTTGCTTCTTCAAGCTCTTTTTGCTTTTCCATCAATTGCTGAATATTACGTGGACGCCATTGTCCTTTTTTATAAACAACCTGTTGAGATACGTAATAGTAAGCTGGGCCTGCTCGGTAATCTTTAAGTCGTTCTTCTGATTGGCTTAAACCAGCAGCGATAATGTCGATCTCGCCATTTTTCAGTGCGGGGAACAGACTTGAAAGACGATAAGCGGGTTTCATCTCAAGTTTTACATTCAGTTGTGCCGCAAATTCACGAGCTAATTCATAATCCAACCCTGAAGGGCCATCAGGACCAATGTAGTATGAAAGTTGGTTGTTTAATGTACCAACGCGCAAAACGCCACGTTCGCGAATTTGGTCCAGTTCACTTTTGGGTTCGGAGTCGATTTGGCAGCCGCTAACTAAAAGAGTCAGTAAAAATAGAGATAGGCCACGGCTGAGTGAATGATAAAAAAGCTTTGTCATTAATTCGAGATCTCTAACATCAATTAGTGCCTTTATATCAAAGGCTGCTCAGATGGCAAAGTGATAGCTTACGACTAAGCTTGTTGTGTCTGAATTTTGTTCAAACAGGGTGAAATTCAAATTTAATAAAAAAAATGACGCAAACGGTTGCTTTTGATGTTACGTCACAAAAAAAAATCCTCTATAATGCGCTCCCATCAAAGAGATGAAATCGGCATAAGTTCTAATTAATTAGTTTAACGTACTGAAAATTAGATGAATTTATGCCAATTACACCTCAATCAATGGATATAGAGACCTTTGCACATGAGAATTTTGCGTGGTTCCCCAGCTCTTTCTGAGTTTCGTGTTAATAAACTACTCGAGACGTGTCGTGAACAAAACCTACCTGTGACGGGTATCTATGCAGAGTTCATGCACTTTGCTGATCTCAAAGCGGATTTGGACGGCAGTGAAATCGAAAAGCTTGAAAAGTTACTGACTTATGGTCCAACAATTCAAGAGCACGAACCGCAAGGTTTGCTTCTTCTTGTTACTCCTCGCCCAGGTACTATTTCTCCTTGGTCTTCTAAAGCAACGGATATCGCGAACAACTGTGGCTTAGCAAATGTTAAGCGTCTAGAGCGCGGTACGGCTTACTACATTGAGTCAGAAGGTGAACTTTCAGCTGAGCAAATCTCTACTATCAATGCGTTAATCCACGACCGCATGATGGAAGTGGTTTTTACTGAACTTGAACAAGCTGCTGCATTGTTTAAATCTGCAGAGCCAGCGCCTGTTGCTTACGTTGATCTACTGACAGGTGGCCGTAAAGCGCTTGAAGAAGCAAACGTTACCCTAGGACTTGCGCTTGCTGAAGACGAAATTGATTACCTAGTTGAAAGCTTCGTAACTAAGCTTGAGCGTAATCCAACTGATATCGAACTAATGATGTTTGCACAAGCAAACTCAGAACACTGTCGCCACAAAATTTTCAACGCTGATTGGACAATCGACGGCGTTAAGCAAGACAAATCACTATTCAAGATGATCAAGAACACCATGGAGATGACTCCTGATTACGTTCTGTCTGCTTATAAAGATAACGCGGCGGTAATGGAAGGTTCTGAAGTTGGTCGATTCTTCCCGAACCCTGAAACTCGTCAGTACGGATACAACCACGAAAAAGCGCACATTCTGATGAAGGTGGAAACGCACAACCACCCAACAGCAATTTCTCCATGGCCGGGTGCTTCAACTGGTTCAGGCGGTGAAATTCGTGATGAAGGCGCAACCGGTATTGGTGGTAAACCAAAAGCAGGTCTTGTTGGTTTTACTACTTCGAACCTTCGTATTCCAAACTTTGTACAGCCTTGGGAAACAGATTTCGGTAAACCGGGTCGTATTGTTACCGCTTTAGACATCATGCTTGAGGGTCCTCTAGGCGGTGCAGCATTTAACAACGAATTTGGTCGTCCAAACCTTCTAGGTTACTTCCGTACTTACGAAGAGAAAGTAACTTCTCACGCGGGTGAAGAAGTTCGTGGTTACCACAAGCCAATCATGATTGCGGGTGGTTTAGGTAACATTCGTGATGAACACGTACAGAAGAAAGAGATTCCAGTTGGTGCAAGCCTGATCGTACTTGGTGGCCCAGCAATGAACATCGGCCTTGGTGGCGGTGCTGCTTCTTCTATGGCTTCTGGTCAGTCTGCCGAAGATCTAGATTTTGCTTCTGTACAACGTGAAAACCCAGAGATGGAACGTCGTTGTCAGGAAGTTATCGACCGTTGTTGGCAGCTTGGTGAAGCAAACCCAATTGCATTTATTCACGATGTGGGCGCGGGCGGTATCTCTAACGCACTGCCTGAGCTTGTTGATGATGGCGAGCGTGGCGGCATTTTCCAACTTCGCGATGTGCCAAATGATGAGCCGGGAATGAGCCCGCTGGAAATTTGGTGTAACGAATCTCAAGAACGTTATGTATTGGCTGTTGCGCCAGAAAACATGGCAGCTTTCGATGCTATCTGTAAGCGTGAGCGTGCTCCATACGCAGTAGTAGGTATCGCGACTGAAGAGCGTGAACTGAAACTAGAAGACACGCATTTCGACAATACGCCTATCGATATGCCAATGGATATCCTGTTAGGTAAAACGCCTAAAATGCACCGTGATGCGAAAACAGCGAAGGTTGATAGCCCAGCAATTGATCGTTCAGGTATCGAATTAGGTGAAGCAGTTGAACGTGTACTTCGTCTTCCAGCTGTTGCAGAGAAAACATTCCTGATCACGATTGGTGACCGCACGGTAACTGGTCTAGTTGCTCGTGACCAAATGGTTGGTCCATGGCAGGTTCCTGTTGCGAACTGCGCAGTTACTGCTGCAAGTTACGATACTTACCACGGTGAAGTAATGGCGATGGGTGAGCGTACTCCTGTTGCTCTACTTGACTTCGGTGCGTCTGCTCGTCTTGCTGTTGGTGAAGCAATCACTAACATCGCTGCAACTGAAATCGGCGATATCAAACGTATCAAACTATCTGCTAACTGGATGTCTCCAGCAGGTCACCCTGGTGAAGATGCGGGTCTTTACGAAGCAGTAAAAGCAGTTGGTGAAGAGTTATGTCCTGCACTTGGTCTGACTATCCCAGTGGGTAAAGACTCAATGTCGATGAAGACTAAGTGGAACGAAAATGGCGAAGACAAAGAAGTGACTTCTCCACTTTCACTTATCATCACTGCATTCTCACGTGTAGAAGACGTACGTAAGACAGTTACACCTCAGCTACGTACTGATTTAGGTGAATCAAGCCTAGTACTAATTGACCTAGGTAACGGTAAAAACCGTCTAGGTGCTACAGCTCTAGCTCAGGTTTACAAGCAATTAGGTGATAAGCCTGCTGACGTAGACAACGCAGAGCAACTAAAAGGTTTCTTCAACGCCATTCAAAATCTAGTAAGCAACGACAAGTTGGTTGCTTACCACGATAAAGGCGACGGCGGTCTATTTGTTACTCTTGCTGAGATGGCATTCGCTGGTCACTGTGGTGTGCAAGCAAACATTGAAGCGTTAGGTGAAGATGTTCTAGCTGCACTGTTCAACGAAGAACTCGGTGCAGTTGTTCAGGTTAAGAACGATGAACTTGAGTCTGTACTTGCAACATTGGCAGACAACGGTTTAGCTGCATGTTCACACGTTATTGGTGCTGTTGAGGCGTCTGACAAGGTTGTTATCTCTTCGGGTGACACCGTACTTATCGACCGTTCAAGAACAGATCTTCGTACTATCTGGGCTGAAATGACGCATAAGATGCAGGCACTTCGCGATAACCCAGCGTGTGCAAACCAAGAGTTTGAAGCGAAGAAAGACAATTCAGATCCAGGTCTGAACGTGAAACTAAGCTTCGATACTAACCAAGACGTAGCTGCTCCTTATATTGCCAAAGGCGCTAAGCCTAAGATGGCTATTCTGCGTGAGCAAGGCGTTAACTCTCATGTTGAAATGGCAGCAGCGTTTGACCGTGCAGGCTTTGAAGCTACCGATATCCATATGAGTGATATCCTGACAGGTCAGGCTGTATTGGAAGAATACCAAGGTCTTGTGGCTTGTGGTGGCTTCTCTTACGGTGACGTACTGGGTGCCGGTGAAGGTTGGGCTAAGTCAGTGCTGTTTAACGCACAGGCTCGCGACCAGTTTGAAACTTTCTTTAACCGCCAAGATACGTTCTCTCTAGGTGTATGTAACGGCTGTCAGATGCTGTCTAACCTGAAAGAACTGATCCCAGGTGCAGATTTGTGGCCACGTTTCGTACGCAATGAATCTGAGCGTTTTGAAGCTCGCTTTAGCTTAGTAGAAGTTCAGAAATCTGATTCTGTGTTCTTCGACGGTATGGCTGGCTCTCGTATGCCAATCGCAGTTTCTCACGGTGAAGGTCGTGTCGAAGTTCGTGATGAAGCACACCTTGCGGCAATCGAGAACTCAGGCACGGTAGCTGTCCGTTTTGTTGATAACTTCGGTAACCCAACACAACAATACCCGAATAACCCGAATGGTTCGCCAAATGCAATCACAGGTTTAACTACTGCTGATGGTCGTGTAACTATCATGATGCCTCACCCTGAGCGTGTATTCCGCACAGTGGCAAACTCATGGCATCCAGATAGCTGGGGTGAAAACGGTGCTTGGATGCGTATGTTCCAAAACGCACGTAAGAACTTGGGTTAATAACAGACCCGTGAATTAAAGCTACTAAATTTCATGTAAACAAAAGCGCAAACCCATTGTTATATATAGTAACTCAAAGGGTGTATAATGTGTATTAAGGCAGAGAAATCTGCCTTTTTATTGCACACCTAACATTATAGGTACATAGTAAATGATGTGTATTATGTGTATAAGGAAAGCATAATTTGTCATCAGTAAAAGTCAGAGCGACGATTGTAGAGGACAATACGGGAATCAAAAGCCAACTGCCTATCTTGCTAACTGAGCAAGGAGAGTTAGGTACGGTCACGGACTACCTACTCAAGCTAGAGGTGGACGGGGTGAGTAACTCCGTCATGAATGGATTTCTTCAAGCGGTGTCCTTGTTGCTGGATTATATGGAAGCAAATAGAGGATTGTTTGACGATCCGAAGTTGCTCTTCCAGACCTTTTCTAAGCGGTTGTATACAGGAACGATTGGTGAAGATGGACTTGACCCCTCTGGTTTATATTGGGTGCCAAGTTCAACCAGTAACGTGAATAAGCACATTCACCGACTGACGGCATTCACCGATTGGTTAGCGAACAAGCAAGGCACTTCGCCGATGAATCCCTTGCGTGATGCTACCCCTCACGATCAGCGACTCAATTTCGCTGCATGGTATCGCAAAAACCAAAACGATTTCCTCGGCCATATCGAAGATAAGACAGTCAATAAAACCATCCGTAAGGCGCGAACGATTAAGGGGCGCACACCGCTCACCAAAACCGAAAATGACGCTATCGCCTTTCCTGAAAAGCATTGGGAAGATTTTTATATGAATGGCATTGGTGGTGCAAGTGACCCAAGAGTGGCACTCAGGGACAAACTCATACTCCTACTCATGCACGGTGGCGGGTTACGCGAAAGTGAGGCTTTAACGCTTTGGGTCACAGATGTGTTTGAAGCCCCCAATAACCCAGATAGTGCAATCGTTCGAATTTACAATGAAGTCGATGGCAAAGCGCCAAGTGACCCTGAAGTTCGTTCTAAAAATCAGAATAGAGAAACGTATTTAAAAGAAAAGTATGCGCGTATCCCTCGTCAACGCATGAAAGGCACCGCGCATCTCGGTTGGAAAGGTCGTGTGGTTGACCATAAAGATAACTACATACAGGTTCAGTGGTTCCCAACTGACTATGGCAAAGTGTTTATGTCACTTTGGAAAAACTATCAAAAGTACCGCGCCAGTATAGACTGTCACCACCCTTATGCGTTTATTTCTTTTCATCACCGCGCTTTCGGCAATCCTTACACCATCAACGCTTTTCATGATAACTACGCCAACGGCTTGAAGCGCATTGGTTTAGAACCAAACAAAGCAGAAGGCAAAGACCCACATGGACATCGACATAATTACGGCAGACGGCTAGAGCGTTCAGGATTGAACCCCTTGGTGATTCGCCGCTGTATGCACCATAAGTCCGTAGATTCACAAATCCCCTACGTAGGCAAAGGCCAGCAGGAAATCTCTGATGAACTGACCCAAGCGACACTGCAACTGGCAAACCCTGAATCCAAAGTCAAAGCACTAGACTGGAAAGCACTGGTTGAGCATGGCTTTGATGACATCGACCCACAGGGGTACTTCACTGGCAAACATCCAAAATTGAGAGGTAAGTAATGGGGCAAAAAGGCAAAAAACAGGACGGACGCGCATCGGATTCAACCTTCTCATGGATGCTGACCACGCTTGGTATGGAATGGCAGCAATGGCAGGAATTGGCTGCTGAGTGGATGGAGACACAAACAACTGCTCTCACTGAAAAGCAGAAAGCTTTAAGTCGTTTCTTCGAATCCTACCTTGCCATACATGCACTATATGCTGTTGGTGATGTTTCATTGTTGTTTAAGGGCTACCAAGGACATCAATGCTCTAGTGAGGAGTTGACCGCACTGCTTAAAACCACACTAAATAACCCAACTTCAATCCAAAAGGGTGTGAGTTATCCCTGTGACTTCATCGATTTTGTTATTGAAAAAGTGTTCTCGGAAGAAGATGACAATGGCAACCTTGTGCCACTGGTTCAAAACCCTCTAAGCAAAATCAAAATACAAGGAAATACGACTGAAACCGTCCGCAACCCCTTGCCTTATCGCTACATTCAGGACTTGCGCCAAATCCTTTGTCCACTGCCTGACAAAGTTGAACTGACCGTCATTGAGCAAAATCTTAAAGGGGGTGAAACCCTGCTGCCTGCCTATTACTATCGTCACTTCAAGCACTGGACATGGGCGCAGCAGCAGACAGGTCAAAAAAATGCTCGTCGCAGTGATGGTGATTGGTTTGAAGTGGAGCCTGAGCTGATTGATAAAACCGACCCTGACTGCGTGTGGCGCACCAAAGAAGTGACTCGTAAAATTAAAGGTAAAGGGCAAAAGAAAATAACCATTCACCAACTCTGGTCGCCTGTCAAAGCGATGGTGTTTTTTATGAAGCTCCATTTGCCGCTACGTACCTATCAGGTGCGGATGCTCGACAGCGGTGAAGCCGACACATGGCGCTATAAACAAGGTCAATGGGTAGTGAACACCAAGCATGATTTTGCCCTTGGCAGTGAAAAACGCCCGTTCGGTAAAGGTATCTTCCGCCGCATTCACGACACCATGACAGGGCTTTATTCGACAGGTTTGTACATAAACACCAACAAGACCGCCGACCAGAACAAAGACGAACTGGAGCGTGGCTACATCATCCCTTGGCAAAATGAAGAAGTGCTGTACTGGCTGGAAAAACTACGTAACTGGCAAGAAAAATACAACCCGATTGCAAAACCCACCGTTTGCACCTCCCTGCTGAGAAAGCACACTCATGAAAAGAAATCGGACAAACAGCTAGAAAGTATGGGGGAGACTGCCTTTTTGTTTCGTGATGCATCAGCAAAGGGCGAGGATAAACATAAACCTATTGGGTACAACGCGACAGATATTTTCTGGTATCAACTCCTATTTGAGCTAGAAAACAACCTTGCAGAGCAAGGTCACACTTTAGATAACGGTGAGCGGTTGAAACTGGTTGTGGATTACCCTGACGACACAAGAGAAAAGAAGTCCACGCTCTTCCCCTTACACAGTTTGCGTGTCTCACTCATCACGGCGTATACGATGGACACGCAATTGCCTCTGCCTGTGATTTCTAAGCTATTGGCGGGCCATACACGCCTGCTGATGACCATCTACTACAACAAGATTACCCCGTCTGTGATGGCGGAAAAAATGGATGAAGCACATGGTGAGTTGGATGCGAAATCCAAGCAATCGGTGCGCAATTTCCTTAAAGATGCCTCGATGGATCAAATCCAATGCAAGATGGTGTATCACAGTGATGACAGTATTCAGGCGGCACTGGTTAACCGTAACCCGATTGGCTGGGAAGAACGATCGTGTGGTTTGTGTTTGGTCGGTGGTAACACCGTGAAATCGGATGAAGTCAGTACCCTTGGGGGGTGCTGGAATGGTGGTGAGTTGCTCAAAAATTCACCCGACATACATGCCAGAGTTTACGCTAGCGTACCCCACGGCCCCGAAAACTGTATCCGCTGCCGCTGGTTTATTACCGAAGCCTATTATCTTAAGCCACTCAATGCCCACTTTAATCAACTGAGTTACAAAGCGCATCAAGCGGCTAACCTCTCTGTGGAAATTGAGGGTGAACTGGAAGCCCTTAAAGATGAGCAGTTCTTTTGTGAAGACCAAGGCAAGCCGTTTATCAAGCACGATGAACTGCAAGTCCTACAGCGCCGCTGGGAAAAACAGCAAGTCGAAACCGATGAATACACAAAAGACCTGGTAGCTTGCTTTGGACTCATTATCAAAATTATGCGGGTCGAAGAAGCCAGAAATGACGATGACACAAAAGATAAACTGATTGCGGTTGGCTCTGAGCAAGATGTCAGCCATGCCTTGAAGTTTGTTGAAACCGACTCTGAGTTGCTGCATCTATCCCTGATTTGTGAAGACGCGGAGTTCTACCCTGATTTGCAGGACGAACTTCGTAAAACCCCTGCCATAGAAAAGCGTTCACGCCAGCTTAGTCGTGTGCTGATGAAAAAAGGCTTTGAGCCGATTTTCATGGAAATGGACGACAAACAACAGCTCATCGCCGCCAATGCCATGCTGCGACAAATGGCAAAAATCGCCGACCCTGACGACAAGCTTGAAGGCTACCGAAAAGTGGCAAACTACATTGAAGCAGGTGAATACCTGACCGATAACAAGTTGTTCTCTCAGGGTATTAATGCACTGACTGATAAAGCCATTAATCTAGATGGCATAGCACTACCGAACTTATTGGAGGATTAATGGAACTCGATATTGATGTCATTCTGGCTGACTTAAAAGAAGGTAAAGTACCTCGCACGCAGCAGAACCTCGATAAGCTCAATGACACGCTAAAAGCCTATGCAGAATCAGGTCAGCGTGACTTCTCCATTACGCAAATTGGACGTGTTTCTGCCGAAAATGGCGGATTGGCGTATGAGGCTTTGCGTGCTACCCGTAACAAGCACTACCGAATACTTATCGAGGCATGGGCGGCAAAATGCAACACCAACACAAAAAAGCCGCTATTGAACACCTCACGGTCTAAATCTATCCCTGCGGATAATAAACTGTTAGAGCGCATTCCAGACCCTGCGGTACGCGCCTTGTTTGGTCAAATTATTGCTGAGCGTAACCGCTACCGCAAAGAGGTCAATTTGCTCAAGCAACACGCCAACATTACCATCGACAAACGCCCAGTGCGCCAGTTTGATACTACAGCGGAGCCAAGCGTGGAAGTGCCGCCATCCCTATCAGGTGTACTAATCGAATCAGAGAAAAAAGCCTTAGCGTATGCCATTTCTGATGAATGCATGGAGAAGAACGACTGGCAAACCACTCAGGCAGGTCAGGTTAAGAACATGGAGGACAACAGCGAAGTATTCCCTAGAGGCTTTGTCACAGGGCTTCGCAAGCTACTGGGTGAGGTAGATGACTAATGGCAAGTGGGCAGCAGAAAGCCGTCATAACATTGATTTGTCCAACAGACTGTTGGACAAACTCTATAGCAGCCAATTGAGCAAGAGGGTCTTGCACAATTTTGAAGAAAGCTGTTTCGCAAATTTTCTCTGCCCAAAGCGTCTTTCACTGTTATTACGCAACTTTCGAAACGCATGTTGCGTAATAAAATCAAAACTACCCCTTTCTAATTTACGCCCAGAAGACTCATCACTTCATTGTTTCGTGAATAGACATAGTTTAAATAATGAAATGTATTGCTATGGTTAAACGTCAGGACTTCATCTTATTTGAGCTTCTTGGGAATATACATGTAATTACTACGATTTGTTTTTTTATTATCTTATTGTTTTAGAAGGAAATGACAATAAATCACAGTTTTGGTCTACGTAATCCCCATGATTTATCTCTTTGTTTTTTATATAAAAAACGTAAAACAAAGTAATTGCATGTATAATCCGAAAATTAAGGCAACTAAGCGATTGGTTCTGGAAAGGAGTTTTCGCGTTAGTAAGAAGTGATTACTAGTCTGGTCAACTTGCTTCTGCCCC
Source organism: Vibrio sp. HM8-C (assembly GCF_058630515.1). Taxonomy (NCBI): domain Bacteria; kingdom Pseudomonadati; phylum Pseudomonadota; class Gammaproteobacteria; order Vibrionales; family Vibrionaceae; genus Vibrio; species Vibrio sp. HM8-C. Next base: position 117,128 of record NZ_JBMMKS010000001.1, read on the forward strand.
AAACCGTCATAGAGCAAAAGCTCGCAACATGCTTATGACCTACTTTTTATAACAGGATATGCTCTCAGCTTTGTTTGAGATTTTATATCAGACAAAGATTTTCGGGTTTACATGTAATTACTGATGATACGCCCACAAGGGGCTGATACATGAATGACTAAAAAATCTTCAAGGGGGGAACATTTCAATTGATTACATATGCTAATTTGCCAAATTTACACTTAATTGGAGGTGCCACAGGCAGAACAACCGATGATATCGAATCGTACATAAATTACTGTGAATTACATCTTTGGGCACTTCCAAAGACTAGGTGAAATTTGTCTTGGGGAGTTGGAAACTGATCTTAAAATTTGAACGAATTACAAATACAATTACTAAGGTGTTAGTATTAAACGATTAATAACAATGAGTTATGATGGAAGATTGATGTGATAATAGTAGACCTTAAGATAAAAACATTTCACTTAAGGCCAAACTGAGATTTCACTTAAGATCAGTATATTGATTAATAACATTTATTTTGTAACGTTTAAGTTAAGACTGATCTAATAAAAATATCCTGACTTTCAAGGTAAGGGAACAAATATTTTTTATCACCATTAAAATAAATGGTTCTGTGTGTGTTTTATCTTAACTAATTGAATTTATTTTGAAATGTGAATTTCACAACGTGCGTATTAAACTCATAACTGCCCCAAGCTTATTTAGAGCCAACTAGTGCTTGATAAAATGGGCTAATGTGTAACCCGTCCTATACATGCTATAAATTCGTCAACAGCTTGTCGCCAAATTGCGAAACAACCCTTTCGCACTCATTTCCTAATTTATGCAGCAGGTCGCTTTAGTCCCAGATACGACAAAGCCACAGGCAATGCCGATGGCTTTGTAAACGGCTACAGAATGTTTGTCATTCAAATTGAAGAGGGAACGCATTCTGTGTGCTGTGCCCAGTGTTTTATCACCAAAAAAATATGGGAGGGAAAAGCTCCTAGGCTTATCGTATGTCCTCGGTGGGCTGCTTTGCAATTACGCCGAATTCAGATTGATGCTATTACTTCTGGCCAGACAGCAAATAGCAGCTCAATGAAAAAGCAGAGATACCCGAGGCACTCAATGTAAGTGTACAGCCATGAACCGAACGGAACAAGCTTACTTTTGCCCCATTTCGCGTTAGCGGAAGTACATCCAATCAATCTCAATTAAAGAGTTCTGGATAGATTTCCTAATGCAAAAAGGAACGGGTGTGAAGTCCCTTCTTGTTCAATTTTATTGTTCATTATTTTATGGTAAATGATGATAGTTTATTCAAACATGTGCTTATGCTGAGTCCAAGTGTCCGGCGGATGCGCAAAAAAGCCCAAAGTGGGGGTTAATTACCCATTTTGGGATCTAATAAATTCTTAGACCTCTGGGTACTCCATGCAAGAAATGACACATAGATTAACTACGGACTTACGCAGGCTTTCATTTGAAAATCATGATAGTTGTGTATCCTGTGGCCATGCGTTTCAAGAGGGTGATACTTCACACTTAGGTTATGGTCAAAATGATGAGCCGCTATATGTATGTGATAGTTGCTCTAGTGGCCTCAAAGAAACTGCAATAAGGCATTACTTTACCCCAAGACCGTACGAAACCCCTGACCAAGAAACAAAGCTTTGGCGCTATATGGATTTCACTAAATATGTGAGCCTATTATCTTCGAAAGCTATATATTTTACGCGCACAGATTGTTTCGAAGACTTGTTCGAAGGTGCCAAAGGAGTTCGAAAGAATAAAGAACGATGGGATTCCCATTATCTCGATTTTTTCAAAAGTGCAATTAAAAATCCCCCTGAAGGGCATGTGTGTGAGCTTTCCGAAGAACAAATAGAGAAAGATGCTCAACGATTACTAAAAGAAATGGAGATGGGCGGAGAAGCTCGCAAGAAGAGAACATTTGTAAACTGCTGGCATGAAAGCGAGCATGAATCTGAGGCCATGTGGCGTCTGTACTCAAGTTTTCTTGCTAATGCGGTCGCAATACGAACATCTTACAAAGGATTGTATGAATCACTTGGTCGTGACCCATCCATAAATATTGGGCGAGTGAAATATCTTGATCTTAATAAAAACTATGCTGGGCCAAATGATGCCTTTTGGCGCAAAAGGAAGTCTTTCGAACATGAAAGAGAAGTCAGGGCACTTTTAACTGATATGAAATACAAGGGAGAAGGAAAGCTCATCCCCTGCGATCTAGATCTACTTATTGAAGATGTTTTTGTTTCACCTCATGCGCCTGAATGGTTTATTCATTTGGTAAACGATATTAACGAGAAATATTCAATGAAAATTAAGGTCAGCAGATCTGAGCTGATGGAGGAACCGTTTTTTTGAGAAAGTCAGGCCTAACAAATAAGAGTAAGTGTCGCGCAACCGATACTTTATTTGGGTATTGAACAAGCCCATCCGTTATTAAGTAAATTGCTCGGATGCGTACAGGAAGGTAGGTCGTAAATCGTAGAATGACAGGCGAGCGCTGCCATATTTTTAGTTATTCGAGTTTAACGGTTTAGTGCACTAACTCTAAGCTATTTCTGTCCAGAACTGTTTCATTCGGCACTTTCTAGCACGAAAGTGCCCCATTCCGTATATGGAATCCACGTATTTACAAAGTGATTTAGCAAATAAAAGTTAAGATGCGTACGTATATTCGGTTTCTTTTGAAGGAGCTACCTTCTAACCTTTGATGTTTGCGCACCTACTGTCCTCATCGAGTTAACAGCTTTTAAAAGCATGACAGAACGGCCAGGTTTTCAGTAGGTTGGTCTTACCTTTTATGCATCATCATTTCGTAAAATTCTGTTTAACTAGTTGGTTAGTAATATCGGTTTATATTCTGTTTCGTAACGAAGCATTGCCCATGCGGTTCGCACAATTTTATTAGCGAGGGCAATACAGGCTTTTTTGAATCCAATACGATTTATAATTTTCGTTAACCAGGCATCTTTTTGAGTTCTTGGGTTTTCTGGGAGTCGGCCGACATAAGACATTGCGCCTAGATAGAGTAGGGATCGCAATTCTTTGACACCACCACACTTATTAATTCCTATCATAAAGACTTTTCCGCCAGAGCTATGTTGCTTAGGTGTCAGTCCAACAAATGCAGAAGCTTGTCTTCCATTTTTGAACTGCTTGCCATCGCCGAGAGTGGTGTAAAGCATCGCTGCTGTTGTCTCACCAACCCCTTCGATTTCCATGAGTCTTTGACATGGCTCAATCTGGCGAGTTAAGGCATTTTTCTCCTTTTCAAATTCAATCAATTTAGACTTGAGTAGTTTGTATTGTTCCCACAACATGGCAAGAACAGAAACCACATTTGCAGGTATTGGAGTTTCACCATCTAACACGGATTGAATTGAGGCTTTTAATCCTTTTTCACCTCTTGGATTTGCTATCCCGTAGCCTAAGATAGTTCCTCGGATATGCTGCCCAAGTGAAACGACACTACGAGATAAAAAGCGTCGACTGCTTTCCAAAGAGTGCATAGCTTGTTGTTCTAATGTTTTAGGTCGGCTGTATTTTATACCAATTTGTATAGCTGCATTAGCAATGGCAAGAGCATCATTGTGATCAGTTTTATGGCCTTCTAAATAGCCTTTTACTTTTTTAGGATTGAGTATTCTGACTTCATGTCCACACTGTTCAGCTAGCTATCCCCAATAATGACAACCGCAACAACCTTCCATTGCGACGATAGATGGCTTAGTTTTAGTTAGAAATTCTTTAGCTTTTTGTCGACTTAAAGCTCGGTTGAAAAGTAACTCGCCATGAATACTGATATGGCAGATTTGAAGGACATTTTTAGCTAAGTCGATAGCAATAACATTGTTGGTCAGCATGTTGGAACCCTCGGTATTTATCTCATCCTGCTAAGTTTAGATTGGCAGGGGAAGAGTGGATTCCATACATCAAGTTGGGAACCATGCTAACATTGTCTCCCTATTACTATTTTGATCTACTTTTTTCTTATTTAACAAAGCGTCTATCGAAAGAATTTTAACTTAGCCTTAACATCTGATGGCCTTTATGCTACTGCCTGCATTCTTGGTAACACAGGCTGATGATATTTCTCAATAGTTTATTTAAAGGGCTATGCCGTTTAGTCTGTAAACAGTAAAACGAGTAAGCGATATCAAATCTGATGTCTTGTGGATAAGGGATGACAGTAAAATCTTCGGATAAGTATCGCGTCGGGCACTGTATTGCTACTTTCGATGTTGTTGCGATCTCCAGCGCAGAAGCGATCTTGTCAACTCGAACAACGTAAGACACATGCTCTCTGTGTTCTTTGGGTAGGATATCTGTAAATCGATAGTTGAAGTCGTTCCATCCGGGAACATCTATAAATACATATGGAATGTCTTTGAGACTATTCCAACTCTCAATGTTGTACTTTTTGTGTACAGCCGCAACCATCTGGTCAACTTTAAGTGTCTTCTGGTAAAAATCTTTGGAACAACGTTCATTTTGGAGGTGAATGCCACAATCTATTTTCCCTTGGCGGAGTTCTTCTAGACTTTCTGGGTTCCAAGAAATAAAGCTAAATTTTGCCAGAGGAAAGTGTTCAGCGAGTTTTGGGTAAAGTAGCGATACCATGCGGTCATATTCGGCGTCGGCAATAGCAATGCATATAAGCTCCTGATACAGGTGCGGTTGGAACTCAATAGGTTTATTTACAATCGAGATTAACTGCGTATAAGCCGATTCGAGTTCTGGAAAAATTTGGCTTAAATAGAAAGTAGGTATAAAACCTTCCTGTGTCTTGATAAAGAGATCATCACCAAACTCTTTGCGCAATTTGCTGATGTCTTTACTTATAGCACTTTCTGATTTGCCAAGTATTTTCGCTACCGTGCGCATGTTGCGATGTGTTTTCAATAAAATCAACACGTTTAGCAGGTTAAGGTTTATATTATTTTCCATTTTTTCACATCAGGTATTCCGTGTGTGATAGTTGTTCATAGTCTACACTAAGTTTATCTTTTTTACTTAGTTGAGTTCTATCTATGACCTTGGAAATGCGTACTTTTAATAATGTTGAGTCACCAAAGTTACAGCTCCCTAAACTCAATAATGATGTTTATCGATTTCACGCCGTTTCTAAACCGTCAGCATCACGCTGCAATTTAGATTGTAGTTACTGTTTCTATCTTCATAAAGAGTCTCTTTTAGAACAACCATCGCATGCAGGTATGAGTGACGAAACACTTGCACTCTACATTAAGCAGTATATCGAAGCGCAAACCGGCGATGAGGTGGTCTTTACCTGGCAAGGAGGTGAGCCAACGTTAATGGGCTTGTCCTTCTTTGAAAAAGTCATCGCACTACAAAAACAATACAAGAAGCCAGATCAAACCATCCTGAATGACTTGCAAACTAACGGTATTTTGCTCAACGACAACTGGTGTCAGTTTCTGAAAGAACATCAGTTTCTAGTTGGCATTTCTATTGATGGTCCAAAACATCTTCACGATATTCACCGTCTTAACAGAGCAGGCAAATCATCATTTGATAAAGTGATGGATGCCATTACGTTACTGAAAAAATACCAAGTTACTTTCAATGCATTGTGTGTTGTAAATCAAGACAACGGCGCTTTTCCGCTTGAGGTTTACCGCTTTCTGCGAGATGAAGTTAAACCGCAGGTCATTCAGTTCATTCCTTGTGTTGAACCAAAAGACTTTACCCAAGCGGCTCCAAAGACGTGGCGGTCTCAGGATCTTATTCAAATTGGAGATAAAAGTCTTTCTCCTATTGGACAAGATACTTACCTAACACATTGGTCGGTAGGTGCTACGCAATGGGGAATTTTTCTGACTGCCATTTGGGATGAATGGTTGAAGAAGGATTTTGGACAGGTTTTCGTCGATCAATTCGAGAATGTTATTTCTCAAATGTTTGGGTTTGGTGCACAGAAATGTGTGTCGGCTGAGTTCTGCGGAAAGGCGGTAGCCATTGAACACAATGGTGACGTCTACTCCTGTGACCATTTTGTCTATCCCGAATATAAGCTCGGCAACATCGCTGAAACGCATATGGGGGATCTTGTGTTTTCAAACAAACAGCAAGCTTTTGGCAAATCGAAAACATCGGATTTGCCTTCGGATTGTCGTCAGTGTTTTTTCCTCTCTTTGTGTTTTGGTGAATGCCCCAAAAACCGTTTTACCAAGACAGCGCAAGGAGAATCTGGCCTCAATTACTTATGCCCTGGTCTAAAAAAATTCTACGCCAAAGTAGTGAATAGCCAGGTTTCTCTTCAACAACGTCTAAGTGCTTAAGGAAACTTAATGAAAACAAAAATAAAACCGGTAGTGGCGATAACGAGTTTGTTGATTTCATCAGCAAGCTACGCTGCGCCTACTAGTACCGTAGACAGAACGGTTTTACCGATACAACAATCTGCTGAGTTCAGCGGAAAAATTGGTAAAACCTTTGATCAATCGAAGTCAGCTTATCCCCAACCGATCAAAGCACCTGAAGGTGCTCCCAACGTTGTGGTTATCTTGCTGGACGATTTAGGTTTTGGTCAAGCAGGTCGCTTTGGTGGCTTAATCCCGACACCGAATATGGATAAGCTGGCAGCGCGTGGTGTGACTTACAATAACTTTCATACTACGGGGATCAGTTCGCCAACTCGCGCTGCATTGCTAACGGGTCGAAACCACCACCAAGTCGGCTTTGGTACAATCTCTGAACTTTCAACGGGTTTCCCTGGCTATAATTCTATCTGGCCAAAATCCGTCGCAAGTATAGCTGAAGTATTAACACAAAATGGTTATAGCACTAGTGCATTTGGTAAGTGGCACAACACTCCTGACTGGGAAACATCGCCATCAGGTCCATTCCATCAGTGGCCAACTGGATTAGGTTTCCAACACTTTTATGGTTTTCAGGGGGGAGAGACGAGTCAGTGGGAACCGCAGTTGTTTAATGATACGACGGCTGTTGAACCAGAAAAAACGCCGGAAGAAGGTTATCAATTGAATGAAGACTTAGTGGATAAAGCGATTGGGTGGATTGACCAACAGAAATCAGTTAATCCAGATAAGCCATATTTTACCTACTTTGCTCCGGGGGCAGTTCATGCACCTTTACAAGCCCCTCAAGAATGGATTGATAAATTCAAAGGCAAATTCGATATGGGCTGGGATAAATATCGGGAAGAAGTCTTTGCTCGTCAGAAAGAGATGGGGATAATTCCTGAGAACACTAAGCTGACCCCCCGTCCCAAGGAAATAGAGGCCTGGGATAGCTTAAGCGCAGACCAGAAAAAACTGTATGCCCGTCATATGGAAGTGTTCGCAGGATTTTTAGCTTATACCGATTATGAAATTGGGCGTTTAATCGATAAAGTCGAAAGCATGCCTGATGCAGATAACACCATGATTATGTATATCGCAGGCGATAACGGAGCGAGCGCAGAAGGTTCTCTTACAGGTACTACCAATAACATCATGACACAAAATGGTGTGCCAGATACTGTTGAGTCTCAGTTGAAATATATGGATGAGCTAGGTAACGAGTTACACGAAAACCACTACCCGGTAGGCTGGGCTTGGGCTGGTACTACACCTTTCCAATGGATGAAGCGTGTACCTTCGCACTTTGGTGGTACTCGTAATGGTATGATCGTTTCATGGCCCGCTAGAATAAAGAATACTGGCACGATTCTAAACCAGTTCCACCATGTGGTCGATATTACGCCAACGATACTTGAAGCGGCTAACCTCCCGGCTCCGAAAATGGTAAACGGGGTAAAGCAGAAGGAAATGGCGGGTACGAGCATGATGTACTCATTTAACAATCCAACCGCTAAGTCACATCGTACCGTTCAGTATTTTGAAACAGGCGGTCACCGAGCGATTTATAAAGACGGCTGGGTAGCGGCTGCATTCCATGGCGTGCCTTGGCAGTTGAGTGGTTCCCGTGGCTTTAAAAATTCAAAATGGGAGCTATATAACGTCGAAAAAGATTTCTCTCAAGCGGATGATCTGGCGAAAGAAATGCCAGAGAAATTAGCAGAGATGGTCAAAGAATTTGACCATCAGGCGGAAATCAATGAGGTGTATCCACTCGATGACCGATTTGCAGAACGAGCGGCAACGCCTGATCGTCCGTCTTTAACAAGTGGCAAAACCAAGTTTAGCTATACAGCAAGTGTTACTCGTGTTCCTGAAGGCTCTGTGCCACCAGTGTATCAGCGTGATCATCGAATTGATGCTTATGTAAATATTGCTAAAGGTCAGAAAGCCGATGGTGTTCTAATGGCAATAGGAGGCAGTTCTGCTGGACTGTCGTTCTATGTTGATAACGGTAAGTTGGTATATGGCTACAACTTCTTCGCTAAAGGTTATTACACCATTGAGTCCGACTCCGCGATTCCTGCTGGTGACGTAAAACTGTCGGCTGTGTACAAGCAAGAGCCGTTTAAATACTTGCAGGAGTTCAATGGCGGTAGCGTTGATTTATACATCAATGATAAAAAAGTTGGTTCAGGGAAAGTTGAACAGGCAGTACCAGTTCGATTCTCAGTAACAGAAACTTTGGATGTCGGCATGGATCTCGGTGCCCCCGTAATGCCTGCATACCGTGAAAAACTGCCGTACAAGTTTAATGGTCAAATTAAGAAAGTTGATCTAGAAGTTGCCCCAACGCAACCTATTATCAATTAATTCTCATTAGAATTAAAAATGCCAACCGATTCGGTTGGCATTTTTTTTGTGTATCAAATCCGGAGGATTTATGGGTGTTTCAAATACAAGTACCAAGCAAAAGGATACTTAAACTAATTAATGATCTTCTAATTTAGCAAGATAGGTAACACGGTTATGTCCATCTTCGTTTCAGCCTGATCATTCCCTTAAATACCCTTTTGGCAGGGCGATGGTCTTCACGCAGTGAGACCATCGCCTTACTAAGCCTTCATGGATAAAAAAACGTACACACCATTATACATAGCATGTACGCTTTATAGACCTAAAAGAAGCATTACCAGTAAAGGGCTGTCACTCACTCACACGCAAATAGACACATTTGTTACTGTATACTCTCAAATAGTTTGCGCTTTTTGCATTCTACATCATCAAATTCGAAGATTAGCGAAACTGACCTGCTTCTGGCAGAAATTCAAAGCCTGCTGTAGCCAGTTTTGCTTCAAGAGCCGCGCGATCGATATCGAAGTAAGAGGCTAATTTGTCCAGATCACCATTAAAGTCATCTCGTAGCTTCATGTTGACTATGCTCATTAACATGACGGTATCCATAGAAGCGAAATTGGCGAGATTCATTATTTGTCCTCGAAGTCTGAAATCAGTAAGTTTGCCGCAGCAAATGCCGCTTTCTCTCTGACTTCTTTTGGTAAAGACGTATCCGCTGCTACATCGTTAAGTGCACGAACCGCGCAGCTAATTGCTTGAGGAATATAGGCTTGATCGCCACTACCAATTTGAGCGTATAACTCACGAACTAAATCGCAACAACCGTAAACTTGCATAACTCTATCCTACTTTTACAGAACGACTTGCTTATACAGAATGAATAATACAGAACGAGACGTCTGCCGTATAAATGATAACTGCTCTCAATATACACAGAGAGCAGATTGAAGACAAAAGTTACCTTTGAGCTGGCTCAATGTTACGTTTCAGTCGGTGATTTATTCACCATTTATCTGCTGATGGATGCTTTGTACCAATTCTTCATTCAACCCAAGTTGTTTAGCGAGTTCCTGTAGGTAGGCTTTTTCCATGAAATTCTGTTCATCGGCAATTAATGCTGACGCAAGGTAGATCTCTGAAGCTTGCGCTGGAGTTTGCGCTAATGCTGCAATTTCATTTGGGTCTAAGGGCTTTTTCAGTTCTTGCTGGAAGAGCGTCTGAACTTCACTATCTGCACCCATTTCAGTAATCACTTGATTGATTTTTTCCATCTCTTGTTCATCGACATGACCATCCGCTTTAGCTGATGCGATCATCGCTTTGAGAATGAGTAACTCATGACGAGGATTAGTTTGGTCAAAAGTAGCAGGCTTTGGTGCCTCATGTTGATTTGCTTGCCAGTCGTTATAGAGCTTAAAAGCTAGTGCACCTAATGCCGCTGAACCGCCGATGGTGAGTGCTTTTTTACCCAGTTTCTTCGTTTTCTTTGAACCCATCAATAGTCCAATGATACCGCCACCAAGTGCGCCGGCACCTAGCGTGGCAAGTTGGCTTTTATCTTTAGTTAAAGATTGGGCTTGTTGCTTACCAGATTGAACCAAATTGGAGTTGAGTGCTTGATTGAGTAGGGCTTTCAGATCCATAACGTTCTCCTTCTTATTTTTCAGCAGTGTAAAAGAGAGTAGATGAATCTAGGATTAATAAAAAAGGCTGCACAAGGGCAGCCTTTAAAGATAATCGTTAGTGATTACGCCATTTGAGATCTGATGTGCTCAACGATATTAGCCATAGCCACTGGAGTTTTATCACCAGTGCGACGGTTTTTATATTCGAAGTTGCCTTCGTCCATACTACGATCACCGATAACGATCGTATGAGGAACACCCAGTAGCTCCATATCTGAGAACATTACGCCAGGGCGTTCTTTACGGTCATCGAACAGTACTTCGATACCAGCAGCAGTCAGTTCAGCGTATAGCTTCTCTGCTGCTTCTTGAACGCGTTCAGATTTGTGCATGTTCATTGGAACGATAGCCACTTGGAACGGTGCAATCGCGTCTGGCCAAATGATGCCGTATTGGTCATGGTTCTGTTCAATTGCAGCTGCAACTACACGAGTCACACCGATACCGTAACAACCCATTTCCAGAATAACGTTCTTACCGTCAGCGCCTAGAACACCACAGTTCATTTTCTCAGAGTAGTTAGTACCAAGCTGGAAGATATGACCAACTTCGATACCACGTTTGAGCATGATAGTGCCTTTACCACATGGGCTTGGGTCACCTTCAACAACGTTACGTAGGTCTTCAACTTTACCCAGTTGAACGTCACGACCCCAGTTAATACCGAAGTAGTGTTTACCATCAACGTTCGCGCCTGCACTGAAGTCGCTGGTTACAGCAACTGTGCGGTCAACGATGAATGGCAGTGTTAGACCAACAGGACCTAGTGAACCAGGACCTGCACCGATTAGAGCGCGAATCTCTTCTTCAGAAGCCATCTCTAGTGGCGAAGCGACTTCTTTCAAGTTCTCTGCTTTCACTTCGTTTAGCTCGTGATCACCACGGATGATCAGTGCGATGATGTCTGCGTCAACTTCATCTGATGCTTTAACGAAAAGCGTTTTAACGGTTTTCTCGATAGGCAGTTCAAATTGCTCAACCAGTTCTGCAATGGTTTTCGCATTAGGCGTGTCAACCAGAGTCATATCTTGAGTTGGTGCTGCAAGTTCTGCTGCAAGTGCAACCGCTTCTGCTTTTTCGATGTTCGCTGCGTAATCAGATTCAGTAGAGAACGCGATTAAGTCTTCGCCGCTTTCTGCCAATACGTGGAACTCTTGAGAACCACTACCACCGATAGCACCGCTATCAGCCAATACTGGACGGTAATCCAGACCCATGCGGTCGAATGCTTTACAGTAAGCATCATGCATAGCGTCGTAAGATTTTTGTAGACCTTCTTTATCGATGTCGAAGCTATATGCGTCCATCATTGAGAATTCACGAGAGCGCATCACGCCAAAACGAGGGCGGCGTTCGTCACGGAATTTAGTCTGGATTTGGTACAGATTAAGTGGAAGCTGCTTGTATGAACTCACTTCATTACGCACAAGAGCAGTAATCACTTCTTCTGCTGTTGGGCTTAGTACAAACGGACGAGTGTGGCGGTCAGTAAAGCGAAGTAACTCTGGGCCCATCTTTTCAGAACGGCCTGTTTCTTCCCATAGTTCAAACGGCTGCACAACGGGCATTAATGTTTCAATAGCCCCTGCATTGTCGATTTCTTGGCGAATGATAGTTTCGACTTTACGCAGTACGCGAAGACCTGTAGGTAGCCAAGTGTAAAGACCTGAAGCTAGCTTACGGATCATACCCGCACGTAGCATGAGCTGGTGGCTCACTACTTCTGCGTCGTTTGGAGTCTCCTTCAGAGTAGAAAGAAGATATTTACTGGTACGCATTTATGGTATCCGTTTATCAAGGTGGTAAATAAATTTAGCCGCTAATAATATCAGCCAAATGCAAATGTCAAAAGCGTTCAATAGTAGTAACTGTCACTAAGTTACCTGATACAGTGAATTTTACGTTCAAATCGTACAAATGTACGGCGTATTGCTTCTCGTCTGGCTTGTTTTTCTTGTAAGCAGGACGTGGATCTTGTGCTAGAACTTCACTAATAACCGCTTGTTTCACTGCTGAATCAGGCAAACTGTTCAGAACTGCTTGAGCGTGTGCAGAAAACTCTACGTTTATTGTTGAGGGCTCCGATTCTGCATAGCCACCTTTGGCTTCAGGAATGGCATCTGAATAGGGGATGTAAGGCTTGATATCGACGATAGGCGTTCCATCAACCAGATCAACGCTGCCCACTTCGATATAAAATTGATCGCCTTCTTTATTAATACCTAAAAATTCCACAGCCGACATACCGATACCGTTTGGGCGAAAGGTTGAACGGGACGCTAATACACCCACTCTTTCATTTCCTCCAAGACGAGGTGGTCGAACCGTTGGTTTCCAACCTGCTTCAAGATTTTGATCAAATAAGAACAATAGCCATAGATGACTGAATTGTTCTATCTCACGTACCGCTTCCAAACAGTTCAACTCGCCGAGTAACTTGATGCGAGCTCTAGCGCTCGGCACCAATCGGGGTTGACGAGGAACAGCGAACTTCTCTTTGTATGGGCTTTCGATAGTCCCAATAGGAGTGATTTTATGCATTGGTCTTTAATGAATTTCTCGTAGCAATGAAAGGGAAAAATATCATACCTAACAAAGAACCGTAGTAATTATTATTGATAGTAATTATCTTTCGTTATGTTATATTATAACAATTGTTTTTCACCGAAGTATTGAAAATGAAAGTACTAAGTTCTTTAAAAAGCGCAAAAAATCGTCACCCAGATTGTCAAATTGTTAAGCGTCGCGGACGTCTCTACGTTATCTGTAAAGCTAACCCTAGATTTAAAGCGGTACAGCGATAAATGCTTGCCTAATATTAAATATAGCGATTGACCTATAATTTCTAATATTTACATTTATGTAGTTTATAACACTACGTATGGTGCTGATTTGGTTTATTTTGTGCTCAAATAGAAACACTCTGTAACATCTTTGATTTTGTAATGTTCACTCCCTAAAGTACTCTTCGCCGCGTTTTTGACATTTTTGTCACAAATGCTCAGAGAAAACTACAAGGAGGAAACAGATGAGTTCGTCTGCTTCAATAAACAAACCAGCACCTAAAAAGTCCTTTTTTACCCGCTTCTTAGATGGTGTTGAGTATTTAGGGAATCTATTACCCCATCCGATTACTTTATTCGCTATTTTCTGTTTAGCGATTCTTATTTCATCAGGTATTGCAGGCTACTTTGAAGTTTCCGTTATGGACCCTCGTCCAGAAGGCGCTAGTGGTCGTGCTGCTGATGGTATGATCCATGTTGTTAGCCTACTGAATGCCGAAGGTCTGCAACTGATCGTTACTAACTTAGTGAAAAACTTTGTTGGTTTTGCACCTTTAGGTACAGTACTTGTTGCTATGCTTGGTGTCGCAATTGCTGAATATTCAGGTCTATTATCTGCTGCAATGCGTGGCCTTGTTATGGGCGCATCTGCTCGTATGGTTACAGTGACAGTGGTATTTGCAGGTATCATTTCTAACACTGCATCTGAACTTGGCTACGTGGTTCTTATTCCACTTGCGGCAATGTTGTTCCACTCTTTAGGTCGTCACCCGCTAGCAGGTCTTGCTGCTGCATTCGCTGGTGTATCTGGCGGCTACTCGGCAAACTTATTGATCGGTACAGTTGATCCACTGCTTTCAGGTATCACTGAAACGGCTGCACAAATGATTGACCCAACATACACTGTGGGGCCTGAAGTGAACTGGTACTTCATGTTCGTTTCTACTTTCTTTATCGCAGCTATGGGTGCTTATGTTACTGAGAAGATTGTTGAGCCAAAACTAGGTAAATATAACCCTGAAGAAGCGTCTGAAGATCTTTCTAAAGATAAAATGGGCGGCCTAACGGACATTGAAAAACGCGGTCTGAAGCTAGCTGGTATTGCAGTGCTAGCAGTAAGCGCTTTGTTAGCTTGGACAGTTGTTCCTGCTGATGGTGTCCTACGTTCTGCTGACGGTAGTGTAGCGGGTTCTCCATTCCTAAAAAGTATCGTTGCTTTCATCTTTGTATTCTTCGCAATCCCTGGTTACGTTTATGGTCGCGTTGTAGGTACGATGAAAACAGACCGCGATGTTATCGATGCAATGTCTAAATCTATGTCTTCTATGGGTATGTACATTGTCTTGGTATTCTTCGCAGCTCAGTTCGTTGCTTTCTTTAAGTGGACTAACTTTGGTCAAGTGTTTGCTGTTGCGGGTGCAGACTTCCTGCAAAATATCGGCTTAACTGGCCCTATGCTGTTCTTCGCATTCATTCTAATGTGCGGCATCATCAACTTGATGATCGGTTCTGCATCTGCTCAGTGGGCAGTAACAGCACCTATTTTCGTTCCAATGCTAATGCTAGTGGGTTATGCGCCTGAAACTATTCAAGCGGCTTACCGTATCGGTGACTCTACAACCAACATCATTACACCAATGATGAGCTACTTTGGTTTGATTCTGGCTGTTGCAACTCGCTACATGAAGAACCTAGGTATTGGTACGCTAATCGCTACCATGCTTCCTTACTCAATCTGCTTTATCGTAGGTTGGAGCTTATTGTTCTACGTTTGGGTATTCCTGCTAGGCTTACCTGTAGGTCCTGGGGCTGCAACGTACTACACACCTTAATTGGTTATATAAGCGAAATAAAAAACCTGCGAAAATCGCAGGTTTTTTATATTTCGATCAAACTATTTTTTGTACTTAGACAGGTATCTATCTAAGTGATTCGCGAACTCACGTCGCTCTGTCTGCGAAAGTGCGCTTGGACCTCCGGTTTGAATGCCGCTTGAACGCATAGTTTCCATGAAATCCCTAATATTAAGACGAGCTTTAATGGTGTCTTTGGTGTAAAGCTCACCGCGGGAATTAAGTGCTAACGCGCCTTTGGTTATCACTTCATCAGCCAGTGGGATGTCTGAGGTGATGACTAAATCATTCGCTTCCACACGTTTAACAATTTCGTTGTCGGCAATATCAAACCCCGCAGGAACTTGGATGGAATGAATATTGACTCGCTTAGGGACTGGGATAATGTGATTGGCAACAAATGTACATTCAATACCAGTACGCTCTGCAGCACGTACAATCGTTTCTCTAATTACTTTTGGACAAGCGTCAGCATCAACCCAGATTTTCATTGAGACTTTCCATTAAGTTGCAACTCTAGCTGCTCAATACGTTGAGTGAGCAGAGCGACCGTGTGTTCTAATTGACTGATACGGTCAGCTTCAGTGATTGTTTGCACCGCAACTTCAACTTTAGGAACACGGTTAGCGTTCTTCCAACTTTTAATCGCAGTGATAAGCGCTGCCATAGGAATTGATGTACTCAAACGTGCTTTCACAAGAGCAACAGTCGGTTCTTTTCCTTGTTGCTGTAGTGTGTCTAGCACATGTTCGAGCTCTTTAGTGACGTCTTGTGTGAGCATAGGTCATCCTTCTATCTGATGGTGCGATTTTATATCAGTTTGAGTGATTATTCCCATCTCAAATACCGCACTTATAGCTTTTGCTTTGTGCATACGAAATTATTCAAGAATGAGCGATGGCAAAAGTAATATGTGTTTGTGCGAGATCTCTTACAAGTACTGTGCGATATCAGAGTTTTGTTAAGCGGAAAATGCTCTAATTATGATGTAACTAATTGAATATTATCGTAATAGTTTAATCGTTTGCTTTATGTACAGAATTATTTTCTATCGGGTGATTGAACTAAATACTCAAAGGCGTAGATTAAACCTCGTCGAAGGGAACTGACACGGAAATGGATACACCACTGGACGGTGATATCAGGACGATAAGGTGATTAACGGACAATCACCACATGGATACGGATACGAACGGATTCAACAGCTAACAGGAAGTTAGTTGGCAAGGAAAGCAAAAGGATAAACCCTAGGAAAGGGTAGGACACCATCAGGAAGATGGCATGGACACCGCTCAAGGAACAAGTGATGAGCGCTAACGGGATAGTTAGCACAAAGGATAAAAACGGACACCGCTAGGAAGGCGATGCAGGAGTAGACTGAAGGAATCAGTTTTTTAGGGATGATGCAGGAAGCATACATCTGTAGCGGGAAAGCTGCGCACAAGACTTAAACCCCAGCACTTCGGTGTTGGGGTTTTTCTTAATCTGAATATTTCCGTTTCTAGTTTTGTTGTTGCCTCTACCATTTCTTTCGCTTTCAAGAGAGCTTTCTCTAGCGTTATCTATACCAAAATAAAATTATTAAAAGTAATCAGTGGGTTAATTATTTTTGTCTTTGTTAGTAATAGCAAAGGCGTTGTTTATTTGATGTTGTAACAAGGACTGTTTGTGACAATAGTGACACGACGAACGCTGTTGATTCCTTATACAGAATCGTTCGAGTTGGACTTTCTCATGCTCAACTGCTGCGCTAAAAATAGGGCTTACCTTAATGGCCCTAAGACAGTGTCTGCCTCAAGAGAGCTATTTAAGCGCGTGCTTAACGATTCCTCTATTCATGCTATGGCGGTATTGGATAACTACAATCGAGAGTTTATGGGGCACGTCTTTATTGAGCGAGACGATATTAAAGCGGAATTAGGCTTTATTTTTGACAAGTTGTATTGGAAGCAAGGGTTCGCGTCAGAAGCATTAAAAGCTTTTTTTCCTAAAGCGTGTGAAAGATTGGGTTTAATGCGAGTTGTTGCGAACGCTGAGATTGAAAATATCTCGGCTATTAAGATATTGCAGGCGTTGGGCTTTCAAAACAAAGGCGAAAATGACGAGCATTTCGCCCCGAGTTATGATTTTGAGTGGACTAAACCTTAAAGCAGCTTAAATATAAAAAAGAAATTTATACCATTCGGTGTGGCGGCAAATTAAAGCGAATGGGCATAAACCCACGCATTTCAAGTTTGCCCTGATAGCAGTCATCACCTAAAGCTGAAAACTCAAACAAGTAAACCGTATGCCAAAGCCAGCGACCATCGCTGGTTTTCCATTTGTGACCACCAAAAGATACGCTAAGCAATTGGAGTTCGAGTTGGTCGCATTTTCTCAACACATGTGATTTAGCAATTTCAGATTGACGCCTCTGCTGCCAAAACAGAAAACAGGCAAAGCACAGCGCTAATATTGCCAATAAATCTCCAATCATGCTGCGCCTTAGGATTTTGTATCTTGTTGAAGTTTGATCAGCGCTTGCGCGAGCTCTTCAGAGGGTGTGCCGTGCAATAGAGGCAAAAGAACCATTCTGAGTTCGGGCAGCATGACTAGATCAGCAAACAATTGGTTAAATAGGGTTTGATTGCCTGTTTGAGCCAGTCTGAGCAAAAATTGCTCTGCTCTCGTATTGTTATTCAACACATTCCAAGCGCGTCCAGCAATTGCAATCAGTACTTCAGGGTGACTCAAACGAGAACTTGCTAGAATTGAATCAATAAGCTGACTGAGTCTCTTATCATCTGCGCCAGATAGGGTACGAGTTAATGCAGAGAGTAAAAACAGATCAGGGTCTTGGCTTGATATCTCTGCTTGTGCGAATTCTTCAAGG
Organism: Vibrio sp. HM8-C; assembly: GCF_058630515.1. Classification (NCBI taxonomy): domain Bacteria; kingdom Pseudomonadati; phylum Pseudomonadota; class Gammaproteobacteria; order Vibrionales; family Vibrionaceae; genus Vibrio; species Vibrio sp. HM8-C. The sequence continues at coordinate 135,023 of NZ_JBMMKS010000001.1, forward strand.
CGCTCAGCAAGTTTGGTTGGCAGTTCTGTATGCTCAAGAGCGCCGAGCAGAGCGTATAGTGGCTGTGTTGGTAAGTGAGATAGAGCTTTACGAACCAAAGGACCATTCTGTTCTTGGTTTAAACGCGCACAGATATCAGTAATCCCTTGTAGACCAACGGTTTGCCAATTATTCCAACCAAGACCGCCAGAGAAATAGTGCTGAGCGTGCTCATAGTATTGGCTGCAAGGCATTGCTAGTGTTGCGCGAATTTGGCTGTGAAAAACAGCCATTTTGTCTTCAGACGGTTTGAAGGTATAAGGATTGTTCGCCAATTTATCTTGCTGCTCTTCGGTAAGCTCTTTGTTGAGGCGAGTGCCCATGGCTTCAACGACATACTTAATGAATTGACCGACATCCGCTTGTTGCAGTAGTCCACGTTCGTCCAAAGCAAATTTAAGAAACCAAATCCAAGGTTGCTTGGTTTCATTCCAGTAAGCAATGGCTAGATGCGCAGTACGTTTTACTGGATATGGGTAAGCTTGATGACCTTGCTCGACGTGCGAAAACTGATCATTCTCAATAGGTTGAATTCGTCGACCAAGATCGAAGATTTGATATTGGCAGCCACTGTTTTTGAGTAGTGCTGTCAGTGTTTGAATATTGTCCATGGGAGCAAAATGTTCCTGAATTTCTTTTGGGGTAACCCTTCTTTCCTCAATAAATGGTACTCTATGGCACTTTTTCAAGGTGTACGACCAACAAACTTGGTGATTCATGACAATTAACACAAAACTGGCTCAAGCTTTAGAAAGACTAGAAGCGGAATTACGCCAATGTGAAGTCTGGCAAACCACACCACCGAGTATCGAAGCGATGCAAAGTGTTGAGCCTTTTTCGATTGATACACTTGACCCTCATGAGTGGCTTCAGTGGGTATTTATCCCAACGATGCAGAAATTACTCAATGAAGGGCAAGCCATTCCCAGAGGCTTTGAGCTGTTCCCTTATTTTGATGAAGCTTGGAAGCACCAAGACGAGTTTCAAACTGTTCTTTTAGTCGTAAACCACATTGATAGGGTATGTCAGTAATGTTGGATATCATCTACCAAGATGAATACTTGGTTGCGGTAAATAAGCCAGCAGGCATGTTGGTACATCGTTCATGGCTTGATAGACATGAGACCCAGTTTGTAATGCAGACGTTGCGTGACCAAATTGGTCAGCATGTTTTTCCCCTGCACCGATTAGACAGACCCACCTCTGGTGTGTTGGTTTTTGCGTTGTCGAGTGAAATTGCTTCCAACGTGATGCCGATGTTCGCCAATCATGAAATGGAAAAAACGTATCACGCAATCGTTCGAGGCTGGATTGAAGAGGGAGACGTGCTCGATTATCCGCTTAAAGAAGAACTGGATAAAATTGCCGATAAGTTTGCTAAGCAAGATAAAGAAGCCCAGTCAGCGGTGACTGAGTATCAGCCGTTAGCGAAAGTTGAAGTGCCGTTTTCAACCGGTAAGTTTCCAACTACTCGTTACTGCTTGATGGAAATGAAGCCTAAGACTGGGCGTAAGCACCAGCTACGTCGTCATATGGCGCATCTTCGTCATCCCATTGTTGGCGATACCACTCACGGTGATGGTAAACATAATCGCTTGTATCGAGATGAGTACGATTGTCACCGATTAATGCTACACGCCAGCGAGTTGCGTTTTGTCCATCCATATACCCAGCAAGTGCTAGTATTGAAAGCTGCTTTTGATGAAGTTTGGCAAAAGCTATTTGCTGAGTTTGATTGGAACGATCCTCAGCGTTAAGCGTTTTGGAAAAGAAAAAGCCTTCTCGTAGAGAAGGCTTTTACGTCTATATAGCTTGCTATTACTTGTTTATATAGGCTTCAACCGCAGCTTGAATACCTGCGCCATCTAAACCAAGCTCAGCGTGCATCTCTTCTTGTGTACCTTGAGCAATAAATTGGTCAGGGATACCCAGATTTAATACAGGCTTGATGATTTTCTCTTTCATCATGAACTCGATCACGCCAGTACCAGCACCACCGGCAATCACGTTTTCTTCCAGTGTCACAATGATATCGTGGCTTGCAGCAAGCTCTTTAATCAAAGCTTCGTCTAATGGTTTAACAAACCGCATATCAGCCACTGTGGCATTCAACGCATCTGCAGCTTCAAGTGCATAAGGAAGAAGAGAGCCGAAGCTTAGAATTGCGACTTTCTCACCTTGACGCATCAAACGTCCTTTACCGATTTCAAGTGCAGTAAATTCTTGCTTAATTTCAACACCCATACCATTACCACGAGGGTAGCGAACCGCACTTGGTCCTTGATGTTGATGACCGGTATAGAGCATTTGACGACACTCATTTTCATCCGCTGGAGCCATGATAGTCATGTTCGGGATACAGCGCATAAAGCTTAAATCGAACGCACCTTGGTGAGTTTGACCATCAGCGCCGACAAGTCCTGCACGGTCAATAGCGAACATCACAGGCAGATTCATGATTGCAATATCGTGAATTAACTGGTCGTAACCACGCTGTAGGAAAGTTGAGTAGATCGCCACAATCGGATTGTATTTAGCGATAGCCATGCCCGTTGCTAAAGTCACGGCATGCTGCTCAGCAATCGCCACATCGAAGTACTGGGATGGAAACTCTTTCGAGAAGCGAACCATGCCAGAGCCTTCACGCATCGCAGGAGTGATAGCCATTAGCTTTGGATCTTGCGCCGCCATATCACATAGGAAGTCACCAAAGATTTTTGAATATGTCGGCTTCGTGCTTGAGCTTTTCGGCAAGCTGCTATGGCTCGGGTCGAACTTAGGTACGCCGTGATAACCAATCGGATCTTTCTCCGCAGGTTCATAGCCTTTACCTTTTTTAGTCATAATGTGAAGGAACTGCGGGCCTTTCAGTTCGCGCATGTTCTTCAGCGTTTTGACTAGTTCAAGTACGTCGTGACCATCCACAGGACCTATATAGTTAAAGCCCAACTCTTCGAATAGAGTTCCAGGCACAACCATACCTTTGAGGTGTTCTTCAGTGCGGCGAACCAATTCTTTGATTGGTGGAATACCAGAAAGAACCTTCTTACCACCTTCACGGATCGAGGTATACAAGCTGCCTGAAAGAACTTGAGCAAGGTGGTTGTTCAATGCGCCTACGTTCTCTGAAATCGACATTTCGTTGTCATTCAGGATCACGAGCATATCTGGGTGTACATCACCGGCGTGGTTCATTGCTTCAAATGCCATACCTGCAGTAATAGCACCATCACCAATCACGCTGACGATCTTACGATCGGCGTCTTCTTTACCCGCACAGATAGCCATACCTAAAGCGGCACTGATTGAGGTAGAAGAGTGTCCAACAGATAAAGTGTCGTACTCACTCTCTTCGCGCCAAGGGAAAGGATGAAGACCATTTTTTTGACGAATGGTTGGCATTCTTTCACGGCGACCAGTAAGGATCTTATGTGGGTAGGCTTGGTGGCCAACGTCCCAAATCAACTGATCGAAAGGCGTGTTATAGACGTAGTGAATCGCTACTGTCAGTTCAACAGTACCTAGACCAGAAGCTAGGTGGCCGCTTGATTGACTAACAGAATTTAGCAGATAAGTTCTAAGTTCATCACAAAGCTTTGGCAGAATGTTTTTAGGCAGACTGCGTAATTCTTCCGGCGTATTTGCCAGAGCCAGTGTTGGATATTTTGAAATATCAAGAGTCATAATTATGCGCGCTTATAGTGTTAATTTTTGCGCTCGATGACGTATCGGGCGAACTCTTCCAAACTTTGAGTATCGTATGGAATGGCTTCAAGTGCTTGAAGTGCTTCCAGTAACAGAGTTTGGGCTTTATTTATCGCTCCGTCCAATCCTAATAGAGCTGGGTACGTACTTTTGTTGAGCTGTTGATCTGAACCTTGAGGTTTACCCAAAGTTTCGGTATCGCCGATAACGTCCAAAATGTCATCTTGTACTTGAAACGCGAGGCCGACAGCATCTGCGTATTTATCAAGTTGAGGCAGAACTTGTAATCCTTTTTCACCCGCGGCCAAAGCACCCAAGCGAATCGCACAGCGCATGAGTGCACCTGTTTTGTTACGATGGATTGTTTCGAGTTCTTGCAACGAAATAAGACGGTTTTCTGCGCCAAGATCGAGTGCTTGTCCTAAGCACATGCCTTGAGCACCTGATGCCTCAGCCAGTACTTGTACCATTTTAATGCGGTTGACTTCGCCTTCATCAGACAATGCACCTTCAGCAAGGATGGTAAAAGCCAAGGTTTGCAGAGCGTCACCCGTTAGGATTGCCGTTGCCTCGTCAAACTTAATATGACAAGTCGGTTTGCCACGGCGTAGTTCGTCGTCATCCATTGCAGGCAAATCATCATGGATAAGCGAATAGGCGTGAATACACTCTACAGCTGATGCTGGGGTGTCTAAATCTTGAATAGAGCAACCTAGCATTTGACCTGTAATATAGACCAAATAAGGACGAGCACGTTTTCCACCCAGTAATAAACCGTAACGCATAGCTTCGATGAGCGATAGGTTTTGGTTTGGCAGGCGGTTTAACCAATGGTCAAGCTGCTCATTATTTCGTTGTTGATAAGAGGTTAGAGCCTCAATCATAGGACACTCTTAAACGTTTCGTTCTGCCGATAGTGGTGATGTCAATTGAAGAAAAATCAATCAGAGACAAAACGACTAGCGACATTAGTTAAGAACAATAGATATCAGTTATTCAGGTAATTCGTTAAATTCACTGAGTGGTGCATCATCGGTGTTGCTTAGCAGAATGCTAACACGTTGTTCAGCTTCATCCAGTTTACTTTGACCTGAGCGAGCAAGAGCAATACCACGTTCGAATTTTCTCAGTGCATCGTCTAGTGTTAAATCACCATTTTCTAGCTGCTCGACCACTTGATCTAACTCTTCAATGGTCGCCTCGAAAGACATGTTTTCTGGTTTTTTACTCGCCATAATATTGTTGCCTTGGGAAAGATGCACGAAAGTTACCTTAGCCTGTGTTGATGGTCAAATTTAACCAATCAATTTTGTCAGAATTACTGCTGTTTTTAGTCGATATTGATAACGAATATGAAAATTTGGATTCGCGATCGGACTGCAATTAACAAGCATTTTGTGCAATCTATGAATGTCGAAGGTGCATATTGGCACGCTTTAAGTATAAACTTGTTGTGGGCGTAATTAAGGACGATTGACCTTTAGTCAATTTTCTATTTAAGAATTTGATTCTCTTGTCGATAAGAGAATATCTGAGAGTCGTTTGGCTCTAAACAATGCGAACATATTGTCTGAGGAGTGCTTCGTGGATTTAGCAACGCTGATAGGTCTGGTTGGTGGCTTAGCTTTCGTAGTAATGGCGATGGTTTTAGGCGGTAGCCTAATGATGTTCGTTGACGTAACCTCAATTCTAATTGTTTTCGGTGGTTCAACGTTTGTTGTACTAATGAAGTTTACCATGGGGCAATTTTTCGGCGCCGCTAAAATTGCTGGTAAAGCATTCATGTTTAAAGCTGACGAGCCAGAAGACCTGATCGCAAAAATCGTAGAGATGGCTGACGCGGCACGTAAAGGTGGTTTCCTTGCTTTGGAAGAAATGGAAATCAGTAACAGCTTCATGCAAAAGGGTATCGATTTGCTTGTGGATGGTCACGATGCCGATGTAGTGCGAGCTACTCTACAGAAAGATATTGCTCTGACTGATGAACGTCACGAGTTTGGTACCAGTGTTTTCCGCGCGTTTGGTGATGTTGCTCCTGCGATGGGTATGATAGGTACACTGGTTGGTCTGGTAGCGATGTTGTCAAACATGGACGACCCGAAAGCTATCGGTCCTGCGATGGCGGTTGCTCTTTTAACAACATTATACGGCGCAGTATTATCGAACATGGTGTTTTTCCCGATCGCGGATAAGTTGTCTCTTCGTCGTGAACAAGAAACTCTAAACCGCCGACTCATTATGGATGGTGTTTTGGCAATTCAAGACGGTCAAAACCCACGTGTTATTGATAGCTACTTGAAGAACTATCTCAACGAGGGCAAACGAGCTCTTGATGTAGATAACGAATAATAACCGGAGCGAACGATGGATGACCAAAAGTGTAAATGTCCACCTCCGGGGCTTCCCGCTTGGTTAGGGACATTTGCCGACCTAATGTCACTGTTAATGTGCTTCTTCGTACTTCTGCTTTCGTTTTCGGAAATGGATGTGCTGAAGTTCAAGCAGATTGCCGGTTCGATGAAATTTGCATTTGGTGTGCAAAACCGTTTGGAAGTGAAAGACATTCCGAAAGGTACCAGCATCATTGCTCAAGAGTTCCGTCCAGGGCGTCCTGAGCCAACACCAATTGATGTGATTATGCAGCAAACCATAGACATCACTCAGCAAACGTTAGAGTTCCATGAAGGGGACAGTGACCGAGCGGGTGGCACTATGCGTGACGCGGGCGAAATGACCGGTGGTCAGTCTCCAGAAACCTCAACTGAAGATAACCAAAATACCGAGTCTGAATCTCAGCAACAGCAATCTCAGGCAACCTCTGAAGCTACTGAGACCTTAATGGAAACCATCAAAAATGCGCTGCAACGTGAAATCGAGCAGGGTGCTATTGAAGTGGATAACTTAGGTCAGCAAATTGTCATTCGTATTCGTGAAAAAGGCGCATTCCCTGAGGGCTCTGCATTCTTGCAACCTAAGTTCCGTCCTTTGGTACGTCAGATCGCTGATCTAGTAAAAGATGTTCCGGGAATTGTTCGAGTGTCAGGTCACACTGATAACCAAAGAATTGATTCGGAGTTATATCGTTCAAACTGGGATCTTTCATCTCAGCGCGCAGTATCTGTTGCTCAAGAGATGGAAACAGTTCGTGGCTTCTCTCATCAGCGTCTGCAAGTTCGTGGCATGGCTGATACAGAGCCGCTAGGTCCAAATGATACTGCTGCTCAACGTGCTCGTAACCGACGTGTAGAAATTAGCATTATGCAAGGTGAGCCGGTTTACAGTGATGAAGTCCCATCAGCACAAGCGGGCTCAATCCAGTAGCTGAGAGATATGTATACAGATTAAAGGCAAGCATTAGCTTGCCTTTTTCTTTGGCGTGCTTTTATCGTCGCGTCATTATCGTGTATAATCTCGCCCCCTTAGTGATACCCACTTTGGTCATCTACGAAATTAGCGTTAATGCTGAATTCTGAGAGATAGCTAAGTACAAGCTACTATTACGTTAATACTTTAATTGCGAAGACACTTATGAAATTTATTGTTAAGCCACATCCAGAAATCTTTGTTAAGAGTGAGTCGGTGCGTAAGCGCTTCACGAAAATTCTTGAGTCTAATATTCGCAATATCGTAAAAAGCCGTACCACTGGTGTTGCGGTATTTAACCGTCGTGACCATATTGAAGTGACGTCTGAAAGCGATCGTTTTTTCAATGAGACTCTGGAAATTTTGACCAGAACTCCAGGTATCCAGCAAGTTCTAGAAGTTAAACAGTCTGAGTTTAAAGATCTTCACGATATCTACGAGCAAGTTCTAGAGACTAGCCGTGGTCTGATTGAAAACAAAACATTCGTGGTTCGTGCTAAACGTCGCGGTAAGCATGAGTTTTCTTCGATTGAGCTTGAGCGTTACGTAGGTGGTGGCTTGAACCAAGCGGTTGAGAGCGCAAAAGTTAAATTAACTAATCCTGATGTAACCATTAACGTTGAAGTAAACGATGAGTTGTTAAACCAGATCATCAATCGCTACAAGGGCTTAGGCGGTTTCCCTCTAGGAACTCAGGAAGATGTATTGAGCCTGATTTCTGGTGGTTTTGACTCAGGTGTTTCAAGTTATCTGCACATCAAACGTGGTTCAAAAGTACATTACTGTTTCTTTAACCTCGGTGGTCCAGCTCACGAGATCGGCGTTAAGCAAGTTGCACATTTTTTATGGAACAAATATGGCTCTTCAGCCAAAGTTCGTTTCATCTCAGTGGATTTCGAACCTGTAGTTGCTGAGATTCTAGAGAAAGTCGATGACGGTCAAATGGGCGTTGTCCTTAAGCGTATGTTTATGCGTGCCGCTGGTCAGGTTGCTGAAAAATTCGGTATTCAAGCACTAGTAACCGGTGAAGCGTTAGGTCAGGTGTCGAGTCAAACACTGACTAACCTACGTCATATTGATGGTGTGACGGATACATTGATACTTCGTCCTCTGATTAACTGGGATAAAGAAGACATCATCACGCTTGCGCGCGATATTGGCACTGAAGACTTCGCTAAAACAATGCCAGAATACTGTGGTGTGATTTCGAAAAGCCCGACAGTGAAAGCGGTAAAAGCGAAACTTGAAGCGGAAGAAGCTAAATTTGATTTCGCCATTCTTGATCAGGTAGTTCGTGATGCTCGTGTTATGGATATCCGTGATATCGAGAAAGAGAGTCAAGAACAAGCACCAGAAGTTGAACAAGTTGCGGCAGTGCAAGAACACGCTATCGTTGTTGATATTCGCAGTGCAGATGAAGAAGAAAACAATCCGCTAGAGATAGAAGGCGTGGAAGTGAAGCACATTCCTTTCTTCAAGCTTTCGACTCAGTTCGGAGATCTTGACCAGTCTAAGACTTACTTATTGTATTGTGAACGTGGCGTAATGAGTCGCTTGCAAGCACTTTACTTACAAGAGCAAGGCTTTAAGAATGTGAAAGTATACCGCCCATAATTATTGGTGTGATACGTTCAAAGAATAACAACGCAACCGGTTGATTCAGGTTGCGTTTTTTTATGTTAGCAAGAAATTTGGGTATAAAAAAACACCGCCAATTGGCGGTGCTAAAAATTTGACAGACAGGTCAAAATAAATACAGGAAGTATATGTTTTGTAACAGGGGATAACTGCACAAAACAGGTGGTAGAATTCTACCTAACTCGAAAATCGAGTATGCAAACACAACATCGTAATAATAAAGCCAATTGATTCAGAAGAATCAAGCCGTTCAGGCTCCTATTACGGGACGAAATATAGATTTTCTCTGGCTGGTTAGCAACGGACAATTTATAATGTTTCAGATAAAAAAAACTAATGATTATTTGGAACAATACATAGGATTGAACCATGTCTAGACGATTACCTCCGTTGAATTCACTGAAAGTGTTCGAAGCAGCCGCTCGTCATTTGAGTTTTACTCGTGCAGCAGAAGAACTTTTTGTGACTCAAGCTGCGGTGAGCCACCAAATAAAGGCCCTTGAAGAGTTTCTCGGTTTGAAGTTATTTCGCCGTCGTAATCGCTCTCTTTTGCTCACAGAAGAGGGGCAAGCTTACTTCCTAGATATTAAAGATATCTTTAGTTCTTTGGCCGAAGCCACCGATAAGTTATTGGAACGTAGTGAAAAAGGCGCGTTGACTATCAGCCTTCCGCCTAGTTTCGCAATTCAGTGGCTTGTACCGAGACTTGCCGATTTTAATCAGCAGCAACCAGACATTGATGTACGAATTAAAGCTGTTGATATGGAAGAAGGTTCGCTAACCGATGATGTTGATGTGGCTATCTATTATGGTCGAGGTCACTGGCCCGGTTTACGTGCTGACAAACTCTATCAGGAGTTTTTGATCCCTCTTTGCGCCCCTTCATTGTTGCTCGGTCACAAACCTTTGAGCTCATTAAGTGACCTTCCGCTACACACTTTGTTACATGATACTTCTCGCCGTGACTGGAAGCAGTTCGCTAAAGAAAACCATATCGACGGGGTTAACGTAAATCACGGTCCGATTTTTAGTCACTCAACAATGGTTCTTCAAGCAGCTGTTCATGGACAAGGTATTGCATTGGGTAACAACGTATTGGCACAACCTGAAATTGATGCGGGTCGACTTGTTGCTCCTTTTGATGAAGTGTTAATGACGAAGAATGCTTTCTATGTGGTTTGTCATGAAAAACAAGCAGATATGGGTCGTATTGCCACATTCCGTGACTGGATGTTGAAAAAGGCACGTAGTGAACAAGAGGTGATGTTAGATGAATAACGTAAGAATAGAGGGCGATGAAAACTCCCCTCTGTTTATCTTTGCTCACGGTGCAGGAGCCGACATGGACCATGAGTTTATGTCTCAAGTTGCCAAAGGGTTAGCTTACAAGGGTATTCGTGTCGTGCGTTTTAACTTTCCTTATATGGTAAAACGATCTGAGGACGGTAAACGTCGCCCGCCAGACAGAGCGCCGAAACTTTTAGAAGCATTCGAAGACATTATTAACACTTATGCGTCGAAACCAGTTGTGATAGGCGGGAAATCAATGGGAGGAAGAATGGCTTCTCTCTTAAGTGATAATGCTATGGTAAAAGGTATTGCGTGTTTGGGTTTCCCTTTCCATCCGCCGGGTAAGCTCGACAAATACAAAGGTGAACACTTAGCTACTATGGAAAAACCATGTTTGATTTTACAGGGTGAGCGCGACACTTTTGGCACTCGGGATGAGTGCAATGGTTTCGATTTCAGCAGCCATATCACGCTTGAATTTATCCCTGACGGTGATCATAGCTTTAAACCTCGTAAGTCTTCCGGACACACTGAAATGGGCAATATTGCTCTTGCGGTTGAACATTTAAGTCGATTTATTTTGGAACAGAACAATGAAAAGTAAGTATTTGCTTACCCTTGGCGGATTATTTTCAGGTATAGCCGTTGCTCTAGGTGCATTTGCAGCTCACGGTTTGAAAGTGCATGTCACCGCATACCATTTAGAAGTCTTCCAAACTGGGGTGCAATATCAGTTTATCCATGCTGCGGCTTTGATTGCTTGTGGCATTTTGCTGGCATTGTCCCGCAGTGAAAAAGCGCAAAAATATTTTAGCCGAGCAGCGATTTGCTTTATCATCGGCATCTTTTGTTTTAGTGGCAGCTTGTATGCGTTGGCGCTGACAGGGATAAAGTGGTTTGGACCAATTACTCCGATGGGTGGTCTACTCTTTATCATCGGCTGGATACTTTTTGCTCTGGCTGCCATGAATTTTGATGAGGTGAAACAGTGAAACAAGTGATGCTCTATTGCCGTGCGGGCTTTGAGAAAGAGTGCGCAGGTGAAATACAAGATAAAGCAACGCAGCTTGAGGTTTTTGGTTTCCCTCGTGTCGTGAAAAACGCTGGTTATGTTTTGTTTGAGTGTTACCAAGAGGGTGATGCGGACAAACTGATCAAGGATATTGATTTTCAGGCGCTAATTTTCTCTCGCCAGATGTTTGCCGTTGCCGCTGAACTTTCAGAACTGCCTACTGAAGATCGTATCTCGCCGATTCTTTCAGAGCTGGGTGAGTTTGAAGATTTCCCTCTATGCGGAGATATTCGCGTAGAAACTCCGGATACCAACGAAGCAAAAGAACTGCTTAAATTCTGTCGTAAGTTTACTGTTCCACTACGTCAAGCGATGCGTGGTAAAGGCCTTTTGACAGCTAAAGACAATGCGAAGAGACCTGTTCTTCATGTGTGCTTTGTTAAGTCTGGTCACTGTTATGTGGGATATTCCTACAGTCATAACAACTCTAAGTTCTTCATGGGTATCCCCCGTCTGAAATTCCCAGCAGACGCACCAAGCCGCTCAACACTTAAGCTTGAAGAAGCATTCCACGTGTTCATTCCGCGTGAAGAGTGGGATGACCGTTTAGCTTCAGGTATGTGGGCAGTTGACTTGGGGGCTTGTCCCGGCGGCTGGACGTATCAGTTGGTGAAACGTTCGATGTTCGTACATGCCATTGATAACGGCATGATGGCGGATAGCTTAATGGAAACGGGTCAGGTGAAACATCACATGGTTGATGGTTTCAAATTTGAACCGCCACGTAAGAACGTGACATGGTTGGTTTGCGACATGATTGAAAAGCCTTCTCGTGTAGCGCAATTAATGGGTGAGTGGATCATCAGCGGTTGGGCTAAAGAGGCAATCTTTAACCTTAAGTTGCCGATGAAAGGCCGTTATGATGAAGTGCTGCAGGATATTGAGAACTTGAAGATATTCCTCAAAGATCACAATGTGAAGTTTAAACTTCAGGCGAAACATCTTTATCATGATCGTGAAGAAATCACGGTGCACGTGCAGACGTTAAAGACGATCTCACCACACTAATCTCGTCCTGATTGAAAGCGGTAGGGGCTGCATTCAATTGTCGCCTAGCTACAGTTTTAATAAGCTAGAAGATAATCCTAATTACAAAAAACGCGCTTTTAGCGCGTTTTTTATGGGAGTAACTTTGGGTGAAGGTTACTCTTTATTAAAGCGAATATCTTGCAGATTAAAGCCGAGTTCGATATCGGTTTTAAGTGTTGATATCTGTTTGCAGATTCGAGCCATCTCAATATGTTCATCCAGTTTTTTACGATATTTAGGAGCTAACTCATCGCTGGCGTAAGCTTGCTCTATATCGGGAAACTGGGTCAAAATTTCTTTTGCAGCTTTCGGTCCAATACCAGCAACTCCGGGTACTTGGCTCGAGCTGATACCAGTTAATCCCCAATAATCTGCTAGCTGAGAAGGTTTCACACCGAATTCGTTTTGAATGAAAGGTTCGTCTAACCAACGATGCTGAAAGTAGTCTCTGATTTGCAAAGTGGGTGATAGCAGTTGGCAGTAGCCTTTGTCGGTGGAAACAATCGTGACTTTCTCATTATGACTCGCCACTTTACATGCCAAGGTTGCGACTAAATCATCGGCCTCATCACCTTCTGAAAGCAGTGAATCGATACCAAGTTCCCACCATGCTTGCTGGATGCGATCCAGTCCTTGTTGAAGCGGTTCGGGCATGGGCTTACGGCCTTCTTTGTAGGTTGGAAGAAGGTCAGCACGCCAGCCTCTGTCTTGCAGGTGGTGGTCGAACACAGCAATGATATGGGTTGGTTCTGATTCGCTGATAATACGTTGTAGCGTGCGAGTGGTTGTGTTTACGGTTCTCTCGATATCATTAGGGTCTGGTTGCGCAGAGTGAACGCGACGAATGAGGTTAAGAGCATCAATAATGACAAGATGAATAGACATAAACACAAAAAAATAAGGAGCGATTGCCCCTTATTCTAATGAAATTTAACAACATTACTACCGCGTCTAGCTTTCAATGCGATAGCAAGGCACATAGGCTGTTCCACCTGGAAGCTTCATCCTGTTTTGTTCAACGAAGTCTTTCAGCAGTTTATCCATTTTCTTCATCAGTTTAGGATCACCGTGCAGTTTAAACGGACCATAACGTTCGATTTCACGGATGCCTTCTGATTTCACGTTACCTGCAACGATACCGGAGAAGGCACAGCGCAGATTTGCAGCCAACACTTCAGGACGTTGGTTTAAGTGTAAGTCTAGGTTAGCCATGTTTTCATGGGTCGGTTCAAACGGAAGTTGGAACTCAGGCTCAATCTTCAGTGACCAGTTGTAGCTGTAGGCATCTTCGTTGTCTTTGCGTGTCTGACGAACTTTAGGCATCGCATTTTTCATAATACGAGCCGCTTCAGCTGGATCATCAATCACAATGGTGTAGTGTTTTTGCGCTTCAGCACCTAATGTCTCACCTATGAACTCATCGATAGAACGGAAGTACTCTTCACTCTCTTTCGGCCCCGTTAACACAATTGGCATAGGCTGAGTCGCATTTTCAGGATGCATCATGATGCCGAGCAGGTAGAGAAGTTCTTCTGCTGTTCCTGGGCCACCCGGGAAGATAATGATGCCATGTGCCATACGAACAAACGCTTCTAAACGTTTTTCGATATCAGGCATGATGATCAGCTCATTCACGATAGGGTTTGGCGGCTCTGCAGCGATAATCGAAGGCTCTGTTAAACCAATATAACGTTTGTCGGCATAGCGCTGTTTCGCGTGACCAATTGCAGCCCCTTTCATTGGGCCTTCCATTGCACCAGGCCCGCATCCGGTACAGACGTTTAACTCACGTAAACCCAATTCATTACCCACTTCACGTGTGTATTGGTATTCGATAGGGTTAATTGAGTGGCCACCCCAACATACGACTAGGTTTGGAGTAATGCCCGGAATAAGCGCTCCTGCGTTACGTAAAATACCAAATACTAGGTTAGTGATATGAGTTGAGCTGGTTAGATTTAAGCGCTGACCTTCAGCAATGTGCATATTGACGTAAACAATATCGCGTAGCACTGAAAATAAATGTTCTTGGATGCCTTTGATGATGTGACCATCAACAAAAGCGTGTTCTGGTGGATTCGTGAGTTCCAGCTTCACACCACGTTCGCGGCGCATCACGGTAATATCGAAGTTAGTGTATTTATCTAACAGCTCTTTTGAGTTGTCAGTGTGGCTACCAGAGTTGAGCACCGCAAGGCTACAGTTACGGTAAAGCTGGTAAAGATCACTGGATGCAGTTTTTTTTAATCGTTCTACTTCCAGTTGGGAGAGTAAATCCATACTCCCCGCCGGGCTGACTTGAGTGATCATGAGAGCCTCCTTAATTGAGAGGGAAAGAGATCGTTAAGATCTTTATATATTCGCTAATGCATTAGCGCATCTTATACCAATCAAGACAAGTAAGTGTTCAGAAAGTTGCGTAGGAAAATTTATATGCTTCTTTAACTTGGTTGTTTTACTTACGATTGAAAAGAAACGAAGACGCGATTAATCACAGCAAATCTGGTTCTTGATGAGTATATCAGTATCAATAAGGTAACTTATTGATATTTCAAGTTTCAATCTAGTGCGCTTTATAGAGGAAGGAGAACACGATACTCCATAAACTGTGATTTGTATCGTGTAATTGTCGTTAGTTTGCTTGAAATTTGCTCAATGAGATTCCCAAAGGCTCTGTTATTTCCAAGTGATTTGGTTTGGACCAAATTTCTTACCGTTGTTCAAAGCGATGTGTAAACGCTCAAGAACAATTTCTGGAGAGTCTGAATCTTTAAACAATGTGCTCGCTGCGCTCAGAGTAATAGTGATGTTTTTATCACGGAACTTGAATGGCAAATGAGAAATGCTGCGCTGAATCTTTTGTACTATTTGGTAGCACTCTGAGTCAGCACGTTCAGGCAGTAATAATACGAACTCTTCACCTGAAAAACGCGCAACGGTATCGGTATCTTCAATATTGTTCTTGATGGTACGAGCAATAATTTTTAATGCTTTATCACCTGCGCCATAACCAAAGCTGTCATTGATTACTTTGAACTTGTCGATATCAAGCATTACAACACGAAGGTTGTGTTGTGCGCGGATCCAACGGCGGTATTCCAGTTCGAGGCGATCATTAAAGGCAGTGCGGTTGTAAACCTTGGTGAGGGGATCTTGCAGCATTCGCTGAGCTTGATCTTCTAAACGACGGCGATAATCCTGTGTAACTTCGTAAAGTGATTCCATTTGATTTTTGGAATATTCCATACGTTCGATCAGCGCTTGCTCTCGGGCTTCCGCCAGTGTCAGTCGTTCTGATAGCGAAGCAAGTTCACTCATCAATGGATTCAACGTGCTTTTTAGAGCGTTGATTTCTGTACCATCACGAAGTGCAAGTTGGCTTCTTGAAACAAGAGAGCCCAGTTCGCGGTGCATATCTTTGCGGTGTTCAAAGTAGTTTTGGCTCTGTTCTACGTTCTGAGTCGAGCTTTTTAAGCTGGTGGATAGGGAAGCATTCACCTGCTCAAGAAATTTTTCTGATGTTTTACGCTCGTAGTTTGTACCTGCCACAACCAACTTAAGTACTTCTAAAGTGAGTTCTAATAAGGTTTGAGTACTAACACCGAGCAGCAGCTTTGCTCGAATATCATTGAGCAAATCGCCGGATTCACCTTCAAAATCAAGTTCTGTGATTAGCAACTGAAGCTCTTCATTCAGCTTGAGAAGGATCTCTTTATCCGCGCTTTGAGTCAGTTCTTCTACGACAGCATTTGGATTGGTAGTAATGATTTTGATTGAACGTTCATAGATAGCAAGAAGACGTAAAGCTTGGTCAACTTTAGGCAGGTTTTGGCCCGTTGAGAAACTGAGAAGATCACGAAGATCGCGTTTGATTTTAGATGGCAAACCTGGGATACGTAGTAACACTTCACCACTATGCTTCACCTGTTCATCCAAATGCTGATTTTGCTTTTGGGTGTCTAACGTTTGCTTCTTCAACATGCGCTCCAATACGGCCAAGCGAGGAATTAAAATGCTGACATCTTTCTGTTGTTCAAGCGCTTCTCGTAATTCCACCAAATTTTGGTTGAGGCGAATATCCTCACCCTTACAGGCAAGACTGAGTGATGCGACGATTCGTTTAAGGACTTTCTGCTCTAGTTTAAATTTGAGCGAGTTATCCCTATGTGTTAAACGCGTCTGCTCCAACTGCATTTTGAGTTGGTGTAACTGAATCTGGATATCTTGCTCTAATACGCCCATTTATAAAAATGCTAAATGTTTAGGGAGATTACAATCTTACTTACTAATCTGTCGATAATAGCAAATTTATTTGATACGTCATCGTATCTCTTTGTTAATCGGCTGGGAACTAACCATCTTTTAATATTTTTTTGATATTCTCCTCATTATTGTGAGATGAGTGGACTTTTATCAAACCTTGGTTGATAGCGTGTTTGCAAGATTTACGCATATTGCTCGAAGCAAAGCTGGCTGCTGGCGCATTATCAATCGCTTTTAAATAGACCCAATGTGAGCAGTTTTCCTTCATACTGAGTTCACGAGCAGCACTGGTTGCCATCAATAAGATATCCAGCAATTCTTTATCGTTGATAGCCGTATAGGCTCTTGGCAAAAATGGGTAATCAGTAATACCCATACGAATAATTCGATTTACTTTACGCTCAGGTTGGAACTCTCGGATCCATTCTTGGATCTTTTCGAACATCTCTTCTGGAGGGCTATCTCTGTCGGTACTCGGTTCTATATAGAGTAAATTTGAGTCAGAGAAATGATAGAGCCTTGCGGGTTCTTCAATCTTCGATTTTAAGTATTCTCCGAATGCACGCTCCAATTCTAAACCCGCAGTGTAGCCATGTTGCAGGTACATGTTGCGTAGAAACGGTACATCGATCATAGCAAAGCGCAGACGATCGTTTAGCGGCTCGTGAATCAATTCACCTACATGCCAAAGCTCGAAATTTTGGCTGCTTCTCTGTAGGGATTTCGGCAGTTTCGCATTTAGCATACGTAAGTTACGCAGACGTGAGCGAGAGTGCGTAAACAAGTTGGTATTAAGTTCTTCAATTTCTTCGTTTTGAGTCTGAATAACGTAACTACGGCGTAAAACTAGCAAAAACAGACCACCTGCGACAATAAACAGAGTAAAGGTTAATTTTTGCAATTTTGAGTATTGGCGCTTGGTCTCTTTAAGCTCTTTTTCTTGTCCAACTAAGTGCAGTGTTTGTTCAACGAACTCTTTTTGTTGGCGGAAGGCATCTTCACTGATTTGGTTGAGTTTTTCTTGATGAAGTTTTTCCAACACATTGCTGCGTTTCATCGTTTCCATAGCACGAGCAAACTGACCAGTCTGCTCATAGCCTTGTGACATTAGGCGATAAGCTTGTTGCTCAATATCTTGATTAGCGATGGACTGGCTAATAGCCAGTGCTCTCTGGGCGTTTAAAATTACCTGTTCACTTCGATGTTGATGATAGGCTAAACCCGCGTTTAGAAGCGCCGCTTTTCCTTTTAATCTAGGGAGATCGGCGTACTGAAGCAGATCTTCCGCACGCAACAAATACTGTTCGGCGAGCGGGTAGTTATAAAGATGGATGTAAGTGGCAGCTAGGTTTAAGCGAGTCTCAATCACACTTTCGATATTGTTGTTATTATTTTCATGATCGATGACGTTGAAGTAATGCACTAATGCAAGGTTGTATTTGCCTAAATCAAAGTACACATCACCCATGCGTTTTAATACCACAGCAAGCTTAGGTGATTTCTCATAGTTGTCGTAAAAATCTGCAGCTTGAGACAGGTGAACCAGCGCTTTATCCAGTACTCGGCGTTCATAGAATAGCTGGGCCAACAAGGTATTGGTTCTGGCGAGCAATGCACTGGAATTTGATTCAATAGCCCCCCAATAAGCAATCAACAGTTCTGATAGTGCCAGATTATAACGCTCATGGTTTAAGTAATGACCGCCGACAGTAATGTGGTACTCAATCTTAGTATTTTCAGATTGCAGAAGCTCAAGATCGTCCTTCAGTTCACTAAAAAGTTTGTTTGCCAGCTCAACATCGTCAGCTTTAGAGGCTACCTCAGCCCTTAGCAACTTGATTTTGTAGCCAATACCTCTTGCTGGAAGTTCTTTGGTTTTGATGGATTCGTATTGCTGAGTGATGTCACGCAGCTTTTCACGTGCAGTGTTTACATCATTATCGTCAAGCCAATGCAGGCGAATTTGCAGCAGTTGAATCTCTAGCTGCAAATAAGGCAGATTGAACTCTCGAGTTGTTTTGTAGGCGTCATCCAGCAAGCGAAAAGCCGCAATCGGATAACCGAGGTTAAACTCGGCTTGGGCGAGAATTTTCATAGCGTCTACGGTACTTGTAGGAGTACGTAGACGACTATCGGTTTCGTCTCTGGCAACGGTAGATGGGTTTTGTTCAGTTTTCTCGGCCATCTTTCTTACCGTCAAATATTCACTGGTAAGATCCTTAGCTTGTTGTGGCGAAATTTCTATCAAACTTTCAGCTTCGTTAAGCGTCGGTGATGAATACGGCGCAGCTTGTGAAAACACTGAAAAAGAGAAAAGAGCTAGAGAAAACCAAAGCTTCCAGCGAATAAATCCCATCCTGAGTTAAGTCCTTTTATTGGCGAGCCATACGTTTATTGTCTTGTGGTGCAGCTTGTTCTGTTGAACGGTATGGGTTGATATCTAATCCACCACGGCGTGTATAGCGTGCAAATACGGTCAATTTTTCCGGTTTGCAGAAACGAGTGATGTCCATAAAGATACGCTCAACACATTGTTCATGAAACTCATTGTGCTCACGGAAAGAGACTATATAACGTAAAAGTGCTTCGCGGTTAATTTTCGGACCACGATATTCAATTTCCACGCTTCCCCAGTCTGGCTGGTTGGTGATCAGACAGTTCGATTTCAAAAGATGGCTATGAAGCGTCTCATCCACGATAGTTTCATGGGCTGCACCTTCTAATAAGGTTTCATTAAAATCGTAACTATTAACTTCGATGTCCTGATCGTCAATACAATCGCCTTTCATAGTGACAATTGGTTCAGAGGTATAGTCGCTTAGTTTCTTCACTTTCACTTCAACGGTTTCGCCTGCGCAAGCCGAAAGGTCTGCAATTAAGTGTTCTTCCACTTGCTGCCAGTTTTCAAATTTCGTCTGGTTAAAGCTGTTGAGATAAAGCTTGAAGGACTTAGACTCAATTAAATTGGCACTGGTAGCTGGTATAGCAACTTCACCGATAGCCACTTGAGGTAGACCTTTGCTGTTTAACCATGACAACTCGTAGAGTGTCCAGATATCGCAGCCTTTAAAAGGCAGCTCATTACCTAAATTAAGGTCGTCACGGTTTAAGCTGCGTGGTACAGGTTGCAACAGCGTAGGATCATATTGATGTGAGTAATCGGTTTTTTTACCTAAAGTCAGACCTGCTAACTCTTTGGCATCGGAATATTTGCTCATACTTAATGCTTAATTCGATTAGAATAAGCAGAATTTTACGCAATACCGTAGCCTATGTCATCAAAGGGCTGCGAGTTAGCTCAATCGAACGGGAACATTGGAGATTTTCATGGCGTATTCTGTTGCAGAAGCCTTACGTACTTTTAGCCAACGCTATTTAGATGCCTATCAAGCGGTGCACCAACATTTACCTGAAAATGAAGAGCTACTGGACTGGGTTTCGCCATGTGTGGCGCAAAAGCTTGCAGATAGTGTCTACTGGCAACCAGTTATAAGAGATGTCGCTGCTGATTTTACCAATGTTGAAAATGGGATAGAGATTGCTTTGCATGAAGACATTCATGCGTTTTACGGCTCTCAATACAGTGCTGACATGCCTGCAAGCTGGAAGGGCAATGCGCTTAACCTTTTGCAAGTTTGGAGCGATGAAGATTACGAACGATTGCAGGAAAACATTCTCGGACATCTAGTCATGCAGCGCCGTTTAAAGCAAAAACCAACAGTATTCATCGCGACCACGGACGATGAAATGGAAGTTGTGTCGATATGCAATCTCACCGGAAATGTCATTCTCGAAAAGTTAGGCACAGATAACCGTCAAGTTCTGAGTGAAGATGTAGCGAGTTTTCTAGAACAGCTTGAGCCAGAGGTGCAGGCATAATGTACGTTGTTGAACTGGAATTTGAATGTTTTGATAACACTACCATTACCGCTGTTGACAAAGCCATCAACGGATTAATGGATGCATTGCGTTATAACGGGCAAATACTCGGCCGTGAGTTCCCAATCATCATGGGCGATGGGGAGTTTTCTGTTCGAGTGGTTTGCCCAGAAAAAGATAGCCTGCATCCAAATAATCACTCGGATTTTGTCAAAGTTTGCTTTAATCGTCTTTCTGATGCGTGTTTGCTAGCACCAAAGTTTCGTTTGCTTGGCAGAGACATCAATTCTGAGCAAGCTGCGGAAGAAGAAACACCAAGTTGGCAGGTTCTATACACCACTTATGTGCATACCTGTTCTCCGCTTCGCAGTGGTGAAACTTTGTTGCCGATACCTCTTTATCGAAATGAAGCAACGTTAAACGGTGACCATAAGTCAGTCATTAAATGGCAAACAGAGTGGCAAGCGTGTGATGAGCTGCAAATGGCGGGTGGCTGCAAAGCTGAACATGCGGCTTTGAAAGAGATTTGCGATGTAGACAGTGACTTGTTCCGCCGTGGCTGGGATCTGAGTAAACGTATTGAATACATCACGAAAATTCCAACTTATTACTATCAATACCGAGTGGGTGGTAAGAGTTTGGCGGAAGAGAAAGCGAGACCTTGCCCTAAGTGCGGTGGGGAATGGTTGTTAGAAGAACCCTTGCATGACATTTTTCATTTCAAGTGCGATAACTGCCGAATCGTTTCTAACATCTCTTGGGATCATCTGAAGTAATTAGTTTTAAAACTTATCGACCGTTCATAAGGCTCAACCACCTTCAATAAAAAGGGCTCCAATCGGAGCCCTTGAACTATCTGACAATTAAAAGTCTTAGCAATAATCTAGTGATTACCAGCCTTTAACTGCGCCACCGTGGAAAATTTCTGAAGCGCCGTTTGCTACTTCATCTGTTTGGTAAGCTTTTAGGAAATTTTGTACGTTTTCAGCGTTTACGTTGTCTTCACGAGCAACAAGCAGGTTAACGTAAGGTGATTCTTTGTTTTCTACGAAGATACCATCTTTCTCTGGAGTCAGATTGATAGAGCTTGCGTAAGTTGTGTTGATGATAGAAAGCGTAACGTCATCAAGAGAACGTGGAAGTTGAGCTGCGTCTAGTTCAACGATCTTAATGTTTTTAGGGTTTTCTACGATGTCACGTACAGTTGCTAGTAGACCAACGTCTTCACGTAGTTTTAGTAGACCTTGTTGCTCAAGTAGAAGCAGAGAACGGCCTAGGTTTGTTGGATCGTTTGGTACTGCAATACGGTCACCGTCTTGGATCTCATCAACAGATTTCACTTGTTTTGAGTAACCCGCAATTGGGTAAACAAACGTGTTACCAACGATTGCTAGTTTGTAACCACGGTCAGCAATTTGCTGATCTAAGTATGGCTTGTGTTGGAATGCGTTTGCATCGATTGAACCGTCGTCTAGCGCTGCGTTTGGTGTTACGTAATCAGTGAAAGTTACTAGTTCAACATCTAGGTTGTATTTCTCTTTTGCAATTTTTGCAGCGATTTCTGCTACTTGAGCTTCAGCACCAGCAATTACACCAATTTTCACTTTGTTGTTATCAACTTCTTTTTCACCACAGCCAGCTAGCACAAGAGCAGATGCAGCAGCAGCGATGGTCAGTAAACTTTTAAGATTGAATTTCATGGTAATCTCCTTGTTAGAAATTCTTATATCGTTTTTATCTGTGATCAACGCGGCGTACGAATGCATCGCCGATTGATTGAATTATTTGTACTAGAACAATAAGCATGACAACGGTTACAGCCATTATCACGACATCGTAACGGTGGAAACCGTAACGAATAGCCACATCACCTAGGCCACCACCACCTACCGTACCTGCCATTGCTGAATAGCTCACAAGAGTTACTAGCGTGATAGTTACAGAGTTAAGAATGGTTGGCATTGCTTCAGGTAGCAGCACCTTGCGAATGATTTGCATTGGTGTCGCACCCATAGATTGTGCAGCTTCAACAAGACCAGTTGGAACTTCCAACAATGCACCTTCAATCAAGCGAGCGACAAATGGAATAGCGCCGATGGTTAAAGGTACGATTGCTGCTGTTGTGCCGATGAAAGTACCCACAAGCAACTTTGTCACAGGGATAATTGCAACCATCAACACAAGAAACGGTACTGAACGTCCAACGTTGACGATTGCGCCAAGTGCACTGTTCAATTTCGTGTTTTCTAGCAAACCACCTTTTTTAGTGGTGTGAAGAATAACGCCTAGTGGAATACCTAGTGCAAAACCAATAATTCCTGCAACTGCTACCATATACACTGTTTGCCAAGTTGCTGTTAAAAGCAGGTCACCGTTTAGTGATAACCAACTTGTGATGGTATTAAAGGACATAACCAAGTACCTCTACTTTTACTTTATTGTCACGAAGGTATTGAATTGCAGCATTGTCGTTTTCTTCGTTACCGAAGATTTCCGCTACCATCATGCCGAACTTCACACCGCCAGCGTAATCAAGGTCGGAACTTAAGATGCTGACATCGATATTGAACTTACGTGAAATTTGCGACATCAATGGCGCGTCTACTGTGGCGCCAGTAAATTCTAAGCGCACCAATGGGTAACTGCCTTCAACTCGTGTTTGCTGTAAGCGTGCTTGATAATCATCTGGAATTGATAAATCCAATGTTGAGCGAATGAACTGGTGTGCAAGTTCTGTTTTTGGATGAGCAAAGATTTCACCCACAGTGCCTTTTTCTACCAACTCGCCATCACCGATGATAGCCACTTCATGACAAATACTTTTTACTACATCCATCTCGTGAGTAATCAACAAGATAGTGATATTTAACTTACGGTTAATCTCTTTCAATAGCTCAAGAATTGACTGTGTCGTCGCTGGATCAAGAGCACTGGTTGCTTCGTCACACAGCAATACTTTTGGATCAGACGCTAGAGCACGAGCTATCGCAACACGTTGCTTTTGGCCACCACTTAAGTTTGATGGATAAGTGTCACGTTTCTCTGAAAGACCAACCAGTTGAAGAAGTTCAGACACTTTCTTATCAATGTGTGCTGCACTTTTACCTGATAGCTCTAGTGGCAGAGCAACGTTTTCAAACACAGTACGTGATGAAAGCAGATTAAAATGCTGGAAAATCATACCGATGTTACGGCGTGCTTCGCTCAATTGTTTCGAGCTAAGCTTCGTTAGATCAACACCATCAACAATAACGCTACCGTTAGTTGGGCGTTCTAGCATGTTCACACAACGAATCAGAGTACTTTTACCAGCACCTGAAGAGCCAATAACACCGAAGATTGTGCCTTGTTGGATGTTAAGGTTGATGTCTTTTAAGGCATTGATTTCTTTCGTGCCTTGATAGAACACCTTGTTGACGTGACTAATCTCAATCATTGAAAAACCTGCGCAGGGATAAATCTTGGTTGTTTTGTAACGAGTTACCTTTGTATTACTAAAATAGTAGTAACAACAGAATAAAATATTTAACTCGTTCTAACTTGGTAGAGGATGCTATGGCTTAACTAACTTCAAGTCAATAGATATTTTTACGTCTAGACGTCTAAATGGTCATTCGAGAGAGATCGTTAAGTAATTAGATAGTGATGAAAGAAATAAAGCGTGCAATAATTCGCGTAGTTTGACTTTATAGAGATGAATATTTTGGCGAAACCAGCTGTGTTTTTAGACCGTGACGGCGTGATAAACGTGGATCATGGCTATGTAAGCGACGAACATGACTTTGAGTTTATCGATGGTGTTTTTGATGCAACGAAAAAGCTGCATGAAATGGGTTACTTGCTTGTGCTTGTTACTAACCAATCAGGTATTGCTCGTGGCATGTTTAGCGAAGATCGTTTTCTTTCATTAACACAGTGGATGGATTGGAATTTCGTTGATAACGGCGTCGAACTCGATGGCATTTATTACTGCCCTCACCACGCAGAACATGGTGTAGGTAAATATAAAGAAGATTGCGATTGCCGTAAGCCTAAGCCAGGTATGTTTATCTCAGCTCGAGATTTTCTAAAAATCGACATGGCGAATTCTGTTATGGTGGGCGATAAAGCCGAAGACATGATGGCCGCCGAAGCTGCTGGTGTAGGTACTAAAATTTTAGTGCGCACTGGTAAGCCTGTGACAGAAAAAGGTGAAAGTTTAGCGACCGTTGTACTGGACAGTTTGCGCGATGTGCCTAACTATTTAAAAGAGCGCAAATAATACCATTACAAGTAATCGGTAGTAGATACATTGCTGGGTTTGGTATTAGGAGGTCGCTTGTGCGGCCTTTTTTATTACTAAAAGAGAGAATCATCATGAAGAGAAACGATAACCTTGTTGCGTTTTGCCTGATGGCACTATCTTTGACTGCATTAACCGCCTGCTCAAGCTCAACTGAAGTCGATGGGCTTAAAGTTAAAGACAGTGATTTCCAACATTACGTGTGTGACGATGAGAAGCAGTTTGACGTGGCTTATGTATCGTCTGAAAACGCAGTATTGAGGACGTCTGAAAGCATGTACCGTTTAGTCAGTATTCCAACAGGCTCAGGGGCAAAATACATACTGGATGATCACACCTCTGTGGTCGTTAATCCTGTTACCTTGTTCACGAAAGGCAACGACGCTAGGTTAGAAGTCAAAGGTATTATCTATAAAACTTGCCGGATAGAGTGAATTTTTGCTTATATATGGCCTAGAGCATAAGTAGTGCGGTGGTTTCGCCACCGCTTTTATCACCTTGCAGACCATATTTCATGAGCAAAAAACTCACCATTCTTGATATCGCAAAACTTTCCGGAGTCGGTAAATCTACCGTTTCTCGCGTACTCACCAATGATCCAAAAGTGAAGCCTGAAACTCGAGAGAAGGTAGAGAAGGTAATTGCAGAATCGGGTTACGTTCCTTCAAAGTCAGCACAGCTTATGCGTGGTGGCAGTCAAAAAGTTGTTGGTGTTATTATCTCTCGTCTTGATTCGCCGTCTGAAAATCGTTCTGTCAGCAGTATGCTTGAGACACTGTACGCAAACGGTTATGACGTCGTCATTATGGAAAGCCAGTTTGATAGAGAGAAAACCAACGAACACTTAGATGTGCTGATGAAACGCAACGTCGATGGTGTGATTATCTTTGGCTTTACTGATCTCGATGCTCAGGCTTTGGTTCCTTGGCAGCTAAAAGCAGTCGTCATTGCAACACATTCCGAGCAAGTCTCTTCTATCAATTACGATAATACTGGCATCATCAACCAAGCCTTGGAACACGTAACATCCCAAGGATTAAATCGCATCAGTTTTATCGGTGTTGATCCTAAGGATGCGACAACGGGTGAAATGCGTTTAAAAGCGTACCTCGATTGGTGTAAGAATCATCAACTCAAGCCTTGTTATGAAACGGGGCAACTGAAGCACGAGAGTGCCTATCAGCTGGTCGATAAGGTGCTAAACAAAGAGACTCAGGCTATTGTTTGTGCCAGTGACACTTTAGCGTTGGGGGTTATCAAACGCCTGCAAGAGTGCCAGCGAGAAGATGTTATGGTTACTGGGGTTGGAGGAAATGAACTTCTTAGCTTCTTATTTCCTAAGATTTACAGTGTTGATCCAGGTTATCGACAAGCGGGTAAACAGGCTGCAAAGCTTTTAATTCAACATCTTAGCGGAGATGTTCAGCATCTTGTCCATCTTACTCAAACGCCGTCTATTCGCTAGCGAGCGACTCTCTGATCAAAGCGATGAACATTTTTCGCTTTGATCATTCATCTTCTATAGCTTTCTATTCTTACCTTAAGTTTGTCGAAAAATTCACCGTCTAATGTGATCGTTCTCAACTAATGGGACTGTTCCCATTTTAAGCTTTAATGAGTTGTGCCACTATACTGAAAACTTTGGTGGGAATGTTCCCATTATTGATTCAACTAATATAAAAGCTATAAGTAACAGGGTGGACAAAGGTATGAGTAAGATAGCGAGACAAGATGTCGTGCGTCTTGTTGAATTGGTTGGCGGTAGCGAAAATATCGCCAGTGTTAGCCACTGCCTAACACGTTTACGGTTTGTACTGAATGAACCAGAAAAGGCAGATAAACAAGGTTTGGAATCTCTCAGCATAGTGAAAGGTTGCTTTACCAATGCAGGTCAATTCCAAGTTGTTATTGGCACCGAAGTCGACCAAGTGTTTAAAGTGCTTTTGGATGTAACAGGTCAGGCTGGGGCTTCGAAAGAAGATGCGAAACTAGCGGCACGTCAAAACATGAACATCTTAGAGCGCGGTATTTCCCATCTTGCAGAAATTTTTGTACCGCTGCTTCCTGCCATTATTACCGGTGGTTTGATCTTAGGTTTCCGTAATGTGATTGGCGACATCAAGATGTTCGATGGCCAAACTCTAACCGAAATTAGCCAGTTCTGGGCAAGTGTTCACTCATTCTTGTGGTTGATTGGCGAAGCAATTTTCTTCTTCCTACCCGTTGGTGTGTGTTGGTCTACAGTGAAGAAATTGGGTGGTACGCCAATTTTGGGTATCACTTTGGGTGTGACGCTTGTTTCTCCTCAACTTATGAATGCCTATCTCATCGGTAAGCAAGTGCCAGAAGTCTGGGATTTCGGCCTGTTTGTAATTGAAAAAGTAGGCTACCAAGCTCAAGTTATTCCAGCCATTTTAGCGGGCGTATTGCTAGCCTTTATTGAAAACACGTTAAAACGAGTCATTCCAGCGTACCTATATCTTGTCGTTGTGCCGTTTGTTTCTTTAATTCTGGCTGTAATTTTATCGCATACATTAATTGGCCCATTTGGTCGTATGTTAGGTAACGGCGTTGCATTTGCAGCCAAAGCTGCAATGACAGGCGATTTCGCGGTATTAGGCTCAATGATTTTTGGTTTCTTGTACGCACCATTGGTGATCACTGGTATCCATCACACAACTAACGCAGTGGATTTGCAGCTTATGCAAGAGCTTGGTGGAACACCGATTTGGCCTTTAATTGCTCTGTCAAACATTGCACAGGCATCGGCTGTTGTAGGCATCATTCTTATCAGTAAAAAGCATGGCGAACGCGATATCTCAGTTCCAGCGGCGATTTCCGCTTATCTAGGTGTAACTGAACCTGCCATGTACGGTATTAACCTTAAATACAAGTTCCCAATGCTATGCGCAATGATTGGTAGCGCTCTAGCTGCGGCGGTGTGTGGTAGCGCTGGCGTGATGGCTAATGGTATCGGTGTCGGTGGTTTACCAGGCATTTTATCTATTCAACCTCAATACTGGAGTGTTTACCTAATTGCAATGCTGGTGGCAATTGTGGTTCCAGCAGCTTTGACTTTGGTGATGTACAAACGCGCACAAGGCAAAGGCGTGCTATCAACCGCATCAGCATAAACCTTTTTATGAGTGGCTTTTAGCCACTCTTTTTCTATTTTATTTTTGGTAAGTGAGATTCGAATGGCCTTTGCTAATACAGCATCTGACTGGTGGAAGACCGCCTCTATATATCAAATTTATCCCAAAAGTTTTTGTGACAGTGGCGCAAAAGGGACTGGGGATATCCAGGGAATTATTTCTAAATTGGATTATCTGCAAAAATTGGGGATTGATGCCATTTGGCTGACACCTGTGTATCAGTCGCCAATGGTAGATAATGGTTACGATATTGCGGATTACTATTCGATAAATCCAGATTTTGGCACCATGGGTGACTTTGATAGCTTGCTAGAGTTGGCTCATCAAAAGGGTATTCGAATCATAATGGATATCGTTGTTAACCATACATCAACGCAGCATATGTGGTTTCAATCTGCTGTAGCTGATAAATCTAGCCCTTATCGTGACTACTACATTTGGAAGTCGCCAGTAGGCGGGCAAGCTCCTAATAACTGGCAATCCAAATTTGGTGGTAGCGCTTGGGAATACGACGAAAAATCCAATCAATATTACTTACATCTATTTGCGAAAGAACAAGCGGATTTGAACTGGGAAAACCCGTTGGTTCGAGATGAAGTCAAAGAAGTGATTAGCTTTTGGGCTGAGAAAGGTGTAGATGGATTCCGTTTAGATGTAATTAATTTGATTTCTAAACAGCAGGATTTCCCAAACGATGATTTAGGAGATGGGCGACGATTTTATACCGATGGACCTCGCGTTCATGAGTATTTACAAGAGATTAGCCGCGATGTTTTCCAAAAATATGGCAGTGTGACGGTGGGTGAGATGTCGTCGACTACGTTGGAGCACTGTCAGCAATATTCTTCGCTAGATAACAAAGAGCTGTCTATGGTGTTCAACTTTCATCATCTGAAAGCGGATTATCCGAATGGTGAAAAATGGACCAAAGCACCGTTTGATTTCGTTCAGCTCAAGCAAGTGTTTAACCACTGGCAAACCGGTTTAAACGGAAAAGGTTGGGGAGCTCTTTTCTGGTGTAATCATGATCAACCTAGAGTTGTGAGTCGGCTGGGTAACGATACTCAGTATCGTGTTGAGTCAGCCAAAATGCTCGCCACCTCTGTACACATGATGCAGGGAACACCTTATATCTACCAAGGTGAAGAAATTGGTATGACGAACCCGGGTTACAGTTCGATTTCCCAATATCGAGATGTTGAAAGCACTAATATGTACGGCATTATGGTTAAGCAAAAAGGTGTTAGCGATGCCGATATGCTGGCTATTTTGGCGCAGAAATCTCGTGATAATTCTCGTACGCCAATGCAGTGGAATAGCGAACAATATGCCGGATTTAGCAAAGCAGAACCGTGGATCTCTGTGGCGAACAATTATCCACATATCAATGCAGAGCAAGCATTAGACGATGAAGATTCGGTATTTTACTACTATCAGAAACTGATTCAGCTACGGAAAACTATCCCGATAATTACGGACGGTGACTATGAAGATTTTCTACCGGATCACGAATCTGTTTTCGCATATCTAAGACGTAGCACTACTCAGATATTGGTATGCCTGAATAACTATTATGGTGTAGAAGCTGAATGTGAACTGCCTGCGCAACTAGAGCTAAGTAAAGCTAGTTATCTTATTGGTAACTACGCTGACATAGAACAACATGCGGTGGAACGTAAACAAACGCTGAGAGCTTATGAAACCAGAGTTATATTGATTTGAGCGTTAACGAGCACTTTCATCAGTGATAGTTTTGATGCAATAAAGTCCCAAAGCGTTGGGGCTTTTTGTTTATATCGAGTGAACAAATATCTGAAATAAAAAAAGCCAGCTCAATGAGCTGGCTTTTCCGTATATGGTGGAGGGGGACGGATTCGAACCATCGAAGGCGGAGCCGGCAGATTTACAGTCTGCTCCCTTTGGCCACTCGGGAACCCCTCCAGGGTGTTTTCCTAATCTTTTACAAGAATAGGCTTAACTGACGTTTTCCCAACGCATCAATCAAGTTTTGCTCTCATGAGAGTTAATATCTCACAAGAAAATATGGTGGAGGGGGACGGATTCGAACCATCGAAGGCGGAGCCGGCAGATTTACAGTCTGCTCCCTTTGGCCACTCGGGAACCCCTCCAGGGTGTTTTCCTAATCTTTTACAAGAATAGGCTTAACTGACGTTTTCCCAACGCATCAATCAAGTTTTGCTCTCATGAGAGTTAATGTCTCACAAGAAAATATGGTGGAGGGGGACGGATTCGAACCATCGAAGGCGGAGCCGGCAGATTTACAGTCTGCTCCCTTTGGCCACTCGGGAACCCCTCCAGGGTGTTTCCTATTCTTTTACAAGAAGAGGCTTAACTGACGTTTTCCCAACGCATCAATCAAGTTTTGCTCTCATGAGCGTTAATATCTCACAAGAAAATATGGTGGAGGGGGACGGATTCGAACCATCGAAGGCGGAGCCGGCAGATTTACAGTCTGCTCCCTTTGGCCACTCGGGAACCCCTCCAGGGTGTTTTCCTAATCTTTTATAAGAAGAGGCTTAAATGATGTTTTCCCAACACATCAAGCAAGTGCGGAGCGCATATTATCAAACTCGGACTTGGTGTAAACCCTTTTTTTGCCTTTTTGAATTGAATGCTGCCTTTTTGGGCAAAGATGGCCGTAATTCCCCATTTTCTTTTTGAAATAGTGGTTCAAAAAGGAGATGGAAATATCAAATTTACGTTCCTTTACGTTTCGCCCCTCTATAACTAGTTATAATAAAAGTTCTTTCTTATATGCTGATGTGGTTTATGAAAAACGTTTCGATTCTTTCTATCGCTCTTGCTATGGCTTTATTTGCAAGTGAGGGTGTTATAGCCGCAGGCCCTAAAGGCGCACCTGCAATCTCTGTTGTTACTGATTTAGTTCAGGTGCATCAGGTATCTCAATCTCTATCGTTAGTTGGCAAGTTGGAAGCCGAGCAGTCAGTGATTATTTCTCCAGAAGTTTCCGGAAAAGTGGACATCATCGCGGTTAAAGCCAATCAAGAAGTAAAGAAAAACCAAATACTTGTTCAGTTGTCAGATGAAAAAGCCCGTGCGTCTGTAGCTGAGGCAAAAGCTTACCTGCGTGATGAAAAACGTAAACTGGCCGAATACGAGCGTCTGTTGAAGAGAAGCGCTATTACCCAGACAGAAATTGATGCCCAGAAAACCAGTGTCGATATTGCTCAAGCGCGTTTAGAAGCATCAGAAGCCAATTGGAATGACCTTCATATCAGAGCGCCATTTGATGGCACTGTGGGTTTTATCGATTTCAGTCGAGGCAAGATTGTTAACTCCAGCACTGAACTGATGACCTTGGATAACCTTTCTCTAATGCAATTGGATCTTCAAGTACCTGAGCGTTACCTTTCCATGCTCACTAAAGGCATGAAAGTGGTTGGTTCCACGAATGCGTGGCCGGGTAAGTCATTTGAAGGTGAAGTCGTTGGCGTTGATTCCCGTGTTAACGCAGAGACTTTGAATCTGAGAGTGCGTATTCATTTTTCAAATGCTGGACGTTTACTTAAGCCGGGAATGTTAGTTTCAGCTAATTTAGCGTTCCCAGCGATTGAAGCGCCGATTATTCCAGTTCAAGCGCTCGAATACTCTGGTACTAAGCGCTATGTCTATGTTGTAAATAAAGAAAACAAAGCGGTTCGAACAGAAGTTCTGCTTGGAGCTCGTGTAGAAAACCAAGTTGTGATTGAACAAGGACTCGAGATCGGTGAGAAAGTCGTCGTTCAAGGGATCGTAAACATGCGTGACGGTGCTAAAGTGTTAGAAGTGACGGTGGATGGTCGCCCAGTAAACAAGGATGACAACTAATGTTGATCTCTGATGTTTCAGTAAAACGCCCAGTAGCTGCGCTCGTACTGAGCATGCTGCTGTGTGTGTTTGGCTTTGTCTCTTTTACGAAGCTTGCTGTGCGCGAAATGCCGGATATTGAAAACCCCGTCGTTTCTGTTACCACTCGATATCAAGGTGCTTCCGCCACCATTATCGAAAACCAAATTACCTCGGTGCTTGAAGAACAGCTCACTGGTATCAGTGGCATCGATGAAATTACATCGGTAACCCGTAATGGTTCTTCACGTATAACGGTTACGTTCAACCTCGGTTATGACCTAAATACAGGTGTCAGTGATATTCGTGATGCGGTAGCGCGTGCGCAGCGATCGCTACCGGATGCAGCCGATGATCCTCTGGTATATAAGAACAACGGTTCTGGCCAAGCGTCTATGTATATCAACTTGAGTTCGACCACTATGGACCGGACTCAGTTAACTGATTATATGGAACGTGTCCTTGTTGACCGCTTTAGCCTGATTTCAGGCGTCAGTTCTATAAACGTCTCTGGTGGCTTGTACAAAGTGATGTATGTTCGCCTTCAACCGGAGTTAATGGCAGGACGCGGCGTTACCACATCGGATATTTCAGCTGCTTTACGTCGTGAAAATATTGAAAGCCCGGGAGGTGAGGTACGCAACGATTCAACCGTAATGTCGGTTCGTACTGCGCGTACTTATCAAAAGCCGGAAGACTTTCAATACTTGGTTGTTAAACGTGCCAGTGGTACGCCTATCTACCTGAAAGATGTTGCTGATGTGTTCCTTGGCGCGGAAAACGAGAACTCGACCTACAAGACAGATGGCGTTGTAAACGTGAGTATGGGGATCATCCCTCAGTCCGACTCTAACCCTCTAGAAGTTGCTAAACGAGTTCACGAGCAGGTTGACAATATTCAGAAGTTTCTGCCAGCAGATACCAAGTTAAATATCAGTTATGACTCGACCATCTTTATTGAACGCTCTATAGAAGAGGTATACAGCACCTTATTTATTACTGGTGGTCTGGTTGTTTTGGTGCTTTACATCTTCATTGGTCAAGCCCGTGCAACCTTGATTCCAGCTATCACAGTTCCTGTATCGCTGATTTCTTCATTTATTGCAGCTTACTATTTTGGCTTTTCTATCAACCTAATTACTTTGATGGCATTGATACTGTCAATTGGTTTGGTGGTGGATGACGCGATTGTGGTGGTGGAGAACATCTTCCATCATATTGAACAGGGTGAGAAACCACTGCTAGCCGCTTATAAAGGTACGCGTGAAGTCGGGTTTGCCGTTATTGCAACCACGCTCGTACTAGTAATGGTGTTCCTGCCTATCTCCTTTATGGATGGGATGGTGGGGCTGCTGTTCACAGAGTTCTCGGTACTGTTGGCAATGTCTGTCATCTTCTCTTCTCTGATTGCATTGACGCTAACACCAGTACTGGGAAGTAAGATCCTCAAAGCGAATGTAAAACCAAACGGTTTTAACCGTGTTGTAGACAAACTGTTTGGCAAGCTTGAATCTTCGTATCGCTTCCTGTTGAAGTACGCATTACGTTTCAAATGGTTAGCGCCGTTAATCATTTTGGGTTGTATTGGTGGTAGCTACCAATTTATGCAGAATGTCCCAGCGCAGTTAACGCCATCGGAAGACCGCGGCGTTATCTTTACCATGGTACGTGGTGCTGATGCGACCAGCTATAACCGTATGTCTGCCAACATGGACTTGGTTGAAGCACGATTAAAGCCTCTGCTCGGACAGGGTTTCCTAAAATCATTCAGTATTCAATCTCCTGCATTTGGCGGTAACGCGGGTGACCAGACTGGCTTCGTCATTATGACGTTGGATGACTGGAATGAACGCAGTATCACCGCTCAAAAAGCTCTGGGGGAAGTGAGAAAAGCACTAACAGGTATTCCGGACGTACGTGTTATTCCATTTATGCCGGGTTTCCGTGGTGGTTCTAACGAACCCGTTCAGTTTGTACTGGGAGGCTCGGATTATACAGAGCTGAAAGAGTGGTCTGAGAAACTAGAGGTAGAAGCCGCGAATTCTGGTTTGATGACGGGCGTGGATATCAACTACTCAGAGAAAACACCAGAATTGGTGGTAACGGTTGATAGACAAAGAGCTGCAGAGCTTAACATCAGTGTTCAAGATATCTCCGATACGCTTGAAGTGATGTTAGGTGGTAAAGCGGTGACTACCTTCGTTGAACGTGGTGAAGAATATGACGTTTATCTGCGTGGTGATGAGAACAGCTTCAATAACGCAGCTGATTTAAGTCAGATTTACATGCGTACCGGAAATGGTGATCTGGTTACTCTGGATACTGTGACTAAGATTGAAGAAGTCGCCTCGGCTATTCGCTTGTCTCACTACAACAAACAAAAAGCCATTACGATAACAGCAAACTTAGCTGACGGTGCAACATTAGGTCAGGCTTTAGATTATATGGATCAAAAAGCGTTAGAAATGTTGCCTAGTGATATCTCGGTTAGCTATTCAGGTGAGTCAAAAGATTTCAAAGAAAACCAATCGAGCGTTGCGGCGGTATTCGCTTTAGCGCTGCTAGTTGCGTACTTAGTTCTTGCTGCTCAGTTTGAAAGCTTTATCAACCCAATGGTTATTATGTTTACGGTACCTATGGGTGTCTTCGGTGGTTTCCTTGGCCTGTTGATTATGGGGCAGGGGATGAACGTATATAGCCAGATCGGTATGGTGATGTTGATTGGTATGGTAACGAAAAACGGCATCTTAATCGTTGAGTTTGCTAACCAGTTACGTGACCGAGGTGTTGAGTTTGAAAAAGCGATTGTCGATGCGTCAGCGCGCCGCTTGCGTCCAATTCTGATGACGGCATTCACTACACTGGCGGGTTCTATCCCGCTTATTGTTTCTACAGGTGCGGGTTATGAGAGCCGTGTTGCGGTGGGTACGGTGATTTTCTTTGGTATGGCATTTGCCACTGTAGTGACTCTGTTTGTAATACCAGCAATGTATCGATTGATCTCCGCTAAGACACAAGCTCCGGGACATGTTGAAGCTGAGCTCAACAAAGAGTTGGGACACGACAATAAAGGTCGCACAACGCACTAGCCAGACCTTATTTCCATGTATTAAAAAGCCCGCTAAGTTAGCGGGCTTTCTTTTATGAGTTTCAGATATATTTGACCGAATAGCGAGATGGCTTGTGGTTCATGGCAAGCACGATATTCAGTACTACAGCACCAGCAATAGAGAACATGATGACCGATGGTGTTAAGTAGAATAGAGATGCGAAAACAATAATGCAGTCTAAAACTAACTGTGTCTTACCAACTGAAATACCGAATTTGTCTTGTATGAACAGGCATAGCACGTTAAAACCACCCAAGCTTGAGCGGTGGCGGAATAGAATCAACATACCTAAGCCAGTTAACAAGCCGCCAGCCAAAGCACAGTAAGCTGCATCAATATGTTCTATGGCAATGAAGTTCGAAAGGTGATCCGTAAAAACAGAAACCAAGCCACAAGAGATTGCTGTGTTAACCGAGAACTTAACACCGAAGCGTTTCCAAGCGAGCAGATAGAACGGCACGTTAACGAAGAAATACAGTGTACCGAAGCTCCAAGGGAAAATATGAGTCAAAAGAAGTGCCAAACCCGCGGTGCCACCAGTTATAAGATTGGCTGCTTTGAGAAAAAATAAGCCTTGGGACACGATAAATGTGCCAGTGAAGATTGCTATCCAGTCTTCCTTCCGTGAATGTGTTTCCATTTGAGATGCCATTAATTGCTAAAAAATAAGTAATTGGTAAAGAATAAGTGGATACTAATTAAAACCCGATCTTTTCGGTAGCTAGCGAACAAAAATTAGGGTAAACCTATGTAATTCCAAATTTACACTGTGTAAAGAAAATGTAGACACTCATCTTAAAAGCTTTAAAGATGAGCAGTATTGTTAATCAACATGAAAAAACTGCATGATAAATTCTGTAATTTGGGCTTTATGATATAAATCAAATTATGTAGAATGCGCGCCATATTACGGTGACGAAAACGTTTGCTTTTGGTCGTTGTGTGGTTTTTTGCTACTTTCAGTCAAATCTGAGTCAGGAGATACAGATGCTTAAGCGTGATATGAACATCGCTGATTATGATCCGGAGCTATACGCTGCCATTCAGGAAGAAACTCTTCGCCAAGAAGAGCACATCGAACTTATCGCTTCAGAAAACTACACCAGTCCGCGTGTAATGGAAGCTCAAGGTTCTCAGCTAACAAACAAATACGCTGAAGGCTACCCTGGCAAGCGTTACTACGGCGGTTGTGAGTACGTGGATAAAGCGGAAGCTCTAGCAATCGATCGTGCATGCCAACTATTTGGTTGCGAATATGCTAACGTTCAGCCTCACTCTGGCTCACAAGCAAACAGCGCAGTGTACATGGCTCTTCTAAATCCAGGTGACACAGTTCTAGGTATGAGCCTAGCTCACGGTGGTCACTTGACTCACGGTTCACCAGTTAACTTCTCTGGTAAACACTACAATGTTATTCCTTACGGTATCGACGAAGCTGGTCAAATCAACTACGACGAGATGGAAGCACTTGCTCTAGAGCACAAACCTAAGATGATTATCGGTGGTTTCTCAGCTTACTCTCAAATCGTTGATTGGAAACGCATGCGCGAAATCGCTGACAAAGTAGATGCTTACTTGTTTGTTGATATGGCACACGTTGCTGGTCTGATTGCTGCTGGCGTATACCCAACACCAATCCCACACGCTCACGTCGTAACGACTACAACTCACAAAACTCTAGCTGGCCCACGTGGTGGTTTGATTCTTTCAAACGCTGGCGAAGAGATGTACAAGAAGCTGAACTCAGCAGTATTCCCTGGCGGCCAAGGTGGTCCTCTAATGCATGTTATTGCTGGTAAAGCGGTAGCGTTCAAAGAAGCTATGGAACCTGAATTCAAAGCTTACCAACAGCGTGTTGTTAAGAACGCGAAGGCAATGGTTGCTCAATTCCAAGAGCGTGGTTACAAAATCGTATCTAACGGTACTGAAAACCACCTGTTCCTTGTTGACCTAATCGACAAAGACATCACTGGTAAAGAAGCAGATGCAGCACTTGGTGCAGCAAACATCACTGTAAACAAAAACTCAGTGCCGAACGATCCTCGCAGCCCATTCGTAACTTCTGGTATCCGTGTTGGTACTCCTGCGATCACTCGTCGTGGTTTCGGTGAAGAAGATGCGAAAGCACTAGCTAACTGGATGTGTGATGTTCTAGACAACATCAACGACGAAGCAGTTATCGAAGCAACTAAACAAAAAGTTCTTGATATCTGTAAGCGTCTACCTGTTTACGCTTAATCTTTACAAGATATTGAAAAGGCCTGCATAGCAGGCCTTTTTTATGTTTTGAAACTGGCTTTCTGTGGTTAAAGAACAATGACCAATTCTATTTCGCCATACTGATTAACGTGCCGGATTTACATTTGAACATGTAGTATTTGTTACTTTCTGTAAACTTACCTAGACCTTCACCATCACAGTATTCGATATTAATTTCACGCATCACTTCTAGCGTATCTTCACTTGCCAGAGCGAATTTAGAACCATCTGAGCAAACAATCCGAACTTTGCCGTCGTCACTGACCGAATAAATATCCACTTCTGTATTACAGAGTTCAAAAGAGGCTTCACGGTAGTTGTCTGTTTGAGTGTTCGAAGAACAACCGGCTGTAATGGCTGCTGCGGTCAGAGCTAGAGCGAGCATCGTTAAATTTTTCATTATCATTGTCCTTCATGATTTAAAAAGTCAGTGGTAAGCCTATAAAACTATTTGCATCTATTCAATCATAGACACAAAAAAGGCGACATATCCGAAGACATATCGCCTTTTAACCGATTTAGTTATCTAAGTATGGATTACTTAACTTCTAAACCTTGAGCTTGCATATCTGCGTGGTATGAAGAACGCACAAATGGACCACATGCGGCATGTGTAAAGCCAAGTCCAAGAGCAACTTCTTTTAGCTCATCAAACTCTGCTGGTGGAACGTAACGTTCAACAGGCAGGTGGTGACGACTTGGCGCTAAGTATTGACCTAGCGTTAGCATTGTTACGCCGTGAGCACGCAGATCTTTCATCACTTCGATGATCTCTTCTTTTGTCTCACCAAGCCCCATCATCAATCCCGATTTAGTTGGGATTTCTGGATGCTGCTCTTTGAATTTTTGTAGTAGCTGTAGTGACCACTTATAGTTCGCACCTGGACGCGCTTTACGGTACAAACGCGGTGCCGTTTCTAAGTTGTGGTTGAACACATCTGGCGGGTTGTCTTTCAACAGATCCAGTGCAATATCCATACGACCACGGAAATCAGGAACCAGTGTTTCGATGCGAATGTTCGGATTCAGTGCACGAATTTCACGGTTACAGTCAGCAAAGTGCTGTGCACCACCATCACGTAAGTCATCACGGTCAACTGAGGTAATAACCACGTACTTGAGCTTCATATCGCTAATAGTTTTCGCTAGTTTTTGAGGCTCGTCTGTTTCTGGAGCAACAGGGCGACCATGGGCAACGTCACAGAATGGGCAACGACGTGTACAGATAGCACCTAAAATCATAAAGGTTGCAGTACCGTGGTTGAAACATTCGGCCAAGTTAGGGCAAGAGGCTTCTTCACAAACTGAATGCAGATTGTTCTTACGCATCGCTGATTTGATGTCTTGAATACGTTGGCTGTCCGCTGGCAGCTTGATTTTCATCCACTCAGGTTTACGTAGAATTTCTTTTTGCTCAGTTGGCATGTTCTTAACTGGAATCAGTGCCATTTTATCAGCGTCACGGTATTTGACGCCTTTTTCCATTTGAATGGGTTTGCTCATACTTTGTTACCGATTGAGGGTGCTTCAGTGCTGAATTCGACATGCTCGTAGCCAAATAGCTTTACGAGTTCTTGGATTAATTGTTGTTCTACTTGGTGGATGTCTGCTGGTCCACCTAAGTTGCTCACTTGTACCATTTCCATGCCTTGGTAACCGCATGGGTTAATACGCAAGAAAGGAGAGAGATCCATATTTACATTTAATGCTAGCCCATGAAACGAGCAGCCTTTTCGGATTCTAAGTCCAAGTGAACAGATTTTTCTTCCGTCAACATAGACGCCAGGTGCATCAGGTCGTGCTGCGGACGAAATATCGTAAGCTTTAAGAGTATTGATAACGAGATTTTCAATGTCTGTTACCAAATCTCTAACACCTAATTTTTTTCTTCTTAGGTTAATTAAGAAGTAAGCCACTAACTGACCGGGACCATGGTAAGTTACCTGACCACCTCTGTCGCTCTGTACAACCGGAATATCACCCGTGTTAAGCAAATGCTCCGCTTTACCTGCCTGACCTTGCGTGAATACTGGATTGTGTTCTACAAGCCAGACCTCATCACGAGTCTCATCGTCACGCTGATCGGTAAAATCATGCATAGCCTGCCAAACTGGGTGGTAGTCTTGACGACCCCATTGTCTGACAACAAGCTGGTTATCTAGTGTCATATTCCGTCAGTGGTTGTAAAAATTTGGGTGATTATAAACGCCTTAGGAGCGATGAACTACTCATTGTGGGCATTTTTTTGACCATATTTTGAGTAATGTTTTTTTAACAATCTGATAAATATAAAGAAAGCAGCTTTATGCTGCTTTCAAAAATATTTTAATCGATATCGAATTATTTGATTTTAGTCCAGTTATAGAACCATTCGAACAATTTCAATGTCACCCAGTTCTTTGTACAGGGTTTCAACTTGCACGATAGAAGTCGCGGTAATCGTCACCGATACTGAGTGATAGTTACCTTTCGCGCTTGGCTTAACTCGTGGGCTGTAATCGCCAGGAGCGTGGCGTTGAATTACTTCCAAAACAAGTTCTGGTAATTCAGGTTTAGCATGGCCCATCACCTTGTAGGTAAAAGAACAAGGGAACTCAAGCAGGTCTTTCAATTTTGCATCAGAGTTGATGGTCAACATATTGGAAACTCCAAGTTTGGCATTCGATTAAGCGGTGCGGAATAGTACAGCCTATCGAAGTGGATCTCAAGTGAACAAAAAAGCCGCTAAAAGCGGCTTTTTAAAACTAATCGCTTTGGTATTAGAACAAGCCTTTGAATAGTAGAACAATGTAGTCCCATAGACGGCTGAACAAGCTACCTTCATTCACATCTTCAAGTGCTAATAGAGGGTATTGAGCAACATCTTCATTGTCTACTTGGTAGTAAAGCTTACCTACTACGTCACCTTTCTTAATTGGGGCTTTAAGCTCTTTTTCAAGTACAAAGCTTGCCGTTAGGTTTTTCGCCTGACCACGTGGAAGAGTGACATATGTATCTTCGTCAACACCTAGGGCAACGGTTGATTTGTCGCCCATCCAAATTTGTTCTTCAACGAATGTTTCGCCTTTCTTATGCGGCGCAACGGTTTCGAAGAAGCGGAAGCCGTAACTTAGTAGTTTTTTACTTTCTGATTTACGAGCATTAGCATCTTTGGTGCCCATTACAACGGCTACCAGACGCATCTTCCCTTCAGTAGCAGAACTTACTAGGCTGTAACCCGCGTTCGAAGTGTGACCGGTTTTAATACCATCAACGTTCATGCTCTTATCCCATAACAGACCGTTACGGTTGTATTGAGTGATGCCGTTGTAAGTAAATTTTTGCTCAGAGTAAAGTGCGTACTCATCTGGAACATCACGAATCAGAGCTTGACCCAGTAGAGCCATATCGTGAGGTGTTGAGTATAGATTTGGATCATCCAGACCATGTACGTTCGCGAAATGCGTATTGGTCATTTTCAGTGAGCTTGCCCAAGCATTCATTAAGTCTACGAATGCATCTTCAGAACCCGCAATGTGCTCAGCCATAGCCACACAAGCATCGTTACCCGATTGGATGATGATACCGCGGTTTAGGTCGCTCACTTTTACCGTTGTACCAACTTCGATAAACATCTTAGAAGAGTCTGGGAAGTTTTTAGCCCAAGCGTTTTTACTAATGACAACGTCGTCATTAGGCGAAATATTTCCACGCGCGAGTTCTTGGCCGATAACGTAGCTTGTCATCATCTTAGTTAAACTTGCAGGAGACAGCTTAGTGTCCATCTCTTTTTCAGCCAGAATCTTACCTGAATGAAAATCCATCAGAACGTAGCCCTTAGCGGCGATCTGTGGTGCGTCTGGCATAACAATAGGTGCAGCTGCGGCTGCGAATGAGACAAGAGTAGAAAGCGCAGTGGACGACGCCAGAACAGAATTTAGAATCAATTTTTTCATGGTAAATGCGTGTTATTTAGTTGGTTGTGTATATCTTAACAGAAACGACTATTCAAACCAGAGCCGATATGACTTGGCTCGTTCGTCATTACTGTGCAACTTGGTACTTTTTAATAAATGCGGTTTCGTAACCTAAGGACTTTACACGCTCTAATGTTTCTTGAGTCAGCGTATAGTCAGTAAAAGGGCCTAAAACAGCTCTATGGCTACCGTTTTCACTATCAATAAAACTTTGCACCGATAAGCTTTGTCCCAAATTTTGCGATAAAGTTCGAACTCTTTCTTCATTTTGTGAAGATGCGACCTGAATTACATACCTTGGGTCTGAGTTTTTAACTATGGTTGTCAGTGGCTTATCCACTTTAATTACTTCAATCGCAACATTTGCGGTACCGGTTTTAATGACATCCAGTTTGTAAGCTGCGGCATAGCTTAAGTCAATGATACGTCCGGAGTGAAATGGACCGCGGTCGTTGACTCTTACTATCGCCGTTTTGTTGTTATCAAGATTCGTTACTTTCACGTAACTTGGTATTGGCAATGTTTTATGTGCAGCACTCATCGAGTACATGTCATAGATTTCGCCGTTGGAGGTTAAGTGTCCATGGAACTTCTTACCATACCAAGACGCTTGCCCTTGTTCTTTAAAACCGTCAGTGTTTTTAACGATCTGATAAGTCTCACCACGTAGCGTGTAATTTTTGTTTCCGCCACGACTATAAGGTTCATATTGAGGATGTGCATCTTCAATGTGTTCTACCGAAATTGGCGTATTTGGCGCAACATCATCTTTAATATCATAACGTCCGCCTGATGTTGAACAGCCAGCCAGAATCATCAACACTAATAGCGGAAAAAAGAACGCTTTCAATTTCATTAAGTCGCCTTTGAAAATGCTTTTCTGTGAGTGTGAATCGACATTAGGATACCGAAGCCAGCCATCAAGGTAACCATTGATGTACCACCATAGCTGACCAGAGGAAGAGGAACACCTACAACTGGTAGAATGCCGCTCACCATGCCGATATTCACAAATACGTAAACGAAAAAGCTCAGAACAATACTGCCTGCCATCATACGGCCAAACGCAGTTTGAGCATTGCTTGCCAAATAGAGTCCTCGTCCGATAATAAACAGATAAACGGATAGAAGACCTAAGATGCCAATCATGCCCCATTCTTCGGCGATAACTGCAAAGATAAAGTCAGTATGTCGCTCCGGTAGAAACTCTAGTTGAGATTGTGTGCCATGTAGCCAACCTTTACCTGAAATACCGCCAGAACCGATAGCGATTTTACTTTGGATGATGTGGTAACCCGCACCTAATGGGTCTGATTCTGGGTTAAACAGTGTTCGCACGCGAACCTTCTGATATTCCCGCATTAAGAAAAACCACAAAACAGGGATAAAAGCACCGACTCCGACAGCAGCAGCAATGATAATTTTCCAACTGATACCAGCTAGGAAAATAACGAAAATACCCGAAGCGGCAATAAGGATCGATGTACCCAAGTCTGGTTGCTTAGCAATCAATATTGTAGGTACTAATACCATGACAATGGATGCCACCAGTGTTGGGAAGTTAGAAGGAAGCGGGCGCTTACCTACATAACGAGCCACCATCAAAGGAACGGCTAGTTTTAGCAGTTCTGAGGGCTGAAAGCGCACAAAACCAAGGTTTAACCAGCGCTGTGCACCTTTAGAGGATTCACCAAAAAAGAGTACACCCAGAAGCAGAACAATGCCGGCGAAGTAAAGCAGCGGGGCAAGACTTTCATAAGTACGTGGTGAAATCTGCGCTAAACCAATCATGACGGTTAAGGCTAAAACCATACGCATCGCCTGACGATCCATCATCGCCATGCTTTGACCGCTGGCGCTATACATGACCATAAGTGCAAAACCAAATACGATCAAAATACCAATCAGTAGAGGCAGGTCTATGTGGAGCCTTTCAAATAGAGCTCGGCTTTGTCCTGTTGACGGATCCAGTTTCATTGCTCGTCGTCCTCTTTAGCGCCCAAAATGATGTGATCGAATATACGTCTAACTACGGGTGCGCCGTTGGTTGAACCGCCACCTGCGTTCTCCAAAACGATAGTGACAATAGCCTGTGGGTCATCAACTGGGGCAAAACCAGTAAACAACGCGTGATCGCGTAAGTGTTCTGCCAGTTCGTCCGCATTGTACTCTTGTCCTTCCGCTAATCCGAATACCTGTGCCGTTCCTGATTTACCGGCACTTTTGTATTTTAGATTTTGGAAAGCACGTCTTGCTGTTCCTTTATTTCCATGGTTTACCAAATACATACCTTCGGTTGCCATTTCCCAGTATTTTTTAGGCACACCTGTGATAGGAGGGTAACTCACATATTCAGCTTCTTTCTGGTGTGTGAACTCTTCACCGTTATCAATGGTAGAACGCAACAAATGGGGTGCCCAAACTTCACCTTCATGAACTAAAACTGATGTAGCTTTGGCAATTTGCATTGGAGTAGCTGTCCAGTAGCCTTGGCCGATACCAACAGGGATGGTATCACCTTGATACCAAGGTGTACGGTGACGAGAGAGTTTCCACTCACGTGTAGGCATATTGGCTTTGCTTTCTTCGTATATGTCGATGCCAGTGTAATCACCAAAACCAAAGCGCATCATCCAGTCAGAAAGACGGTCAATACCCATATCGTAAGCAATTTGATAAAAGAAGGTATCGACAGACTCTTCAAGCGCTTTGATGATGTCCACTCTACCGTGTCCCCAACGAAGCCAGTCACGGAATGGACGAGTGGTGGAATTCGGGATTTTCCAAAAACCTGGGTCGTTTCGTGTGGTATTAGGTGTAATCACGCCTTCTTTGAGTGCTGATACGGCAATAAAAGGTTTTACGGTAGAACCTGGAGGGTAAATACCAAGAGTGGTTCGGTTTACCAGCGGGCGATTCTTATCGTTTAAAAGGTTACTGTACTCTTTACCTGAAATCCCATGGACGAAGGCATTTGGATCGTAGCTTGGGCTAGAAACCATGGCTAAGATACCGTTGTCTTTTGGATCAAGTACTACCGCTGAGCCGCGACGCCCATCGAGTAGTTTGTGTACATAGAGCTGCAAATCGATGTCTAGGTTTAGGACGATGTCTTTACCTGGCACTGGTGGTACGTATTTAAGAGTACGAATGATTCGACCGCGACTATTGACTTCAACTTCTTGGTACCCAGCGGTGCCGTGCAGAGTACTTTCATAGTAGCGTTCAATACCGAGCTTACCGATATCGCGCGTAGCTTGGTAATTGGCTACTTCTCCATCTCGCTCAAGACGTTCAATATCTTTATCGTTGATTCGGGATACATAGCCGATAACGTGAGTGAGCACTTCGCCATAAGGGTAATAACGTTTTAGGCTAGCTGTAACTGTGACGCCGGGAAATTTGTGTTGTTGTACCGAGAATTTAGCTACTTCAGTTTCAGTAAGTTGTGTTAGTAACGGAACTGAGTTAAATCGACGAGAGTGACGACGTTCTTTATCAAATGTGGCGATTTTTTCCGGTGTAATTTCTAGGAATTCTTGCAAACGAACGATAGTAGCATCGATATCTTTAACTTGTTCCGGAGTGATTTCCAAGTTAAATACAGGGCGGTTTTCCGCCAATAGTCGTCCGTTTCTATCGTAGATTAAGCCGCGATTGGGAGCGATAGGGACAACTTTGATACGGTTATCGTTAGAACGAGTTTTGTAATCTTGGTATTGATTTACCTGAATGTTGTAGAGGTTCGCGACAAGAATTCCCATCATGAACACAATGCCAACAAAAGATACCACAGCACGACTTTTGAAAAGTCGTGCTTCAGCGATGTAATCTCGAAACGGGTTACTCTTACGTAACATCGATGCCTATTCTCGGTGATATGGATGGTTGGCAGTAATACTCCAC
Source organism: Vibrio sp. HM8-C (assembly GCF_058630515.1). Taxonomy (NCBI): domain Bacteria; kingdom Pseudomonadati; phylum Pseudomonadota; class Gammaproteobacteria; order Vibrionales; family Vibrionaceae; genus Vibrio; species Vibrio sp. HM8-C. The sequence goes on from NZ_JBMMKS010000001.1 coordinate 179,836, forward strand.
GCCCGATATAAGCTTTCCGCCATGACGACGCGAACTAACGGATGTGGCAAAGTCAAAGGTGATAAAGACCAGCTTTGGTCAGCAGCAGCTTTACAGGCTGGTGAAAGACCTTCAGGTCCTCCAATCAAAATTGATACGTCTCTTGCGTCTAGTTTCCAGCTTTCAAGCTGGCCAGCGAGTTCCTCTGTATCCCAGCGTTTTCCTGGAATGTCGAGGGTAACAATTCTGTTGCCTTTTGGCACGGCAGCTAACATAGCTTCGCCTTCTTTTTGCAGTATTCTTGCAATATCAGCATTTTTGCCTCGTTTGCCAGCTGGGATCTCAACTAACTCGAGTGGCATATCGTGAGGGAATCGACGGCGGTATTCTTGAAAGCCTTCTTCAACCCATTTAGGCATTTTAGTGCCTACGGCAATAAGCTGAATTTTCACATTAGCTCCAAAGTTTTTCTAGTTGGTACATTTCACGCTGTTCTTCCTGCATTACGTGCACCATGGTTGTTCCCATATCAACCACAACCCATTCACCTTCGTTTTCGCCATCCATACCTAACGGGTCGAAACCAATTTTTTTCGCTTCACTTGCAACGTGGTCTGCAATTGAAGAAACGTGACGTTTTGAAGTGCCAGTACAAATGATCATGTAATCAGTCACACTTGATTTACCTTGTACGTCTAAGGTGATGATGTCAACGGCTTTCATGTCGTCAACTTTGTCTGCAAGAAAGGTATTTAATTCTTCGCGTTGCAAGGGGTATTCCTCTGAAATGGTCTATTGGTACAATTTTTACTATTTAGGTGCGCAGTATAACACTGTTTAAACTGGCAAAGGGATGTTTGCCTGAGGAACGGCGAACTCTACGCTTAACTGATGAAGAAGTGGCCAGCTAGGCTGCTCGTATTGAGTTTTAGCCAAGACTTCCGTTTGAGCAAGTAGCCTAATCAGGTGCTGCAATTTACTTAAAGGCAGTCGTTGCAGTGCTGCAGAGTAAAGCGGACGCTTGTTTGACCATACTCGATGTTTATCAAACACTGCGCTTATCCCTAAACTATTAAGCTGTTGCTTCATTTGTAGCAACATTAATAGCTCTTTTTGCAAGGTCCTCATCAGGATAATAGGTTCGACCGCTTCCGCTTCCAGCTGTCTTAAAATTCGTTGAGCTCGATTCGCTTTACCTTCTAAAAGTGCATCCATCCAATGAAACGGAGTGAAGTGGTTGTGTCTGTCTAACGATTCTTGAAGGCGAACTAGGGTTAATTGACCATCAGGATAATTGAGAGCCAGTTTTTCCAAACTTTGCATCAACGCAAACAGATTGCCTTCATGCCATTGTGCGAGCATTTGTATTGCTTCTGCATCGGGGTTAAGTCCCAACTTTCGGCAACGAGCCAACACAAACTGAGGCAGTCGAGATAAATCCGGCGTTAAACAGTTAACCAAGCAACCTTTAGCAATTAGAGCCTTAAACCAAGCGGTACTTTCTTGAGCTTTAGTTAGCTTATTGCCTATCACTATCAGAACAATGTCTGGATTGAGATATTCAGCGACAGATGCCAACGATTTCGATAAAGCCGCATTAAGGCCAGCCTCAGCAATCTCTAATACAATGATCTGTCTGCTGCTAAATAGGCTTAAAGATTGACAGCTGTCATACACTTGATTCCAATCTAAACCGTTATCAACGGTGAAATGATGTTTCTCTTCGAAACCTTCACTTCGCGCTTTAGTTTCTATTGCTTTAACAGACTCTTGAGTCAGCAGTGGCTCTCCACCGAAAATGAGATAAACGGGTAACAACGATTTCTGTAATGAATCCGCGAGTTTATCGGCGTAGACTCTCATTGTGGGTACTACTCAGTTTCCGGTTGAGCTGATGGCTCTTGGTGAGTTTCAATAGTATCGATGAGGTATGACTCGTTGCTGTTGTCGCTTTTCTCAGTGTCTTCTTCGTCAGTAGTATCATCCAAAGTGCCTGCTTGAATGGCGGCTTTTAGACGACCCATCTGACGGACAATTTGTGTGGCTGCAAGCTTACGCATCTCATCTTCGATCATGTCTCTTTCCACCGATTTAGCTAACGCGGTGAGAGGGTTATCCAAATAGCTGCGAGTAACGCTGGTCGAAAACGTTTTGGTACCTAGATCTGGAATTGTCACTCTATAGCTTGCTACGAATGTTAGTTCAATTTCAGCCGCGCGGGTTGTTTGGTAAAGAGAGAGTGTGCGTTCACCCGTTCCTTCACTAATCAAGTGAACATTCGGCACATCGTCAGCTGGCTGTACGATTTCAATTTCATTCATACGTAATTGACGAGTAACCATGCGCGTAAAAGTGCTGTACTGGTCGTAACTGGTTATAGAAAGTTTACTAAGTTCGTCGGGAACATCGTAATCACCACGTAAGTGAAAACCGCACGCACTCAGTAACGTTGTTGAGAGGAGAACCAGTGACAATTTCATAAAAGACGAACATGTAAAACGCATGGGATTATTATTCTCGTTAGATTACTTATGTTAGGGCACAAAGCGTTATGCACTAACATAAGTAAACAGGGCATTAAGCCCTGTTTACAGACAACTCAAGTTCGAATTAGTTCGCTACGATATTCAGCAGCTTACCAGGAACGTAGATAACTTTACGTACGGTTAGACCTTCAGTAAATTTCACTACGTTCTCATCGTTAAGACCAAGTTCTTCAACTTGTTCTTTCGTTGCATCAGCCGCTACGGTTAACTTACCGCGCAGTTTGCCGTTTACTTGAACAACGATCAGCTTTTCATCTTCAACTAACGCTGCTTCATCGAACGTTGGCCACGCAGCGGCATCGATATCTGACTCACCAAGTGCTGTCCACATTTCAAAACAAATGTGTGGCGCAATAGGGTAAAGCATTAGCGTTATTGCTTTTACTGCTTCATCCAAAATTGCACGATCTTGTTCTGACTCTTGTGACGCTTTTGTCAGCTTGTTCATCAGTTCCATGATCGCTGCAATTGCCGTGTTGAACGTTTGGCGACGAGCGATATCGTCCGTTACTTTGGCAATTGTTTTATGTACATCACGACGAAGAGCTTTTTGGTCAGCAGTTAGTGCGCTTGCATCAACAGCTACAGCAACACCTTTCGATGAATGCTCACGAGCCAGTTTCCAAACACGTTTAAGGAAGCGGTTTGCACCTTCAACGCCAGATTCTTGCCATTCTAGAGTCATATCAGCAGGTGATGCGAACATCATAAATAGGCGTACTGTATCTGCGCCGTATTTATCAACCATTTCTTGAGGGTCAATACCGTTGTTCTTTGACTTAGACATTTTGATCATGCCTGAGTGCTCAACGCTGCGACCTTGGTTATCTACTGCAGAAGTAATGTTACCTTTACCGTCACGTTCAACTTTCACTTCAGTTGGTGAGATCCACTCTTTTGTGCCTTTCTCGTTTGTCAGGAAGAAAGCATCAGCCAGTACCATGCCTTGGCAAAGTAGCTGTTTGAATGGCTCGTCAGACGTTACATAACCTGCATCACGTAGCAACTTGTGGAAGAAACGAGAGTACAACAGGTGCATACACGCGTGTTCAATACCACCGATGTATTGGTCTACTGGTAACCAGTAGTTCGCTTTTTCTGGATCTAGAATGTCATCAGCTTGTGGAGAACAGTAACGAGCGTAATACCAAGAAGACTCCATGAATGTATCAAATGTATCGGTTTCACGTAGTGCTGGTTCGCCGTTGAAAGTGGTTTTTGCCCACTCTTTGTCTGCTTTAATTGGGCTGGTTACGCCATCCATAGTCACGTCTTCAGGCAGAATCACTGGTAGTTGATCTGCTGGAACAGGATGAACTTGACCATCTTCAGTCGTTACCATTGGAATTGGCGCGCCCCAGTAACGTTGACGAGATACACCCCAGTCACGCAGACGGAAGTTCACTGTCTTAGTACCTTTACCTTCTGCTTGTAATTTTGCAGAGATAGCATCGAATGCTGCTTGGAATTCAAGTCCATCAAATTCACCTGAGTCAAACAGTACACCTTTTTCCGTGTATGCCGCTTCAGAGATATCCAGCTCGCTACCATCAAGAGGTTTGATTACAGGAACGATATCTAAACCGTACTTAGTGGCGAACTCGTAGTCACGTTGGTCGTGAGCAGGTACAGCCATTACAGCGCCTGTGCCGTAGTCCATCAGTACGAAGTTTGCTACGTAAACAGGAACTTCACGACCGTTTAATGGATGGATAGCAGTTAGACCTGTTGCCATGCCTTTCTTTTCCATCGTCGCGATTTCTGCTTCTGCAACTTTAGTGTTCTTACACTCATCAATGAAAGTTGCTAGCGCTGGGTTAGTTGCAGCTGCTTTCGTTGCTAGAGGATGACCAGCTGCGATACCTACATACGTTACGCCCATTAGTGTGTCAGGACGAGTGGTGTACACTTCAAGATCTTGAGCTTCGCCTTTCACTTCGAACTTAAGTTCAACACCTTCAGAGCGGCCAATCCAGTTGCGTTGCATGGTTTTAACCATTTCTGGCCAGCCATCAAGTTTGTCTAGATCGTCTAGGAGTTCTTGTGCGTATGCAGTGATTTTAATGAACCACTGTGGAATTTCTTTTTGTTCAACTGGAGTATCACAACGCCAGCAGCAACCATCTTCAACTTGCTCGTTAGCCAGTACAGTTTGGTCGTTTGGACACCAGTTTACAGATGATGTCTTTTTGTAAACCAAGCCTTTTTCGTAAAGCTTAGTGAAAAACTCTTGTTCCCAACGGTAGTACTCAGGACGACATGTCGCGAATTCACGATTCCAGTCATAGCCAAAGCCCAACAACTTAAGTTGGTTTTTCATGTATTCGATGTTTTCGTATGTCCAAGGAGCGGGCGCTGTCTTGTTTTTTACCGCAGCATTTTCTGCTGGCAGACCGAATGCATCCCAACCGATAGGTTGCATAACGTTCTTGCCTTGTAAACGCTGGAAGCGAGAAACCACATCACCGATGGTGTAGTTACGAACGTGACCCATGTGCAGTCGACCACTAGGGTATGGAAACATAGACAGACAGTAGAATTTTTCTTTATTTGGGTCTTCACTTACAACGAAAGTTTTGTTGTTATCCCAGTGCTGTTGAACTTTTTGTTCAATGTCTTGCGGGTTGTATTGCTCTTGCATCGATGATATCCGGTTCTCTTGGAATTTGTGAGTTCAGTTTGAACAGACTCTTTTAGATCGACATAGAATACATAAAGGAGCACAGCACAACAATAGCCAATCCGATTTGAAAGAGAGGTCTTATGCCAAAACAAAAATCTGGTTATGAAGCATTACTTAAAGATGTCGTTGAAACTCTCAAGCACAGCCGTGAAGAAGTCAGTCATATTGTGGAAACTTCTGGCAAAATTGTCAGTGCGGCCAATGATTTAACCAAAGATGAATTATCCCTTATATCTGAATATGTTAAGTCGGACTTGAAGGAATTCGCTGAAAGTTATGAAGAGAGTAAAAGTGGCCCATTTTACCTGATGATTGCAGACTCAATTTGGCAAGGATTGCTTGATATCACTGACAGAACCAAAGTGGAATGGGTTGAACTGTTTCAGGACTTAGAACACCAAGGGTTATACCAAGCTGGCGATATGATTGGTCTTGGTGTGCTGGTTTGTGAAAGTTGCGGTCACAAAGTGCAATATAACCATCCATCAGAAATAGCCCCATGTATCCATTGTGGTAATAAAGTATTTGGGCGTTTGCCACTCAAACCTTAGCTATCACTCAATCTAAAATAACAAAAGAGCCCTTTGGGCTCTTTTAACTTGTATCTATATTATTCTGGTTTTGGCTTTCGTTGGTTGATTACACTTGCGATTAGTCCAAATATCACCCAGATATACAATGGCCAGCTACCGTACCAATGGTAAGGTGTTTGTCCCCGTGTAGGTACCACTTCGGCTTTGAGTACACCTGTCTCAAACTGAGGGATTTGTTTGACGATATGTCCTAGATGATCTGTAACTGCCGTAACTCCATTGTTTGTTGAGCGAACTACGGGTTTACCCATCTCTAGTGCTCTCATACGAGCAATTTCCATATGTTGTAACGGGCCAATTGATTTACCAAACCAAGCATCGTTTGAAAGAGTCAGAATAAAATCAGTATCCTCGTTAACATTTTTTCGCACTTGTTCGTTGAAAATAATCTCGTAACACAACGCAGAGGCAAGTTTATGGCCATTCACATCGATATTCGGTTGAATATAGCTACCGCGGCTAAACGAAGACATCGGTAAGTTAAAGAATGGTGCAATTGGTCTCAGTAGACTTTCAAAAGGCACGAATTCACCAAACGGAAGAAGATGATACTTGTTGTAACGTCTTGCATTTTGGTAGGCGTACTCAGCATCGTTGGTTCCACCAACCGCTAATACACTGTTGTAGAACTGTTTGTTTTCACCTTGATTAAGAATTCCTAAAACAATTCCGCTATTGTTCATACGTGCAAGTTCATCAAGGCTCTTCAAATAAGAAGGAAGCTCGTATTCGAAAGCTGGAACAGCCGCTTCTGGCCAAATGATAATATCTGCATCCCAGTTTTCTCGACTGAGATCCGTATATTTCATAATGGTTGGCCAACGATGAGAAGGTACCCATTTTAAAGCTTGATCGATGTTTCCCTGGATCAAAGCTACTTTGGTTGAACGCTCTGGTTGAGGGCTCACCCATCGTGCAACACTTAGCCCATAACTTGTCGCAAAAATTACTGCAGGGATGACAAGCATTGACCACGATTTATGAAGGATTGAATATGCGAAACAGCCTGAGCTGAGCAAAACAAATAACGTGAGCAGCTCAACTCCTCCTACTGGGGCCAAATTGGCCAGAGGACTATCAATTTGGCTGTATCCTAACCATAACCATGGGAAGCCAGTCATCACCCAGCCGCGTAACCAATCGCAAATTAACCAGATAATCGGAGCAGCAAGCAGTAGTCTCGTTCGATTGTTGGTTTGAAAATATCGATTCATCAACCAACCGAAAAGCGCCGAATAAATAGCCAGATAAGCAACCAACAACACCATTAAGAACACGCTGGCGATTTTTGGCATTCCACCAAAGGTATCGATACTGACATGTACCCAGCTAATACCCGTTGCAAACTGACCTAATCCCCAAAAATAGCCTATCCAAGCGCTGTACTTTGGAGTCTGTTTATGCATTAAAAGCAGTAAAAGTGCAGGGCTAACAAAGGCCAATTGCCACAATTGGTATGGTGCGAAAGATAGGGTAGTGAGAGCGCCAACAAAAGCGGCCGCAAGCGGCCGCATCAGGCGATGAGTAAAAATATTATTCATCAGCAATTTTTAATAGACTCTTAGTTGTTAAGAGACAAAAGATTTATTCTTCAGTAATTTCAGGTAGCGCTTCCAAATCTGGAATGGTGACCTGAAGCTGAATAACGCGACGGTTATCAGCAGCGGTGACTTTAAAGCTGTAATTTCCGATTTCAACGACTTCACCTCGAGTAGGTAAATGACCAAAAGCCGTCATTACCATACCGCCTACAGTGTCGACTTCTTCATCACTGAACTGCGTTTTGAAAGTATCGTTAAAATCGTCGATTGTCGTAAGCGCTTTAACAGCATAGGTATGCTTGCTTAGCTTACGAATTTCTAATTGCTCTTCGTCATCAGTTTCATCTTCGATATCACCAACAATCTCTTCGAGAATGTCTTCGATAGTGACAAGGCCTGAAACTCCGCCGAATTCATCCACAACAATCGCCATATGATAACGTTCTTCACGGAACTCTTTTAGCAAACGGTCAACGCGTTTACTTTCTGGTACCACGACTGCTGGGCGTATCACCTCTTCAATATCAAAAGGGGTGCTATTAGAACCTAAATATTTGAGTAAGTCCTTCGCTAGTAGAATACCTTCAACATGGTCTTTATCTTCACTGATCACCGGGTAACGAGAGTGCTGTGCATCGGTGATCAGTGCAATCAACGTATCCAAATCATCAGTACGTGAAATTGTGACCATTTGAGAGCGAGGAATCATGATATCTCTGACTCGCATCTCTGAAATTTCCATAACACCTTCGAGCATGTCACGGGTGTCGTGGTCAATTAAGTCATTTACTTCAGAGTCTCGAATGACATCAACCAGCTCTTGGCGATCTTTCGGCTCTCCCTGAAACATTTGACTCAGGCGTTCAAAGAAGGACTTTCTACTCGGACCTTCAGACTTTTCTTTTTTACCTTCGTTAGAAGGGGGCGAATTGTCTTCGTTCATTATTACTCTAATTATTAACGCTACCAAAGTGTGGTAGCTCACAAATAAATATAAGGTCAAATTGACCTTATATTTACACTTTTTCTGCCAAATAAGGGTCTTCAAACCCCAATTTTTGCATCAATTCTGTTTCGAGGGACTCCATCTCTTCGGCTTCGTCATCCTCGATATGGTCATAACCTAACAGATGCAGGCTCCCATGTACAACCATATGCGCCCAATGTGCCAACAGAGGTTTATTCTGTTCACTGGCTTCTTGTTCAACAACTTGTCGACAGATGACCAAATCGCCTAGCAGATCAAGCTCCATACCCGGAGGTGACTCAAACGGGAAAGAGAGCACATTAGTGGGTTTATCCTTGCCGCGATAACCCATATTGAGCTGGTGGCTTTCCTGCGTATCTACGATACGAATCGTAATTTCCGCTTGCTCTTGAAATGGAGTGATTGCCGCTTCTAGCCAAGTCAAAAAATTCTCTTCGCTTGGCAATCCGCTTTCATCTTCCACTGCTAATTGCAAATCAAGTTCAATGCTCATTGTTGATCTGACTCTTTAATTGAAGCACTAAGTTCTTCTTTTTGCAGTTCAAGCAATTTTGATTCACGCTCATCTCTGCGACGCTTTTCATACTCTTTGCGCTCTTTTTGATCTTGTGCTTCCCATTTCTCGTAAGCATTCACAATACGAGCAACGACTGGGTGACGAACAACGTCATCGGCGATGAAGAAGTTAAAGCTGATTTCTTCTACTTCGCTCAAAACTTCAACTGCATGACGAAGACCAGATTTTGCACCACGAGGTAAGTCGATCTGAGTAACGTCACCGGTGATCACTGCGCGAGAGTTGAAACCGATACGAGTCAGGAACATTTTCATCTGTTCAACGGTCGTGTTTTGGCTTTCATCAAGAATGATAAATGCATCATTCAAAGTACGACCACGCATGTATGCAAGCGGTGCTACTTCGATAACGTTACGTTCAATAAGCTTTTCAACACGTTCAAAGCCAAGCATTTCAAACAAAGCATCGTAAAGAGGGCGCAAGTAAGGGTCTACCTTCTGGCTTAAGTCGCCGGGTAGGAAACCGAGTTTTTCACCGGCCTCAACAGCAGGACGAGTAAGCAGAATTCGACGAATTTCTTGCCGTTCCAAAGCATCAACTGCGGCAGCAACTGCAAGGTATGTTTTACCTGTACCAGCAGGACCAATACCAAATGTGATGTCATGGGTTACCATGTTCATTAGATATTGTGCTTGGTTTGGTGTGCGCGGTTTGATAACGCCTTTTTTGGTTTTTACAAACACTTCTTTGCCGTGAGTGAACTCTTCAGCCACGTCAGTGTTTTGCTCTAAAACGCCTGATTCTTTAATCGCAAGGTGAATTTGTTCTGGTTCAATATCCGGAATTTCACCACGAATTGGAGCTGTATCGACATAAAGTGATTTGATGATATCAAGTGCTGCAGCCGTCGTATGCGGTTTACCAACGATGGTAAAAAACTGGCTACGGTGATTAATTTCAACGCCTAAACGACGTTCTAAATGCTTGATATTGTCATCGAAAGGTCCGCACAAACTTGCAAGGCGGCGGTTGTCAGAAGGTTCGAGATTGATCTCTAGGGTAACAATTTTATTGCTCAAATTAGCCTCTCAGTATGGTCATATCAAGGTGCCCGATTTCGACCGGACACCTTATGACTGTTAAAGCTTATGGAGTAAACGTCGCTACTCCTAGCTCATCTTCACGTTTTGTCTTAGCCATCATTTCTGATGGAGAAGTTACAACGCGAAGGTTCATTTCTTTTTCTGTTCGGATCAGTTCACCGCGAAGTGAGTTCGGGAATACATCGACGATTTTCACGTCTACGAATTGGCCGATCAAATCTGGTGAGCCTTCAAAGTTTACAACACGGTTGTTTTCTGTACGACCACGAAGTTCCATTAAGTTCTTCTTAGATGTACCTTCAACCAGAATACGCTGTTCTGTACCCAACATTAGACGAGAATAGCGCATTGCTTGCGAGTTGACCTGCTGTTGTAGCTCATATAGGCGATCTTTTTTCTCTTGCTCAGTGAGATCACATGGATAGTCGGCTGCTGGCGTACCTGGACGAGGTGAGAAAATAAAGCTAAAGCTCATATCGAAATCAACGTCGCGAATCAGCTTCATAGTGTCTTGGAAGTCTTTATCTGTCTCGCCTGGGAAAGCAACGATGAAGTCAGAACTGATCTGAATGTCAGGACGAGCTTTACGTAGTTTACGAATAATAGACTTGTATTCGATAGCTGTATGCGGACGTTTCATCATAGTAAGAATACGGTCACTACCACTTTGTACTGGTAGGTGAAGGAAGCTCACTAGCTCTGGCGTGTCTTCGTAAACAGCGATGATATCGTCAGTAAATTCAAGTGGGTGACTTGTTGTAAAGCGAATACGGTCGATGCCATCAATAGTTGCAACTAGGCGTAGCAGTTCAGCGAAAGAACAGATAGTGCCATCATGCATAGGACCACGGTATGCGTTAACGTTTTGACCCAATAGGTTTACTTCACGAACGCCTTGCTCTGCAAGCTGTGCGATTTCAAATAACACGTCGTCCATAGGGCGGCTAACTTCTTCACCACGAGTGTATGGTACAACGCAGTATGTGCAGTATTTAGAACAGCCTTCCATGATTGAAACGAACGCAGTCGGACCTTCCGCGCGAGGCTCTGGAAGACGGTCAAATTTCTCAATCTCTGGGAAAGAAATGTCCATAACTGGTGCGTTGTCAGTACGAGACTGTTTAATCATTTCTGGTAAACGGTGCAGCGTTTGTGGACCAAAAATTACGTCAACGAAAGGTGCACGTTCACGAATGTGGTCGCCTTCTTGAGTTGCAACACAGCCACCAACGCCAATTACAACGCCTTCTTTCTTGTCTTTCAGTGTTTTCCAACGACCAAGCTGGTGGAAAACTTTCTCTTGTGCTTTTTCACGAATCGAACAGGTGTTAAGTAAAAGTACGTCTGCTTCTTCTGGATCTTCAGTCAGCTCATAGCCGTTAGCAGCGTTAAGCAGGTCGGCCATTTTTGATGAATCGTATTCGTTCATCTGGCAACCCCAGGTTTTAATTAGCAGTTTCTTACTCATTTCACTTTCGCTCGTGTTAATTCTTAAATAAATCTTGAATGCGACAGGGTTTGTTAACCGTTTGTGCTCAAATTATAGCCGCCATCTCGGCGGTAAGCCGCGTATTGTACTGCTTTAAAAACTCACTGACTAGTAATTGGGTGAAATCTCTTAAATCCTTTGCTACATATGGCTTTTTACCCTGTTAAGTCTAAGGTTTTGTGACGAAAACGTTCGCAAAAAAAGTGCTGTTCCGTACAATAAGCGACGTTAATAAATAGAGAGAATAGTTGGAAAGATGAACGATTTTGACGTTGTTGTGATTGGTGGTGGCATGGTTGGCGCCGCAGCTGCAATTGGCTTTGCAAAACAAGGGCGAAGAGTGGCTGTTGTCGAAGGCGCAAAGCCAGAAGAGTTTGAACCAACTCAAGCGATGGACGTTCGTATTTCTGCTATCTCGCAAACGTCGGTAGATTTACTGGATTCACTCGGTGCTTGGCAAGGTATTGAGACGATGCGTGTTTGCCCCTATCGCCGTCTTGAAACATGGGAACACCCTGAATGTCGAACTCGTTTTTCTGCTCAATCATTAGGGTTAGAGCAGCTAGGCTACATGGTTGAAAATCGAGTCATTCAATTGGGCTTATGGGGCTGTATGGATACGTACACAAACATTACCTTGTTTTGCCCAGATAAGTTATCAAGCATTCGCTTTTGCGAGAGAAATTCAGTCGAACTGCAATCAGGTACGACACTAACGTGTGATTGGGTTATTGGCGCAGATGGTGCTAATTCTCAAGTTCGTGCCATTGCTAATATTGGTGTAACTGCTTGGGATTATCGCCAATACTGCATGTTGATTAATGCTGAAACGGAAAAAGGGCAGCAGGATATTACTTGGCAACAGTTTTTCCCATCGGGCCCTCGCTCATTCTTACCGCTTAGTGGTAATCAAGCTTCTCTAGTTTGGTATGATTCACCGAGTCGCATTAAACAGCTAAACATGATGACCAATGAGCAACTACGAAAAGAGATATTGACACATTTCCCACAAGAGTTAGGTGATATTAAAGTTCTGCAAAAAGGTTCCTTTCCTCTGACGCGTCGCCACGCTCAAACTTACGTGAAGAATCAATGTGTATTGGTTGGCGACTCTGCGCATACCATTAATCCGTTAGCAGGGCAGGGCGTTAACTTAGGCTTTAAGGATGTAGCAACGTTATTGAATTGCACGGCTTCTTTGGACGAGTTGACAATAAGTGCATTCAGACGTTACGAGCGAAAAAGACGTCCCGATAATTTGTTGATGCAAACCGGCATGGATTTCTTTTACAAAACGTTTAGTAACGATATTGCGCCTCTGAAGTTTGTACGAAATGCCGCTTTAAAACTGGCTGAGCAAGCAGGCCCAGCGAAAGAACAAGTATTGCGTTACGCATTAGGGCTTTAACTTGTAAGGACCTCTTTAGACGGTTCGGTGTCGTAAAGACGAAATTACCAAACGCAAGATACAAAAAACGCTGCACTAGGCAGCGTTTTTAGATTCAACTAACTATTTTTCTTGCGAGTTAATGTCTCTTGCGAGTTATTTAGTTACTCGAAGAACGGCAGTTTCACCAACAGAAACAGTACCAGAAAGCTTGTTCAGCTCTTTGATTTCGTCCATGTTAGAAATAACAACTGGAGTTAGAGTAGATTTCGCTTTCTCTTCTAGTAGAGCTAGATCGAATTCGATGATAGTGTCGCCCACTTTCACAGATTGACCTTCTTCAGCGATACGTTTGAAGCCTTCGCCTTTCAGTTCTACAGTATCGATACCGAAGTGAACGAATAGTTCTACACCGTCGTCAGACTCGATAGAGAATGCGTGGTTAGTTTCGAAAATCTTACCGATAGTACCATTTACTGGAGCAACCATTTTGTTACCAGATGGTTTGATAGCGATACCGTCGCCAACGATTTTCTCAGCAAACACGACATCTGGCACGTCTTCGATATTTACGATTTCACCAGAAAGTGGTGCGATGATTTCAATTGCACCAGCGTCAGCGCTGTCATCAGAGACTAGCTTTTTCAGTTTGTCAAACAGACCCATTGTGTCATGCTCCTAACGTTTTAAAATATTCTGTCGAAGTATAGTATACCAATCAAAAACAATAGACGACTACTTTTAGTCGTCTAAATCATTGGTATTCACAGATTATTGTGTTTTCTCTGCGATGAATTTTTCAACACATGCTTCGATTTCAGCAGCTGTTGGTAGAGAAAGCGCTTCCTCTGCCATTGCTTTAACTTCTGCGAAGTTAGAGTTGCGAACAACTTTCTTCACTTTAGGGATTGAGATGCCGCTCATTGAGAACTCATCTAAGCCCATACCTAGTAGCAGAAGTGTTGCACGCTCATCACCAGCAAGCTCACCACACATACCAGTCCATTTACCTTCTGCATGTGATGCATCGATAACTTGTTTGATAACAGTTAGTACTGCTGGAGATAGTGGGTTGTAAAGATGAGAAATCATCTCGTTACCACGGTCAACCGCTAGCGTGTACTGAGTTAAATCGTTAGTACCGATAGAGAAGAAAGATACTTCTTTCGCTAGGTGGTGTGCAATTGCAGCAGCAGCAGGCGTTTCAACCATTACACCAATTTCGATGTTTTCATCGAACGCTAGACCTTCTTCACGAAGCTCTGCTTTGTATTCTTCAATCGCTTCTTTAAGAGCACGGATCTCTTCAACAGAAATGATCATTGGGAACATGATACGTAGCTTACCGTGTGCCGATGCACGTAGGATACCGCGTAGCTGGTCACGTAGAATTTCACGACGATCCAAACTGATACGTACTGCACGCCAGCCTAGGAACGGGTTCATCTCTTTTGGAAGATCCATATATGGAAGATCTTTGTCGCCGCCGATATCCATAGTACGAATAATAACTGCTTGACCTTCCATTGCTTCTGCAACTTCTTTGTAAGCTTGATATTGTTCTTCTTCAGTTGGAAGTGCTGTACGGTCCATGAATAGGAACTCTGTACGGTACAGACCAACGCCTTCACCACCGTTACGTAGGATGCCGTCACAGTCTTTCACTGTACCGATGTTACCGCATACTTCTACACGGTGACCGTCTAGAGTTTCAGCATGAAGGTCTTTAAGTTTCGCTAGCTCTTCTTTTTCAGCTACGAAAGCTTGTTGTACTTTTTCTGCATCAGCTAATTCTGCAGCAGTTGGATTAACAAAGATTTTGTTGTTAATCGCGTCAAGAACGAGCATGTCACCGTTCTTAACTTTCTTAGTGATATCGTTTGTGCCCACAATCGCAGGTAGTTCTAGAGAACGAGCCATGATTGATGTATGAGAAGTACGACCGCCGATATCACATGCGAAACCTAACACGTAATCAAGATTGATTTGTGCTGTTTCAGATGGAGTTAGGTCGTTAGCGACTAAAATAACGCGCTCATTAATGTTAGCTAGAGAAACTACATTAATTCCTAGTGCGTTTTTAACGAAACGAGAGCCGATATCACGGATATCTGTTGCACGTTCTTTTAAGTATTCGTCGTCAAGCGATTCTAAAGCTGCTGCTTGCTCTTCGATAACTGTGTAAATCGCGTTATCCGCAGACAACTTATCGTTTTTGATGAGTGCTAAAATTTCTTCTTCTAGCTCTTCATCTTCAAGCAACATGATGTGGCCTTCAAAGATGGCTTCTTTCTCTTCGCCAAACGTTTCAAGCGCTTTTTGCTTGATAACTTCTAACTGTGCAGAAGATTTATTGCGAGCGTCATAAAAACGAGCAACTTCAGCTTCTACCTGATCGTCAGAAATGGTGTTTGTATTTAGGACAATTTCATCTTCTTGAAGTAGTAGTGCTTTACCGATAGCAATACCTGGAGATGCTAGGATACCTGAAATCATAGCTTTACCTTAAATTGGTCAACTGTAAACGGGAGATAAATGGACGCAGGCGCTAAAGATATTTTTAGCTTATTCTTTGAATAATATCCAACAAAGCCACTTTGCGTGGACAAAATGGCTTTGAATAGGAATAGACCTGATTAGTGAAGTTGGTCCATTAGTGCTACTAGGTGGTCAACAGCTTGTTGAGCTTGAGGACCTTCTGCAGAGATAGTTACTACAGTACCTTTAACAAGGCCTAGTGTTTGAAGCTTGAATAGGCTCTTTGCACTAGCACTTTTGCCGTTAGAAGTTACAGTGATATCCGCATCGAAAGCTTTAGCTTCTTTTACGAATTGTGCTGCTGGACGAGTGTGAAGACCGTTTTCTGCAGTAATTTCTACTTTCTTCTCGTACATGTGATATACCCCAATAATTTATTTTTTGTAAGTTTATTAACCAGTTTTAGCTTAACCGTAGAACTGCGTTTCTGCTAGAAGAGTAACGCGCTTTTCGTGTTAGAACTGATACTGATCTAAAATTCGTCAATCGTATTCCCTGTGAGTGGGCAGTTACCATTGAACTGGAATTTTTAGCGCTTCTTTATTTTGAAGCTAAAAATAAAACAGGTTGATATTACCAAAGGTAGAAATAGGGTCAACAAAAAAGCCCCTTAAAGGGGCTTTTTTAGCGGAAAAATTGATTTAACCACATATTACTGCTGGATTTCTTTTTCCGTAAAAATGCCTGCGAATAGAGCTGTACTTAGGTAACGTTCACCAGAGCTTGGTAGTACGGTTACAATTGTTTTTCCTTCAAATTCAGGTAGTTCAGCCAAGCGATTAGCTGCTACAACTGCTGCGCCTGAAGAAATGCCAGCAAGAATACCTTCCTCTTCCATTAGACGACGAGCCATCTCAATTGCTTCTTCAGAAGTCACTGTTTCAACGCGGTCAATTAGGTCTAAATCTAGGTTGCCAGGGATGAAACCCGCGCCAATACCTTGGATTTTGTGTGGAGCAGGTTTAATTTCATCACCAGCTAGAGCTTGAGTGATAACTGGAGATTCAGCCGGTTCAACTGCAACAGAGATAATTGCTTTACCTTTCTCGCCTTTAATGTAACGGCTTGTACCAGTCAGCGTACCACCCGTACCAACACCCGCTACGAATACGTCTACTTGACCATCTGTAGCTTCCCAGATTTCAGGGCCAGTAGTCTTTTCGTGGATTTGAGGGTTTGCTGGGTTATTGAATTGTTGTAAAAGCAGATATTTTTCTGGGTTACTAGCAACGATTTCTTCTGCTTTAGCAATAGCGCCTTTCATGCCTTTAGCAGCTTCAGTTAGCTCAAGGTTTGCACCTAGTGCTTTAAGTAGCTTACGGCGCTCTAAGCTCATTGATTCAGGCATAGTTAACGTAAGCTTATAGCCACGAGCTGCAGCAACAAACGCAAGAGCAATACCAGTGTTACCACTTGTTGGTTCTACTAGCTCAACGCCAGGTTTAAGTAAGCCTTGCTTTTCTGCTTCCCAAATCATGTTCGCACCGATACGGCATTTAACACTAAAGCTTGGGTTGCGAGATTCAACTTTCGCCAATACTTTTCCTTTGCTGACTTTATTTAGTCGAACTAGAGGTGTGTTACCAATAGTTAGAGAGTTGTCTTCGTAGATTTTGCTCATTGTTATATTCCTTCATTGCGCATGTTTGGGTATCGGTAAGACGATACGTTAGCGGATACGAAAAGAGCATATGTGCTCACTTGAAAAGGTAAAAGGATTAAATCGTTATATCTTATAGATAGAAGAGATCTTTCAGCACTTTACCTATTTCAGTTGATGATATTGCCGTATTAACTTTTGTAGTTACGTTTGAACTCATTAACCCACATCGCTGTTGCGCCACATACGGCAACAGGCATAACGATTAGATTAATAATAGGTATTGTTGTCAGAAAGGCGACCAGAATACCGAAACCATAGGCTTTGCTCTGTTTTTGTTTCAAACTGTTTCTCATGTCCTGAAACGAAATTTTATGGTTATCAAACGGGTAGTCGCAGTATTGAATTGCAAGCATCCAAGCTGTAAAGATAAACCAAGCAAAAGGCCCTATGGTTTGTCCAACCGCCGGAATTAGTAACAGGATAAATAAGCCAATAGCTTTCGGTAATACATAAATCAGCTTACGCCATTCTCGAGCCATGATACGTGGAACGTCTTTAACGAAATCTAATACATTGTCATCGTTAATTTTTTCCCCAATTAGCTTTTGTTCTACCTTTTCAGCAAGCAATCCATTGAACGGCGCGGCAATAAAGTTCGCTAATGTACTAAAAAAATAAGAGAAGGTTGCCAGAATCGTTAGTACTAGCAGTGGCCATAGAATGTAACTAAGCCAAGAAAGGAAGCTTGGAATGTGTCCCATCCAACTATTTATCCATTCATCTAAGTGTATGAAAAGATAATATAAGGCTCCGCCTACTAATAATATGTTAGCCAACAGTGGTAGAATCACAAAGCGTCGAATGCCGGGAGAGACCGCCAGCTCGAATCCGTAAAAAAAATATCTCAAGCCTGAACGCTGTTTCAATTGCATAGCTTAATCCGTGTCTTATAAAAGTGTCATAAGGGTGAGTATTCTATTGTAACTAAGCCAATTCAGAATGAAAGAATGCTAAAAATCACATTGTTATCTCAACTTATAACATTAAGTTGTTCTAAATCGGGGTAGAGTTTTGGTAGAGTATCCCGATATAAGAAATTTTGCCTCTGGTTGACGTTCTTCGAAAGCGTGAAATTCAGGACATCAAAAATCGAGAAGCCGAGAGTTTAAGATGCAGGAATTGCGATTCGTACTGATTATTGTTGGCGCGCTAGCGATAGCCGCTTTGCTGTTTCATGGTCTTTGGACCAGTAAGAAAGAAGGGAAATCTAAGTTTGGTGATAAACCCCTTGGTAAACTAGATGTCGAGCAAGAAGATTTAGTACCATCGCGTGCATTTGCTCCGGAAGACGATTACGAAATCATTCGTAAGGATCGCAAAGAACCTGATTTTGGTTTGTCTGAAGCAGCACCAAAAGAAGATCCACTGATTTCTGATTACGAACCAATGGTTGAAAGCAATGTCACTATTGAATCTGTAGAGGAAGAGCCGGAGCTAGAAGTTCCATCTATGATTGTCGAAAAAGCAAATGATGGTATAGATGTTGCTGCTGCTGTTAAGAGTGATGCTCAGTCAGAAGTAAATGAAAAAGAACATCAGTCATCTCAACCGGATGAAATGGAAGTGATCGTTCTAAATGTTCATTGTGCAGGTAATGAACCGTTTGTTGGCACTAAGCTGTTCGATAGCATGCAGCAAAACGGTTTATTGTACGGTGAAATGGATATTTTCCATCGTCATGCTGACATGTCTGGAACAGGCAAAGTGTTATTCAGCGTTGCTAATATGATGCAACCAGGGACTCTGAAGCATGATGATCCAGCAGAGTTTACAACTAAGGGGATTTCATTCTTTATGACTTTGCCTTGTTTCGGTGATCCTGCTCAGAACTTCAAGTTGATGTTGAAAACAGCGCAACAAATCGCAGATGATTTAAGCGGTAACGTACTGGACGATGCTCGTAACATGATGACTCCCGATCGATTAGATGCTTACAGAAAACAAATTCAAGATTTCAAGATGAAAGCTGCTCAGCAGTAAGTGAACAGTTATTATTAAAAGGCTCCAAGTCGGAGCCTTTTTTCATGATTCGAGAGAATAAGAAATGCAAAACGTAGAGCAAAGGCTAAAAGAACTAAGAGAAACGCTTCATATACATGCGGTTCGCTATTACGTTGAAGATGACCCGACGATTCCTGATGCAGAATACGACCGCTTGATGCGCGAGTTACTCGACTTGGAAGAAGCTAATCCAGATCTTGTGACTGCCGATTCACCAAGTCAGCGAGTAGGTGGGATGCCGTTAAGCGGTTTTGAACCCGTTGCTCACGAAATCCCCATGTTGTCTTTGGACAATGCGTTTGATGATGATGAGTTAAATGCTTTTAACCGCCGAATGGGTGATCGCGTTCCTGCCGCAAAGCAAGCTGCATTTTGTTGTGAACCTAAGCTAGATGGACTTGCAGTGAGTTTGCTATACGAGAATGGTGTTCTAGTTCGAGCCGCAACCCGAGGTGATGGATCTACAGGTGAAAACATCACAGAAAACGTTCGTACAATAAAATCAATACCTTTAAAACTGCAAGGAGAGTCTTGGCCGCAACGTATCGAAGTGCGCGGTGAAGTATTCATGCCAAAAGCGGGCTTTGACAGAATGAATGAGCAGGCTGTTAAGAAAGGTGAAAAGGTATTTGTTAACCCGCGAAATGCTGCTGCGGGAAGTTTACGCCAATTGGATTCGCGAATTACTGCAAAGCGACCACTAGCTTTCTACGCATACAGTGTTGGTGTTATTGAAGGCGGAGAGCTGTCATCTAGTCATTATGATCGCTTTATCCAGCTAAAAAGCTGGGGGCTGCCAATGTGTCCTGAAACGAAGCGAGTTGCGTCGTTGGATGATGTCAAAGCTTACTATCAAGATATTTTGACGCGCAGGGCAGACCTACCATACGAAATTGATGGTGTGGTTATCAAACTAGATGACGTCATGTTGCAGGAACAGCTTGGCTTTGTTGCGCGTGCTCCTCGCTGGGCAATTGCCTATAAGTTTCCAGCTCAGGAAGAGATGACCACTTTAAATGATGTTGAGTTTCAGGTTGGACGAACTGGGGCGATAACCCCAGTAGCTAAACTCGATCCCGTCTTTGTCGGCGGAGTTACAGTGAGTAATGCGACGCTACACAATGCTGATGAAATTGAGCGCCTCGGAGTCAAAATTGGTGATACTGTCATCATTCGCCGTGCAGGGGATGTGATACCTCAAATTGTCTCTGTGGTTGAAGAAATGCGCCCTGCAACAGCTCGTGACATTCTTTTCCCTGTGGTATGCCCAGTCTGCCAGTCTGCTGTTGAGCGTGTGGAAGGGGAAGCTGTTGCTCGTTGTACTGGTGGTTTAGTTTGCCAAGCACAGCGTAAAGAAGCTCTTAAACACTTTGTGTCTCGCAAAGCAATGGATGTTGATGGCTTAGGTGACAAAGTTATCGAACAACTGGTAGATAAAGAGATGGTGGTTACACCAGCCGATCTATTCAAGTTGCGCGCTGGTGAACTAACAATTTTAGAGCGCATGGGGCCAAAATCTGCACAAAACATCGTCGATGCACTTGATAAATCCAAACAAACAACGTTACCTCGTTTCCTGTATTCGTTAGGGGTTCGAGAGGTCGGTGAAGCAACTGCTCTGAACTTAGCTCAATATTTCTCAAACTTGGACGCGATAATTAAAGCTAGCGTTGAACAGCTGATTGAAGTACCGGATGTAGGTAATGTGGTAGCAAATCATATTTATAGTTTTTTTGCTCAAGAGAAAAACAGAAAAGTTATTCAAGAATTAATTGAACTTGGTGTTGAATGGCAAGATATCGAGCCTAAAGGAGAGGATGTTCCTCAACCGCTAGCGGGTAAGATAGTTGTTCTAACTGGTTCTCTATCACAGCTTTCTCGTGGTGATGCAAAGGCAGCGTTACAAGCTTTAGGCGCTAAAGTTACGGGTAGTGTTTCTAAGAACACGGATATTCTTTTTGCAGGTGAAGCGGCTGGCTCAAAACTGGCGAAAGCTCAAGAGTTGGGTATTGAAATTCGTGATGAACAAGATTTATTAGACTTAATGAAGTAGATTCGTTTGGTTTAAAAAAGCCTCTTCAGGAAACTGTCGAGGCTTTTATTTTACCCGTAAAATAACTTTAAACATATTCGTCACAAACTACGTTTATTCCGTCAATTCTTCGAGTGTAAGCAATTGTATCGATTGTGCCATTTGTTTGGAAATATGCGATTTATTTCACTTTACTTGAAATTACTATTTTTTAACTATTTGATTTTTATATTTTTTATTGATTGTTTTTATTTTTATGTTTTAGATTGAGATCTCGGTCACTTACTTGGTTAAAGTTTGCTCGAGTTCATATTTTTTTAGTCGAAAATTAAGTTCTCATTGATGTTTTACTCCATAAAGTTAGTCTAGTTACATGAATGTATTCGTACATTCAGAGTTTTTAGAGCGAGTTGAATCGCATTTAAGCTCGGAAAATAAGTCTTCTCTTCGGCGGCCAACTTAAGAGAGACGAAACAAACAGCTATGTCTATTTTTTAGGAGTTTTTCCATGGAAAAAGTATTTAAACGCACACTTATCGGTGCGGCAGTCGCTATCGCTTCTGTTTCAGGTTCAGCTAACGCAGCAGTACAACTTGCTGGTGATGCCGTTCAGTTTTACGGTCAAGCTGCTGGTTTTATGATCATGGGCGACGACAGTGATACTCAAAGTGCTGGTGCAGTAATTGAGTCTCGTGTTGGTTTTCGTGGTGTCGTAGAGTTTGAAGATTTCTCTCCAAACTTTATTTGGCAGATTGAAGGCGGCAATGCTGATAACGGATCTAAGTCTGGTCAGCTAGGTGCTCGTGATACATATCTAGGTCTTGATTTTGATGGTTTCGGCCAATTTAAATTTGGACGTCAATTGGTAGCTGCATACAACTATGTAGACTGGCCACACTCAAACCCAGGTCTTGGTAATGTTTTTGACTGGAACAACGACCTAGGCGTTTCATATAAAGATCGTTCTGATAACACATTCCGTTTTGATTCAGCTAACTGGGGCGGTTTTGGCTTGCAAGCAACTTTGAGTGGTATGGAGCAAGATACAGACCGAGTGGTTAGTAGCATTGCAGCGTCATTCTCTAAAGACCTATTTAGCTTGCATGCGGGTTACTACCATCGTGGTGAATACCAGTCTAAGGAAGATGAGCAATCTAAATATATCATCGACCAAGATACTGGTAACTTAATTGCTAACCCTGACTATGTCGCTGGTGGTGCTACAGTTACTAACTACGCACATAACTATGCCATTTTGGGCGGTAGTGTTTTCCTAGGTGATGTAACGCTTACTGCTGCATATAAAGCAATGGAAACAGATTCAGCATCAGGTACCGTTAGCCAAAATGCGTTATCTGCTACAGCACAGTATATCTTAAATGGTAAGTGGGTATTCAAAGCTGGTTACTCAGCTACTGATGACGCTGATGGTAAAGATAACTCTGGTGATACCGCAATTACAGCTCGTCTAGGTTACATTCTTCCAAGTGCTTATATGTACATCGATTCTCGTAACTATAAGATGAATACAGCTAAGAATGAGTATGATGGTGACTGGGCAAATTATGTTTTAGTTGGTATGGAATACTACTTCTAAATAAGTAAGAAATAATTAATTAAACACACGAGCATCTGGCTAAGATGCTCGTTTTTCTTAGGAGAGATCATCAATGAGAGTATTAGGAAGTATCCTTTCGGTTGGTGCGCTGATAGCTTCTTGTAATGCGATTGCACAAGTTGAAGTAAGGTTGCATAGAGATGTTGCACCGTTAGTCATTCAAGATAAAGAAGTGGGCTTTTCTCTTAAGAAAAAGGACACAATTTTGTTACCCAATGGTACTAACCAATTAGTCATCCGAATTGAAAAATTAGTTGAGCACCTTGGTGAACGAGAGAAATTTAACTCAAAACCTGTAGTGGTAACTTTTGACGCTCAAGACAGCGTTGTAAATATCGAACCGATAAGTAGCATTAGTCAAAGAACTCAAGCTGAAGAGTTTGATAAAAATCCGAAATTTCAAATCAGTGCAGTTAGTGGCAAGATAGAAAAAAATACTCAAGGCGTATTGCATGCATCTAATGGTTTAACTCGTGATTATTTGAAAGAGTTAGCGTCATATAACAAAGAGAACAACATCCAGATTGCATCTACTGATGCAAACGTTGAATCAAAATTTCACTCAGTGGATTCACGGAAAAGCGAGTCCAAACAGATAGACATGGTTCAATACTGGTTCAATGAGGGTTCAGCGGAAGATAAAAAACAGTTTGCTGATTGGGCATTTAGCCAAAGAACATCCGTGACTAGCATGATTCAAACTGAGAGCAAACCAGTTGAAATGATGGCTTATTGGTATGATAAAGCCGATAAAACCGAGAAGTCTGAAATCTTATCTTGGTTGATCCGTCAGGAGTAATTGCTATTTAGTGTAATTAAAGGCATGGTTTGTCTGTGTCTTTAATTATTATCAGTTTAACCATGAACATCAGTGAAGTTTCCAAATTGACTGGTCTGACGGCAAAATCGATCAGACTTTACGAAGAAAAGGGGCTCATTAAGCCGCCGCATAGGCTGGACAATGGATATCGCGATTATACTCCCCAGCATGTAGATGATCTCAATCTGATTGCTCGATGTAAGGGCGTAGGATTTAGTCTTGATGAATGCAAAGCGATGCTTAATCTAGCAAATGACCCCGAACGAAGTAGCTCTGCGGTAAAAGAAAAAGCTCAACAGAAACTCAGAAATGTTGAGTTAAAACTCAAAGAACTCACAGTGATCAAACAGCAACTCGAAGTGTGGATTCAGGAATGCCCTGGCGATGAAGGAAGTGAATGTCCGATCATTGATGACTTAAAAGGACACTGCTGCCATACAAAATAAAGCAAGCCGATAGGCTTGCTTTATTGGCTTTCTAAGGAGGCTAATTAGTCGTTCAAATTGGTTCGACTTTCACAACAATACCATCAACATGAACCACCTTTACTCGAGTTCCTGCTTGCAAAGGTGTATCACACTCTGCCGTCCAAGTCGTATCACCAAGCGTCAAACGAAATTGTCCACCATCGACATCCTCTTCGACTACAGAGGTTCGTCCAATCAACTGTTTATCTTTCTGATTCAACTCTCGGTGAGCATCATCTTGCTTGTCTGTTGAAAGCTGTTTTCTCCACCACAACCAAGTGGTAATAAGCGAGAAGCTCGCAAATGAAATCCACTGTAGTTGCAAGCTAATCGGCAAGAAAGCGACAACTACTCCGACGATCAGTGCTGATATTCCGAGCCAAAGAAAATAACCTGCGGTACCTAGTAGCTCTACTGCTAACAGACATAAGCCTAAAGCTAACCAGTGCCAATGGTTAAGCTCAGATAATAATTCAATCAAGAATTAGCCTCTTTTTTGTTGGTTTGTTTAAACATTTCGGCAATACCTGTGACAGAGCCCATTAAACCAGTCGCTTCTAACGGTAGCATAATGATTTTCCCATTTTCTGCCTGACCAATGGCTTTAAGTGCTTCAGTATAACCTTGTGCAATGAAGTAATTTACGGCTTGCATATCGCCTTGTGCGATCGCTTGAGAAACCATTTCTGTCGCTCTGGCTTCGGCTTCTGCTGCACGCTCACGAGCTTCTGCTTGCAATATTGCCGCCTGCTTTTCACCTTCAGCTTTTAAGATCTCAGACTGCTTTTGACCTTCTGCTTTAAGTATTTCTGCTTGGCGAACACCTTCGGCTTCGAGAATAGAAGCACGTTTCATACGCTCAGCTTTCATTTGAGCATTCATCGCTTCTGTTAGGTCTGTTGGTGGTTGAACATCTTTGATTTCGATACGTGTAACTTTTACACCCCAAGGGTTGGTTGCTTGGTCAACAATAGCCAGTAGTTTTGTGTTGATCATGTCACGCTGACTGAGCATTTCATCCAGTTCCAAAGAACCAAGCACTGTACGCATGTTGGTTAAAGTTAGGTTGCGAATTGCGTTTTCTAAGTCATTAACTTCATACGCGGCTTTTGCCGCATCGATAACTTGTACGAAGCAGACTGCGTCGATAACCACATTCGCGTTGTCTTTACTGATGACTTCTTGCGCCGGAATATCAAGTACTCGTTCCATCATGTTGATTTTACGACCAACTTTATCGATGAATGGAATGATGATGTTGAGGCCCGGTTTTAAACTATGGGTGTAGCGACCGAATCGTTCTACCGTCCAGTTATTTCCTTGTGGAACGGTTTTTACTGCTGAAAAAATAAATACGATGACAAGAAAAACAAACACACCGATAGCAATGAGTGAATCAAAAGCCATAACATGTCCTTATTAAGTGAATTATGTAATTAGGGTGTATTGCCCTGAGAAGCAGTGTGTCTTATAGCGTCAAAATGAACAATATTTGGTCATCTGTTTTGTAGGAAAGTTCAGAAAAAAGGCAGGTGTAATTAACCTGCCTATTTATAGTAGTAGTTAGTAAAGTAATGAGTACAGTTGGCGACGATATTTGCTTGCGATGCCGTTGCTTTGTCCGATGGCACTTAGGATATCCATGAATGTCTTTTTCATGTCGCCATCAAGTGTGTTTAAATCGGATTTGAGGTAACGCCATAATAGCTCTAGCGCCTCTTCATCTCGTTTTACATGGTGGTACTGTGTGGCGAGCTCAACAGCGATTTTTGCGTCAGTTGGGTTTGCTGATAATGCAGTCTCTAGGGCTTGAATTTCTAGGCTATTTGCCGCTTGGTCATGCAGTTCAAGCTTTGCCATTAGACTTTTATAGTAGCTATCTTGATACTCTAATGGAATTGACTCCAGTTCAGCTTTAGCTGCTTCAATTTGTCCCGTCTCAATAAAGCAATCAGCAAGAGCAAGTTTCACATCACCTTTACGTTTCAGGTCTTCCGGTAGCCCTAACAGAAGCGGAAGAGCTTGCTGATGCTGCTGAGTTTGCATTAACTCTAATGCTTGATTGAAGGTCATTTCATCTTGACTAGGCAAATGACGATTCAGCATCTCTTTTACGGCTTCTATAGGTTGAGGCCCACCGATGCCATCTACAGGTTGCCCATTGATAAACAGGGCGATGGTAGGTAAAGCCTGTACACCAAATTGAGCGGCAATAGCTTGTTCATCCTGACAGTTGAGCATTGCTAATGTGAAAACACCACTGTATTGCTGTGTCAGTTGTTGAAGTGCAGGGATCATCTGTGCGCTTTCTTGACTTACTGGCGCCCAAAAATAAAACAGGATGGGAGTTGATGCTGAACTTTCAAGTACCTGACGGAAATTCTGTTGATTTACGTCGACGATATAGGGTGACTGCATGGACATTCCTTATAGCAACTGCAATTTGAGCACTAATATAATGAACTTGAAATGGGGGCAGAATATAGAAATTCAAGTATTTAATCACTGGCAAATACCTTGCTATAGAAGCAAAAAAACCACCCAGAGGTGGTCTTTTTGCTTCTATAGCAAGGTATTAGAGCGTCACGATTACAATGAGTGCAATACAAATACCAAGCCAATTACACTGGTTTAATGTCATAGATGAACTCAACATACCTAACTCAATACGAATAACTTGCTTAATATCTGCGCAGTATTCACGGTGAATGTTGCGAATAAATGACAATTCACTCGGTAATGAAAATATTTTTAATTTATTCTCTATGCCGCTTTGTACAGCAGCTTATCAAGCATCGAACTTGGTAGAATTCTCTTTAAAACAGCCGCAACTTTGGTCGGAGTGGTTATGCGATAACGCACTTTTGGTTTCGCAGACTCCAAAGCATGAATCAAAGAGGCAAGACAGGCTTCCGGTGGTAATACAAAAAGATTGTTAGATGTCTCTTTACTCAAACGAGCTAGCTGGGCTTCATATTCAGAAAAATGAACACTTTCTTCGATCTTTATCCACTGCTTAAAAGCTCGTAAACCGTTCGCTCTAAATTGAGTTTCTATAGGGCCTGGTTCAATGATGCTAATTTTGATATTGGTATTTCTGAGCTCTAGACGAATCGTGTCTGTCCATCCTTCTAAAGCAAATTTCGAAGTATTGTAAGCCCCACGGTATTTCATCGCCGCAAAACCTAAAATAGAGCTATTTTGGACAATTCGTCCAAATCCCTGTCGGCGAAAGTGAGGCAATATGGTAGTTGTCAGTGTGTGCCAACCAAATAAATTAGTTTCAAGTTGTTGACGTAAAGCTTGCGTCGGTAAATCTTCTAAAGCTCCCGGCTGACCATAGGCTCCATTGTTAAACAATGCTGAAAGCTTGTGGTTAGATAGTTCTAGTGCTTGTTCGACACCGAGTTTGATGCTCTCGTCATCGGCCAAATCTATTTGAATGCAGGTTAACCCTTCACTGATGAGTCTTTGAACATCTTCTTCCTTTCTACATGATGCAATAACTTGATAGCCTCGATTGTGTAGGGCATGAGCTGCCATGTATCCAATCCCCGAAGAGCAACCTGTAATCAATATTGAATGCGTCATGTTCCTTCCTAAATTCGATTAATTTGTATGTTGCAGTAAGTTTTTAAGTGCAGGCTCGATATGGGAGAACTGAAACTGGAATCCTAGCTCGGTTAGTTTCTTAGGCTTTGCACGCATGCTGTCGAGTAACAGTTCTGCCGCTTCCCCCATGAGCAGTTTTATCGCCCACTTAGGTGTAAACAAAAAATGCGGACGTTTAACAGCAGACGCTAGGTTTTGACTAAATACGGTATTTGTTGCAGGGTGAGGTGCACTAAGGTTGAAAGGGCCTTGCGCATGTTCTGTTGTTAGAAGGAACAAAATTGCTTGAACCATATCAGTCATGTGTATCCATGGGATGTATTGCTGACCGGAACCGATTGGGCCGCCCACTCCGAGTTTGTAAGGGGGGAGCATTTTTTGTAATGCGCCACCTTTAGGAGAAAGAACCACGCCGGTTCTCAGTATGCAAACTCTAGTTCTATCTGATTGGGCGCGTAAGGCAATTTGTTCCCATGTATCACACACTTGGTGAGAAAAACTTTCATGATGAACATGCAGGCTTTCATCAAAGGGATGAGATTGTTGATCACCGTAGTAACCCACGGCAGAACCACTAATGAATACCGATGGTGGTTTAGTGCTGGCGTGAATCAGAGATACCAATTGCTCTGTAATATCCCAGCGGCTGCGACAGATTCGAGACTTTTGCTTTTTGTTCCACCGTTTATCTGCGATGGGCTCTCCTGCAAGGTTAATCACAGCATCGAAGTGGTTGAGATCGTGTAAATCACCTAAAGAGTTGATGAAGCTTAGGTTCCCACTATGGATATGGTTGAGCTGGCGTTTAGCATTTTCGGTGTTGCGCGTTAAAACGGTTATCTGTTCGGTCATGAGCAGTTTCAACAGCTCACGCCCGATAAAACCGGTTCCGCCAGTAATCAATATATTCATAGCCTCTCCTTTGGTACCTAAGTATAGGTGTTATCCCAAGCTTGCTCGAAGCAACTCCGCGTTTTATCAGAGTACGAGATTCGCTAGGAACTGCCAATACACTGTTTTTACTTGTGATAGTTTTTTCCTCAGCCCTGTACCTAGGTCACACCGACCTAAAAATTCTTTTGCCATGCTAATTAATAGCAAAATGAAAGGGGGAACTATGTCGGGATTGGTTGCGTTGTTTAAAGCATTGTTAGCAAGCATGAAAGATTTAATGCCAATCGTCATAGTTATAATCTTTTTCCAATTGTTTGTTTTACAAGATGTTCTTCCTAATATCCTCGGTGTGCTGTTTGGGTTAGTTCTGGTTGTTCTAGGGCTGACCTTTTTTATTTTCGGCTTAGAAATGGGATTGTTTCCAATAGGTGAGTCGATGGCACAAGCTTTTGCTAGAAAAGGGAGCGCCTTCTGGTTATTAGCATTTGCCTTTTGTTTGGGCTTTGGAACGACGATTGCTGAGCCTGCTCTTACCTCAATAGCCACTGAAGCAGCGAAAGTAGCAGCAGAAGGCGGGATGATTACGCATTCAGAGCAAGAGATGAAAAGCTATGCCAATGGACTTCGGCTCACGGTCGCCTTATCTGTGGGTATCGCCATTGTTGTTGGCGTTATCAGAATCATTAAAGGCTGGCCGATTCACTACATGATTGCGATAGGCTATATCGGAGTGGTCGTGATGACGGCTTTCGCACCGCCCAGCATTATCGGTGTGGCCTATGATTCAGGTGGTGTCACAACCTCCACCATTACGGTCCCATTAGTGACCGCTTTAGGTATTGGGCTCGCATCGGCTATTAAAGGCAGAAACCCTATGTTGGATGGGTTTGGCCTGATCGCCTTTGCTTCATTGCTGCCGATGATTTTTGTTATGGTATTTGGCATGGTGATGACATGATTTCATTCACCACTTTCTATTCCACACTCATATCCACCTTACAAGATGTTTTTCCGATAGCGGTAATCATCGCTGGCTTCCAATTCGTTATTTTGCGTAAACCGGTAGCTAATCCGATGAGGGTGCTGGTGGGGTTTGTCTATGTGATTCTTGGACTTACTCTCTTCTTGCTTGGATTGGAATTTGCTCTATTCCCTTTGGGAAAAACTATGGCGATGCAGTTAACCTCACCAGATTTACTTACCGAATACCGTATAAGTATTGGTGAAAAGCTAGAGTGGGTGGATTACTACTGGGTCTATCTGTTCGCTTTTTTTATCGGCTTTAGCACCACCATAGCAGAGCCTTCCCTTATTGCAGTTGCTATAAAAGCCAATCAAGTTTCAGGTGGGGCAATATCGGTTAACGGATTGAGAGTGGCTGTGGCATTAGGTGTTGCGATTGGAATCACTCTTGGTTGCTATAGGATTGTGGTTGGAGACCCAATCCATTACTACATTATCGCTGGATATGTGGTTGTCGTTATCCAAACCTTCTTTGCTCCACAGTTAATAACGCCTTTGGCTTACGATTCAGGTGGCGTCACAACCTCCACCGTTACAGTACCTATTGTGGCGGCATTAGGGCTAGGTTTAGCTTCCACAGTTCCCGGACGAAATCCAATGATTGACGGCTTTGGGCTCATCGCGTTCGCCAGTTTATTTCCTATTATCTCGGTAATGGGATACGCACAAATTACTCAGTGGCTTAATCGAAAATCTGAGTGCACAGATGAAACTATAAAGGAGAATGACAATGCGGTTTAAGTTGATTCTAGCGTTTGTCGAAGATGCAAAAACGGATTTAGTGCTTGATGCCGCAAGAGAAGCTGGGGCGACAGGTGCTACGGTGATTAACAATGCGCGTGGCGAGGGTCTTAATAAGAAAAGAACATTTTTTGGTTTGACCTTAGAAGTACAGAAAGACGTGATTTTGCTGGTGGTCGAAGAGCATTTAGCTCGCCATATTCTTGAAACTATCAATGAAGTCGGAGAGTTTGATGCAACGTCAGGGCAGGGTATTGCCATTCAAATAGATATTGAAGATGCCGTTGGCGTCGCTCATCAGGTTGAACGTTTAACTAAAGTCGTGGAGGAAAATCTATGAACCGAGAAGATAAAATTCGCGTAAGAGATGTAATGGCTGGTACTTATGTGATGGTTGACGGATTAACCACAGTTTACGAAGGTATTCGGCTTGCCAAAAAACATCAGGTGAAAGCGCTGATCGTTGATAAGCGCCACGAAGATGATGAGTACGGAATTGTGTTGATGAATGACATTGCTAAGAAAGTACTGGCGAAAAATCGTTCTCCAAAGCGAACCAATATTTATGAAATTATGACTAAGCCAGCGCTCTCTGTCGCGCCTGATATGAATGTAAAGTACTGTGCTCGTTTATTCGAGAGATTTGGTATAAGTCGGGCGCCTGTGATTGACTGCGGCAAGGTAATCGGGATGGTGAGTTATAACAATATCGTGGTGAATGGTATGGCAAGGGATGACGACTAAGTACTAAACCATTAGACTTGTATGGTTTTTTGTTAAGAGGTCTATGATGAAACTGTTTTTTGCTTCCGATTTGCACGGTTCTCTGCCTGCGACTGAAAAGATGCTCTCTTTGTTTGAGAAGTCAGGCGCTAATACGTTAGTTTTGCTCGGAGATCTGCTTAATCACGGACCTAGAAATCCTATTCCAGAAGGATATAACCCTGCGGCAGTGGCTGAGCTGCTTAACGGGTATGCAGCGAAAATTATGGCTGTGAGAGGTAACTGCGACAGTGAAGTAGACCAGATGCTACTGTCTTTTCCGATGATGTCTGATTACGCATGGGTGATGCTTGAATCTGGGCAGCGAATTTTCCTCACTCATGGGCACTTATACAACCAAGAAAAATGTCCAACAATGGGTGAGCATGATGTTCTCGTACATGGACACACTCACATACCGTCTGCAGAACGGTGGGATAAAGGGTATTTCTTCAACCCTGGCTCGGTGACATTTCCTAGAAACGGCTTTGCTACAAGCTACGGGGTATTAGATGGAAATATATTGAGCGTTTTATCTCTTGATGGCGATGAAATAATTGCGCAGACGACAATTTGATCTTCACGCTTCAAATATAAAGAAGAGCTCATTTGAGCTCTTCTTTTACTTTCTGTCCGAATGACCGAGATCTCGTTCTGGGTCTATGAGATCTCTGACACGCTGTTTCAGCTCTTTAGCTTCAGGGAATCCGCCATCTTTCTTACGTTCCCATATCTGCACGCCATTACAAAAAATCTCGTAACGTCCGCCAGTATCTGGGTGAAGAGACACTGTGTCTATTTCTTCACTAAAAGTATGCAAAAGCTCTTGGCTTATCCAAGTTGCTCTCAACATCCAGTTACACTGACGGCAGTAAAAAATATCTATCTTTGCCTTGTCCATATCTTCCCTTTTAGCAGATCCCTTTAATAACTAATGCTTATGTAATCACTGACGCTTATTAGTTACTAAAGAGCACGGTTGAGCCGTGATTCAAGCTTGTTAGCAACAAAGTATTCTTGTTAACGATGTCGACACGGCGACTCTGCTGAGCATCCATTTTGAAAAACTGAGTTACTAATTCCAGTTCTTCTGGCGTGAAGTCTTGATTCTGACTCTGTGAAACATTCCTAAACTTGGTTGGTGTTACCAGTAAGTAATTGTCGCTCACATCCCATTGACCAGTTTCTGAAATATTCATTATGTTTTGGGCATCGTCGTTTTCCGCGTACAAAATAACATTGGAAACACGTAAATAGGTTCCATTTGGCAAATACTTCACATTCGACGAAATATCGACTCGGCGAAGTGGACCAATTGGCTGATGAGTTTTAGTGTTCTCAATTACAGTCACGGTTCTTGACTGCCACTCGCGTGAGGAAATCTCTTGCTCCAGTTTTAAATCACTTCCCCAGTAAAGCCAACTGCTGAAGGCTATAGAGGCAATACTCATCGCTACAGCGATTTTTCTCATCATGATGATGCCCCCGTTTGACAAACTTTGTTTATTTCATCCTGATTAGCCACAATTTTCAGTGTGATGTTTGCTGGAGAATAATCTGGTTTGTGGATGTAATTCAAAATAAGGACATCGTTGTTGCCACCCGTTGCAATGACTTTTTCAAGCGCAAACTCTCCCTGATACTGAGTTACGTACTGATTGATACACATCTCAATCGACGGTAACCACTCTGTTAGATCTGGGTGGTTCTTGGGTGTATCCACCACAACGCCTTGAAAACTAGCAAGCCTTCTGAATTCTGATTTTGTGGGGCTGGTAAACATAACGGCAAAAATTGGCAATAGCACAGAAAACAGGAACAACAGCTTGGATATCAAGTCTACAGGTCTTTTCTGAGCAACAGCCTTTGACTCAAGAATGGCTTGTGCACTTTCAGGAGTCAGCTCTCGGCTAAGCTCTGTCTCATTTAAAGCCGATTCAGTTATTTCCAACGGCAGAAAACTGTCTTCAGCTGCCTGGTGTGATTCATATTCAGTCAACTCTTCTTCTGAGTTGTCACCTTGGTAATTCTTAGCTTCTAAATCAGAGATGTCAGTGACGGTTGAAATTAACTGATACCCACGTTTAGGCACAGTTTTCACAAACTGTGGGGACTTGGTGGAGTCTTTTAACTGTTTACGCAAAGTAGAGATAGCTTGAGTTAAGCTGGAGTCGTCTACTTCAAAGCCTTGTTCTCTCCATACGAAATCATAGAGTTCATTACGTGTAACCACTTCGTTTGGACGCAGGCAAAATAGTAGGAGAATGCGATTTTCATTACTCCCCAAACGAACAAGTTCGTCGTCAAAATTATTATCAACAAGCGAGTTGCTGATTGAATCAAATGTGAATCTGTCTGCGAGAAGGAATTTTGTGCCAATGCCCGTCATCGATATCTTCTTCATTAATTTTTAGAGTCTTAAATCACGGCTAACTTAGCGCTAGTCTCCATGCTAACGAGTTAAGAAGGAGTTAAGACCACAATGAATATTTATCTTCCTTGATATAAAACAGTGCCAAGCATAATCAATATAAATAAAAAAAACAGTGTTTTTTGCCGTTACTGACCTTGAATTTACATTCAAAGACCTTACTTATTTAGCAACTTGGTTATCTTTCTAGCCAAGCTAACTTTTCTGCAATAGTGGCTAGAAATCTCTAATGTGATGTTATGGAGCTAAAATGAGCGAAACAATGACAGCAAACAAAGAAACTCGTGGCTTTCAATCGGAAGTTAAGCAACTACTTCATCTGATGATTCACTCTTTGTATTCAAACAAAGAGATTTTCCTACGTGAGTTGATTTCCAATGCTTCAGACGCTGCAGATAAGCTGCGTTTCCAAGCATTATCAAATCCAGAACTTTATCAAGGTGATGCTGACCTTGGCGTTAAACTGTCATTCGATAAAGAGACAAAAACGATAACGATCTCTGATAACGGTATCGGTATGACTCGCGAAAACGTGATTGACCACCTAGGTACCATCGCGAAATCTGGTACAGCAGAGTTTTTCTCTAAGCTTTCTGACGAGCAAACCAAAGATTCACAATTAATTGGTCAGTTCGGTGTCGGTTTCTATTCTGCATTTATTGTTGCTGATGCAGTCACCGTTCGTACTCGAGCCGCAGGCGCTGCAAGTAGTGAGGCGGTTCAATGGCATTCAGAAGGTGAAGGCGAATACACGGTTGAGTCTATTGAAAAGGCGAGTCGTGGTACGGACATTATTTTGCATCTTCGTGACGAAGGTGAAGAGTTCTTATCTGAATGGCGTCTGCGTGATGTTATTTCGAAATACTCTGACCACATTGGTATTCCAGTCTTTATTCAAACAGAAGAGCGTGACGATGAAGGTAAAGAAACTGGCAACAAAAAGTGGGAACAAATCAACAAGGCGCAAGCTCTATGGACTCGCAGCAAATCTGATATTAGCGATGAAGAATATCAAGAGTTCTACAAACATGTGTCGCACGATTTTGCAGAACCATTAGTTTGGAGTCACAACAAGGTTGAAGGTAAAAACGACTATACCAGTCTGCTGTACATTCCTTCAAAAGCCCCTTGGGATATGATGAATCGCGACCACAAGTCAGGTTTGAAACTGTATGTGCAACGTGTATTTATCATGGATGATGCTGAGCAGTTTATGCCTTCCTACCTGCGTTTTGTGCGTGGTTTGATCGACTCAAATGACTTACCACTAAACGTGTCGCGCGAAATTTTGCAAGACAATAAAGTGACTCAGTCTCTGCGTAATGCATGTACCAAACGCGTTCTCACGATGCTTGAGCGTATGGCAAGTAATGATGCAGAAAAATACCAAACCTTCTGGAAGCAGTTTGGTCTGGTGATGAAAGAGGGCCCTGCGGAAGACATGGCAAATAAAGAGAAGATTGCCGGTCTGTTACGCTTTGCTTCAACTGAAGTCGACTCTGCTGAGCAAACCATTGGTCTTGCTTCTTACGTTGAACGCATGAAAGAAGGCCAAGATAAGATCTACTATTTAACAGCTGACAGTTATGCAGCAGCTAAGAATAGCCCACACCTAGAACAGTTTAGAACGAAAGGTATTGAAGTTGTTCTGATGTATGACCGTATCGATGAGTGGCTGATGAACTACTTAACGGAGTTCGATGGTAAGCAGTTCCAATCAATCACCAAAGCGGGTCTTGATTTAAGCAAGTTCGAAGATGAAGCTGAAAAAGAGAAGCACAAAGAGACAGAGCAAGAGTTTCAATCTGTTGTTGAGCGAATCAAAGGCTACTTGGGTGATCGAGTGAAAGATGTGCGCACCACATTCAAGCTTGCTACTACACCTGCAGTTGTCGTGACTGACGATTATGAGATGGGCACTCAAATGGCAAAACTATTGGAAGCGGCTGGTCAAGCTGTTCCTGAAGTGAAGTACATTTTTGAGATTAACCCTGATCACGCATTGGTTAAGATGATGTCTGACGAACCGGATGAAGAAGCTTTTGGTCGATGGGTTGAAGTGCTACTTGGTCAGGCAATGCTGGCGGAGCGTGGTTCAATGGCAGATCCTTCTCAATTCTTAGGCGCTATGAACCAACTTCTGACTAAGGTTTAATATTGTTAATGAATAAAAAGGCTCGCGAACTGCGGGCTTTTTTATTGAAAAGTGGCTAAACGTCGCCGATTTGTATTGAAATGTTGTCAGGCTGTTTTGTATTTAAACAACCGTTTGCATTCTTTAGTCTTAGATTCGCCAGAGAGGCAAATTTATGTGATAGAATGCGAAGCTTGAATAAGGTTATCAACGCGTGTATTTTGCACGCCAGCTTGCACTCGCTTGCTGTAACAACTGTTATACCGAAACTTACCGTTCCTCTATTAAAGGATTTTTCCTCGAAAGGAGTCTTCCCGAAAGGATAAGGATATTGTGAGCTTCGGTATAAATATTATTTTCTAAAGAGGATTAAACATGCGCATCATTCTTCTAGGTGCTCCAGGTGCTGGTAAAGGTACACAAGCTCAATTCATCATGGAGAAGTTCGGTATTCCACAAATCTCTACTGGTGACATGCTACGTGCCGCTATCAAAGCAGGTACAGAACTTGGTAAACAAGCTAAATCTGTAATCGATGCTGGTCAGCTAGTTTCTGATGAAATCATTCTTGGTCTGATCAAAGAGCGTATCGCACAAGATGATTGCGAAAAAGGCTTCCTACTGGATGGTTTTCCACGCACTATCCCTCAGGCTGATGGCTTGAAAGAAATGGGTATCGATGTTGACTACGTAATCGAATTTGACGTAGCTGACGATGTGATCGTTGAGCGTATGGCTGGTCGTCGTGCTCACCTAGCTTCTGGTCGTACTTACCATGTTGTGTACAACCCGCCTGAAGTTGAAGGCAAAGATGACGTAACTGGTGAAGATCTTGTTGTTCGTGATGACGACAAAGAAGAAACAGTACGTGCACGTCTAGGTGTATACCATAGCCAAACTGCACCACTTATCTCTTACTACGGTAAAGAAGCAGCGGCAGGTAACACTAAGTACCTTAAATTTGATGGTACTAAGCAAGTTAGTGAAGTAAGTGCTGATATCGAAAAGGCATTAGCATAATAGCTAATACCTATTATCAAAATTTTTAAGAATTTTGTTATAGTTAAGCGGCCGTAAGGTCGCTTTTTTTTATTCCTGAGCAACTCAAACTGGATAGCTTCAGTTTTCTTTATGAGTTAGGGGATTTATTACATCTTCTTTAAAGTCTATGCCCAATCAATAAAAGGACGCTATGCAAACTATAAAAAAACAAGGTGTCTTATTAGCCAACTTAGGTACACCACAAGCTCCTACTGCCATTGAAGTAAAACGCTTCTTGGCTGAATTTCTTCATGATCAACGAGTGGTCGATCTCAGCCCTTGGAAATGGTATCCCATTCTTCACTGTTTCATTCTGCCACGACGTTCTCCCCGAGTAGCTAAGCTGTACGAATCAATCTGGATGGATGAAGGCTCTCCTCTGATGGTTTACTCTCAGCGTCAAAGAGAAAAGCTCAAAGATCTTCTTGGCTTACCTGTAGAGCTGGGCATGACTTATGGTCAGCCAAGTTTGAGTTCTGGCTTAGAGAAACTTCAACAACAAGGTGTTGAAGAGATCATCGTTTTACCTTTATATCCACAATATTCTTCATCAACGACAGCGGCTGTGTTCGATGGGTTAGCTAAAGTTATCAAATCGATACCAACCATGCCTGAGATTAGGTTTATCCGCGATTACTTCAATCATCCGCTCTATATTAAAGCGCTAGCCAACAGTGTTCGAGATTCATGGAAAGTTAATGGTAAGGGTGACTTGTTGGTTTGCTCGTACCATGGGATTCCTAAACGATACGCTGATAACGGTGATATCTATCCTCTGCATTGTGCGGAAACAACACGTTTGTTGGCGCAGGAGTTAGGCTTGGAGGAAGACCAAGTGCTTATGACTTACCAGTCTCAGTTTGGTAAGGAAGAGTGGTTGCAACCTTATACTGATAAAACAATGGAATCACTGCCTGAACAAGGTATTAAGAAATTGGACATCCTCTGTCCCGCATTTTCAGTAGATTGTTTGGAAACGCTGGAAGAGATTGCAGGTGAGAACAAAGAGCTGTTTTTAGAAGCGGGTGGAGAATCGTTTAATTACATTCCTTGTTTGAATGCTGATGAAGCCCATATCGAATTGATGAAAGCTCTGGTTACTAAGTAGATTTTGGTCTTCCGAGAAACAAAAAGGACCACATTACGTGGTCCTTTTTAGTATTGAAACTTAATTAAGCAGGTTGAATTTGTGCTTGTTTATCTTCTGCTTCAATTTCAACGTAGCCTTCTGCGCCATGCATCCAAGCAACGAGTTTGCCTGCACAGAGCAGAAGAACTAGACCAGATATTGTTGCTGTAATCGCGATACCACTGAAGATTGCCATGGCACCTAACTCACCCACGTGAGAGCCAACATAGCCAGCAACATAGTTAGCGATAGCGTTAAAGCCAAACCAAGCACCCATCATTAGAGATGCAAGACGTAGCGGAGCTAGCTTAGTAACTAGAGATAAGCCAATTGGAGAAAGACACAGTTCGCCAAGGGTGTGGAATAGGAATGCACCTACTAACCACCACATAGATGTTTTCACTTCTAAGTCACCGCCTTGCTCAAGTACTGCACCTACCATACATAGGAAGCCAAGAGCTAAGAAGAACAGAGCAAGAGCAAATTTCACTGGAGAACTTGGTTCACGTTTACCCATTTTCACCCAAATAGCAGCCAATACAGGCGCAAGAGTAATGATGAAGAATGGATTTAATGATTGGAACCATGCCGCTGGAACTTCAAAATCACCTAACATACGGTCAGTATACTGCTGTGTGTAGATGTTCATTAGACCACCAGCTTGTTCAAAACCAGCCCAGAATACAATGACAAACAGACCCATAATCAGGATAACTTTTAAACGGTCCACTTCTTCTTTCGTTAGTGGCTGTTTAGTTTGCGATTTCTTGTTTTCTAGGTCACGTTTTGCAGCGGGAACTTTACCAATATTACCAAGCCAAGATTGCGCTAGAGTCATTTGCATAACAAGGCTGATTAACATGCCGATACCAGCAGCTACGAAGCCTGCTTTCCATCCGTATGAGTTAGTAACTGAACCCGCTACAACTCCTGCAAGTAAAGCACCAATATTGATACCCATGTAGAAGATAGTGAATGCGCCATCACGACGGTTATCACCTTCTTTGTATAGGTCACCTACCATTGTTGAAATGTTTGGCTTAAATAGACCGTTACCAGCGATAAGTAGAGCAAGACCAAGGTAGAACGAGTGCATTGGTGAAATACCAATTGCATCTGCAGGCATTGCAAGAGTGAACTGACCAATAGCCATTAGAGCACCACCGATCAGAATTGAACGGCGTTGACCAAGGTAGTTATCCGCTAAGTAGCCACCAATGAGTGGTGTGATGTATACCAAGCCAGTATAGATACCGTAAAGGTCAAGAGCATCTTTGGTAGACCAACCGAGGCCACCATTAATCGTCGCATCAGTTAAATAAAGAACTAAGATTGCTCTCATTGCATAGTAAGAGAAACGTTCCCAAAGCTCTGTGCTAAATAAAAGGAATAGGCCACGTGGGTGACCAAAAATTTGATGTTGGTTTTGCATAGTGAATACTAAAGTCATCGTTATATTTTTAGTGGGCGATAGATATACATTGGAGATAAAGATATTTCAAATGATTTAATTTTGTAAATTAGTGTTATTGGTGGTTTTTCGTTCTGATTGCATTTGTTATTGCAGGATATTTGAGGTTGTTATCATTTGTGAAAACTAATTTTTTGCTAGATATCTTCTTTCTGTGCATATAGCGGTGTTTATATCACCACTTAAGCTTACAAGGGGAGGTGTCAGCGTCTTTAATCATGACTATGCATAGTCATAGTGGTAGCATTGACAAAATTTTATTGGTTAAGAATATGAAACGTTGGTATCTACTTTATTGTAAAAGAGGCGAACAGCTGAGAGCTAAAGCCCATTTGGAAAATCAAGGCGTTGAGTGTTATTACCCAGAAGTGACGATTGAAAAAATACTTCGAGGAAAGAGGCAGTCAGTGAAAGAACCGCTTTTTCCTTGTTATATGTTTGTACGTTTCGACTTTGAAATCGGCCCGACGTTTACCACCGTACGTTCTACTCGAGGTGTGGCTGACTTTATCCGTTTTGGATCTCAACCTAAAGAGTTACAAGGTGATTTGATTTACGAATTGAAGCAGATGGACATGAGTGAGAGGAATTTGGTTGTTTCCAAAATGCCAAAACAAGGCCAAGTATTGAAGGTGACAGGCGGACAGTTCTCAGGGATAGAGGCGATTTATCAAGAAGCGGATGGGGAAACACGTTCTCTGATGCTGATAAAACTGATTAACCAGCCTATTGTCATGAGTATCGATAACAAAGATTTAGATATGCAGTAGCGTTTAATTATCGAAAGAACGTAAACAACAAAAAAAGGCGCCAGTGGCGCCTCTTTTGTTCACAGAACTTAGTAAGCTTCGTTGTGCACTGCTTTTACAGCACGACCTGATGGGTCGATACAGTTCTTGAATGACTCATCCCATTCAATCGCTTTTGCAGAAGAACACGCTACAGAAGGACCGCCAGGAACACATTGAGCTGCAGACTCAAGTGGGAATAGCTCTTCGAAAATTTCACGATACACATAACCTTCTTTTGTCGTTGGCGTGTTGTATGGGAAACGGTATTGAGCAGTTTCCATTTGCTGGTCTGTTACTTTTGCCTCAGCAGTCGCTTTTAGCGTATCAATCCAGTTGTAACCTACGCCGTCAGAGAACTGCTCTTTTTGACGCCATGCGATAGATTCTGGTAAGTAGTGTTCAAAACACTCGCGCAGAATGTGTTTCTCCATCTTGCCATTGCCACACATTTTATCAGCTGGGTTTAGGCGCATCGCTACATCGATAAACTCTTTATCTAAGAAAGGTACACGACCTTCAACGCCCCATGCAGCAAGAGACTTGTTAGCACGAGCACAGTCAAACATGTTTAGAGCAAGTAGCTTACGAACGGTTTCTTCGTGGAACTCTTTCGCATTTGGTGCTTTGTGGAAGTATAGGTAGCCACCGAAGATTTCATCTGCACCTTCACCAGATAGAACCATCTTGATGCCCATCGCTTTGATCTTACGACCCATTAGATACATAGGTGTTGATGCGCGGATAGTCGTTACATCGTAAGTTTCAATGTGGTAAATCACGTCACGAATAGCATCAAGACCTTCTTGAATGGTGTAAGTGAATTCGTGGTGAACAGTGCCAATCTTATCTGCTACTTCACGAGCCGCTTTAAGATCAGGAGCACCTTCAAGACCGACTGCGAATGAGTGAAGTTGTGGCCACCAAGCTTCAGACTTCTCATCATCTTCAATACGCATTGCTGCATAACGTTTTGCAACCGCTGATGTAATGGATGAATCTAAACCGCCAGATAGAAGTACACCGTAAGGTACATCTGTCATTAGCTGACGCTTAACTGCTGCTTCTAGCGCCGCTGTTAGTTCTTCTTTGCTTGTTGTGTTACCGCTTACTGCTGCGTATTCGTTCCAATCACGTACATAGTAACGAGTTGGCTCTTTATCTTTAGAGCTGTAGTAGCTACCTGGAGGGAACTCACTCAGAGTTTTACATACAGGAACTAGTGCTTTCATTTCTGAAGCAACGTAGTAGTTGCCGTGTTCATCTTGACCTTGATATAGCGGGATAATACCAATGTGGTCACGACCTACCAAGTACTCATCTTTTTCTTCATCGTACAGAACGAAAGCAAAGATACCGTTTAGTTCTTCTAGAAGGTCAACGCCTTTATCTTGATATAGTGCAAGGATAACTTCACAGTCAGAGTCTGTTTGGAATTCGTATTTTCCTTCGTAACGAGCACGGATTTCTTTGTGATTATAAATCTCGCCGTTTACCGCTAGGATAAGTTTCTTATCTGGGCTGTATAAAGGTTGCGCTCCGCTATTTAGACCAACAATCGCTAAACGCTCATGCGCTAAAATTGCTTTGTCAGATGCATAGATACCAGACCAGTCTGGCCCACGGTGACGGAGTTTTTTCGACATTTCCAATGCCACTGGACGTAGCGCAGCTGAATCACTTTTTATGTCCAAGATGCCAAAGATAGAGCACATACAACTTCCCTTAGTAAACGAGTTTTAATCAGATGACTCCAATTTGCCATTTTGATTAAAAAAAACAACCCATGATTGATGAAATATTTAAATAAATTCAATTAAGGTGAATTTTATCTATCTAATTAACTATTTTGTTGGATGTATTTTAAATAATGATGAAAAAAACACCAAATAAAATAAAAAAGAGCACTTGGAGCTCTTTTTTATTTTCTCATTCAGATTTCTTGAGGTTAATGTTTTACAAATTCAGGAGTTAGTTGTTCACAAACATGTCGAGCAAAACCTGACCCCGCCTCTCGATAGATATTGAATGCTGCGTCTGCTCCCTTCTCAATCAGATTGTCTAGCTGATCAGGATATTCAGCAATTGCGGCAATCTGACCGTTAAATGAGCGTTTTTTTAGTTGTTCAAGGGCGATCTGATTCGCTTGATGGTGGGGCATTGCCAACAACACCATTTTTACGTTGCCTGTGTCTAAGATTCTTTCCCAGAAATCAGGGTCGGTAGCATCACCTGAAATGACATTTCTACCTTCGTTTCGGTGTTGCTGCGCTGCATCTTCTCTTAGCTCCACTCCCAGACATATTTTTCCATAACGAGAATGGAACTCCTCATAAGCACCGGTACCGATGCGTCCCATTCCTAGAATTAATAACTGTGAGCTACCGGGGTTAATAAATCTATCGCGGATATTGATTCGTTCTGCAGTTTGTTCTTTTAACCATTGTGCAGAGTAATGGTAGATCTCATGCCCTTTGCGCACTATTGGCGCTGTAATGATAAAAGAGAGAGGTACTGAAATGGCTAATGCAACAAGAATATCGCCAGATAGCCAGCCCATTTTAAATGCTAGACCACCGACGATCAGTCCAAACTCACTGAAGTTAACTAAGGATATTGTTGCCAACAGGGAGGTACGAACGCGAAAGCGAAACTTATTTAACACTAAGAAGTACAAAATGCCTTTAAGCGGTAGCAACAGTAGCAACAAA
Organism: Vibrio sp. HM8-C; assembly: GCF_058630515.1. Taxonomy (NCBI): domain Bacteria; kingdom Pseudomonadati; phylum Pseudomonadota; class Gammaproteobacteria; order Vibrionales; family Vibrionaceae; genus Vibrio; species Vibrio sp. HM8-C. The sequence continues at coordinate 222,538 of NZ_JBMMKS010000001.1, forward strand.
AGCGCTAGCAAGAAACCAGTAACGGTAGGTTGTTCGGATAATCCAATGTTTAAAAAGAAGCAGACAAGGAAAAGTTCTTTCATATTAAACAGAGACTTAGATAACTCCGATGCTTTGTTATGACTCGCGAGCATCATCCCTAAAATTAGCGCGCCTAAATCTGGCTTCATGCCAACAAATTCGAATAAGCCAGCGCCAACCACTAAAGCAAAGAAGATTCCCGCTAAAACCAGCATCTCTCCGTGGCCTACCCAATCAAGAATCTTAAAGAAGAGTGGACGAATAAAAGGAAGCAAGAATAGGGCTATGGCGTACCATTCAGGTATTTTGCCGGTAGATACGGTTAAGAAAATAACGGCAAAAATATCCTGCATAACAAGGATACCGATGGCGATAGTGCCATAGGTTGCGTTCATTTCACCTTTTTCCTGCAAGGATTTTACAGCGAAAACCGTACTTGAGAAGGAAAGCGCAAAACCCAACAAAATGATGCTAGATAAAGACACTAGCGCAAGGCTGTCTAAGCCGAGATATTTAAATCCGATAAGTACTAAACTGAACGCAGCTGTTGATAAAAGGTTGTGAATAGTAGCGCCTGCCCAGATTTCCTTTGCCAATAACGTTTTGACGTCTAGTTTCAAACCAATGGTAAATAGGAGCAGAGTTACCCCAAGATCGGCTAAAAGGGATATTGTCTCATTTGATTCAAAGCCAAAGGCATGCAAGCCAAATCCTGCGATGAGAAAGCCCACAAGGGGAGGGAGGTTGCATTTTAGCGCGATAAAACCAGCGATGAATGCCGTTGTAATTAGAATAATTTCCATTGGTATCAGTTGCTTCCCAGATATAAAAAGGCTGTGTCTATTTTGTAAACACAGCCTCGTATTATAGGGTAATCAGTTGCTTATACCAATGTAGATAAGTCTTAATCTTCAAGAAGTTTTTGTAACAAGACACCATTCAGCATCGCGCGCTTAATCATAGCGAATGCGCTTAATGTAGGTTGTTTATCGAGTAACGAAGCTTCAATTGGTAAGTGACTATGAAACGATTTTAGAGACTGGTTTTCTACATTGCGTTGAATTGCAGGAAACAGAATGTCCTTCGCTTCAGTAATTGCACCTGCAATGATGACTTTTTGTGGGTTGAACAAGTTAATCGTAATCGCAATCGCTTTACCCAACTGATTTCCCACTCTCACCAATGCTTGCTTGGAAAGTTCATCCCCATTATTCGCGTGCTCACAAATCTCATGGATAGTAATCGCATCGACTTGAGAGAGGCTAGATTCATAACCCTGAGAGATAAGCTTGTTTACTCGATTTACGATGGCAGGGTTTGCTGCCACTGTTTCTAAACAACCAAAGTTGCCACATTGGCATTGCTCACCAAGAGGGTCTATCTGGATATGGCCAATTTCACCTACGTTTCGGTTGAATCCCAAAAACACTTGACCATTGACTATGATGCCGGCCCCTGTACCACGGTGGACACTGACTAAAATAGAATCTTGGCAATCTTGGCTTGCGCCAAAATAGTGTTCCGCGAGTGCCATTCCTCGTACATCGTTACCAACAAAACATTCCACATGGAAATGGTCTTTAATGATTTCACCGAGAGGTAAAGCACTAATTTTGACATTTGGCATGTACTCAACGACGCCAGTCTCTGGATTAACTAAGCCAGGGAGAGCAACACCAATAGCGATGAGTTGACCGATAGACGATGCGTGTTGATTGTTAAAGTCTTTGAGATGCTTCAGCAGACCATCAACTAATTCAGTTTGACTAGTGTAGATAAACTCTTGGTACTCAGAGGCGATTTCTTTTGCACCCAAGTCAAACAGACTAAATTGGATGTAGTCTCGACCTAAACGTACAGCGATTGAGTGAAATGGAGCAACTTCGGTGGTCAGAGATATTGCTCTTCGACCACCCGTAGAAGCTTGTTGTGCGACCTCTTTAATTAGACCGCGTTCTAAAAGTTGGCGGGTTATTTTTGTCACACTTGCAGGAGCAAGTTGACTTACATCGGCAACCTGTATTCGAGAAATAGGACCTTGTTGGTCTATTAATCGATATACTGCAGCGCTGTTCAGCTGCTTGACTAGATCTACGTTACCTATTTGTCCGCCATTCATTATTACTTATGCTCGTATTGTCCGTTAACCACAGTCGCTTTTACATTGAAGTCACGGTCAAAAACAGTCAGGTTGGCAATCATGCCTTGCTTAATACGACCTAATTTATGGTCAACCCCAATTGCTTTTGCTGGATACAAAGTAGCCATTCTCAGTGCTTCATCTAAAGCGATGCCGACATGCTCAACCGTGTTTTGAACCGCTTCAATCATAGTAAGGGCTGAGCCGCCAAGTGTTCCGTTTTCATCGATACACTTGCCATCTCGGTAATATACTTTCTTACCGACAAAAATAAAGTAATCCATCTCAGCGCCTGCAGGAGCTGTGGCATCTGTCACTAATACGAGCTTTTCGCCCTTGATTTTGTGGGCAATGCGGATATTAGCGTAATCAACGTGGAAGCCGTCAGCAATAATGCCAGTGTAGACTTCTGGTGTGTCAAAAATAGCACCTACAACGCCCGGTTCGCGGCCTTGCATAGGTGTCATCGCATTAAATAGGTGAGTTGCAAAAGTAATTCCGGACTCAAATCCTTTACGTGCTTCTTGGTAAGTTGCGTTAGTGTGACCAATAGAAACCACAATGCCTGCTTTGGCTAATTTTTCAATGTGTTGTGGGTTATTGTTCTCAGGTGCCAGAGTCACTTTAGTAATAACGTCACTGTTTTCACACATCAAATTGATCATGGCTTCATCTGACTCGCGAATAAAGTCAACGCTGTGAATACCTTTCCTCTCAATGTTTAGATATGGACCTTCTAAGTGCAGCCCAAGAGAATGATTGCTGTATTTTTGTCGATAGTCGCGCTCAGCTGCAATCGCTTGACGCATATTGTCATCTGAAGAAGTAATCAAAGTAGGTAAGAAGCTTGTACAACCTGATTTTAGGTTTGCTTGGTGCATAGTGTGGATTGTGTCAGCGGTTATTTCATCATTGAACATTACGCCGCCACAGCCATTGAGTTGTAAATCAATGAAACCTGGACTTAGGTTTGCACCTTTTAGATCTTTACGCTCTATGTCACTCGGAAGATTTGCTTGAGGGATAATGGCGTGAATTGTATTAGCATTAATGATAACAGCATGACTGGTGAGTACATCGCTGCCTGTGTATATCTTACAGTTAGTTAGTGCGTACATAATTAACGAATCCTCGTCGATAGACATTCTAAAATTTTAGGTGCGATCAACAGATATTGTCTCTAAAGAGTATGTTATGAACTCACTCTTTTCTAACTTATATCAAATCGCGAAATATCTTTATGCTCATCGGCAACGAAAATGCTGCCTTCAGCTTATTATTTGGCGCCATATTTGCCTTAGTTATGTAATCAGCAAATAGGTCTATTAATCGGTATAATCTCTTTTACCATAAGACATTACATCATCTAGTTATTAGCCGAATAGTACCGATAAATTAATGTTTTTTTATATTGTAAAATAAGTTTTATGATCTCGCTAGCAAAAACCTTGAATTATGCCCGTTTGAGGTGATTACGGTCACAATTGATGAGCTTTTAATTTGCGGAGCAAAATTATTGTCATACACTGATTATGACTAAATTGGGCGACTAAAATAAGTTTGCCGATATTTATAAAATCCTATAGGGGGAACTTACGGTGAATATTCTTGGATATGCGCAAAAGTTAGGTAAAGCATTGATGCTACCTATCGCAACGCTACCCGTTGCAGCGATATTATTACGTCTAGGTCAGGGCGACCTACTAGACATTCCATTCATGGCAGAAGCTGGTGGTGCAATTTTTGGACAGCTACCTCTTCTATTCGGTCTTGGTATTGCAATCGGTCTTTCTAAAGACGGTTCTGGTGCTGCAGGTCTAGCTGGTGCAGTTGCGTACTTCGTACTAACAGCAACAGCAAAAACCATCGATCCTTCAATCAACATGTCGTTCTTCGGCGGTATCTTTGCGGGTATCATCGCAGGTCACGCTTACAACGCTTTTCACGCTACTCGTCTTCCAGAATGGTTAGCGTTCTTCTCTGGTAAGCGTCTTGTTCCTATCATGGCTGGTCTATTTGCACTTGTTGCAGGTGCGATCTCTGGTGTTGTATGGCCAAGCATCCAAGGTGGTCTTGATGCGCTAGCTCATGCAGTATCAACTTCTGGCGCTGTAGGTCAATTTGTTTATGGTACTCTAAACCGTGCACTAATCCCTGTTGGTTTACACCACGTTCTTAACTCATACTTCTGGTTCGGTATGGGTACGTGTCAAGAGATCGTAGTTACAGGCGCTCAAGCTGCTGGTCAAGCTCTACCTGCTCTACAAAAACTTTGTGTAGATCCTTCTATTGCTAAAGCTCTAGTTGTTGGTCAGGAGCACACGTTTAACTTCCAGAATGCTGTGAACCCAGAAATCACTGCGGTTGTAAAAGAAGTAACTGAAACTATGAAGTCTGGCGACCTACACCGTTTCTTCGGTGGCGATAAGAGCGCTGGCGTGTTCATGAACGGTTTCTTCCCAATCATGATGTTTGGTCTACCAGGTGCAGCTTTAGCAATGTACTTTGCAGCTCCAGCTGAGAAACGTCATCAAGTGGGTGGTGCATTGTTCTCTGTTGCTTTCTGTTCATTCCTAACAGGTATTACAGAACCTCTAGAGTTCATGTTTGTGTTCCTAGCACCAGCGCTATATGCAATGCATGCTGTGTTTACTGGTCTAGCTCTAGTTATTGCAAACATGTTTGGTACGCTACACGGCTTTGGTTTCTCTGCTGGTCTAATCGACTTCGCATTAAACTGGGGTCTAGCAACTAAACCGGTAACACTACTAATCATCGGTCTAGCGTTCTTTGCTCTGTACTTCTTCACATTCACATTCGCAATCCGTACTTTCAACTTGAAGTCACCAGGTCGTGAAGATGATGAAGAAGCTGTAGCTGTAGCGGCACCATCTAACTCAAGTGCTGATAAAGGTGAACTAGCTCGTCAATACCTAAAAGCTCTTGGTGGTCATGACAACCTAACTACGATTGATGCTTGTATTACACGTCTACGTCTTACACTAAAAGATCGTTCAGTTGCTGATGAAGCAGTACTGAAAAAATTAGGTGCTAAAGGTGTTGTTAAGCTTGGTGAAAACAACCTGCAAGTAATCCTTGGCCCACTAGCAGAAATCGTTGCGGGTGAGATGAAAGCGATTAGTACTACTGAAGACTTGTCTGGCGTAAAACTACCATAAGAGTCATTGTCTTTAATAACAGACGTTTTTAGTTAAAATTGAAGCCTTCGCCTTGTGCGAAGGCTTTTTGCTTTGTAAGACGTTGGCTACAGAACAAGCGAAGTAATGATTATTTCCTAATTAATCCGCAGTTTTTATTGTGAAAATGCCCAGAATTGTGGATCATTGAACGCAATATTTCTGTGGATTGTGGCTAAGTTGGCCCAGACAGGAAAACTTTCTGCCAGTATTAAATTATTTTGAGGTGCTATAGATGAGTGAAGCTGAGGCTCGTCCATCGAACTTCATTCGCCAAATCATAGATAAAGATTTAGCGGATGGTAAACACACTAGCGTGCATACTCGTTTCCCGCCAGAGCCTAACGGTTATCTGCATATCGGTCACGCGAAGTCGATTTGTTTGAACTTTGGTATCGCTCAAGACTATCAGGGCCAGTGTAACTTACGTTTTGATGACACAAACCCAGAGAAAGAAGACATCGAATACGTAGAATCAATTAAGAAAGATGTAAGTTGGCTAGGCTTTGAGTGGTCTGGTGATATCTGCTACTCATCTGATTATTTTGACAAGCTATACGAATATGCAATCGAACTTATCAACAAAGGCCTAGCTTATGTTGAGGAATTAACGCCAGAGCAGATTCGTGAGTACCGTGGTACGTTAACTACTCCGGGTAAACATAGCCCTTATCGTGATCGCAGTGTTGAAGAAAACTTAGCTCTGTTTGAAAAAATGAGAACTGGTGGCTTCAAAGAAGGTGAGGCTTGCCTTCGCGCTAAAATCGATATGGCTTCTTCATTTATCGTAATGCGTGATCCAGTGATCTACCGTGTTCGTTTTGCAGAACATCACCAGACTGGCGATAAGTGGTGTATCTACCCGATGTACGACTTTACGCACTGTATCTCTGATGCGTTAGAAGGTATTACACACTCGATCTGTACTTTGGAATTCCAAGACAACCGTCGTTTGTACGATTGGGTTTTAGACAACATCACTATTGATTGTCACCCTCGTCAGTATGAGTTCAGTCGTCTGAATCTAGAATACACTGTGATGTCTAAGCGTAAGCTTAACCAACTGGTTACTGAGAAATTAGTAAATGGCTGGGATGACCCTCGTATGCCAACGATTTCGGGTCTACGTCGTCGAGGATTTACTTCAGCATCTATCCGCGAATTTTGTAAGCGTATTGGTGTTACCAAGCAAGACAACATGATCGAGTTCAGCTCACTTGAATCTTGTATTCGTGATGACCTAAACAACAATGCACCTCGTGCAATGGCTGTTTTGGATCCAGTGAAAATCGTTATTGAAAACTTTGATGCAGATAGCGTTGAAGTCTTAAATCTTGCTAACCATCCAAATAACGCAGAAATGGGTTCTCGCGATGTACCTTTCACTCGTGAAATTTGGATTGAACGTGAAGACTTCCGTGAAGAAGGTAACAAGAAATACAAACGCTTGGTACTAGGTAAAGAAGTTCGTTTACGCGGTGCTTATGTGATTAAGGCTGAGCGTGTTGAGAAAGACCAAGACGGTAATATCACCACGATTTATTGTACTTATGATCCAGCTACACTGGGCAAAAACCCTGAAGATGGTCGTAAAGTGAAAGGTGTTATTCACTGGGTATCAGCTGATAAAGGTTTGCCTGCTGAATTCCGTCTATACGATCGCCTGTTCACAGTGCCTAATCCAGCTGCCGCTGATGATTTTGCAGCAACAATTAACCCTGAATCACTGATTAAAGTGAATGGTTTCGTTGAGCCAAGCCTAGTGAATGCTGAAGCCGAAGTTGGCTACCAGTTTGAACGTATGGGTTACTTCTGTGCAGACAACAAAGATTCATCTCCTGAATCTTTAGTCTTCAACCGTACTGTTGGCTTGCGTGATACTTGGGCGAAAATCGATTCTGAGTAATTACAGCTAAAGTAAAACAGTTTAAAAGCCAGCTTAAAGCTGGCTTTTATTTTTTGAATCGTCATTATGGTATTCAAGATAAGACACAAAGCGGAGTATTAGTGTGAGATTGCTGCGATTATTACGGTGTGAACACATTTTTTACTTTAGATCCTATAGTTTTGCTTGTCTTATCCGATATATTTAACAGATTGTTATCTTTATTAATTCATAGCACCTAGCTGAGCCTTATATGCGTCAATTTTTCAAACGCCTGTTACTGCCAATTGCTGTAGCGGCCGTGACTCAGACTTCTTTCGTTAGTGCAGAGAGTATTCGCCTTATTGGTCCGACTGGCGAAGTCCAGTCAGCGCCACAATACAGTAGTGATATTGTCCGTAATCGAACTACAACATCGGCAGAGCCATCGCAAGTGGTTGGCCCAACTTCGGAAAAAGATACGTTGTGGTCGATTGCTTCACGCATACGCCCCTCTAATCAAGTTTCTGTGCAACAGACTTTACTGGCAATTTACCGTTTAAATCCTCAAGCATTTGAAGATCAAAATATTCATAATTTGATTCCCGGTAGCACATTACGTATTCCTTCACTCGCACAAGTAAATAGCGTTTCTACAGAAGAAGCTGTCAATGTGATGGCAGCTCATAAAGCACGTCTTACTCAAAAAACAGCAAAACCTACGACGCCGGTTGTAACTCAGCCAAAAGCAGAGGTGAAACCTGTTCCTCCGGTAGAAGTTAATCCTACTCAGGCACAAGTAATACCAAGTGCACCGGTGGTTGAAGAAAAGCCTGTAGTTACTGAAACCAAAACCCCAGAGATAAAAGCTCCAATTGCTGAGCAAAATGAAATCCAAGCTTTAGAAGAGAAAAACCACAGGTTGCGTTTAATGCTTGCTGAAGTTCAATCTGAAGTGAGTGGTCTTAAACAGGAACTGGGTGATGAAAATCGCATTCGTTCAGAGGTTGAAAAACTTCTTGCAGAAGAGAGAACGAAACGCGAAGAAATGCAACGTCTAGCACCTTCTAAGTTGGATGAACTTTTATCAAACAACTGGCTAGTGGCAGGCTTGGCGCTTATCCCTGGTTTATTTATTGCCTTATTAGTTGTTATGTTCCTAGGACGTCGTTCTAGCTCAAACCAAGCTAACTCACCAACTCAAGAGACCGCATTAAATACTGCATCTAACGCCGATGTTGTAGCTCCAATTGCTGTTGGCGACCAGTCATTAGAAGATCTAGATGACGAGCTACTACTAGACGATGACTTGTTCGGTAGTATGGATGACAACGACTCACTATTTGGCGAAGAGAAAAAAGAAGAAACAGCTGAAGATGATGATGGCGATATCTTCGCTGGTTTAGATGAAAGCGATTTAGACTTCGACTTAGAAGGTGAAGATGGCGAAGATTTGTTTGCCGCTATTGATGACTCTGGTGATTTAGATACAGATTTCGGAGATTTGTCGTCTAGTAACAACGGCATCAGTGTCAGCGGAGATGAAAAAGCTCTAGGTCTAGAGGAAATGGAACGTGCTCTTGACCAAGCTTCACAGAATTATGATGAAGATGATGAAATCGGCTTTGATTTGTCTGATGACGGTGAAATGTCGCAAGCTGATATTGAGTCATTGTTAGCAGCTGATGGTGATTCTGAAGAGCTCGATTCTTCAACACTTGATCAATCGATGTTGGATGAACTTTTTGCATCTCAACAAGACGATGAAGATGAAACGTCCGAACTTTTGGATTTTGATAGTCTACTTGATGAAGAAAAATCTAAAAGTAGCCTTGAGCCACAAGCGGCTAAGTTCACTTCAGATGAAGAGTTAGACGACTTATTTGCGAACATTGAAGCTCAAGCCGATTTAGAGTCTTTAGAAGCAAACGCTCTAGATGAAGCAGCTTTACTTGATGAATTGTTGTTACAAGACGATGAGCCAGAAGTTCAAGCGAACAGTACCGCATTGCTTGACGAACTTTTGGAAGACGACACATTCGGAGAGGAAGAGTCTGCAGAAGACGCTGTTGATGAAATGATGATGGAGTTGGATGAATTACTGGGTGATGCCGGTGATACTGAAATTCCTGAAATCGATGAAAATAGCACAGCATTATTAGACGATTTCGTGGGCGAGCTTGATGAAGAGCCAACAGGTTATGAAGACTTTTTAACTGACGAAGTTAGCTTAAAAATTGATGAGCCTGAAGAAGTCGACGAAAGTTTAGAGCTTTTTGACGAACTGTTAACTATTGAGAAAAACGCCGAGGAAGAGGAGCCAATTGAAGATTTCAATAGTGCTAATTTTATCGACGATTTAATTACCAACGCACCTAAATCTGACCCTCTACTTGATGAAGAGTTTGAGTCAATTTCTACCAATCTTGATGAAGACTTTGACCTTGATGATTTTGAGTTCAATCCAGAAATCGAAGGTGGTGAACTGGCCGATTTAGAGGAAGATTCTGAACCAGAAGTTCCGGCTGTAGCGAATGAATTTGGTATCCCACAAGATGACGATTGGGTATTTGATGATCTAGAAGCAGAAGCAGAAGCAGCGGATGTTCTTGATGAAGTTGAAGTAGCAAAGGATGCCGTTGAATCAGAAGAGTCTGAGCTCGATATTGCTGCTGCGTTTGACGATTTAGAGCTACCAGAATACACAGAAGAAGATGCGTTAGCGGATTCAGAATCTGAAGTAGAAGAAGAAACTGCGGACGTACTTGATGAGATTGAAGTAGCAGAAGTTGAAGCGGATGACGTTGATTTAGAAGAGTCAGAGCTTGATATCGCTGCTGCGTTTGACGATTTAGAGCTACCAGAATATACAGAAGAAGACGCGTTAGCGGATTCAGAATCTGAAGTAGAAGAAGAAACTGCGGATGTTCTTAATGAGATTGAAGTAGCAGAAGCTGAAGCGGATGACGTTGAATCCGAAGTGTCAGAGCTTGATATCTCTGCTGCGTTTGACGATTTAGAGCTTCCAGAATACACAGAAGAAGACGCGTTAGCGGATTCAGAATCTGAAGTAGAAGAAGAAACTGCGGACGTTCTTGATGAGATTGAAGTAGCAGAAGCGGATGACGTTGAATCCGAAGTGTCAGAGCTTGATATCTCTGCTGCGTTTGACGATTTAGAGCTTCCAGAATACACAGAAGAAGACGCGTTAGCGGATTCAGAATCTGAAGTAGAAGAAACTGCAGATGTACTTGATGAGACTGAAGTAGCAGAAGCTGAAGTGGATGACGTTGAATCCGAAGATTCAGAGCTTGATATCTCTGCTGAGATTGACGATTTAGATCTTCCAGACTACACAGAAGAAGACGCGTTAGCGGATTCAGAGTCTGAAGTAGAAGAAGATACTACGGACGTTCTTGATGAGATTGAAGTTGCAGAAGCTGAAGCGGGTGACGTTGATTCAGAAAAGTCAGATCTCGATATCGCAGCGGAGTTCGATGATTTAGAGCTTCCAGAATATACAGAAGAAGACGCGTTAGCGGATTCAGAATCTGATCCTGAAGAAGATTTACCCGAAGTTGAATCTGAACTTGCTGAAGTAGAATTCGAAGATTTTGAACTTCCTGAGTACACAGAGGAAGACGCTTTAGCAGACATGTTTAGTCAAACGGATGAATTGTCTGATGAGTCAGAAGATGAACAGTTGGATGATTCTTCGCTTTATGAAGATGTTGAGCTAGCGAGCACAGAAGTCAATCTTAGTGACGTTTCAAAACAAGAGTTTGACGAACAGGCACTTTCAGATTGGTTGTCAGATGAAGAGAGAAGCGAAACTCGCTTCGCTTTTGACAAGCCGATTGATGTGAAGTCTGTCGATAGTGCCGGTATGGACATTGATGCCATGCTTGAAATGGGCGGTGAGGATTGGAACGGATTCAACCTAACACCAGATCAAAAAGCAACGATTTCCGATGAAGTTCCAGAAGCTGAGAAAGATGTCTGGCATCCTGAAATTCAGGTAAAAGAGCCAGAAGTTGCAAAAGAAAACTGGGGAAGTCAGGAAGAATTCGCTGAGTTCGAACCTGCTACTCGTCAATTTATGACAATCGACGATTTAATGGCTCAGGTCGAGAATGACGATGGCAGTACGCTCAACCTCGATAATGAGGAGCTAAAGTTGGATGTGGGTCTTAATGAGTTCCCAGATGTTATCGGCGACGTAGCTGATATCGACGTGGACAACAATTCAGAGGCCGCAGGTAAGCTTGATTTAGCAAAAATCTATATCGAGATGAATGATGATAAAGGTGCCATTAAGTTGTTAGAAGAAGCTATCGTTGATGGTAGCGATGAAATCAGACAACAAGCAAAGCACCTTATTGATGTCATCAATGGCCGAGTGTAAGTTGAAAAAATAAGAGTAGTAGAGGCAGCATTCGCTGCCTCTTTGCTTATTCGACTATCATCATTTTGCGGGTTAGAAATCTCAAGCAATTGATATTATACTGCCCGCCCCAAGGTCTTTAGGCCTATAGTGATAAAGAGTAATACACCATGAGAATAGCGTTGGGTATTGAGTACGATGGTACTCACTACTTTGGTTGGCAGCGTCAAAGAGAAGTTGCAAGTGTTCAGGAAGAGTTAGAAAAAGCTCTGTCTATTGTCGCCAACCATCCTGTCGAAGTTCAATGTGCCGGACGCACAGATGCTGGCGTACACGGTACTGGGCAAGTTGTGCATTTTGAGACTACAGCGACTAGAAAAATGGTCGCTTGGACGATGGGAACCAATGCAAATCTACCAAAGAATATTGCTGTGCGTTGGGCTAAAGAAGTTCCAGATGAGTTCCACGCTCGCTTCACAGCAACGGCACGTCGCTACCGTTACGTGATTTATAACCATGAATATCGCCCTGGCATTTTAGCTTCAGGGGTGAGCCATTATCACGGTGAACTTGATGCGAAAAAAATGCATCAGGCAGGTCAGTATTTACTCGGTGAGAATGATTTTACGTCATTTAGAGCGGTTCATTGCCAGTCACGTAGTCCGTGGCGTAATATTATGCAATTGAATGTTACCCGCCATGAGCGTTACGTAGTGATTGATATTAAAGCGAATGCTTTCGTTCACCATATGGTTCGCAACATCACGGGCAGCTTAATTTTGGTAGGCCGTGGCGAGAAAGAACCTGAATGGATCCAATGGTTATTGGAAGCAAAAGATCGCACACTGGCAGGGGCAACGGCGAAAGCGGAAGGCTTATATTTGGTCTCTGTGGATTATCCGAAAGAGTTTGAATTACCACAACCACCATTAGGTCCACTGTTTTTGCCTGATCATTTGAACTAATGTTGAACTAAAGTGTAGTAATTGGCTCAAAGTTATCAGCTGATTAGCATTGAAAACGAGCAGTATTAGATGTGTGGAACTGGTACAAGAAATAGGTACAACCAGTTTTTTGTCTACAGTTGGCATTTTCTATGCTTTAATCCCCACGCATTATTGTCGAATTTAAATCTTTCGCATTGAGCGGGAGAGCACAGAGTAAAAGGTCTTCTATGAGTTGGCTTGAAAAGATTTTAGAAAAAAGCAACATAGTTACTTCACGCAAAGCATCGATTCCTGAAGGTGTTTGGACGAAGTGTACATCTTGTGAGCAGGTACTCTACCACGCAGAACTCGAGCGCAACCTCGAAGTTTGTCCTAAGTGTAATCATCACATGCGCATGAAAGCGCGCCGTCGTCTGGAAACTTTCCTAGACGAAAACAATCGTCAAGAGATTGCACAAGAGCTTGAGCCACAAGACAAACTGAAATTTAAAGATTCTAAGCGCTATAAAGAGCGTATCGCTGCAGCTCAAAAGAGCAGTGGTGAGAAAGACGCTCTTATCGTTATGAACGGAGAACTGCACGGCATTCCTCTAGTAGCTTGTGCATTTGAATTCTCTTTCATGGGCGGTTCAATGGGTTCTGTTGTTGGCGCTCGTTTTGTTCGCGCGGTTGAATCTGCAATTGAAAGAAATTGTGGTTTGGTGTGCTTCTCTGCGAGTGGTGGTGCACGTATGCAAGAGGCGTTGATGTCTCTAATGCAAATGGCTAAAACCAGTGCTGCGCTAGAGCGTTTATCGAACAAAGGTTTGCCTTTCATTTCAGTAATGACTGACCCAACTATGGGTGGTGTTTCTGCTAGTCTGGCTATGCTGGGTGACGTGAACATCGGTGAGCCAAAAGCACTGATCGGTTTTGCTGGTCGTCGTGTAATTGAACAAACGGTACGCGAAGACTTGCCAGAAGGTTTCCAACGTAGTGAATTTCTACTTGAGCACGGTGCGATTGATATGATCGTTGACCGTCGTGAAATGCGCCAACGTATTGCCGGCCTTCTAGCTAAGATGACCAACCAGAAATCTCCTCTGGTTGTTTCTGTGAACGATGCGCCACAAGAGGCAGCATATTCAGTACCAGAAGCGAAGAAAAAAGGGTAAAGTAGCGCTAACTAAACCAAAGAAAACAATGGTTCTACGTTAGATGAAACATAACCCAATTCCTCAAGCCACATCCCCACTGTCGATGTGGCTTGATTATTTAACCCATATTCACACATCTGCAATTGATTTAGGCTTAGACCGCGTTCAGGCGGTTGCAACTAAAGCCTCTCTTACGAAACCAGCACCTACAGTTATCACTGTTGCCGGAACTAACGGTAAGGGTTCTACGTGTGCGTTGATGGAAAGTATTCTTCTAGACGCTGGCTACTCAGTTGGTGTGTACAGTTCTCCTCATCTTATTAGCTACAACGAGCGTGTACGTATCAACGGCGTTGATGCAAGTGATGAGCAGCACACACAAGCTTTTGCTTTTGTTGAAGATCAACGTGGCGAAATTACATTAAGCCTATTTGAGTTCGGTACATTAGCAGCACTACGTATTTTTCAAACTGAGAAAGTTGATGTTGTTCTATTAGAGGTCGGCCTTGGTGGACGTTTAGATGCAACCAACGTTGTTGATCATGATGTGTCTGTAATCACGAGTCTGGCAATCGATCATGTTGATTGGTTAGGCGACGATATCAATGTCATCGGGTTTGAAAAAGCCGGTATTTTCCGATCAGGTAAACCTGCCATTTGTGGTCAGCCTAAACCACCATCTACGGTTGCTGCTCATGCTGATGATATCGGTGCAGAGTTCTATCAAGTTGGTATCCAGTTTGAGTATGAAAAAGTATCTGATTCGGTTTGGCAATGGCGAAGTGGTTCGTTTGACCTTACCGATTTGCCTGTCCCGACACTTCCTCTGGCTAATGCTGCAACAGCACTGATGGCTTTAGGTTGCTCAGGATTAGATGTCAGTGACGTAAATATTGTTGAAGGTCTGCGCAACGCAAAATTGGCTGGGCGCATGCAGCGTATCTGCGATGATCCAATTGTGATGCTTGATGTGGCTCACAATCCTCATTCTGCTGAGTATCTTGCGTCTCAAATTCGCACCCAGTTCCCAAACCAAAACATACATATGGTTCTAGGAATGCTGCACGACAAAGACATCAAATCGACAATTGACGTTTTAAAGCCCGTAGTGAGCCATTGGTATCCTGCATCTTTATCTGGTCCTAGAGCCGCTTCAGCAAGTGAATTGTGCAAGCATTTAAAAGTAGGCCATGAAGAGTATTCAAACCCTGTAAGTGCATTTGAAAGTGCGATGACAAGGGTATCAGAAGGTGATGTCATAATCGTTGCTGGGTCTTTCCACACAGTCGGTGAAGTGCTTGAGCACTGGAAAAATAAAGGAGCGTAGATGGCGAGTAAATTTCAAAGCCGTTTAGTAGGTACTATTATTTTGGTGGCGATAGGTGTCATTGTTCTGCCTGACGTTCTTGATGGTAAAAAGATGCACTATCAAGAAGAGATTACGAGCATACCTATTAAGCCTGAGCTGAATAGTGATGTAGAAAAGTTTGAAGTCCTTGAACCTGTTGAAGATGAAGTGGCGTTACCAGTGTCACCAGTGTCAGCTACTCAAGCAACAAGCCAAGTATCTACGTCGACTACTGCGGCTGAAAAACCGATAGAAACGGTTGTCAAAGAAGTCCCTGAGAAAAATGACTACCAAGACAGCGCATGGATCATTCAGCTGATGGCTTTGAAGAACGCAGAAAACGCGAAAAGTGTAGTGGATGATCTGCAAAAGCGCGGATATCAGGCACACACGAAACAAGAAAACGGTTTTACGCGAGTGATCATCGGACCTGATGTCTCTAAAAGTAAGCTTGAGAGACAACTGCTGGAATTAGAGAAAGTTACCGGTTCAAAAGGTCAACTGCTCAAATTTAAACCACTAAACCCATAAGAAAACGTTTGCGTCGCGTTTTTTTCTGTTAAAATGCGCGCCAACTTAAGATGTAAGAACTCATGAATTGGTTAGATATTGTCATTTTAAGTGTGATCGGCTTGTCAGCTTTGATCAGTTTGGTTCGTGGCTTTGCGAAAGAAGCCCTGTCATTAATTATTTGGTGTGGTGCGTTTTTTATCGCTTCACAGTACTACGCAAAACTGGCGGTGTACTTTACCAATATTAAAGATGAAATGTTCCGCAACGGCGCTGCCATCGCTGCATTGTTTGTAGCAACACTAGTGGTCGGTGCGATTGTGAACTATGTGATTTCGCAATTGGTGCAGAAAACAGGTTTATCAGGTACGGATAGAATCCTAGGCGTCGTGTTTGGTGCATTACGTGGAGTTCTTATCGTCGCTGCGGCTTTGTTTTTCGTAGATACCTTTACAGCCTTACCAAGCTCAGAGTGGTGGAAGAGTTCGCAATTAGTACCGGAGTTTAGCCGTGTGATTGCGCCTCTGTTTGAACACATACAAGCAACATCAAGTTTTCTATCTGACGCGATATAACGCGTCAGTTACTGACGCAAATCGAGGATTAGGACATGTGTGGTATTGTTGGAATCGTGGGCACAACGCCTGTAAACCAGTCTATCTATGACGCTTTAACGGTATTGCAGCATCGTGGCCAAGATGCCGCTGGTATTTGTACCATAGAAAGCAATCGTTTCCGTCTGCGCAAGGCGAACGGTTTAGTAAAAGATGTCTTTGAAGCCAAACACATGCAGCGTCTTCAAGGTACTGTTGGTATTGGGCACGTTCGTTACCCAACTGCTGGCAGCTCAAGTGCATCGGAAGCTCAACCTTTTTACGTAAACTCTCCATTCGGTATCACGCTTGCTCACAACGGCAACTTGACCAATGCGAACGCAGTGCGTGACAAGTTGTTCGAAAAAGATCGTCGTCATATCAATACCACTTCAGATTCTGAAGTACTGCTAAACGTATTGGCGCATGAAATTGACACTGTAAGAGGTAATGTAACCTCTGAAGACGTTTTCCGCGCAGTGGCAAACGTGCACCGCACTATTCGTGGTGCATACGCTGTTACAGCGATGATTATCGGCCACGGTATGATTGCTTTCCGCGACCCACACGGTATTCGTCCACTATGTCTTGGTAAGCGTGAAGTGAATGGTCGTACTGAGTACATGGTAGCGTCAGAATCTGTTGCTTTAGATGCGGTTGGTTTTGACTTCGTGCGCGATGTTGCACCGGGTGAAGCGATTTACGCAACGTTTGAAGGTGAGTTGTTTACTAAGCAATGTGCAGACAGCCCAAGCCTAACTCCTTGTATTTTCGAGTTCGTTTACTTTGCACGTCCGGATTCATTTATCGACAAGATTTCGGTATACAGCGCACGTGTTGAAATGGGTAAGCGTTTAGGCGACCGTATCAAGAATGAATTCGCAGATCTGGATATTGATGTTGTTATTCCAATTCCAGAAACATCAAACGATATCGCACTACAAATCGCACAAGCGATTGATAAACCATACCGCCAAGGTTTTGTGAAGAACCGTTACGTTGGTCGTACGTTTATCATGCCGGGTCAACAGCTACGTAAGAAATCAGTACGTCGTAAACTGAACGCAATCCGTTCTGAGTTTAAAGATAAAAACGTACTGCTTGTTGATGACTCAATCGTGCGTGGAACAACGTCTGAGCAGATTATCGAAATGGCTCGCGATTCAGGTGCAGCAAAAGTTTACATGGTGTCAGCTGCGCCTGAGATTCGTTTCCCGAACGTATATGGTATCGATATGCCAACGGCAAATGAGCTAATTGCTCACGGCCGTGATAACGCAGATATCTGTAAGCAAATCGGTGCTGATGCACTTATCTTCCAAACTCTTGAAGATTTAGAAGATGCAGTGCGTGCAGGCAACCCTGATATTGCTGAGTTTGAAGCGTCAGTATTTAACGGCGAATACGTAACGGGCGATATCGATCAGCAATACCTAGACTACCTAGAGTCTATGCGTGGTGATGATGTAAAAGCACAGCGTGAAATTCAGGATCTAGCAAGCTTAGAACTGTACAACGAAGGTGCTTAATACTTTTTACCTTAGTAGTTAAGTTACGTTTAAAGTAATAAGTAATTGATGAATAGTAAAAAGGCTTCCAATAGGAAGCCTTTTTTATGTCTAGCAATTTATCAATTCCATAAATGGTCATGTGGAATCGAAGGTAAAATCGTTACAGAACTGCTTTGCTATAGAACTACAGAACCATCGCCGCAATCCAACCGAACACAACTAGCGGTAGGTTGTAGTGAAGGAACGTTGGTACAACGGTTTCCCAAATGTGCTCGTGTTGACCGTCAGCGTTAAGACCAGAAGTTGGACCTAATGTTGAGTCAGACGCAGGAGAACCCGCATCGCCAAGCGCAGCTGCCGTACCTACAAGTGCGACAGTTGCCATTGGTGAAAAGCCAAATGCAACACATAGCGGAACATAGATCGTCGCGATAATTGGAATGGTTGAGAATGATGAACCGATACCCATAGTCACCAGCAAACCAACCACAAGCATCAGTAGCGCTGCTAGTGGCTTGTTATCACCGATGCTGGTAGATAGAGCACTAACGAGCGATTCAACACCACCGGTATCTTTCATTACCGCTGCAAAACCTGCTGCAGAAATCATGATAAAGCCGATCATCGCCATCATATGAACACCTTTGGTGAACACATCATGAGTCTCTTTCCATGCGATAACGCCACCGAAAGTAAACACCATAAAACCAGCCAGTGCACCGATGATCATAGAACCTGTTGCAAGTTGAACGGCTAGCGCTACAACAATACCCACGGCTGCAATCGCAACGTGTTTCTTGTCGATTTCGTTTGCTTGATGATGAACAACGGTTAGCTCAGTCTCTGCATATTCGCGTGGTTTACGGTAACTGAAAAATACAGCAATAAGTAAACCAACGATCATTCCAATAGCTGGTAGCAGCATTGCCATTGGTACTTGGCCCGCAGTGATGTTGTTTAAGCCGTTTTCATGTAGGTTTTTAAGCAGAATGTTATTTAAGAAAATACCGCCAAAACCGACCGGTAGCACCATGTAAGGGGTGATCAAACCAAAGGTAAGTACACAGGCAACTAAACGACGGTCAAGTTTAAGTTTTGCAAATACACCTAGTAGTGGCGGAATCAAAATTGGAATGAAGGCAATATGCACTGGAATAACGTTTTGCGAAGAAACTGCCATTAGCAATAACGCAACCAATACAGCGTATTTCAAGCCAGTGGTTGCAGCACCATGCTCTTTGCCATGAAGACGTTTAATGACACTTTGCGCTAGCAAATCAGTGATGCCAGATTTAGAAATAGCAACAGCAAAGGTGCCGAGCATTGCATAGCTAAGTGCAATAGTTGCACCGCCACCCAAGCCGCTTTCAAAAGCCGCTACAGTATCATTTAAGCTCATACCTGCCACTAAACCACCAACAATAGCGCTGAAGGTTAGGGCAACTACAACGTTTACGCGCATCAGAGCAAGCAGCAGCATGACGCAAACGGAAATGACTACAGGATTCATATTATTCTCAATTCAAGTCGTGTTTGGTTTTAGTTGTTTTCTTTTTCGTCAGCAATTGGCCAGCCCCCAAGAGCTTTCCATTTGTTAACGATTCCGCAGAATAGCTCTGCGGTTTTTTGTGTATCATAAAGCGCTGAATGTGCTTCACGATTATCAAATTCCATTCCGGCGGCCTTGCACGCTTTAGCTAAGACAGTTTGCCCGTAAGCTAGGCCGCTCAGTGTTGCAGTGTCAAAAGTAGCGAAAGGGTGGAAGGGCACGCGTTTAAGTTTGCTACGTTCGCTTGCGGCCATGACAAAGCTATGGTCGAAGTTAGCGTTGTGAGCCACGATGATAGCTCGACTGCAATCCGTATCTTTCTGCTCTTTACGAACCAGTTTGTAGATCTCTTTTAATGCGTGATCTTCTGATACTGCGCCTCGCAGAGGGCTAAATGGGTCATAGATACCCGTGAACTCAAGTGCCGCTTTTTCTATATTGGCACCTTCAAAAGGCTCAACATGAAAGTGAATAGTAGAAGCTGGTTGTAAGTCGCCGTTTTCATCCATGCGCAAAGTGACGGCGCAAATTTCCAATAGTGCATCTGTTTGGGCGTTGAATCCCGCAGTTTCTACGTCTATAACGACTGGAAAATAACCACGAAAACGCTCTTTCAATGTCTTTGCTTCTTTTAAATCAGTCATGCTGGCTCTAGTTATTGTGACAAGGGCGGCATTATTGCATGTTATGACTGTAAGAAAAACCTGAGCACTCTATTTAGACGGAATTAATTGGTTCATTATTCGGCTATATCAAATACGAACTCAATCCTTGTCTGAAATGGCTTATGTTTAAAGACTTTTAGGTTGAACTGGCGGGATTTTTGCATTATTCACATCAGAATAAAGTTAGTGGC
Source organism: Vibrio sp. HM8-C (assembly GCF_058630515.1). Taxonomy (NCBI): domain Bacteria; kingdom Pseudomonadati; phylum Pseudomonadota; class Gammaproteobacteria; order Vibrionales; family Vibrionaceae; genus Vibrio; species Vibrio sp. HM8-C. The sequence continues at coordinate 242,594 of NZ_JBMMKS010000001.1, forward strand.
AATGTTTCGCCACGATGACATGCAGTATTAAGAGAAAAAAGTCCTTATGAATAAATGGCTTGTTACAAGTTTAGCCGCTGCCACACTATTGACGCCTGTTGCCGCCTCGGCATTAGAAAAGCGTTATGTGGCAACGCCACAGCAGTCCACTTGGCAGATGGTGACTAATACCCCGCTTGAGTGTCGACTTGTACATCCTATTCCAAATTATGGTGATGCGGAGTTCTCTGCTCGTGCCAGTAAGAAAATGAACTTGGACTTTGAGCTGAAGATGCGTCGCCCAATGGGAGATACTCGTAATGTCAGTCTAGTTTCAATGCCGCCAGCATGGAGACCAGGTGAAAGTGCTGATCGCATTACCAACATTCAGTTCTTCAAACAATTTGATGGTTACATCGGTGGTCAATCGGCATGGACACTGTTAAGCGAACTGGAAAAAGGTCGTTACCCAACCTTCAGTTATCAGGATTGGCAAAGTCGTGACCAGCGTATTGAAGTGGCACTATCTTCAGTGTTGTTCCAAGCTCAATACAATGCTTTTAGTGACTGCATAGCGAATCTGCTGCCATACAGTTTCGAAGATATTTCGTTTACGATTTTGCATTACGATCGCGGTAACAGCGTTGATTTGAACAAAGCCTCGCAAAAACGTTTAGAACAAATTGCTGAGTACATTCGCTACAACCAAGACATCGATTTGGTGTTAGTAGCAGCTTATACAGATTCTGCGGATAGCAAAAATGAGAGTCAGAGCTTGTCTGAGAAGCGTTCGGAAAGGCTGCGTAATTACTTTAAGTCACTGGGTTTGCCAGAAGATCGAATTCAAGTCCAAGGCTTTGGTAAGCGCCGACCAATCGCCGACAACGAATCACCAATCGGCAAAGATAAGAACCGCCGTGTAGTGATTTCGCTTGGTCGTACTCAGGTTTAGTTCTAGTCGGTATAGCTGAATTTAAATAAAAACACCGCTCATAGGCGGTGTTTTTTATCACTGGCATAAAAGAAGGATTAACCTTCTAGCGCTGCACTTGCTTGACGGTTTTGGATAAGCTCGATCATGTAACCATCTGGGTCTTTAACGAAAGCGATGTGTGTTGTACCGCCTTTCACAGGTCCTGGCTCACGAGTCACGTTGCCGCCAACCGCTTTGATTGCGTCACATGTTGCGTAGATATCGTCAACGCCGATAGCAATGTGTCCAAAGCCTTTACCTAGGTCGTACTCTTCAACGCCCCAGTTGTAGGTTAATTCAATGACAGCACCCTTTGATTCATCACCGTAACCAACGAACGCTAGAGTGTATTTGTACTCTGTATTTTCACTTTTACGTAATAACTCCATACCCATAACTTTGGTGTAAAACTCGATAGATTTGTCTAAATCACCGACGCGTAGCATGGTATGTAGAACACGGTTGTTTGACATTTTGGGCTCCTAGATTTCAAGGTATCGCTTTCAGCGTAATTTTATAATTCTATTCAACTTTTTCAGAGTATTCACATAGATCTTCAATCAGACAGCTACCACAGCGAGGCTTGCGAGCAATACATGTGTATCGACCGTGCAAAATGAGCCAGTGGTGAACATCTAATTTGAATTCTGCAGGAACGACTTTAAGTAGTTTCTGTTCGACATCGTCGACAGTCTTTCCCATTGCGAATTTGGTTCGGTTCGACACTCGGTAGATATGAGTGTCTACGGCGATGGTAGGCCAGCCGAATGCGGTATTTAACACAACGTTTGCTGTTTTACGCCCGACACCGGGTAGCGCTTCAAGTGTTTCGCGGTTCTCCGGTACTTCGCCGTTGTGTTTATCAAGCAAAATACGGCAAGTCTTGATGACGTTCTCTGCTTTAGAGTTAAAAAGACCGATGGTTTTTATATACTCTTTGACGCCATCGACACCCAAATTAAATATGGCTTGAGGTGTGTTTGCGACGGCATACAATTCGTCAGTCGCTTTATTCACACTCACGTCAGTTGCTTGAGCGGATAACAGAACCGCGATGAGCAGTTCGAAAGGTGAGTTCCAGTTGAGCTCGGTTTCTGGCTTTGGGTTGTTTTCTCTCAGTCGCTTTAGAATTTGTATTCTTTTATCTTTGTTCATTGATCTGCGCTGCTTCTAGTCTCTTGAATTTTTCTATTAAGACGATACGTTGGTCACTCGTGCACGTTCGATGGTCGGTTTTTCTTGTTTTGGCTGACGTGCTGCAAGTTGTTTGTCGATAACATTCTTGAGAGCAATGAGCAAACCGACGCCGAAAAATGCGCCCGGCGGTAACAATGCAAGCAGGAAGCTGTTATCAAAGTGGAAAATTTCAATTCGTAGTACTTTCGCCCAATCACCTAGCAACAAATCTGCGCCATCAAACAAGGTACCTTTACCGATGATTTCTCGCATTGAACCTAGTACAACCAGTACGGAGGTCATGCCAAGACCCATCCACAAACCATCTTGAGCGGAAGGTAAAACGTCATTTTTAGATGCGAACGCTTCAGCACGACCGATGATAATACAGTTGGTAACGATAAGTGGGATAAAGATACCTAACGATAAATACAACCCATACGCGTAAGCATTCATTAGCAACTGAACACAAGTTACCAATGCTGCAATAATCATAACAAACACTGGAATACGAACTTCTTTTGGTACGTAGTCACGAACTAAAGAAATCGTCACGTTTGAACTTACTAGTACTAGCATTGTGGCAATACCCAAACCCAATGCGTTGGTTACAGTAGATGAAACGGCAAGCAGCGGACACAAACCTAGCAGTTGAACTAACGCAGGGTTGTTCTCCCACATACCGTTTTTCATCAGCGCTTTATGTTCACTGTTCATCACTTATCTCCGCAGTTATATGTTTGTTTAGCTAACGACTCACGGTTTTCATTTACGTAAGTCACTGCTTTTTTCACTGCTTTAACCACAGCTCGAGGGGTAATGGTTGCGCCAGTAAACTGGTCAAATTGACCGCCGTCTTTGCGAACTTTCCATTGCTCTTCATTGTCTGCTGTTACCGATTTACTTTTAAAGCTTAGTATCCAATCGCTGATTCTTAGGTCAATTTTATCGCCAAGCCCAGGGGTTTCGTTATGTGCCAGAACTCGAGTGCCAGTAATCGTGCCATCATTTTTGATACCAATAATGACTTTAATCGCACCGTTGTATCCATCAGGCGCAATCGCCTCAACCGCTATTGCACTAGGCTGACCATTGAGTGTAGCCACATACGCGGGCATATCGTTGTCCGTGCCTAACGCTGGGTCATTAAGCAAAATGCACGATTGTGCAAGCTCATTGTCATGCAGTTTTTTCGGAATAACTTGGTTCAAAACAGATAGAAGTTGAATGTTTTCTTGTTTTTTTATCTGTGATTCGGTCAATTGGTGAGTTAACGCCACCACACCCGTTGATAAACAAGCAAAAGCAGCAAGGATAAGACCGTTCTTTCTAATTGCGGTTAACATGTCTGCTCCTTAGTGCCCATAAGTACGAGGTTTGGTGTAGTAGTCGATAAGCGGCACACACATGTTAGCTAGCAGAACGGCGAAAGCCACACCATCTGGAAAGCCGCCCCAACTGCGAATGATGAACACCACAATACCGATGAATGCACCAAAGATTAAGCGCCCTTTAACGGTCGTTGAAGCCGTAACCGGATCGGTAGCAATGAAAAATGCACCGAGCATGGTCGCGCCAGATAATAGATGTACCAGTGGTGAAGCGGTAGTACCCGGAGCAAACAACACTGCTAAGGTGCTGATCACCACTAAGCTGGTTAGAAACGCAACTGGAATGTGCCAGTTAATCACTCTCAGTCTTAGAAGGACAATACCACCAGCTAAGTAAGCTAAGTTTACCCATTCCCAACCGATGCCTGCTAAAGATCCAAACTGTGGCTGAGCCATGACTTCTGATAGCGTATGACCCGCCTTTAGCGACGTTTTTAACGAATCAAGTGGTGTTGCCATGGTCATACCGTCGATACCGGTTCGAATTTGCTGAAGAGACAATCCGTCAGAATCGAAACCAGTAAAGATCAGCGAAAGCGAATCACTGAACGATATGCTATCTGGTGCCAACTGATGTGGTGCTATCCAGCTTGTCATTTGCACTGGGAAGGAGATAAGTAAAACCACGTAAGCAACCATTGCAGGGTTAAACGGGTTTTGACCAAGTCCACCGTACAAGTGCTTTGCAATTAGAATCGCGAAAATTAGGCCAATAAACACAATCCACCAAGGTGACATGGGTGGTATTGCTACTGCCAATAGCCATGCGGTAACGATAGCGCTGTGATCCCTAAGAGCAAAATGCGCTGGGCGCTTACGTAATTTCATTACTGCAGCTTCAAACGCTAGCGCAACAAGGATTGCAAAGACCAACTGAATTAACGTACCAAAACCGAAGAAATAGGTTTGAGCAAATAAGCCCGGTAGTGCGCATAACGCTACCCACTTCATTAAATCGGAAGTGCTGCGTTTGATATGTGTATGTGGGGAACTAGCTATAAAGAAAGCCACTAGTTATTCTCCTCGGTATTTTTATTTTGTTGCTCAGCTTTGCGTGCCTTCGCTCGCGCAATGGCTGCGGCGACTGCGGCTTTCTTAGGATCTTCAGAAGTTTCAGGCTCTGCTTGAGTCTCTTCAATTGGCGGTTGTTGTTCAGCTTTACGCGCTTTAGCGCGCGCAATAGCTGCGGCGACTGCTGCTTTCTTTGGATCGTCAGAAGTTTCAGACTCTGCTTGAGCCTCTTCAACAGGTACTTGCTGTTCAGCCTTACGAGCTTTAGCTCGCGCAATGGCAGCGGCTACTGCGGCTTTCTTCGGATCTTCAGAAGTTTCAGGCTCTACTTGGGTTTCTTCAACTGGCTCTTGTTGTTCAGCTTTACGAGCTTTAGCACGTGCAATGGCTGCGGCTACTGCTGCTTTCTTTGGATCTTCAGAAGTTTCAGGCTCTGCTTGAGTATCTTCAACAGGTGCTTGCTGTTCAGCCTTACGAGCTTTAGCGCGCGCAATGGCAGCGGCGACTGCGGCTTTCTTCGGATCGTCAGAAGTTTCAGGCTCTGCTTGAGCCTCTTCAACAGGCTCTTGTTGTTCAGCTTTACGCGCCTTAGCGCGCGCAATGGCAGCGGCGACTGCGGCTTTTTTCGGATTGTCAGAAGTTTCAGGCTCTGCTTGAGTTTCCTCAACAGGTGCTTGTTGTTCAGCCTTACGTGCTTTAGCACGCGCAATGGCAGCGGCTACTGCGGCTTTTTTCGGATCGTCAGAAGTTACAAGCTCTGTTTGAGTTTCTTCAACAGGCGCTTGTTGTTCAGCTTTACGTGCTTTAGCTCGCGCAATGGCTTCCGCTACCGCAGCTTTTTTATCGTTAGTTGGAGAATCAACGACGTCTGTTTGCTGCTCTTTCTCTTGTTTGCGTTCACGAGCCTGACGTTTACGCTCTTCGCGCAGTTTGATCATCTCAGCGTTGTCAGGTTCGGCTGCGCCAGTTTTCGCAGCTTCAGCTTGTTTGGCTTTCGCTTTGGCAATTGCCGCAGCAACGGCAGGCTTCACAGCGGATTCTGTTTCTGCTGACTGTTCTTTCTGTGCTTTGACTCGTGCAATAGCCGCTGCAATCGCATTCTCACCACCGCTGGTGGTCATCTCCTGACGGCGGCTTTCTGCTGCAGCTTTAAATCGATTCTCACGTTCCGCTTTATCGCGTTCCATACGCTCTTTCTTCTCCTCAAATCGGAGTCGAGCGCGCTCAGCAGCGTCGGATTCTATCTTGCGAGTGCGGATTTCCGCTTTTGCTTGGCGGTAGTATTGAACCAGAGGAATTTCACTTGGGCACACATACGCACATGCGCCGCATTCAATACAATCTTTTAAATGCAGTTCTTCACACTTGTCGAATTCTTGCGCTTTTGCATGCCATTGTAGTTGCTGAGGTAAAAGTGAGGCAGGGCATACCTCTGCGCACTGACCACAGCGAATACACGCCATTTCATAGGCTTGTGGCGCAATTTCTTGGCGAGTCGGAGCAAGAATACAGTTGGATGTTTTAGTGATTGGCACATTTGCATGTGGCAGGGTAAAGCCCATCATAGGACCACCCATGATCAAACGCGGCAGTTTTTTATCTGCTTGATAACCAAATTCATCAAGCAGAGTTTGAACTGGTGTGCCTAGCAATGCCCACACGTTTTTAGGCTTTCTAAAGCTGTTACCTGTTAGTGTCACTACGCGACGAATCAACGGTTCACCATCAACCACTGCGCGTTTAATGGCTTGCATAGAGCCGACGTTTTGCACCATCAAACCGATATCAGCAGGGATTCTGCCATTCGGTACTTCAAGATTGGTCAGAATCTTGATCAGTTGCTTTTCGCCACCCGATGGGTATTTGGTTGGAATAACACGAATGACGATATCTTTGTTTAGCGCTGCGTTTTGCAGAGCTTGAATCGCTTTCGGCTTGTTATCTTCAATACCAATAATGGTCAGTTTAGGTTTAAGAATGTGTTCAACAATGCTGATGCCTTGAATGATCTCTTGAGCATTTTCTCTCATCAGAACATCGTCAGCGGTGATGTAAGGTTCACACTCAGCTGCGTTAATAATCAGAATTTCGGTGCGTGATAATCCAGACTGAATTTTCTTGGCTGTTGGGAAGCCTGCACCACCCATACCTGAAATTCCAGATTGGCGAATAATTTCAATCAGTTCATCTGGTGTGCGCTGTGTGAAGTCTTCAACGCCATTTTTTTCAATCCAGCAGTCCTGACCGTCAGATTCGATCACGATACAAAGTTCCGCAAGACCTGAAGGGTGTGCGGTTGTTCTTGGTTCGATCGCTTTAACCACACCAGACGTTGGTGCATGAACTGGCAACATGAATGTTGAAGTGTATTGAGTTAAAGCCTGACCTTTTTTTACGCTGTCGCCAACGCTAACTAGCAAATCACCCGGTTTACCGATGTGTTGTTTAACGGGCAATACAATTTCACTTGGAATGCTTGCTTGAGCTATCGCGGATTTATTCGACTGTTGCTTGTTTTCTGGTGGGTGAATGCCACCCGGAAATGACCACAGGCTACCCGTTCTAATTTGTTCGATTAATGACAACATATGAATCCTTAATCCCCGCGGCTTTGATGAGAGGTTGCAGTGTGAGTCACGTCAACGACGGGAATTGCATTGAGCTGCCATTTCCAAGTATCAGTGGTGGTTGCAACAGGGATCATTTCAATACAATCTGTTGGGCAAGGTGCAACGCAGAGGTCACAGCCCGTACATTCATCTTTGATGACGGTATGCAGTGCTTTAGTGCCGCCCACAATTGCGTCTACAGGGCAAGCCTGAATACACTTAGTGCAGCCGATACACATGTCTTCATGAATAAAAGCAACGGTTTTTACTTTGTTATCCAAATCGTGCGCAGATTCTTGAACATCAACACCCATTAAATCTGCGAGTTTTTCAATGGTCTGCTGACCGCCCGGAGGGCATTTGTTGATCTGGTCGCCATTGGCAATGGCTTCCGCATAAGGACGGCAGCCCGGGTAGCCACATTGACCGCATTGTGTCTGAGGCAAAATGGCATCGATTTGGTCAACGATAGGGTCTGCTTCAACTTTAAAACGAATCGAAGCAAAGCCCAGAATAGCGCCGAACAGTGCAGCAAGAACGGCAATAGCAATGACAGCAATTAATATCGTACTCATTACAACTTCACCAATCCGGTAAAGCCCATAAAGGCAAGCGACATCAAACCAGCAGTGATCATAGCAATCGAAGCACCTTTAAATGGAGCGGGTACATCAGCTACTTGAATACGTTCACGCATTGAAGCAAACAGAATCAACACCATTGAGAAACCTACCGCTGCACCAAAACCGTAGATGATCGACTGAATGAAGTTATGGTTTTCATTGATGTTCAGTAATGCCACACCTAAAACGGCACAGTTGGTCGTAATAAGTGGCAGGAAAATACCTAACAAGCGATAAAGTGTCGGGCTGGTTTTGTGCACGACCATTTCAGTAAACTGAACTACAACCGCTATCACGAGGATGAAACTCATGGTGCGCAGGTATTCAATACCTAACGGTCTTAGGATGTAACTTTCTACAAGATACGAACATACGGAAGCCAAGGTTAAAACGAATGTTGTCGCTAACCCCATGCCAATTGCAGTTTCTAATTTTTTGGATACGCCCATGAAAGGACACAAGCCCAAAAACTTTACCAGTACAAAATTGTTCACCAGCACAGTGCCGACTAACAACAAAAGATATTCGGTCATAATTATGTAATGTCTTCGTTCCGATCTCGGTATTATCATGCTTTGCGTAGGCAATAACAACCAACGAAAGATAAGGTTTTCAATTTCAGAATAAAAAAACGCCCAACTTTACACGCTAGATTGATCTCTTCGAGCGATAGAATTTGAAAGGCTCGTTTATGATGTTCGTTTGCAAGGTATAACGCTTTAATCAGAAAGCTCTGATATATTTTCGCGCGCATCCATAGTGTAATTTGTGCTGACGTATATACAGTGTAGGGTTATTTATTGTATTTACAGCAAGTTATCTCAAACATCCGCAGGTTTTTATGATCGACAAAATTCGTCAGTTTTTTAAATTTTTAGTGAAAGTGAATCCAAACATCGGTCAGGAAACGGATGGTATCGTGGCAGCTGTGGGCGGTTTAGAAAATATTGTTCATTCAGGAGCGTGTGCAACTAGATTGAGATTGCAGCTTAATGATTCTGATTTAGTGGATGCGGATTTTCTAAAAAAGAATGGCGCCTTTGGCGTGGTTCGCTTGGACAAACAGAATGTTCAGATCATCTACGGTGTAAAAGCGAATAACTACGCACAGGAAATCGACGCTAGACTTCAAGCGCAATAGGCAAAACCGATAGGGCAGAGCTTATTGAGCTCTGCCAACAGATGAACGACGAACTAAGGTGGGCATAAACAGTTTGCTGTCTGAACGATCTACGTCTTCGTTATTCACTAATTGCAAAGAAAGCTTCACCGCCTCATTTGCCATTAATTGGATTGGATAACGAATAGTGGTAAGACGCGGGTAGACAAAGCGAGCCATGTGTCCGTCATCAAACCCAATTACGGACATCTCTTCTGGAATTCGAATTCCATTCTCTTGCAGTAACACTAAACAGCCAGCCGCCATGTAGTCGTTGTAGGTAGCCACGGCAGTAATAGCGGTATTTTTTGCCATCAGATTAACCATTGCCTGTTCACCACCTAGCTCATCAGGCTCACCATACTCAACGTATTCATTTCTGGCTTCTATACCATGGTCGCGCAGTGCATCGAAGTAACCAGCAAGGCGGTCATGAGCGTCATCTATATTGTGGCTAGAAGCAATATACCCGATGTGCCTGTGACCATTTTTAATCAGGTACTCAGTCGCGATGTAAGAGCCGCGACGGTTATCTAATGCAATGCATCGTTTGGCAATATCAGGCACAACTCGGTTGATCAGTACCATTCCCGGAACCTCTTTCGCGAGTTTAGTCAGTTCTTCGTCGCTCATGCCTTTGCTGTGTAAAACAAGGGACTCACAACGGCTGTTGATAAGCAAATTGATGGCACTGCGTTCTTTCTCTGCGTCGTGATATCCACTGCCGACCAGTAACTGCTTCTCTTGTTCACTGGCTATGGTATCAATTGCTTTTACCATGATGCCGAAAAATGGTGCTGATACGTCACTTACCAAAACACCAATAGCGTTGGAGGATTTGCTCACCAGTGCGCGCGCGTTCGCGTTCGGACGATAACCTAGTTTTTCCATCGCCGCTTTAACGGCAATAATCGCTGTTTCGCTGGTGTGAGGGGCGTTATTAATTACGCGAGAGGTGGTCGCGATGGACACGCCAGCTTCTCGCGCAACATCTTTTATGGTCGCCATGCTTGCATCTGCCTTAGGTATTGATGAGAACGTTTTAATATCATTTCCACACACTTAAATACTGGAGAGTGTGCATGGTAGACGTGGTTCTCTGAAAATGTTTTCAGGTCTTGTGACCTCTAATGGCGTTTATTAAATATCGGTTGTTTCCCCAACTCAAGAGCTTAAAGCAGAACTAATGCGCAAGCTCATGCTTTTAGTTATTTCCAATACCGAATAAGGCAAGTCTCTATGCTACACCTACTGCCGCAAATGAATAATTGAGATGCATGGAAACGTTTCCATGATTATGGTTTGAATCACAGAAAGTTTCTCTAATTTGCTTATGATATTGGAAATTCGAAGGTTTAAAGGGTAGTGGACAGTGACGGAGCCTGTATTAATTAACTTAACCGGTAAGCGTAGCCAACTCATTGTAGAGGTTGGGGAGTTTGCTGAAATCCTCTATTGGGGAAAACCTGTTCGAGGCGCTCTAGAGAATTTCAGAAAAAGTCTGTATCGCCCGGTACCTTTTGGTCGCCTAGATAAAGATGTTCCAATGACACTGAGTCCTGAATTGGGACGAGGCGCTTTTAACAGCCCAGGATTAGAAGGGCATCGTGATGGTAAGGATTGGGCACCGGTTTTTGTAGTGCAACAAATTACGGAAATCGATACAGGTGTGCGCATTGAAAGTGTTGATGAGCTTGCAGGCTTGGCTCTGACGACGGAACTTTGTTTAGATTCCGATGATGTGGTGAAAACCCGCCATACGCTAACTAATTTGAAATCGGGTATTTATCAGGTCAATCGTTTGGCGAGTACCTTACCTTTGCCTGCAAGAGCTAATGAGCTGATGACCTTTTTTGGGCGTTGGGTTCATGAATTTCAAACAGCTCGCCAGCCATTAGTGCAGGGTGGGTATCAACAGGAAAATCGTCGTGGTCGTACTTCCCATGAACACTATCCTGCATTTGTCGCAGGTGAACAATATTTCGATGAAATAAGCGGTGATGTCTGGGGGTTCCATTTCGCTTGGAGTGGAAACCACCGAATGCGTGCTGATGTAAAAGCCGACGGTCGACGCCTTGTGCAAGCAGAAGTGATCTATTTCGCTGGAGAACTCGCTTTAGCTCAAGGTGAAAGTGTCACCACGCCTTGGCTGTATGCCAGTTACAGTGATAAAGGTCTGAACGGCATGAGCCAGCAGTTCCACGCTCATGTACGTCACAGCATTTTGTCTGAAGAATTTGCATCAAAGCCACGCCCAATCCATCTCAACACGTGGGAAGGTATCTATTTTGATCACGATCCTGACTACATTTTGTCAATGGCAACTCAAGCGGCAGAAATGGGTGTGGAACGCTTCATCATTGATGATGGTTGGTTTAAAGGGCGTAACGATGACAAAGCTGCTTTGGGGGATTGGTTTCTTGATGAAAGCAAATACCCTTTAGGCTTGAGTCCGATTGTCGATCACGTGAATCAACTTGGTATGGAGTTTGGTTTGTGGTTTGAGCCTGAAATGATCAACAAAAATTCAGACCTGTACCGCCAACATCCTGAATGGTTACTGGCAGTAGAAGGGTATGAGCAGCCAACAGGGCGTAATCAGTATGTGATTGATTTACTGAATGAAGATGCCTTTAATTACCTGTTTGAGCGACTAGATCATTTCCTATCCAGTTACAATATTGCTTATATCAAGTGGGATATGAACAGGGAAGTGGTTCAGCCTGCTCATGCCGGTCAGGCTGCAGCGCATAAACAGACACAGCGTTACTATCAGTTGGTGGATAAGGTTCGAGCTAAGCATCCGCATGTGGATATTGAATCGTGTGCTGCTGGTGGCGGGCGTATTGATTACGAAGTGTTAAAACGAACTCAGCGATTCTGGGCATCAGACAACAACGATGCATTGGAGCGCCAGACCATTCAGCGTGGAATGAGTTATTTCTTCCCTCCGGAAGTGATGGGTAGCCATATTGGTGCTAGTCATTGCCACAGTACACGTCGTCGACACAGTATTGAGTTCAGGGGACTGACTGCTTTATTTGGGCACATGGGGATTGAACTTGACCCTGTGAAAGAGAGCCAAGAAGAAAAGCAAGGGTTTGAACACTACGTGAAATTGCATAAGGTGCTTCGTCCGCTATTACACAGTGGAACGACGTGGCGTATTCCGAGTGAAGACAAGGCTCATCAGATACATGCAGTTGTATCACAAGACCTTAGTGAAGCGGTCGTGTTAGTGTCTCAACTGGCGATGCCAACCTACTCATTAAGTGGTCACCTGCGTATTGTTGGGTTAGATCCAGAGTCTGTATACCAAGTGTCAGTAATTGATAAGCCTAGCAACTTCAACAATATTGTGGCTTGTCAGCCAGAATGGACGACAACAGGCTGTGAAATGTCGGGTGAATGGTGTCAAAACGTCGGGCTAACAATGCCGATTCTCGATGCTGAAACGGCAATATTGATAAAACTGGATAAGATTAGCTAAACGCGATTCAAATCATCAAAAGACGGACATAGGTGCCGTCTTTTTTCATATCTCAATTTTCTTAGAGATAAGAAAAATAAATATTTCGATAGTGTACTAGGGGCATAAGCAACACAACTACAATCCGTGAATTACACTTAACACTACAATTAATGTGGATGTGGTGCTGCTATGTCGATAAAAAAAAGATATCTCGCGTTATTAATGTTGGTGGGCATAGGTATAGGTTGGCTAACGTTAGGAGGAAGCGCGGCTATTATGCACTACACCTCCGATACCGAGTTTTGCCTCTCTTGTCACTCAATGGAAATTCCTTACAAGGAATACCAAGGCTCTGTTCACTTTAGTAATGCTAAAGGCATAAGAGCAGAATGTTCTGATTGCCATATTCCCACAGATACTATGGGCTATTTGATCACTAAGATTCGTGCAACAAAAGATATCTACCACGAATTTATCACCGGCAAGATAGATACCCCTGAAAAATATGAAGCTCACAGAAAAGAGCTGGCTGAGATGGTGTGGCAGCAGTTCCGTGAGAATGATTCAGCCACATGTCGCACTTGTCACAACGCTGATGCTATGGAACCTTTTGCTCAAACCAGAGAAGCAGCAAAAATGCATGCATACGGCATCCAAGAGAATCAAACCTGTATTGACTGTCATAAAGGCGTTGCTCATTTTGCGCCCGAAGTCGAGTTAGATAGTAAAGCCTTCGATACCTTAATGGCGTTTACCAAACAAACCTCTCCAGATGCAAAAACTGTCTATCCCGTGACCGAAATTGCAATAGCCGATCTAGGTAAGTTAAATCCAACAGCGGCACTTGAAGTAGTTCAGGCAAATGGTGATGAACGCACAGTTAAACTTTCCGCTTACCAGATGAAAGGCGCAGAGCAAGTACTTTATATGGGTGAAGGTCAACGCGCGATCGTGGCAACGTTGACGGAGAAAGGGCAACAGGCTCTACAAGCTGCGGAGTTCAAAGCGGATATATATGGTAATGAATGGCGAACTGTATCGTTAACAGGGGCAATTAATTCGCCCGTCGTTGATTCATTAGATCCGGTTTGGTCATACGCTGAAGAGTTGAATAACGTTTATTGTTCAACTTGTCATGCAAAAATACCTTCGAATCACTTTACGGTGAACGCATGGGGACCGGTGGCGAAGAGTATGGGGGATCGTACTGATATCTCAGTCGAAAACTTAGAAATTCTCACCAAGTTCTTCCAGCACCACGCGAAAGATGTGGTTGGTCACTAAGGATATAAAGAAGGATAAATATTATGACTAATATGACTCGCCGTAGATTCTTAAAAGGTACTGGTATCACTGCTGGCGCGCTTGCGTACAGTTCATTTTCACCGGTTTCTCTAGCAGCTATGAATGAGCGCGGTAGTGGTGTATTAACCGCTGGACGAATGGGACCACTACTATGTGAAGTGCAAGATGGACGTTTGGTTTCTTCAAAAAATGCACTGGCTCAGACCATGCCAAATAGTCTTCAGCTTACTGGTCCTGATCAGGTGTATACCAAAGCGCGTGTGAAGTACCCAATGGTCCGTAAAGGTTTTCTAGCCAATCCTAGTTCGCCGCAGGGCGTTCGTGGTAGTGATGAGTTTGTTCAGGTGTCATGGGAGAAAGCGTACAAACTCATTCACGAGCAGCACATGCGCATTCGCAAACAATACGGCCCTGCTTCTGTATTTGCAGGATCGTATGGTTGGCGTTCCAGCGGTGTATTACACAAAGCTCAAACCTTGTTGCAACGATACATGAGTATGGCGGGTGGCTATTCAGGACACCTTGGCGACTACTCGACAGGTGCTGCGCAAGTCATTATGCCCCACGTGATGGGGTCGATTGAGGTGTATGAGCAGCAAACCACATATCCAGTAATTTTGGAAAGCAGCGAAGTGGTTGTTCTGTGGGGGTTAAACCCAGTAAACACACTGAAAATCGCGTGGAGTTCAACAGACTGCGCGGGGCTTGAGTTCTTCCATCAACTGAAAAAATCTGGAAAAACCATCATTGCGATAGACCCGATACGTTCTGAAACCATAGAGTTTTTTGGTGAAAATGCTCAATGGATAGCACCTCATCCCATGACCGATGTGGCGATGATGATAGGTATCGCCCATACCTTAGTGAAAAAGGGTAAGCACGATAAAGCGTTTCTAGATAAGTACACTACGGGCTTTGAACAATTTGAAGCGTATTTGCTGGGCAAAGAAGATGGTATTGAAAAATCATCGCAATGGGCATCAAAGATTTGTGGCGTCTCTCCAGAGCAACTTGATTTATTAGCTGATATTTTCATCCAAAACAGAACCATGTTGATGTCAGGTTGGGGAATGCAGCGTCAGCAATATGGCGAGCAGCGCCATTGGATGATTGCGACTTTGGCTGCAATGCTCGGACAGATTGGTTTGCCCGGTGGTGGTTTTGGTCTGTCGTATCACTATTCAAACGGTGGTAACCCAACTCGTGATGCGGGCGTACTTCCTGCAATTTCGGCATCGCTCGGTGGCGGCTCTTCGGCGGGCAATGACTGGGCTGTTTCTGGAGCGACACAAAGCTTCCCTGTGGCGCGTATTGTGGAGGCTCTCGAAAATCCAGGTAAGTCTTACATGCACAACGGGCATGAGCTCAAGTTCCCGAATATCAAAATGATTTGGTGGGCTGGTGGTGCCAACTTCACACACCATCAAGATACCAATAGGCTTATCAAAGCGTGGCAAAAACCTGAACTTATAGTGATCTCTGAACCATATTGGACCGCTGCTGCAAAGCATGCAGATGTAGTGTTACCTATCACCACGTCGTTTGAGCGTAACGATCTGACTATGACAGGGGACTACAGTAACCAACACTTAGTGCCAATGAAGAAAGTGGTTGAGCCTGAAGGTGAGTCTCGAAGCGATTTTGATGTATTTGCTGATATGTCTGAATTGCTCGCACCCGGTGGGCACGATGTGTATACCGACGGCAAAACCGAGATGGAGTGGCTGTACGGCTTTTACACCGCAGCACAACAAGGGGGACGTAATGCTCGCGTAGCTATGCCTAACTTCAGCAAGTTCTGGGAAGATAACGAGCTTATCGAAATGAAATGGAATGAGAAGAATGCCAAGTTTGTTCGCCATGCGGCATTTCGTGAAGATCCGGTACTCAATCCTTTGGGCACTCCAAGTGGCAAGATTGAGATCTACTCCAAAACTATTGAAGGGTATAACCTCAAAGATTGCCCGCCGCATCCAACATGGTTGGCTCCAGACGAATACACAGGTAACGCAAAAGACGGAGAATTGCAGCTAATGACAGCGCATGCTGCACATCGTCTTCATAGCCAGTTTAACTACGCCGCTATTCGTGGGCAGTATGCGATTGCTGATCGAGAACCCATCTGGATCCACCCTGATGATGCTGCGGCGCGAGATATAAAAACGGGTGATTTAGTACGAGCTTTTAACCAACGAGGGCAAGTGTTGGTTGGTGCAGAAGTAACGGACAGAATCAAACAAGGGTCCGTGTGTATTCACGAAGGCGCTTGGCCAGACTTTGATAAGCAGACGGGGATATGTAAGAACGGTGGCTGTAATGTGCTGACGCTAGATATACCGTCGTCTCGCTTGGCTAATGGGTGTGCAGCAAATTCAGCATTAGTTCGAATCGAGAAATACACAGGAGACGCACCGACTCTTACCGCGTTTGAACCACCGATGAGCAGCTAGTTTGATTGGTCACCGGAAACAAAAAAAGACGTCCTAGGACGTCTTTTTTATGGAATTTGGCTCCCCCTGCAAGACTTGAACTTGCGACATACGGATTAACAGTCCGCCGTTCTACCGACTGAACTAAGGGGGAATTGCTTTACGCGAGCGGATGTTACTTAGAGGGGCGTGGAGTGTCAACCTTTACACTCGAAAATTAAGTGAATTTTTTTCAAAAAAAACAGTTTACTTTTCTGTACCCCTTATGGGTATTACGCTGGATTTACTTATCCACCAAATTTGTGGATAAGTGTGTTAATGAAACTTGAGCAATCTTTATGGTTGTTATTATTTAAGTGAAAACTCTAAATGTAATCGATTGTATAAATCGACTAACTTAATGATTTTTTAGATTTTAAGTACTTTATCCACTGTTTCTTCTATTGCGTTGATATGACGATGGAAAGGTCAATTTAATGTCAAAATAAAATATTTTGGGGAAAACCAGTGGATTATTTTTTGAGGATTTTAAACGGATATAACTCGGTGGGGCGACGATACTAACAAACTTCAGAGAAGGATGCGAATACTATTTTTCGGGTGTGATAGATCTGAAACACAAGTTTGATTTGTGAATTTACATTCGTTTCATTGATGATTTTTATGAAATTAATTGTTGTTTTCGATGGGTTGATTGTGTGCTTGGCAATTATGACTTGCCATGCTGTAAGTCAAGCAGCGACAATAGCTCTCTGTTTTATACCTCCGAGTCAAAAGAGTAGGAAGAATGCGTAATGAGTAAGGCGTTTGAATTGGTATCAGACTATCGTCCATCTGGCGATCAGCCTAAAGCCATAGAACAACTTTTGGAAGGAATTGAGGCTGGGTTGGCTCACCAAACACTGTTGGGTGTAACGGGTTCAGGTAAAACGTTTACCCTAGCCAATGTCATCGCTCAATCTCAGCGACCGACCATTTTGCTCGCACCGAACAAGACTCTTGCGGCGCAGCTATATGGTGAAATGAAGTCATTCTTTCCAAATAATGCCGTTGAATACTTCGTTTCTTACTACGACTACTATCAACCCGAAGCATACGTACCAACAACTGATACCTTCATCGAAAAAGACTCTTCGGTTAACGCCCACATTGAACAAATGCGTCTTTCTGCTACTAAAGCTCTGCTTGAGCGTAAAGACGCCATTATCGTAGCTTCTGTTTCGGCAATTTATGGTCTGGGTGACCCAGATTCTTATTTGAAAATGATGCTTCACTTGCGTCGTGGTGATGTGATCGATCAGCGCGATATGTTACGTCGATTGGCTGAGCTTCAGTATTCACGCAATGATGTAGCGTTCGAGCGTGGTCAGTTTCGCGTTCGTGGTGAAGTCATTGACATTTTCCCCGCTGAATCTGATCAAGATGCGGTGCGTGTGGAAATGTTTGATGATGAAGTTGATTGCATCAGTTTGTTTGACCCTTTGACAGGTGCAATCAAGCAAAGAGATTTGCCTCGTTTTACTGTTTATCCTAAAACGCACTACGTTACGCCACGTGAACGGATTCTTGAAGCGATTGAAAGCATTAAAGTAGAACTTGAATCGCGCCGTAAGTATCTGCTTGAGAACAACAAATTGCTGGAAGAGCAGCGTATTACTCAACGAACCCAATTTGATATTGAAATGATGAACGAGTTAGGTTTTTGCTCGGGCATTGAAAACTATTCTAGATTCTTGAGTGGTCGTAACGAGGGTGAGCCGCCTCCGACACTGTTTGATTATCTTCCTCACGATGGTTTGTTAGTCATTGATGAATCGCACGTTACGGTACCGCAAATCGGCGCCATGTTTAAAGGTGATCGCTCTCGTAAAGAAACGCTGGTGGAGTTTGGCTTCCGTCTGCCTTCGGCACTGGATAATAGACCTCTCAAGTTTGAAGAGTTCGAAGCGCTAGCACCACAAA
Organism: Vibrio sp. HM8-C; assembly: GCF_058630515.1. Lineage (NCBI taxonomy): Bacteria > Pseudomonadati > Pseudomonadota > Gammaproteobacteria > Vibrionales > Vibrionaceae > Vibrio > Vibrio sp. HM8-C. The sequence continues at coordinate 260,683 of NZ_JBMMKS010000001.1, forward strand.
CGATTTTCGTCTCTGCAACACCGGGTAACTATGAGTTGGAAAAATCTGGCGGAGAAGTGGCTGATCAGGTTGTTCGTCCTACAGGTCTATTAGATCCACAACTTGAAGTGCGCCCAGTGACGACTCAGGTGGATGATTTGCTTTCTGAGATCCGTATTCGTTCTGCTAAAGATGAAAGGGTGTTGGTTACTACCTTGACTAAGAGAATGGCTGAAGACCTTACTGAATATCTGCATGAGCATGGTGTTAAGGTGAGATATCTGCACTCGGATATCGATACGGTCGAGAGGGTCGAAATTATCCGTGATTTGCGTTTGGGTGAGTTTGACGTTCTTGTTGGCATTAACTTGTTGCGAGAAGGCTTAGACATGCCAGAAGTGTCGCTGGTGGCCATTTTGGATGCTGATAAGGAGGGCTTCTTACGGTCAGAACGTTCATTAATTCAGACCATTGGTCGTGCGGCTCGTAATATTGAAGGTAAAGCAATTCTTTACGCAGACAGTATTACCAAGTCGATGAAAAAAGCGATGGATGAAACTAATCGTCGTCGAGAAAAGCAGCATGCTTATAACGAGGCTATGGGGCTCAAACCTCAGGCTCTAAAACGCAATATCAAAGACATTATGGAGATTGGCGACATTGCTAAATCTCGCAAGCAGAAAACGAGCAAAGTGGTTGCGCTGTCTAAAGTTGCTGAAGACGCTGCGAATTACGGGTCTTTAACACCACAGCAATTGGATAAAGAGATCAGTAAGCTTGAAGGTCAGATGTACAAGTATGCTCAAAACTTAGAGTTTGAGTTGGCGGCGAAAACGCGCGACAAGATTGAAGATTTGAGAAAGCAGTTCATTACTAATTCTTAGTGATTGGAGCAATTTTCAGCTAAAAAAATAGCCAATAGAAATCGGTCTATTGGCTGTAATTTTGTGAATATCGTATTCACTAACAACGTCAGTTGGCTAGGTGACCCGTTAGGGTCATTATGAAACTAGCATTTAATGTGCCATGTATAAAATGCTGTTTTTGTATAATTCTCATACTAAATGTATGGTTTAGACACTGTTGGTTTGCAAATTGCAACTTCTAATGCAATCATGAAGCAAAATGCAAATAATAAATGGCTAGGCTATGCAACAAAATTACACTCCACAAAAAACAAAATACTTGTTGATGGTGGAAGATACGGCGTCTGTAGCGGCGTTGTATCGTTCTTATCTCACTCCACTTGAAATAGACATCAATATCGTAGGTACCGGCCGCGAAGCGATTGAAAGTATTGCAGCGCGCGAGCCGGATTTAATTCTACTCGACCTTCGACTACCCGATATGACCGGGATGGACGTTTTACATGAAGTGAAACAGAAATCACCTGACGTTCCGGTCATCTTTATGACGGCGCACGGCTCTATCGATACTGCTGTAGAAGCAATGCGTCATGGAGCGCAGGACTTTCTAATTAAGCCCTGTGAAGCAGACCGCCTACGTGTCACGGTAAATAATGCAATCCGCAAAGCTAGCAAGCTGAAAAATGATGTTGATGGCGTCAATAATCAAAACTATCAAGGATTTATCGGTAGTAGCCAAACCATGCAAGCGGTCTACCGAACCATTGACTCAGCTGCAACCAGTAAAGCGAGTATCTTTATCACGGGTGAAAGTGGTACGGGTAAGGAAGTATGTGCAGAAGCGATTCACGCAGCGAGTAAGCGGGGTGACAAACCTTTCATCGCTATTAACTGTGCCGCGATTCCTAAAGATTTGATTGAGAGTGAACTGTTTGGCCACGTCAAAGGTGCGTTTACAGGGGCGGCTTCAGATCGACAAGGCGCAGCGGAGTTGGCAGACGGAGGCACACTATTTCTCGATGAACTGTGCGAAATGGATCTAGAATTGCAAACAAAATTGCTGCGCTTTATTCAGACAGGTACATTTCAAAAAGTGGGTTCCTCGAAGATGAAAAGCGTGGATGTGCGATTTGTTTGTGCAACCAACAGAGACCCATGGAAAGAGGTGCAGGAAGGACGTTTTAGGGAAGACTTGTATTACCGTCTCTACGTGATTCCTTTACATCTGCCACCTCTACGTGAACGCAGCGATGACGTTATTGAAATCGCGTACTCGCTGCTCGGTTATATGTCCAAAGAAGAAGGTAAAGGTTTTGTGCGTCTGTCACCAGAAGTGGTTGAACGCTTTAAACGTTATGAGTGGCCGGGGAACGTTCGTCAGTTGCAGAACGTATTGCGTAATGTGGTGGTTTTAAATGACGGTAAAGAGATATCTCAAGAGATGTTACCACCTCCTTTGAACGTGCCTCAGCAACGTGTTGAGATTGCCGAGATGCCAATCAGTGCTCCGATAAGCGCTCATGAAATATTTCCTCTTTGGATGACAGAAAAGCAGGCCATCGAAAAAGCGATAGAAGCGTGTGATGGCAACATTCCTAAAGCGGCGGGTTATTTGGATGTAAGTCCTTCAACCCTTTATCGAAAACTACAAACGTGGAATGAAAAAGAGAAGGAAAGTAGGTAATGGTGGACGTGTTAAATCAAAGCAAGATAGATAAACTGGCGAGAGAAATAGGCGAGGATAACGTTCCGCTTCTCGTTGAGATCTTTCTTGGAGAGCTGGTGACTTACCAACAAAGTTTAACCAGTGATGAGTTAACAGATAAAACTCAATACCTTAAAGATATCAGCCACGCATTAAAAAGCAGTGCTGCCAGTTTTGGTGCAGATAAGCTTTGTGCCAAGGCGGTCGATATCGATGCAAAGGCAAAGTTAGGTGAACATTTTGATGAAGGGATTGAAGCTGAAAATATGGTTGATATTCTCAATCAAACTCACGGCTGCTATCAGCAGTTGATTGTCAGTAGCCATTGATTATCGAGAACCATAATAAAGTCTCGATAATCAACACTTTCAACTTGAGCCAATTAGCAGATTTACAGACTAAGTGTTAGTCGTTTAACTGCTCTTCGATAACCAGACGTAATTTATCTCGGTCATGACGCCAATCGCGGTTTGGTGATGCCAAATCGCGAGTCACACAGTTCCATATTTCTTTTAATTCTGGATGTTCTTTTGGACCCAGAACCACATCAATCTTACGGTTTTTACAGGCTCGTTCACACCATTCCAGTTTCTGTTTTAGGTTCATGCGTCCAGCAGGACCATACTCTGGTGATAAGTTTTCAATAAAAATTACCTTGGCTTTTGTGTTATCAAAAATGGCTTGGCCAATTTTCGGCAAAAGCAAAGGCGGCATAATACTGGTAAGAAAACTTCCGGGGCCAAGGATAATTGCATCCGCCTCAGCAATAGCTTCTACACCTTCAAGGGTAGCCGTTACTTTAGGTTCTAAATCAAGGCGTAACAGATCATCTTCCATTTCGTCTACACTGGTTTCGCCAGTAACCCACTTACCGTTCGTTGCCAACGCAGTGAGATCTGAAGGGTGTTCCGACATTGGAATGATGTTTACATCTACTTTAAGCATTGCGCGGATAAGGTTGATAGCATCCAGCGGGCGAACTGAAAGGTTATCTAGGGCAGTGAGCATTAAATTACCAAGGTTATGCCCATCGAGTTCACCGCTGCCTTTAAAGCGATACTCGAACATCATCGAACTGATTGAAGGATCGGTAATGAGCTGGTTAATACAGTTACGAGTATCACCCCAAGCAATGCCGCCTTGGCAGTTGCGGATACGTCCCGTTGAGCCACCATTGTCAGTGGTAGTAACAATGCCTGTCGCGTTCGAACCAAAGTGTTTCAACGCGGCCAAAATACGTCCGAGGCCATGGCCGCCGCCTATAGCGACCACTTTTTTATCTTGATATAAATTCATACTTCTTATTCTTCTAATATTTTATATACCCAGTTCAATAGTCGTCATTGTTAAGCTGATATGAGAACGCTCAACATGCTAGGTCGCTTGGGTATACTAGAATGTATAGGATAAAGAAAAGTCCATATACTTATTTAGAGGTAAATTAGGATATTGGTTTTCTTTTGCAACTGATTTACTAGAAACATGATGCGTTTTTCAGTATTTTACTGCCAGTAGTCGCTGATTAGATAAGTTAAAAGCTTTCTAACCGGCTGCCATAACTCCGAGCTTCTTTATCTAAGTCTCTGCTGATTGATTGTAGTGATATGGTGAAAAAGCCAGTGGCATGTTGTCACAAGGGCATGAGTGGAAATGCTTATGCCTCCCGTATTTGGAAAGGTGTTCCTTGGCGCAACAATTCGAAGATAAATTCCAGCGTAAATTTTATTATTTGCGCCTATCAGTTACCGATGTATGTAACTTCAAATGCACTTATTGCCTACCTGATGGCTATAAACCTTCGGGAAGCAAAAACTCGTCTTTTCTAACTCTTCCAGAAATTCATCGCGTGGTGAACGCGTTTGCTGATTGTGGCACCTCTAAAATCCGTATCACTGGCGGAGAGCCGACCTTACGCAAGGATTTTACCGATATTATCCGAGTCGTTGCAGACAACGGAAACATCAGAAAAATTGCGACCACAACCAACGGCTATCGGATGGAAAAGGGTGTAGCAGAGTGGAAAGAGGCAGGTCTGACGCACATCAACGTCAGCGTTGATAGCTTAGATCCCAGAATGTTCCATCAGATCACGGGTGAAAACCGTTTTCATCAAGTCATGGCTGGTATCGATCGCGCATTCGAAGTCGGCTATGAGCAAGTAAAAGTGAATGTGGTGTTGATGAAAGATCGCAACCACCACGAGCTTCCACTGTTTCTTAACTGGATTAAACATCGCCCAATCCAATTGCGTTTCATTGAACTGATGCAAACAGGTGAAATGGACGATTTGTTTACCAAGCATCATATATCCGGTGTCTCGATTCGAAATCAACTGATTGCTAATGGTTGGATTCTAAAGGTCAGAGAGAACAATGATGGTCCAGCACAGGTCTTTGTTCATCCCGATTATCAGGGTGAAATAGGTCTTATCATGCCTTATGAAAAGAACTTCTGTGAGAGTTGTAACCGCCTAAGAGTCTCTGCTCTTGGCAAACTTCATCTTTGCCTTTTTGGCGATCAGGGCATCGAACTTAGAGATTTATTACAACAAGACGCACAGGAAGCTGAGCTTATTGCTCGAATTCAAATGCAGTTACAAAACAAATCCGTCAGCCATTTTCTTCAAGAAGGAAACACCGGCATGACGCCACATTTAGCGTCTATTGGTGGATAAGTAGACCGCGAAAGCACCGGGCTTTCGAGGTTAATGCAGTTAAATTAACGAATAAGAAAATTACATTAGGGTGAGCAAATGGGTCACGCAGAAAGCAAATTTCAGCCAGCGAATATCGCAGTTCTAACCGTTTCAGATACACGTACAGAAGAAAATGACACATCAGGGCGTTACCTTGCAGAGCAACTTCAAGAAGCGGGTCACCATTTAGCGGATAAGCAAATCGTAATTGATGATATGTACAAAATTCGCGCAGTAGTTTCGCAGTGGATTGCTGATGAAAAAGTTCAGGCGGTATTGATTACGGGTGGTACTGGCTTTACATCTCGTGACAGCACACCTGAAGCTTTGAAGCCGCTATTTGACAAAGAAGTAGAAGGTTTCGGTGAATTGTTCCGCATGGTTTCTTATGAAGAGATTGGTACTTCTACCATTCAATCTCGCGCAGTAGCTGGTTTTGCAAACCATACCGTTATCTTTGCGATGCCAGGTTCAACAGGTGCATGTCGTACAGGTTGGACGAAAATCATCAAACAACAATTAGACGCTAGCCACCGCCCATGTAACTTTATGCCGCATCTGTAAGAGTAAACAACAATGACTCAATTCACTCATATCAACGCTTCGGGTGAAGCGAACATGGTTGATGTTTCTGCTAAAGCGGAAACAGTTAGAGAAGCGCGCGCTGAAGCTTTTGTGCATATGGCGGCAGAAACGTTGCAACTGATTGTATCTGGTCAACACCATAAAGGTGATGTGTTTGCTACCGCTCGTATCGCAGGTATTCAAGCAGCAAAGAAAACATGGGATTTAATTCCACTTTGCCACCCTTTGCTACTGTCGAAAGTAGAAGTTCAACTTGAAGCGATAGAAGCGGAAAACAAGGTTCGTATTGAATCGGTATGTAAGTTGGCGGGTAAAACAGGCGTTGAAATGGAAGCGCTAACCGCCGCTTCTGTGGCCGCGCTAACGATTTACGATATGTGTAAAGCGGTGCAGAAAGATATGGTGATCGGGCAAATTCGCCTGTTGGAAAAAACGGGCGGAAAATCGGGTCACTTTAAGGTAGATGTATGATTAACGTATTGTTTTTTGCTCAAACAAGAGAGTTAGTAGATTGTGATGGTCTGTCGTTAGAGCATGAGTTTGAATCAGTAGAAAATCTACGTGCTCATCTTGCCTCTCAGTCTGACAAATGGGCTTTGGCTTTAGAATCGGGTAAGTTGCTTGCCGCTGTGAATCAGTCAATTGTACCTATGGACTTTAAACTGACCGATGGTGATGAAGTCGCATTCTTCCCACCAGTGACAGGGGGTTAACGATGAACGCTTATGTTTCGGTTCAGGTCGAGGACTTCTCTGTCGCACAAGAGTATGAGGCACTCGCTTCTGGTACAGATGCGGGAGCGGTAGTGACGTTCATCGGTAAAGTTCGTGACATGAATTTAGGTGATCATGTCACTGGGTTGCACTTGGAACACTATCCGGGAATGACGGAAAAATCTCTAAATGAGATTTGCGAAGAGGCGAAATCACGCTGGCCGTTACTTCAACTGCGCTTAATTCACCGAATTGGCGATCTCGATATTGGCGACCAAGTAGTATTTGTTGGTGTGAGTAGCGCTCATCGCTCGGCTTCTTTTGAGGCTTGCGAATTTGTAATGGATTATTTAAAGACCAAAGCACCATTCTGGAAGAAAGAGCGAACTGACGACGGTACCCGCTGGATAGACTCTAGAGAATCAGATGCAAAAGCTGCTCAGCGCTGGGCTAAGTAGTCGCGTTTTAGGGATATTGAAACTGTTCCAAAGATAAGATCAATAGATATGATTTAGTGTAATAGGTTAGAACTATCAAAATAATTGGTGATTTCCATTTAGTAAAATCAAGAAATTAGTCAACACTTAGATTATTAGCCACCTTTACGTAAGGAATCTAAGGAGACTGAAATGGATTCACTAAAAGTAAAAGATTATATGACCGTGAAAGCGGTAACCTTTACTCCTGATATGTCTTTGTCTGCTGCATTAGATAAAGTGATTCGTTCTGACCACTTGGGCGGACCAGTAATCGATGACAAAGAGCGTGTGATTGGTTTCCTTTCTGAGCAGGATTTGCTCGATAAATTGGTGAAGGTCAGTTATTTCTGCCAAGACACTCATATAGTGAGTGACTGTATGCACAAAGAAGTTTTGTCTGTATCGCCTGAAATGTCGGTTATAGAACTGGCAGACATGATGAAAGTGGGCAAGCCAAAAGTATATCCTGTGATCGATAATGGCAAGTTAGTCGGAATTATCACTCGACGTGATGTATTGCGTGCTATAGGAAAAACGTTGGCTAGCTGCTTTAAACATCCTGTATAAAGCGTTTTTCTGCAGCTACCGTCCATACCCAACCGCTTAATAGAGGCACAGTGTTGAACTGTGCTTTTTTGTTTCTCAGTGTTTTTTTGTTTCTCAGTACAATAGTGACCAGAAGACGGCTAAATTTTATCAGTAATGTGATAGCGGTCATCTTTGCGTGTAACGTAAATATATCTTGCTTTCATTGGTGTGATATTTATCACTCTTTAACTTTCCGTAGTGAGCTAAAGTTGTCCTGTACCTAATTACATTTATGAGCTGAATAAGCCGCATGAAGGAGCAACCTATGTCTCAAGCAGTATTCCACCTTGGTGTTACCGAAGCTGATCTTAATGGCGCAACTTTAGCGATCATCCCAGGTGATCCAGCACGTGTACAAAAAATTGCAGAACTGATGGATAATCCTGTGTTTCTTGCAAGCCACCGTGAATACACGCTTTACCGCGCAGAGCTAGATGGCAAGTCAGTAGTCGTTTGTTCTACTGGTATCGGTGGTCCTTCAACTTCTATCGCAGTAGAAGAGCTGGCACAACTGGGTGTTCGTAGCTTCTTACGTGTTGGTACAACTGGTGCTATTCAGCCACATGTTAATGTTGGCGATATGATCGTGACGACGGGTTCTGTTCGCCTAGATGGTGCAAGTCTGCACTTTGCTCCAATGGAGTTCCCTGCAGTACCAGACTTTGATGTTGCTATTGCGATGAAGCAAGCGGCAGAAGAGAGCGGCGCTACAGTACACATGGGCATTACTGCTTCAAGTGACACTTTCTACCCTGGTCAAGAGCGTTATGACACGTTCACTGGTCGTGTCGTTAAGCGCTTCCAAGGCTCAATGAAAGAGTGGCAAGAAATGGGCGTGCTGAACTTTGAAATGGAATCAGCAACTCTGCTGACTATGTGTGCAAGTTCTGGTTTGAAAGCGGGTTGTGTTGCTGGTGTTATCATCAACCGTACTCAAAAAGAAATCCCAGATCACGCAACCCTTAAAGAGACTGAAGCTCGTTCAATTAAAGTGGTAGTAGAAGCCGCTCGTAAGATGCTTTAACTCACGCATTTATAACAGCTTAGATTAAGATCTAAATTGTAAAACGCCATACTTTTTGCAGTATGGCGTTTTCGTTTATCAAGCCACGATAAGTTTTGGCAAAGGGATGTAAAGACTTTCACTCACATCAGCCAGCATTTGATCGTAGACATGAGCAATGCTCAGCGATACATCTGAAGTCAGTTGGTACAATTGATCTTGGGGAATGTCGAAAGTTGGATTCTCATGCAGCTCACTCAATAGATGCATGGCTTTCGAACAAGCTGGAGATGCAATCGACAACGGGCTAATCAGTGCAAGCTGGTTAAGTTTACGACGTAATAAATCACAGTAATGGCGAAGACGCGCTGAACCATCTTGCGTGTGCATATCCTCAATAGAAATACGCAATTGAGTGAGAGTGTCCATTGAATCGATCACCTGCTGCCAATTCATGTGGTACTCATCGCTTAAATCTTCTCGACCAGATTCTACTAACCAAGCCAGCATCACTTCGTCCATTAAAAACATACAGTGGCGAATCGCTTTGCCATGCATCATTTGATTACGAGAAACGCTTCTATCCTGCCAGTTATTCATCAGCGCTTTTAATTTAAGCTGCAACACTCGATACATAGGTTTGTTATCGAAGTGCGAAGTAGAGATCAGGTGATTCGATTTCTCGTGCAGCAAATCTTGCAAATGGCTTAGCTCTGCATCTCTTTTCTCGCCAAACATCAGTGCGTGATGAGTTGCACTGCGGTGTTGTCTACTGAGATAAAGCAGTTGTCGGAGGTCGATAAGAAGTTCGTACTTGCGCTGCAAAGTCGATTCTCTTTGCTTTGAATAGAAGAACATCAAACCAAGTATGCCGATTGAGATCAGCATTGAGACAATGACAAACATAACCAACTCCTTGTATGCCTTGAACGTTGAAGGTCACCTTGTAGCCGTGCCTTGGCATCGACCAGTGAAGGGATATTATTGTTTATCAGAGGAATTGCAGTTTTAATGCCAAGGAATAACTAATTTAAAATCAATTGGTTAGAAAATGTTTAAATAAAAACTTGCACCATTAAAGGGCGAAATGAACTAAAAGTGTGAGCTGGTTCATAAAAAAAGCCCCGGCGACTATGACGCTAGGGCTTATTAAAGGTTTTGCTTTAAAGCGGATGCTTAGGGCTACTAATTAGAGCTACGACTTAGAGCAATTACATTACACGCATGCCCGGTTGAGCACCTTCGTGTGGCTCTAGAATCCATAGCTCACTGCCACCAGGGCCGGCTGCTAGGATCATGCCTTCAGACATGCCAAATTTCATCTTACGAGGCTTAAGGTTTGCAACCACCACTGTAAGCTTACCAACTAACTCTTCTGGTTCGTAAGCGGCTTTAATGCCAGAGAATACTTGGCGCATTTCACCACCGATATCCAATTGGAATTTCAGTAGTTTGTCTGCTTTTGGCACCGCTTCGCATGAAACGATTTTTGCAATACGTAGGTCAACCTTTGCAAAATCATCGAATTCGATTTCTTCTGCAATTGGATCTTTGCTTAGCTCAGTTGCTTGCGCAGCTTCTGCTTTTTGTTTCGCAGCGACTTCTGCAGCCGCATCTTCTTTCGACGCTTCAATCATCGCTTCGATGTTCTTAGGATCGATACGGTTGAACAGTGCTTTAAACGCTGTGATTTCATGGCTAGTTAGCGGAGTAGCAATACCTTCCCAAGTTAATTCTTGGTTTAGGAATGCTTCAGTACGCGCTGCTAGCTCAGGCATAACAGGTTTCAGATACGTCATTAGAACGCGGAACAGGTTGATACCCACAGAACAGATATCTTGTAGCTCTTGATCTTGACCTTCTTGTTTCGCAACAACCCAAGGAGCTTTCTCATCGACGTATTGGTTTGCTTTGTCTGCTAGTGCTGTGATTTCACGAATCGCGCGACCAAACTCGCGAGCTTCAAATTGTTCTGCAATACGGTCAGCCGCTTCTACGAACTCGTTGTATAGCGCTGGCTCTACAAAATTGTCTGATAGCTTGCCTTCAAAACGCTTAGCTATGAAACCTGCATTACGAGAAGCAAGGTTAACGATTTTGTTAACCACATCAGCGTTTACGCGTTGAGTGAAGTCTTCAAGGTTAAGGTCGAGGTCATCAATACGACTGTTTAGCTTCGCCGCGTAGTAGTAACGTAGACATTCTGGATCTAAATGCTCTAGGTAAGTACTTGCTTTGATGAAAGTACCTTTAGACTTAGACATCTTCGCGCCGTTTACAGTGACGTAGCCGTGAACGAATACGTTGTTTGGCTTACGGAAACCTGAACCGTCTAGCATCGCAGGCCAGAATAGGCTGTGGAAGTAAACGATGTCTTTACCGATGAAGTGGTAAAGTTCAGTTTTGCTGTCTTTGTTCCAGTACTCGTCGAAATCTAGGTCATCACGTTTGTTACATAGGTTTTTGAATGAACCCATGTAGCCAATTGGCGCGTCTAGCCAAACGTAGAAGAACTTGTCTTTTTCGCCCGGGATTTCAAAACCGAAGTAAGGTGCATCGCGTGAGATATCCCACTGTTGCAGACCAGACTCAAACCACTCTTGCATCTTGTTTGCTGTTTCAGCTTGAAGAGAGCCTGAACGAGTCCACTCTTTTAGCATGCTTTCGAACTGAGGCAAGTCGAAGAAGAAGTGCTCAGAATCTTTCATGATTGGCGTAGCGCCAGAAACTGCAGACTTAGGATTGATAAGCTCAGTTGGGCTGTATGTCTCACCACAAGCGTCACAGTTGTCACCGTATTGGTCTTCTGACTTACACTTAGGACAAGTACCTTTTACGAAACGGTCTGGCAGAAACATCTCTTTCTCAGGATCAAACAACTGAGAAATTGTACGGCTAGAGATAAAACCATTCTTTTTAAGCTCTAGGTAGATGTGAGAAGCCAGCTCACGGTTCTCATCTGAGTGTGTGCTGTGGTAGTTGTCAAAGCTGATATCAAAGCCAGCGAAGTCTTTTTGGTGCTCTTCGCTAACAGCGGCGATCATCTCTTCTGGTGTCATACCCATCTGTTGTGCTTTTAGCATGATTGGCGTGCCGTGGGCATCGTCAGCACAGATGAAGTTTACAGTGTTGCCGCGTAGACGTTGGTAGCGAACCCAGATGTCAGCTTGGATGTGCTCAAGCATATGACCTAAGTGGATCGAACCATTAGCGTACGGAAGGGCACAAGTGACCAGCAATTTCCTTGCGGTAGAGAGTCTTGGATCGTTTGCCATACTTAATATTCGCTTTCTTGATAGGTATAAAAATTTGATGGGTAATACTACCCCATGAGCCACCTAACTCCAAGGCATCAAAGGTGTGATTGCCTTAGTTTTTTCAGGGTTCTGTATAGGCTTAGCTGGTGGTAGCATAGGGCAAACAAGGAGGACCTATGCGTCAATTCAGTTCCAAGCAAGATTTTTGTGATTGGTTAAACCAATTTCAGCATCCTTTTCTAATTCAAGATTGGGCTTCGCAACCAAATATTGTTTCTGTGGAGGCTCAAGGATTTAAGATTACACTTCCATTTGCCACGCTCTCTTTGCCTGAAGAACTTTCAAGCTGGATCGCACAACAGCAGCAATCTGGTGAAGTGCCTGATTTCTATTATGAAGTTGTTGTGGCTCCGAAAGCATTAGAAACACATGTTGCGTCAGAAGTGCGTGGTGTGAAAAACATTATTGCGGTGACTTCAGCGAAAGGTGGAGTAGGTAAGTCGACGACCGCAGTCAACTTAGCATTAGCGATTGCAAAATGTGGAGCGAAAGTTGGCTTGCTCGATGCTGATATCTATGGTCCTTCTGTACCTATGATGTTAGGGCAGTTAGATGCCAAACCAGAAGTTCGAGACAATAAATGGATGCAGCCAATAAAGGCGCATGGCATCTACACTCATTCCATCGGTTACTTGGTGGATAAATCCGATGCCACAATCTGGCGTGGACCTATGGCCTCTAAAGCGTTGGCACAGCTTCTTACTGAAACTGAATGGCCGGAATTAGATTACTTGGTGATTGATATGCCACCGGGTACAGGCGACATTCAACTTACGCTTTCTCAGCAAATTCCTGTTACTGGTGCACTCATTGTTACCACTCCCCAAGATTTGGCATTGGCGGATGCTCGTAAGGGCGCGGCGATGTTCGAGAAAGTCGATGTTCCGGTTATTGGCATGGTCGAGAACATGAGCTACCACATCTGTAGTCATTGTGGTGAGAAGGAACATATCTTCGGTCATGGTGGCGCGCAGACTTTAGCGAATGAGTTTGGTCTCTCATTGCTTGCTCAGATTCCTCTTCACATCAGCATGCGAGAAGACATCGATGCAGGTGCTCCAACGGTCGCAGCACGACCAGAAAGTGAACACGCAGCGGCTTATATTCAATTGGCTGAACGAGTGTGTGCTTCTCTGTATTGGCAAGGTAAACCAAAACCTGAATCCATCATGTTCACTATGGTGGAATAAGGGCAATGTTCACCCGCAATTCTTTCACTCTACGTCGAATGCTTGGCTGAATGCAGAAAAATAGCGAGTCGAAAGATACCAAAATGTAGCCAGAGTAAATGTAATCGTTTGCTCTGGCTTTTTATTGTCCAACATCAGAAATTACTGGCATTTAAAGCTAATGCAAACTGGTATAACCCTTTTTAACTCCCTATAATCAGGCGGTTTAACTTAATTCCCAAAATACACGTATCGAGTGCACATACATGTCTGATAATAATCAATGCGTCATCGTTGGTATCGCCGGCGCATCAGCTTCTGGTAAAAGCCTTATAGCGAGCACCATTTACAATGAACTGAGTGCGAAAGTTGGTGACCACCAAATTGGTGTGATTACGGAAGATTGCTATTACAAAGACCAAAGCCATCTGAGCATGGAAGAGCGTGTTAAAACCAATTACGACCACCCAAGTGCATTGGACCATGATTTATTGTGTGAACATCTAACACAGTTAATGAATGGCCAAGCAGTTGAAGTTCCAGAGTACAGCTACACTGAGCATACTCGCACAGACCACACTACGACGATGACACCTAAAAAAGTCATAATCTTAGAAGGTATTCTGCTGCTGACTGACCCACGCCTTCGTGAGCTTATGCAAGTAACGGTATTTATGGATACTCCACTAGATATCTGTTTATTACGCCGCGTTAAGCGTGATGTAGAAGATCGTGGTCGCACTATGGATTCAGTGCTAAAGCAATATCAAAAAACGGTTCGTCCTATGTTCCTCCAGTTTATTGAACCGTCAAAACAATATGCTGACATCATCGTTCCTCGTGGCGGTAAAAACCGTATCGCGATCGATGTGTTAAAAGCACACATTGCAAAATTGCTAAAATCGTAATTTTGACCAATGCTTGGCATTAGCCGACTTTATTTTTTAACTGAAAAGTGGCACTTTAGGTGCCACTTTTTTTATATCTATATCATTGATTAGCGGATTGAAAATCATTGGTTAATCATGGATGTTGATGTTTTCAAACAAGGATAAAACAGATGAAAAAACTGTTACTCTTGGTTGCTGTACTAGTCGTGATTGTTATTGGCGCAGTTGCAGCACTTGTTTTGTTCGTTAATCCTAATCAGTTCAAGCCTTTAATTGTTGAGCAAACGAAACAACAGACCGGACTCGATCTTATTATTGAGGGCGATATTGGCTGGAAATTTTTCCCTTCGATCGGTTTTGAAATAGGCAAAACTGAACTTAAAAACCCTGAAGGATTCTCTAAACCAAACTTGTTCAAAGTCGACAATGTTGGCGTAGATGTTTCGGTGATGCCGCTACTTGATAAACAATTAGTCATTGGTAATGTGCAGCTGGATGGTGCGGAAATATATTTAGAAACGCTCAAAGATGGCAAAACCAACCTAGACAGTTTGACTCAAGCAAAAACATCTCAAGATGCCGTTGAATCACAAACTCCAGCGAAACCTCAAGATACCACTTCGCCTGATAATTCCGTTCAAGGTAATCGCGCTCAAGGCAATAGTCTTCAAGACTGGTCAATTCAACTGGCCGGTGTGACCATAAACAACGCACTGCTGGATATTCAAGATCGTAAAGCGGGTACTGAAACCAAACTCTACGATGTGCAGTTGAAAGTTAATGAGTTCGAAGCTGAAAAGTGGACTTTAGTTAGCTTTGCTGCAAAAGGACGTAACGAGCAGCAAAAAAATAATCCTCAGAATTTCGCAGCGACGGGTAACGCAGAAGTTAAATTGTCTAAAGACTTTGCTCAATACGCGCTACGCAATATCAACGTGGACGCGAGCTTTAGCGACCAAGCAAACAACATTGAGTCTGCGAAGTTAGCTCTGGCTACTTTTGATTTCGACCAGCCAAATGCACTGGAGTTTTCTGTAAAAGGAAAAGCAGCGGACATGGTGTTAGAGGCCGAAGGTTCTAGCTCTCTAGTCGTAAATAAAGACATCACAAAAGTCGCTGCTAGTGGATTTAACCTAGAGGCGAATTTAGAAGGTGCAGCATTACCTCAGTCACCGATGAAAGTTGGAATGCAATCAGACATTGCATTTGATATCAGTAAAAGCACGCTAAATGTCGTTCTGGCAAAACTCACTGCTAATGCATTGCAATTTGATGGCAAGCTTAATGTTGTTTTGGCCGATATTCCGAAAGTTCGCTTTTCCCTCCACAGTCCGGACATCGATGTGGATGCATTCTTGGGGACTGAAAAGGCAGATTCTGCGAAACCATCAGAAAGTACGAATCAATCATCTTCTTCTTCAACCGAGGCTAAACCAACAGCATCTAACCAAGAAGAAGTGGAACCCGATCTTTCCGCCTTACAGACACTCGATGTGGCAGGCGATATCACTATTGATAAGCTTAAAGCGAACAATGCAAAAATGCAGAACGTGAAAGCGGATGTTGTCGTGAATCGTGGCTTAGTGACGCTCAAATCTTTTACCGCTAATTTGTATCAAGGTTCGCTAGCAGCATCAGCTCAAATAGATGCTCGTAAATCACCAGCTACGTATACGATTAAGAAGTCCGTGAAAGGCGTGAAGGTACAACCGATGCTTGTTGATGTGCTAGACAACGATATGCTTGAAGGTACGGGTAACATCGAAGTCAATGCTCAAGGAAAAAGTTTAACGCCGACAGGGATTCAAAAGAATCTTGTAGGTACAGTTGCTATCAATTTCGAAGACGGCGCTGTTAATGGCATCAACGTTGCCCATCTGTTACGCACGAACTACGCAAAAATTACTGGTGGTGATGTAACGGAAGCTGACCAAGTGAAGAAGACCGATTTTAGCGCGATGACAGCGACGCTAAAGCTTGATAAAGGCAACGTGACTACAGACGATCTGCATATGCAGTCGCCAGCTCTGCGTATTAAAGGGCAGGGTAAAGCCAACTACTTAAATGAAACGGTAGACTTTACTCTAAGCACTTCTGTTGTTGGATCATTGAAAGGTCAGGGCGGTAAAGATATCGATGAACTGCGTGATGTGACTATTCCTGTAAACATTTCTGGCAAATGGTCTGATCCTAAATACAAACTTATTTTTGACGATGTACTTAAACAAAAAGCCAAAAAAGAAGTGGATCGAGGTATCGAAAAGTTAAGTGATAAGATCAAAAACGAAGACACTAAGAAAGCGGTTGATAGCTTACTAAAAGGGCTGTTTAACTAAGTGGATTGGTTTTAGCTAAGCATCTTATTGTTGATGAAAAGCTGATGGAAAAGCGAGTGGCGTTAAAATGGCCACTCGCTTTTTTATGATATATACCAGACAGTTTCGCGCCTTGTAGGGCGATCTAAAAATGACTACCAGTCGATACCTTGTAGTGCTTTGATGCCAGCTTCAAAAGCATGTTTGGTGTTTTTTACTTCAGAAACGGTATCTGCCATTTCGATTAAAGTTCGGTGAGCGGCACGACCAGTAATTATCACTGACTGCATGTGTGGTCTATTTTCTAGTGCTTCAACAACTTCATCCAGCTCGATGTAACCGTAATTAACCATGTAAGTCAGTTCATCAAACAAAATGACATCGATAGATTCGTCTTTGAGCATGCGTTTACATTCTTGCCAGACGATTTGCGCCGCTGCGGTATCACTTTCTTTGTTTTGCGTATCCCAAGTAAAGCCAGTTGCCATGACTTGAAATTCAACGCCCAATTTCTCAAGCAAGTTACGTTCGCCATTGTCCCAAGTCCCTTTAATGAACTGAGCTACTGCACATTTTTTATTGTGTCCAACTGCACGGGCAATGGTACCAAATCCAGAGGTGGATTTTCCTTTGCCATTACCAGTAATGACTAACAATAACCCTTTTACTTCTTGGGCTGCTGCAACGCGGGCATCTACTTTTTCTTTTACTTTTTGTTGGCGAGCTTTATGACGATCTTGTTTTACATCTTCGCTGGACATGACAATTCCTTTTTCAATCTGATTCTTATGACTATGATAACTTAACGAGGCGTCAGCAAACACAGACCAAAAGCAAGGAATTACAATGACGAAAATTTTAGTGGTTTGCATGGGGAATATTTGTCGTTCACCAACGGGAGAGGCGGTTTTAAGAAAAAAAGCTGAAGAGCTAGGTTTGGATGTTGAAGTGGATTCAGCAGGGACGATTGGTTACCACGAGGGAGCTCTACCTGACAAGCGAGCAAGAGCTGCTGGAGAACGAAGAGGCTATTCATTTTCAGGTATTTTGGCACGTAAAGTAACCAAAAGGGATTTCGAGGATTTTGACTACATATTGGCAGCCGATCATGAAAATTTAGAAGATCTTATGTTGTTATGTCCTAAACCTTTACAGTACAAGTTGTCACTGTTTTTGGCTCATGGAGAATCACACTATGAAGAGATTCCAGACCCATATTATGGCGGCGATCAAGGTTTTGAATTAGTGCTGGATTTGTTAGAGGAAGCTTCTGACGAGTTTCTACTGTATTTGAAACAAAGAGGCCAGCTTTAATGCTGGCCTGTTCAACTAACTTTAGCTTTTTAGAAGCGATAACTTGCTTGCACACCAAGTAGCCATACACTGCCAGTAGTTTGACCAACAAATGTGCCACCAACTGCTGCTGCTTTGTCATCAGAATCATAGCCGCGCGATTCTTTAATCGATGCATCTTTTGCAACAATATAAGTAAAGCCAGCATCGACAGTGAACTGTTCTGTTACATCATAGCCAGCACCAATGCTCAGCCAGATACGATCTGTTTCTGGAATTGTGATGGTTCGGTTCTGGTCGCTTACCGCACCCATGTCGTAGGCAACACCGCTGCGTAGAGCAAGCTTTGAATCCAACTGGTAAGTTGCGCCAAGCGCGAAACGGTAGTTGTCTTTCCAGTTTTCCTCTTTAACCATCTGAGTGCCTAATTTATCCAACTCAGCTTCAAGTTTTTCGAAGCTGCTCCAGTCAGTCCAGTTGATGCTGCCGTGTAAGGCAATTTTATCTGTTACTTGGTGGAAGCTGGCAATTTCCGCTGTTGCAGGAAGAGTTAACACCATGTATCCATTATCTTTGGAGCCAGCCGATAACCCAAATCCAATGCCTTCGGCATGACCAGTAAGCTTAAGATCTACTTCAGACTTATAGGTAAAACCAATACGGTTGCTTGAGTTAATTTGCCAAGCGGCACCTGCTTGCCAACCCCATGCGTTATCAGTACCTTCCATGTACTTGAGCGTAGTACCTTTAGGCATAGATACTAAAGTTGGCGTAGTTGCAACATAGTTGTTAGATGCTGTTTGTGCGCCAAAATGACCTTCACCCATAACATAACGAACACCACCACCAACACTAATTGTCTCTGTCATACGGTAGGCAAGGTTAGGATTGATCTCTACACTTTTAACCATTGCTTCGTTACCGAAATGGTTAGCGGAAAAGTCAGAAGACAGAGATGTTTCCATCCCGTAGTTTGTTCCAAAAGCTAAGCCAAAAAATAGCTTGTCATTGATTTGGTTTGATAAATACAGATTTGGAACAATTGCATCATTGGCAAAGTCGTTTGACTCTGTACGTATGTTTTTACCGTAGAACTCAACATTACCTTCAACATCCAAATTCGGGTTTACATAAATTGCGCCCGTTGAAACTTGAGTACCCTTTAGGTAAGTAAGCATTGCAGGGTTGCGCCATTGTGCGCTGGCATTATCTGCAATAGCGGCTTCACCTGCGTAGGCACGACCTAGGCCAGTTGCTGAGTATTCGGCAAGTTGAAAACCTGCAGCATGAGAAAGAGTTGGTACGCTAGCCAAACTAGCAGCCACCGCTAGAGTAAGGAGAGTCTTATTTGTTTTCATTTTGATTTTATGTTCGCTGAAATTTGAAAAAACTGAACGGTAAAGTCTAAGAACTAAAATCAGCCATGAAAAATGAAAACCAGCTTTTAACTGATATATAAAATAAAATGCTAAAAAATCTTAATGAGAAAGATATATGACTGCTTAATTTTTCTCATGAATGTTTTTTCAGCGTACACGTGTAGGGGTTAGGGTTGATTTAAAGACACACTTGTGCGCTTAAAATAAAAAAATTATTCGGAAAGATGTAAAAAAGGGCTGGTAAACCAGCCCTTTAGCGTTTGTGTTATTTCTAACTATTGATTAGAAAGAACGGCTGTATTGTAAGCCCATCAAGATAGCATCAGCATGAGTAGTTGCAGAAATGCTGGTAGAAGCAGTAGCGCTTAGAGGTACTGATTCGTTTACTTGTGTATCTTCACCAAGTAAGTATGTGAAGCCAAAGTCAACGTTAGAAGCTTCGTCAATTGTGTAAGTAAAACCAGCTGAGAACCATTGACGATCTGAATCAGGTACAGAGATTGAAGTTAACTCATCTTGTGCACTAGTGTCATACATATAACCTGCGCGTAGAGTCCAGTCGCTGTTTAGGTAATAGGTACCACCGATAGAGTAATGCCAGCCATCTTGCCATTGATATTTTTTGTCGTATGAAGTACCCACACCTGCGTTTTGAAGGTTGCGCATTTCAATTTTGTCGAATGCACTCCAGCCAATCCATTGCACACTGTAATGAACGGCAAAAGATGTATCTTCAATCTTGTGGAAACCAGAGAACTCAGCAATATCGGGTAATGGAAGAGTGATTTCCTGTCCTTTATCATCTTTTGCTGTGAATTCTGGACTATAGTGGTAGCCAAAACCAAAGCGATTATTTTCGTCTAGTTCATAAACAGTACCTAGGTTAAAACCAACTGCCCATCCGTCAGCTTTGTCAACATCAACCAATGCTGTACCTTCAGGAGTAGCTCCTCCGGTAATAGTTTCAATAGATGCGCTTGTAGAACGCTTGAATGTTCCTTGACCATAGATTAAGTCTAGACCTGCACCAAAACTTAATTGCTCGTTTAATCGGTACGAACCAGCTAAACCGAAGTTAAAGCTTTTAACGTCTGTTAGACCGCCGTATTCCCGAGCTGTGTAATTGTCTGAAAATTCGGTTTTTGTACCAAAATTGGTATAAGCGTTGATACCCCAGGCAAATTTTTCATTTACTGGAACGATTAGATGTATGTTTGGTGCTATCGACGTGCTACCAACATCATCAGTATCATTCACATCACTTGCGCCGAGCACAGGTACCGTATAGCTAGCATCTTTTACTTCGATCATGGTAGTAATCGATTCGAAACCTAGAGAAAGTTCCATTTTGTCGAAAAGTGCCATTGCTGCAGGGTTACGCGCCATTACTGAAGCGTTATCTGCGATTACAGCATCACCAGCAAATGCACGGCCTAGGCCAGTTGCTGATTGTGCGTTGAGCTGGAAGCCAGCAGCCATTGCTTGCTGCGTAGCTAGTGTTACTGTCACTGCTAATAGTGAACGTTTAAACAGACGCGTCTTGTTCATTCGTATTTCCTTTTTTGTATAGCCTCTGGTGGGCTTTTTTGAGCAATTGCTCAGTTGGGGGCTGATCCTAGTACCTAGTCTACAATATAGAAATCCGACCATTGTCTAGTTGGACGAGAAAATTCTAGAAATGGTGGTTAACTGACATGAATTTGTAAGAAAACATGATTTTTTAGAGCTTTAACTCTAGGATGAAGACAATAAGCCCACTTAATTAGTGGGCTTATTGTCTATTCAGAAGGGTTATTTAGCAGGGCTAAGTAGAGGAAGAAGATTATCGGCAATTTTGCGCATATTTTCGTTGTTGTTACCTACGAGAATAAGGCTTTTATCACCAATCGATTCAACCATTCCAGACATTCCATCTTTATTGAAATGTCCGTTAATGTCACTTTGAACACTCGCTAGGAATAGCGTCACTTTGCCATTTTCACCTTGGAACACCATGTGCAGAGCATTGGAATGTCCAAATCCGCAATGATTCAAGTAATAAACATGGTATGGAAAGTTCTCAGTGAACTTGTAAGCAAAAGGCAATAACTTTGCATTGATCTGGCGAGAACTTACTTGCTCATCAAGATTGGAAACGAATCCTTCTTCATCGACGACATGTTTTATGGCTATATCCACTAAGCTTGCTTGTGCTTGTGGCACCAATAGTTTTCCCCAGTTTACCTGACCAACAACCAAGCCAAACACAAACGCAATGGATGCCGCCATAGCCATTGCTCTTCGAGCAAAATTGATGGTGGTGACATTATCCACTTGTGAGCTTTGCTTAAACAAAATTCTGTCAGCCAATCCTTCAGGCACATCTACTTTCATTGCATCTGCAATTTGCGCATCGAATTTTAATACATCATCTAAAAACTTTTGGTTTGCTTCTTTTGATAATGCTTCAGCGTATTCACTGTTTTTTTGCTTCGGATCCGACATGGCGCGGCGGCGAAATTCTAAATCATCCATTTTGCTGCCCTCTAAAGTTTTCGGAAGAATCCAACATCTCTTTTAATTGATTACGAGCACGGAAAAGTCGAGTCATAACCGTGTTCTGGTTA
This sequence comes from Vibrio sp. HM8-C, assembly GCF_058630515.1. Classification (NCBI taxonomy): domain Bacteria; kingdom Pseudomonadati; phylum Pseudomonadota; class Gammaproteobacteria; order Vibrionales; family Vibrionaceae; genus Vibrio; species Vibrio sp. HM8-C. Next base: position 282,265 of record NZ_JBMMKS010000001.1, read on the forward strand.
AGTTCTAGAATCTCACTTATCTCTTCTCCGCTAAAACCACCGATAATTTGCAAGAACAGTGGCTCTCGATACTCTTCTTCGAGTATCATTATCTGTTTCTGCAGCCATTCTCTTTGATGGTGAGCGTCGTCCGATACTTTGGCTTCACTACCATGGGTTTCAATATCAACGAGATCGAATTGCTTACGTTCGAAGCGTCGAGCATTTTCTCGTCTCAGTATCGTAATGAGCCAAGATTTCGCTGCCTTCTCATCTTGCAAGCTTTCTAGTGACTTCCACGCTCGTAAGCAAGTTTCTTGCACCAGATCTTCCGCCACGCTTTGGTCTTTACACAACCAATAGGCGTAGCGATAGAGATCGGTGTGATAAGCACGCACAAGTGCTTCGTATTTTCTTTGTCTATCCATACCATTATTGACCGGATGGTTAGCGGATTTCTTTCCAAATATTTTTATAATTGACACTCGAGTCTCCGATGGCTCTGTAGTGTAGATATTTCGCTGCGTTCGAATACTAGGACTAAGGTGAGAGCTAAGTCATTGGTTTCGATATTTACAATCTTACTGACAGAAATTCTTTAGAGCTGATAGAAATACGTGCTTAAAACATCTTTTCGATAAAATTAATTTCATTCAACTCAATAAATCACATTAAAATTGATCTATTTCAAAATCTAATGCTCAGGAGCGGTTATAGTTGTTTACGTCATCTAGTTAGTCCTTGTGACTAGCATGTTGAGCAAGATGACACTTCCTTTTGAAGGCTGACTTTACTTTCTCCTAATCAGGAAACTGATTATTTTCAATTGGCGTAAGTTAATTGTTTTACTATATATTCCGACCACACAGATTTGTGTGGTTTTTTTTTGCTTTTAATTCATCTTTTTGAAAATTTTTATTTCAATCCTCTCTCACCTGATTCCAAATCCATAGTGACAATCTGTTTTAAAGGTAGCAGAAGCTTGCTCAGAACAGTGGTTTCGATGCAGATATCACGTTTTCTAAACGCGTGTTTGATTGTATTAACATTCTCGTTACAATGAGCAGGTCAGACCTCTTATTCTAAGGAAAAGTAATGGGTAAACAGTTAATGGGCAAACAGGGAATTAGCAAACAGGAAGTTAAAACGCGTTCTGGTGAACGTGTTGCTATCGTCGCCGGTCTCCGAACTCCTTTTGCGCGCCAGAGTACTGAATTCAGCCAAGTTCCAGCCGTTGACCTTGGGAAAATGGTTGTGAGCGAACTGCTCGCGCGTACAAATATCGAACCGAAACTGATTGAACAAGTGGTGTTTGGACAAGTAGTTCAGATGCCTGCCGCACCGAATATTGCAAGGGAAATTGTTCTCGGCACTGGTATGGACATCAACACAGATGCATACAGTGTGACGCGCGCTTGTGCAACTAGCTTTCAATCTGCAGTAAACGTTGCAGAAAGTATTATGGCAGGAACGATTGATATCGGTATTGCGGGTGGTGCGGACTCTTCATCTGTTTTGCCTATTGGTGTTTCAAGAAAGCTGGCAGCAAGTTTATTGGCTTTAAGCAAGACCAAAACGCTTGGCCAAAAACTCAGTGTGTTAAAGTCACTGTCATTGAAAGATTTGATGCCTGTGCCGCCTGCTGTTGCGGAATATTCTACAGGTCTTTCAATGGGACAAACCGCTGAGCAAATGGCGAAAACGCACGGAATTTCGCGTGCAGACCAAGATGCATTGGCTCATCGTTCACATACGCTAGCGTCTGCCGCTTGGAATGATGGAAAAATTCAAGGTGAAGTGATGACCGCCTTCCCTGAGCCTTATAGGAAATGGATAGAGCAGGATAACAACATCCGCCATGACTCCACATTAGAAGGTTACGCGAAACTTCGTCCAGCGTTCGACCGCCAATATGGTTCAGTAACCGCTGCAAACAGTACACCTTTAACAGACGGTGCGGCTGCCATTATGTTGATGCGTGAAGGCAAAGCGAAAGAGTTAGGTCTCGATATTATGGGATATATCCGTTCCTACGCATTTTCCGCAATTGGTGTTCAGCAAGACATGCTGATGGGACCATCCCATGCAACACCTATTGCTTTGGACAGAGCTGGTATTTCACTATCTGATTTGACTTTGATTGATATGCATGAGGCCTTTGCTGCTCAGACACTAGCAAACTTGAAGATGTTTGCTAGTGATAAGTTTGCTCAAGATATATTGGGTCGTAGTCAGGCGATCGGTGAAGTCGATATGGATAAGTTTAACGTACTAGGTGGCTCTATCGCTTACGGACACCCGTTTGCAGCGACTGGTGCACGTATGATCACTCAAACGCTTCGTGAATTAAAACGTAGAGGCGGTGGTCTTGCATTGAATACTGCATGTGCTGCTGGTGGATTAGGTGCGGCAATGATTTTGGAGGTTGAGTAATGAGTGAGTCAAATGCGTTCCATCTAAAAATTGATGAAGACAGTATTGCTTGGCTCGCCATTGACGTGCCAGGGGAGAAAATGAATACCTTGCAATCTGCGTTTGCAGCGGAAATGCAAGAGGTGTTCTCAGAACTCAATCAGTCTAAAAGTCAAGTCAAAGGTCTGATTATCCACTCTTTAAAGCCAGATAATTTTATCGCTGGCGCAGATGTTCGTATGCTGGATTCCTGCACTTCTGCTAAAGAAGCTCAGGACTTGGCAACCCAAGGGCAGCAGATGTTCCAACAACTGTCTGACCTGCCATTTCCTGTCGTTGCCGCTATTCACGGGCCATGTTTGGGCGGCGGATTAGAGCTTGCTCTAGCGTGTGACTACCGAGTGTGTAGTGACGATGACAAAACCCGTTTAGGTTTGCCAGAAGTTATGCTTGGTTTGCTTCCGGGCTCTGGTGGTACTCAACGTTTGCCTCGATTGATTGGCTTGTTAGCATCTTTGGATTTAATTCTTACTGGCAAACAACTTCGCGCAGCCAAAGCGAAAAAGTTGGGTGTAGTTGATGCGTGTGTACCTAATAGCGTTCTGTTGGATGTCGCCAAACGCTTTGTGAATGAGAAAAATAAAAAACGCAGCAAAGTCAAACTAACCACCAAAGAAAAACTCATTTCCCGAACTCAGTTAGGTCGTAAATTTGTTTTTGAGCAAGCATCTAAAAAGACAGAACAAAAAACGCGTGGCAATTACCCAGCAGCAAAAGCCATTTTGGAGGTGATTCAATTTGGTTTAGAGAAAGGAATGAAAGCTGGACTTCAGCGAGAAGCGGAAAGATTCGGTGAGCTTGTGATGACATCGGAATCGAGAGCACTGCGTTCTATCTTCTTTGCAACAACGGAAATGAAGAAAGAAAATGGCAGCGATGCAGAGCCGAGGAAAGTGGAGCGAGTGGGCGTTTTAGGTGGTGGTTTAATGGGCGCGGGTATCAGCCACGTTAGCGCATCAAAAGCCAAAGTTCCGGTACGAATTAAAGATGTCTCAAATGACGGAGTTCTTAATGCGCTGAAATACAACTATGGGTTGTTTGAGAAGCAGCGTAAACGTCGCATTCTGACTAATGCTCAGGTTCAGCATGAAATGATGAAGCTGTCTGGCGGCACGGATTTTACTGCATTCGATTTGGCTGACGTCGTTATTGAAGCGGTATTTGAAGACCTAGCATTGAAGCAATCAATGGTGTCAGACATTGAATCTCATGCGAAACCAACGACGATTTTTGCTACCAATACTTCGTCATTACCGATTCACCAGATCGCCGAAAAAGCTGCTCGTCCTGAAAATGTCGTGGGTTTGCATTACTTTAGCCCGGTTGAAAAAATGCCTTTGGTTGAGGTGATTCCACACGCAACGACGTCAGATGAAACCGTATCAACGGTTGTCGCTTTAGCTCGCAAACAAGGTAAAACACCGATTGTTGTTAAAGACAAGGCTGGTTTTTACGTTAACCGCATTCTTGCACCTTATATGAATGAAGCGGCGCAAATTCTTATGGCTGGCGTGCCTATTGAAGAGATCGATACTGCATTGTTAAACGCAGGCTTCCCTGTCGGGCCTATCACGCTTTTGGATGAAGTAGGCATCGATATCGGCGCTAAAATCATGCCGATTTTAGTAAAAGAGCTGGGGCCGCGTTTCCAAGGTCCTGATGTGTTTGACAAGCTACTTAACGACAACCGTAAAGGTAGGAAGTCAGGCAAAGGCTTCTATATCTATAAAGGCAGCAAGAACAAGGAAGTGGATAAATCAGTCTATAAGCTACTGAATCTAAAACCTGAATCTCATCTTAGTGAAAGTGATATTTCCCTACGTTGTATGTTGCCGATGCTCAATGAAGCAGTACGTTGCTTGGACGAAGGGATTATTCGTAGCCCGAGAGATGGAGATATTGGTGCGATCTTCGGTATCGGTTTCCCGCCATTTTTAGGCGGACCGTTCCGTTACATGGATCATATCGGTATCTCTAAGCTGGTGGAGATGATGAACCAACATGCAGAAAAGTATGGTGAAAGATTTGCGCCGTGTGATGGCTTGTTAACTCGAGCAGGAACAGGTGAAGCTTTCTATTCATAGTCGCTTCTATCAATAGTCGCAGTTCTTGTACAACCTGTGCAACAAAAATGAAAAGTGAGGTAAAAACCTCACTTTTTGCATTGATGAGAATAAAAATATCTATGCTAGGATTGGTTTAGACTCATATCTTCAACAAATTAAGCACTTAAGAAGGACTTATCATGGATGCTCTCGAACTGCTGCTCAATCGTCGCTCAATGGCTAAGCTGGAAGCACCTGCTCCAGAAGGTAAAGCTCTGGAAAATATAATCCGTGCAGGCCTACGCGCTCCGGACCACGCGAATCTAACTCCTTGGCGTTTTGTTATTGCGCAGGGTAGTGGTCTTCATAAACTTTCTGACATTTTGGTTAAGGCTGCAATTGCAGATAACAACGATGAAGCTTCTGTCGCTAAGATGAAAGATGCGCCTTTCAGAGCTCCAATGGTGATTACTGTAATTGCTAAAGTTACACCTCATGAAAAAGTCCCAGCTTTCGAACAACATTTATCAGCGGGTTGTGCTGTTCAGGCAATGCAGATGGCAGCGGTGGCACAAGGTTTTCAGGGGATATGGCGTTCAGGAAACTTGATGTTCCATCCTGAAGTAAGAAATGCTTTTGGCTTAGAAGGTGAAGACCACGTGGTTGGCTTCCTTTACTTAGGCACTCCTGAAGGTTCGACAATGAAAGTGCCAGAGCGAGAACTGAGCAAGTTTGTCGAGTTTCTCTAATCTTTAAAGGTTGAAAACAGACTAACAAAAAGGGCCGAAAGGCCCTTTTTTAATGAATTAATGCAGATGGTAAGCGATAACAAAATCGATAAAGAGGCGCACCTTTTCTGGTAAGTGATCTTTATGGTTATACAACATATAGATATCACGAGGGTTCGCGCTCCACTGATCAAGAACACGCACTAGGCTGCCTTCTGCGATGTATTCAGTGATCATCACGTTTGGCATAAGTGTAATGCCCAATCCTTCCGAACAAGCGATGCGTACAACATCTAAGGTATTGGCTTGGAATCGGCCTTTATCTAGGTTGATGATCGTTTCGCCTTCGGTGTTGGTCAGTTGCCACTTTAATAGAGGGTGACCTTTAAGCAGTGAATGTCGGCTTAGCTCTTCTGCATGTTTGGGTGCAGGGTTCTTTGCTAAGTAAGCTGGACTTGCGACCAATATGTCTTTCACTTCACTGATTTTACGAGCAATTAAACTTGAATCGCGCTGAGGACCAATTCTAAAAATCACATCCCATTCGGTTGGATCAAGTTGATCGGCTTGGTTGCTGGTTGTCAGTTCAATATTGATTTCTGGATACTGCTTCATGAACTCATTGAACATCGGCATCATCAAGCGCTTAGTCAGGTTTGAAGGTGAAGAGATCTTCAGTTTTCCTGATGCACCTCTACACTCATCAGTGATCTCTTCAGCCATTGAAGCCAAACGATGCAACAGAGGAGAACAATCTTTGAAAAATCGTTCGCCAGCTTCCGTCAGTGAAAGTTTGCGTGCGTGACGATTAAGAAGCCTTAAATTCAACGAGTCTTCTAATGCTTGAATGCGTCGAGTAATCGTTGCAACTGGAATCATCGTTTTACGAGAAGTTGCTGTGTAACTTCCATTCTCGACTACCAGTCGAAAGAGATTTAGATCGTCTAGTTTCATTTTTCCTGACACATTATTTTACGAATTTGCTTAACTTATACGGTTATCAGAATTCAAAGGTTGAGTCATGTCAACTTGTTTGACGATTTTGTGACATTGCGTACATATAGTATGCAACGAGGCTTTAGAGTGGAATATTTGTATAAACGCTATTTACTGACTACTTTTTAAATAACGAATTCACCTGCTTTGAAGTCAATGTCAATGCAAACTACAAGCGCATAGTGAGGTTAGGCTATGTACAAGACTCATCCACGAGTGGAACCGAATCCGATGCATGAATCGGTTCACAAGAAACTAATTATGTTGGTTGATGATGACCCCATTTTTAGGCGAATCACGAGTGGCTATTTATCTGCACAAGGTTACGAAGTCATGGAGGCGGAAAATGGCCTCGATGGACTGAGAAAATTAAGAACGATTGAACCAGATTTGGTTCTCTGTGATTTGTCTATGCCAGTCTTAGATGGCATAGAGTTCGTTGAAGAAGTGAGCTTAGAATACCCGTCGCTACCATTAATCGTAGTTTCAGCAACAGACGAAATGTCTGATGTAGCAAAGGCCTTACGTTATGGCATAAAAGACTTTTTAGCTAAACCAATTGGCAATCATGCCCATTTGGGCTGTGCGATACAAAGTACGCTAGAAGATACAGATAATCACCTTGCTGACCAACGTGACTTCTCTAGTCAATGGTTTAGGGTGGATGGTGGTGGTGATGTTCCAGAAGAACAGGAACTTCACTGGCATCTCGACTTTTTGCGTTCTAATCCGAGTGCTGCACGAGATCTGCTGCATGCATTATTGCCAGAAAATGATACCTCTCAAGGTGTTTGGAAGTGCAGTTATCGTCTGCTTCAGTCTACCAGCACAATGCCACTGGTCTTTGATTATGCGTGGCTGATGAATGGTCAGTTCGCTTTCTATCTGGTGGATTCCGCGAGCAATGATGAAGATAACGTTGCAAGTACACTGCTAGTGAGAGCGCTATTCCATGATTATCTGCGTAATCTGCGCAGCTTCAGTGCGGATCTCAAAGATTTAGCTGATATTTTGGAGAAAGGAATTGAGTGTTCTCCTTGCGCCAAACCTGTTTCTGCTTTGTTTGGCGTTGCAAATTTAACTGATGGAACTCTATCAATATTGCCTGCGGGTTTGGATAGCCAATGGTCAAATGGTTATATGACGCAACATATCGCAGCAGGAGTGAACCTTGGTGAAAATTGTTTGAAAAATTTTATTACCAAAGATCTTCTGATTCATGGTGGATGTCAGCTCTCATTGGGTAAAATAGGTGTGAGCAGTTTTTCACTTGATATACATCGTGGGGCAGGTGCGTGAGGCCTTGGTGGTTAGGTTGTAGGCTTTTACATATCTTAATAGTGTGAGCCTAGTATCTAGTTATTAATAACCCTACAATTACTCAGTGTTTGAGTCTGTTTGTTTAAGGTATAGTCTGCGCCGAAAACAATGATGCATCATTTTGTTTACTTGTATGTAACGAGATGCAACAACAAGACTCAACACCAGCTCAGAGACGTATACCCATGGCAGACAAAGATTTTAAAGAACCATATAACGTTCTATATTTTTTAGGTTTTATTGCAGCTCTTTTGATCCCAACGCTTCCAGCTACATTGACTTGGATTCGCGTATTCAGTGGATACGAAGGCTTCTAATCATTTAGAGGTTCCACCATCAGTATTCGTCGTTACACATATAATATTGTTGGTGTTGTGAGTGTATGCCTAGGTGTTCTGGGCATCATCCTTCCCTTGCTTCCAACCACCCCCTTTATATTGCTTGCCAGCGCTTGCTTTGTTAGAGGAAGCCCTAGGTTTCACGGTTGGTTACATCAGCATTCATTGTTTGGTCCTATATTAGAAAACTGGCATAAGAACAGAGCAGTTTCCAAGAAGGTGAAGATTCGTGGAACGCTATTCATCATTGCGAGCTTTTCATTCTCTATCTGGTTTGTGCCTCATATTTGGCTAAAGTTTCTACTGTTTTTTGGGCTTGTGGTACTGATCACTGGCTTTCAGCGGATCCCTACCTACGAGCTGGTTGCTAACCAGCGAGAAAATCACTAGCATTAGCGGGAAGTGTGCCCACTCTTCGAGTGGGCGTTTGTTTTTTCGGCGCTATGAAATATTAATTTAGGGTGTGCCGGAATTTTAATACCAGTACATAGATTCTTGTACTGAACGAACCGAAGTTAATTTAGTTATGACAACCGAAACTCTTTCACTGATCAAATCAAGCATCAAATCTATTCAAGACTATCCAAAGCCAGGAATCTTGTTCCGTGACGTAACGAGTCTGTTGGAGGATGCTCAAGCTTATCAAGCAACTATTCAGTTATTGGTTGATAAGTATAAGGATATGGGATTTACCAAGGTTGTGGGTACAGAAGCTCGTGGTTTCCTTTTCGGCGCACCACTAGCATTAGAATTAGGCGTAGGTTTTGTACCAGTGCGTAAGCCAGGTAAACTGCCTCGTCAAACTATCGCTCAATCTTATGAGCTTGAATACGGTACTGACGTACTAGAGATTCATGTTGATGCAATCAAAGCTGGCGACAAAGTCCTTGTTGTTGATGACCTGCTAGCGACTGGCGGCACGATTGAAGCGACAACTCTGCTTATTCGTCAACTTGGCGGCGAAGTAGAACACGCAGCATTTGTTATCAACCTGCCAGAAATTGGTGGTGACAAGCGTTTAGAAGGTTTAGGCTTAAACGTTTACAGCATTTGTGAATTCGAAGGCCACTAATACCTTTTCAGTTGCAGGGCGGTTACGTTTTTTAACTGCCCAATAACTGAATAGATTCATTAGGTACAAACATCTACAACGGAAGGTTTCATGAGTTATCTTGCCTTAGCGCGTAAATGGCGTCCTACCAAGTTTAAAGAAGTGGTAGGGCAAGCCCATGTATTAACAGCTTTAGAAAATGCTTTGGCTCACAATCAACTTCACCACGCGTATCTTTTTAGTGGTACTCGTGGTGTTGGTAAAACAACGATTGGACGACTTTTTGCGAAAGGGCTTAATTGCGAAACAGGTATTACATCGACACCGTGTGGTGAGTGTGCAACCTGTAAAGAAATTGACCAAGGACGCTTTGTTGATTTGTTAGAAATCGATGCTGCGTCTCGCACCAAAGTTGAAGATACTCGTGAGCTTCTCGATAACGTCCAGTATAAGCCGGCTCGTGGTCGCTTTAAGGTTTATCTGATAGACGAAGTTCACATGCTGTCGCGTCACAGTTTCAACGCATTATTGAAAACGTTGGAAGAGCCACCGGAGTACGTGAAGTTCCTACTCGCGACCACCGATCCTCAGAAGCTGCCGATGACGATATTGTCACGTTGTTTGCAGTTTCATCTAAAACCAATCAGCGTCGAAAATATCCAGCAGCAGCTCGAACATGTGCTTGGTGAAGAAAAGATTGCCTTCGAGAGCAAGGCATTAGGTCTTATTGCTCATGCTGCCGATGGTAGTATGCGCGACGCACTGAGTTTAACTGACCAAGCTATCGCACTAGGTAACAAACATGTAAACCACGATATTGTGTCACACATGTTGGGTACGTTAGATACCGACCAAGCACTACATTTGCTGCAATCAATCAGCTCAAAGCAACCTCAGAAGGTGATGGAGTCGATTGAGACGTTTGCACAAAATGGCGTTGAATGGGATGGGTTACTTCAGCAGTTTGCTACTCAGTTGCACCGCGTTGCTATGTTTCAAGCACTGCCCGCGAGTCTAGATAAATCGGCTCCTGATGCAGAAAGAATCCAATGGCTCGCGCACTCACTGGCACCTCAAGACGTACAGCTTTATTACCAAATTGCGCTAAAAGGCAGAGCTGACCTTGCTGCTTCGCCGACTGGCCGAATCGGTATGGAAATGATCGCCTTAAGAATGATGGCGTTTAGACCTTCTCAAGTGTCGCTGACATCAGCAATATCTACGCAAAGTGAACCTGCAACGCCAATTAGAACAACAGTAGCTGAACCAGCCGCTCAAGCACCTGTAGCTCCGAGATCTCACGTCGCACCTTCGGCTCCTGTAGTACCAAGCGCTCCGCAACATTCTGCGGCTCCGGCTCAAACTGTGCCGCAATCAGCGCCAGTTCAGAGTCAACCTGTAGACAATCATGCCGAGCAATATAACGCGCCGCGTGATGCCCAACAGGCGCCGATGAATCCTGTTTCTCAGTCTGAACCTTATGTTCCGGTAGAACAACCAATCGCTGTCGAACCTCCTCAGCAAGAACGTAAAGCGGCATCGCCACTAACGGGGCTGAGACACCAGTTACGTTCACAGCGCGAAGGCCTGAATCAGCAAGTAAACTCTGGTCAAGGAAACACAGGTCACGGCTCAAAAAAGTCTGAAGCGGCATCAGCAAAACCTACAACGGTGTTAGAACGTGTTGCACAACGTGCTCAAAACGCTTCGCCGATGTCGCCTTCTTTTGTTACTAATGAGCCTGAAGAGCAAGAAGCTTATCAATGGCGTCCAACTCAGCCAGTTGCTGACGTTGAAGTAAAAAAAGAACTAACACCGACTCAAATTAAAAAGTCTTTGGAACATGAAAAAACACCAGAGATGACATCGAAACTTATTGATGAAGCCTGTGCTCAGAATGAATGGGCGAATCTGATTCAAAGTTTAGAGACAGCAAAACTCGTAGAGCAGTTGGCATTAAACTCGGTTTATAAAAAGCAGGGCAATGTGATTGAGCTTCTATTACGCTCTAGTCATGCTCACCTCAATACCGATAAAGCACAAAGCGAATTGCTACAGGCGATCAATACAAAATTAGGTGAAGAGTGTGTGCTCTCTGTCTCACTAGGAGAGGATGGGGAAACACCGCTTGAGCTGCGTGAAAGGCTCTACCAAGAGAAACTTTCTCATGCGATGAGCCAACTATCATCGGATCCTAATGTACAATTTATTGAGCGTCGATTTAGCGCAGAATTGGATAAAGACAGCGTAAGACCAATTTAACCGAAACAGCGGGGTTGAGATTTCAAACTTTTAACCCCACTGTATGTGAAACAATCAAAGATAAACCAGAGAGATAAAGATGTTTGGTAAAGGCGGAATGGGCAACTTAATGAAGCAAGCCCAACAAATGCAAGATCGCATGCAAAAGATGCAAGAAGAAATCGCAAACATGGAAATCACCGGTGAATCTGGTGCAGGTTTGGTAAAAGTTACTATTACTGGCAGTCACAGTGTCCGTCGCGTTGACATCGATGAAAGCTTGATGGAAGACGACAAAGAAATGCTAGAAGATTTGATTGCTGCTGCATTTAACGATGCTGCACGTCGTATCGAAGAAGCTTCAAAAGAGAAAATGGCTGCAGTAACTGGCGGTATGCAATTACCACCAGGTATGAAGATGCCTTTCTAAGAAGTAGGTGATTGATGCGTACCAGTCATATGCTGGAGCATTTGATGGAGGCCTTACGTTGTCTACCTGGGGTTGGACCCAAGTCGGCTCAACGTATGGCCTTTCATTTGTTACAGCGCGACAGAAAAGGTGGGCTGTTGCTCGCTGAGGCGCTTGGTCAGGCAATGGTTGATATCGGTCATTGCAGTGAATGTCGGACATTCACCGAAGAAGAGACCTGCCACATCTGTAATAACCCTAAACGCCAAGAAAATGGTCAGTTGTGTGTGGTGGAAAGTCCTGCCGATATTGCAGCTTTAGAAGCAACCGGTCAATTTTCAGGTCGTTACTTTGTACTGATGGGACACTTGTCTCCACTGGATGGCATTGGACCTAGTGATATTGGTCTAGATGTTCTGGATTTTCGCCTGCAAAGAGGTGGGATCAGTGAAGTTATTTTAGCGACTAACCCAACGGTAGAAGGCGAAGCTACCGCTCACTATATTGCTGAGCTGTGTCGCGAGCACCAAGTTTCTGCAAGTCGTATTGCTCATGGTGTGCCGGTAGGCGGTGAGTTAGAGCTGGTTGACGGCACAACGCTGTCCCACTCTTTACTTGGTCGCCAAAAACTTTCCTAAGATTTACCGTAGTGACCAGAGCCGCTGATTTTCACAGCGGCTTTGTTTTATCTTCAGCATTTATCATTCAATAAATGAACTAAATTTCTTTTATTTCACCGTCGACAATCTTATAGATAACTGCCCCAATAATTCCGCCCACAATTGGCGCTACCCAAAATAGCCACAGTTGTGAAATTGCCCAATCACCGACGAACACAGCGACACCTGTACTTCGCGCAGGGTTAACTGAAGTGTTCGTGACTGGAATACTAATTAAGTGGATGAGAGTTAAACATAAACCGATAGCGATAGGAGCAAATCCCTGTGGCGCTCTTGAATCAGTGGCTCCCATAATGACGAAAAGAAACATTGCAGTCATAACCAATTCGCAGACCAAAGCCGCCATGAAAGAGTAACCACCGGGAGAGTGTTCACCGTAGCCGTTGGTTGCAAAGCCTGAAGCGACCACATCAAAGCCAGTTTGGCCTGTTGCGATGACATACAACACACCGCCAGCAATCACGCCACCAATCACTTGAGCAAGAACATAAGGAAGGATGTCTTTACTTTCAAATCGACCTCCAGCCCAAAGCCCAAAAGTCACGGCAGGATTCAAATGACATCCAGAGATATGGCCGATGGCGAAAGCCATAGTGAGAACGGTTAAACCAAACGCTAGTGATACGCCAAGCAAACCAATTCCTACGTCAGGGAACGCTGCCGCAAGCACCGCGCTACCACAGCCACCGAGTACCAACCAAAATGTACCGATTAGTTCAGCAAGATATTTCTTCATAGTCACATTCCTATATGTAACGAAATACATATCAGAAGCGTAGTTGAAAAAGATAAATCGCTTAGTGGATAGATGAACTTATATGTTTCAAAAGTGGTACTTGGGTTCAAAAACAGTCTAAATTAGGTCAACTGTTCCAGTTCAGTAAGGTTTTGTAGCGCTTCTTGGTTCGTCGAACCACAGACGATACGGCAAGGTTTGAAGTCATGGCAGACGTTTGGTCTTTCTGGTTTGCCAAACAACTTACATAAGTTGTCTTCATTCAATTGAATGCATCGAACACCAGCAGGTTTACCATTCGGCATACCCGGAATTGGAGAAGATATGCTAGGTGCGATACAGCATGCACCACATCCAAGTCGACAATTCATTGAGACCTACCGAAAGTAAAAGCAAAAATAAGGGCGCAGATGTTAACAGAAAACCTTCACTGCTGCAGACTTTTTAAGCTGTTTTTTTCAGCATGTTTGCCCTTGTAATTTGTGTGGTGGGGGGGTATAACACGCCCCTCAGTTACAGATAGAAAGAATGCAGCGATGACAACACCATTTTGGGAAAGCAAAACACTAGAGCAAATGACAGAAACCGAATGGGAGTCATTGTGTGATGGCTGCGGTAAGTGTTGTCTGCATAAGCTGATGGATGAAGACAGTGACGAAGTCTATTACACCAATGTGGCTTGTAGTTGGTTAAATAGCAAAACCTGTGCTTGCAAAGACTACCCAAACCGCTTCGAATCTGGTGAAGAGTGTCTAAAACTGACTCGCGATAAGATTGATGAGTTCCACTGGCTCCCAGATACTTGTGCCTACCGTCTGCTTTCTCAAAATGAGCCGATACCACAATGGCATCCGCTTATTACCGGTTCAAAAGCCGCAATGCATGCAGCTGGGGAAAGTGTTCGCAATAAAGTGGTGTATGAAATCGATGTTGTCGATTGGGAAGATCACATACTCAACCACCCAAATCGAAACTAGAAGCCGGATACAAAAAATCCCACAGTGTTGTTAAATATTGTGGGATTTTTTAAGCCTGAAAAGAAAATAAAAATTGGGTCTAGGCTAATAGTAACAATAGGCTACCAACGGTTGCCGCAGCGGAAAGATATTGCCCCGCTGAGAAGAATGAATCATCTTTCTCTTTTACTTTGTCTGGGTGTTCCATACCTAAAGCACCATAGGTAAAGGCTTCCACCTTATCACTCATGGTTTTATCACTTTCAGGCATTTTGCCGTTTTGCTCAATATCTTGTAATGCAGCAAGCAACGCCTTTCCTTCGTCAGAAAGCGTAACTTTGTTTTGTTCGACCTTCAGAGGAGCTGGCGAAGTCGACTCTGTACTAGCTGAAGCTTGAGTTTTTACCGCTTGGGGGGCATTCAGATTCGATACTGATCCTGCGCCTACTGGGTTCATACTGCTCTCCTAAATCCTTCCTCAATAAATATATCGACAGGCTTATGTCAAACTTGTGTGATTTTTTGATCATTTTTTCACTTGTTGCTTACAAAGCAATTAGCATGCCTGATTTTTGTACTTTTATAATTGAGATGAGTGAGGAGGAGAAATGGCTGAAATTTGTCTCAAGCGAAGAGGTTTGCAGTTGAAGTTACAGTGATTTTCACGTCAGCTGTAACTTCAAAATTCGATTTTTTAAGCTTTTCTATAAACGCGAATCATAAAATCTGCTTCGCATTTTACAGTGTCTGAGTTTTTCAATTCTGCTTTGTAAGCCTCACTAGCGCGCCATGCAAAAGGTGTCATTTGCAATAAGTCAAATGCCTCATGACCATTAAGGTTCATCAGATAATTAACTTTTGCTTCATGTTCTAAGGTGAAGTTTTCTATCGATTCTGGCTGCTCTTCATGCAAACGCACGTCTTGATAGATACCTTGTTTAAACTCGTACAAATGTCTAGCAGCAGGAGTCACTGTAATAACCACTCCGCCTGATTTTATGCAGCGATTTAATTCATCCGCTTTACATGGAGCATAGATACGTAAGATTCCATCCAATGAGTTATCGGCAAAAGGTAATCGGTGGCTTGAAGCTACAGTAAATTCACAGTTTGTATAACGTTTGGCTGCATATCGAATAGCAACTTTGGAGATATCTAAACCAAAGGTCTTAGCATCTGCACTTTGCTCTTTTAAGCAATCGGCAATGTAAGTCGTGTAGTAGCCCTCACCACAACCAATATCGAGTAGCTGGTGGTCTGTGCTTTTTAAGAACTGTTTACACAATTCCGCGACTTTTTCACGCATTGGATTGTAATGACCGCCATCGAGAAAACGACGTCTTGCCTGCATCATCTCTTTATTGTCACCGGGATCTTTTGAACGCTTATGGTGAGCGGGCATCAAGTTGACATAGCCCTCTTTCGCCAAATCAAACTGGTGATTGTTTTCGCATGAATAAGTGCGCTGATTAAGAGTGAGGGGGTGCTGGCAAAGCGGGCACTGATAAGCCATGGTGTTCTCAAGGTAATAAATCGAAGCGGTAAGTGTAGCGGTATCTCAATCAAATAAAAAGCCGATTGGATAGGGCATTTCAGCTACTTTTGGAACTAAGGTTTCACTTTCTAGCCGCTCGGATAGTCAAACTGACAACTATTTGGTTTATGCCAATATTTTGACCTTATTCCTTGTATAACAATAGCTTATATATTGATTGTTTTGTCATATTTTTAGTGCATAGCGCATGCTAAAGAGGTTAGTATCTCGCGCGTAAAAACAACAATATTGAGAGCAGTTTAATAATGTCATTTTCGCTAAAGCAAAAGTTAATTGGTGCTAGCCTTACCGCAGTTGTTGTTATGGCTGGAGCATTGACTTGGTTGTCTATCGACCGAATCTACGATCAGACACAAAAAGCGATGTCGGAGCGCGTTGAAACTCTGACTACGGCTACAGCTAAAGGTATCTCAGATTGGGTTGCCGATAGAAAATCCATCACGTCAGCATTTAAAGATTATGCGAATGCTTCAGATCCTGTCCCATTTTTACAACAAGGCCGAATTTCCGGTGGTTTTGATGAGCTCTATTACGGTACTACGGAAGGTGTGATGCATCGTTCATACCCTGAGCGTAACAAAGCAGGCTATGACCCACGTAAACGTCCTTGGTACATCGATGCTTCAACTGCAGGTAAGATGATTGTAACTACCGCATATCAAGATGCGGTAACCAATGCATTACTGATCACTATTGCTGAGCCAGTAAAAATTAACGGACGTTTTTCTGGTGTCGTTGGTGCAGATGTATTGATTGAACAGCTTGTGTCAGATGTTCTTTCCTCAGATGCAGGGGATAACGCAAGAACCATGCTTATCGATACTCAAGATGGAAACTGGTTAGCACATCCTGAAAAAGATCTCACTCTTAAACCTGTTTCTTCTGTTTCAAAAGCATTAACTATTGAAGCAATTAATCAAGCTGCTAAGTCGAAAACCTTTATTCCGGTTGAACTTAATGGTTCTGAGAAGTTGTATTACTTCAAAGCAGTACCTGGTACTCAATGGATTTTTGTGGCTGAGTTAGATAAAAAGACCGAGCTTGCTTCAACAAATTCTCTGCTGTGGGGGCTGATTTCTACCGCAGTCGTGGTGACGCTATTAGTTCTGTTGGCTGTTTCATGGTTGGTTAACTTCTTGATTAAAGACCTTTCTCGTGTGAGCAAAGCTCTGGAAGAAATCGCATCAGGAGACGCAGATTTAACTCAACGTCTAGCTATCCATTCTGATGATGAAGTTGGAAAACTTGCACAAAGTTTCAACCAATTTGTTGGTAACATGCAGCAAATGGTGGCGAATTTAGGTAATGTTTCATCTAACTTGCTACAACAATCTGCACACGCGGCTAAGCAATCAGAGCAAAATAATATCCGCATTCAACAGCAGCAAGATGAGATTAATATGGTCGCTACTGCCATCAATGAAATGTCAGCTGCTACACATGAAATTGCCGGAAATGCAGAGCAAACGGCGGGTAACTCCAATGATGCTGTGATCGCTTGTGATGCTGGCGCTCGTCAGGTTACACAAACACAAGTCTCTATTGAGAACCTTGCAACTGAAGTAGAAGTTGCAACGGGCGTGATTGAAGAGTTAGAAGGGCACAGTAACCAGATCAGCAATATTCTATCCACGATTCAAGGTATTGCAGAGCAAACAAACTTGCTGGCATTAAACGCTGCTATCGAAGCTGCGCGTGCAGGCGAACAAGGGCGCGGTTTTGCGGTGGTTGCTGATGAAGTTCGTGTATTGAGTCAGCGTACCCATGCTTCGACCAAAGAAATTCAGCAAATGATCGATACGCTTCAAAGCACAACTGGTAAAGCAGTATCGATTATGAATGATAGTCGAGCGCTTGCAGCGACGAGCGTGGCCGATGCCATCAATGCATCACAGTCGCTCGATCAAATTAGAAGTGTTGTATCGGCAATCAGTGATATGGCAACTCATATCGCAACAGCGGCTGAAGAGCAAGCTTCGGTAACTTCGGAAATCACACGTAATACCCAAGGTATTCGTGACGTATCGAACGAGTTCTCAATTGAAGCACAAGATGCCGCTAAACAAGCTGCACAGCTATCTTCACTTTCTCATGAGTTGGAATCTGAAATTCGTCGATTTAAAGTCTAAGATTCTTTAGACAAAAAAGCCCCGATAATCTAGTTTGTTATAAAACTCAGTTATCGGGCTTTTCTATTGGTAATGACTTAAACAAATCGGGGAAAACTATTCATAAGAAAAGGAGATTACTCCTTAGGCATGAATATTATTCCGCTGAGATTGTTGTTGTCAGTAGGTGCTGTTCACCAGGCTGCAGAGTTTGACCTGCTGAAATGCAAGGAGCGTGAATGGTTGACTCAACACAGAACATGGTTTTGTAGCCATCATCTGGCATGTCTGCCATAGCTTTTGAGCCTTGCGACCAAGGATTCCAAAGTACTGCTGAGTTGTGACCTGTATTTTCAATATAGAGCGCACGTTTCAGCACTGGGTCTGACACTTTAATGATCTGTTCAGGCATGGTGTAGATTCGGTCGATGGTATCAGTGAGAACTAGAGAAGCTTCACCTTGGCAAATCTTAGAATCTTGTAGTTTGTCGATATACTCAGCGCCCATACCGGTTGTAGATATTTGAGCCACATCGCCAACGTTTAGATAAGTATGAAGCGCACTTGAGAACGTCCATGCTTTTTCATCAGTGTTGTTAACTTCCAACGTGACTTTCAGTTCATCACCAATTTCAACGAATAAGCGAGTTTTAAATTTGTAAGGCCAGATTGCTAACGTCTGTTCTGTTTCTTCTAGCTCCAGAACAACGACAACACCTTGCTCACTTTCTCTATGTTCAGCCAGTTTCCACTCACAAATGCGAGCAAAACCGTGTCCAGGTTCAGCAATTTTGCCAAACCATGGCCAACAAACTGGAATGCCGCCACGGAGAGCTGCTTTGCCATCGAACGGTGTGTTACTGCTCATCCAGATTAGGTCTTCTTTTCCTGCCGGAATATAAGAAAGCACATGTGCACCATGCAAAGCGATACCTGCAGTTGCTTTGTCGTGGATTACGCGAACAATTTTTACATCATCTTTTTCAACGATGGTTACATTGTCAGAAAGGTAAGTCAGTGTAGGGAGAGATTTTAGATCCATAAATATCATTCCTCATTCAGCTTCTGTTTGGCTGTTTGTGATTGAACATCAAAGCTGCAAAAACTAAAAAAGGCGACACATCGGCCGCCTTTTCATCATTCTCAACGAATTTCTTCGCTAATGCTTACATTACTTAGAGATGTGAGCGATTAGGTCTAGAACTTTGTTTGAGTAACCGATTTCGTTGTCGTACCAAGATACAACTTTAACGAATTTGTCAGTTAGAGCGATACCAGCTTTAGCATCGAATACAGAAGTACATTTTTCGCCGATGAAGTCTTGAGATACTACTGCATCTTCAGTGTAACCAAGAACGCCAGCCATTTCGCCTTCAGAAGCTTCTTTCATCGCTTTACAGATTTCTTCGTAAGAAGCAGGGTTTTTCAGGTTAACAGTTAAGTCAACAACAGAAACGTTAGCAGTTGGTACGCGGAAAGCCATGCCAGTTAGAAGACCTTTAACTGCTGGAAGTACAACGCCTACTGCTTTAGCAGCACCAGTTGAAGATGGGATGATGTTTTGAGAAGCACCACGGCCACCGCGCCAGTCTTTAGCTGAAGGACCATCTACAGTTTTTTGAGTTGCTGTAGTAGCGTGAACTGTAGTCATAAGACCAGATTCGATACCGAACTTGTCGTTAAGAACTTTAGCGATAGGCGCTAGACAGTTAGTAGTACAAGAAGCGTTAGAAACGATGTCTTGACCAGCGTAAGTGTCGAAGTTTACGCCGTTAACGAACATTGGAGTCGCATCTTTTGAAGGACCAGTCATAACAACTTTCTTCGCACCAGCAGTGATGTGCTTACGTGCAGTAGCGTCGTCTAGGAATAGACCAGTTGCTTCAGCAACAACGTCAACACCGATTGCATCCCATTTTAGATCTTCTGGGTTACGCTCAGCAGTAACACGTACAGTCTTACCGTTTACGATTAGGTTACCACCTTCAACTTCAACAGTGCCGTTGAAACGACCGTGAGTTGAATCGTACTTAAGCATGTAAGCCATGTAATCTACGTCGATAAGGTCGTTGATACCAACAACTTCGATGTCATTACGTTCTTGTGCTGCACGGAATACGAAACGGCCAATACGGCCAAAACCGTTAATACCTACTTTGATAGTCATTATAGTTGCTCCACAACTTAATTTCTGATTAAAGATAACTGGTAGTAAAATTACAAAATCCAGTAAACATCTGCAACAGATAATCCGACTTAACTTGTTTAAAGTCAAAAAAAACTGTCGCTTTTTTTCACAATCACTTACAAGTGATTAGTTTTTAAACGTGCTACTGCTTTTCATCCCTACCAATTGACGTAAAATAATCAATCTACGAGGTTATAAATGCTCAAATAACCCACCATTCTATGGTGAAAAAGTATGTGCTACAAAATCATATGTACGCAAGTTTTTAGAGAAAAAAGTCAAAAATAATTATTAGAAAAATGGAGAAAGAAAAGCGTGGTTGAAAAAGCCCAAAAGATAGAGAAGCCTGACGAATACTGGAAAGACCAGTTATCGGAAGAGGAATATTACGTTTGTCGCCAAAGAGGAACTGAAGCGCCATTCACAGGTAAATTGCTGCATAACAAATTGACCGGTGCTTACCATTGTACGTGCTGTAACGCGCCTTTGTTTAGCTCTGAAAACAAGTACGACTCCGGTTGTGGTTGGCCAAGTTTCGATGCGCCAATTGATGACCAAGCCATCCGTTATTTAGAAGATCTGAGTCACGGAATGATACGTACTGAAATTCGTTGTTCAGCTTGTGACAGCCATTTAGGTCACGTATTTCCAGATGGTCCACAGACTACTGGTGAGCGTTTTTGTGTTAACTCGGTGTCGTTAATTTTCAACAAAAAGTGAAAAAGTTGGTGATAGATCACCAACTTTTGTTTGATAGCTACATTATTTCAAAGAGTTAGGGACGATGCTCTTTTTGTATTGTCCCTGTTTGATGGATTTAATGACCGATTCCGCAATTTTATCCAGCTTTTCAAACTTCTCTTCATTAAAACCATACATTAATGCGAGCTCAGATTCGCTTGCGATAGGCACTTTATATTCTTTACCAACCATCGCCCAAATATAGGCATGTTCTTTATCTCCCCCAGTGTGATAATTGCTGGCGAGTGATTTGAATATTTCAGTGTTGATCTTGTCAGGCTTGCTCAACTCTAAAGCATGATTGAGTAAAGCGATGGTTTTCTCTCGATCTCGAGTGGTATAGAAGGTCGCTAACGCATACTGCAGCTCTGCGGTTTCAAGTTCAGGTTTGCCTTCAAGCTGTAAAAACTCGCGACGAGCTTTATGGTCGCCTTCTTGGCTCCATAAAAAATATAACGCCTCTGGCGTACGTTCTTTACGTAGTTCAGCCGCCAAACGTTTTAAATCTTCTCCCGAATTCACTAATGCATTAACGCGGTTTTGTTTGAGCTGTGCTTGGTCAATGGTTTGTATTTGAGAGGCAAGCTCTAAACATTTACGGTAAGTGCTGGTTAGATTGTACTCTTCAATCTTATTTGCAGGTGTTGGGTCTTTAAGTACTTCGAAACGATGCCAGATCAGATCAGTTCTAGGGATACGGCATTGCCCATCATTCACATTAAGTCTTTCACATTGCAAAGCTGGGTTATCTTCACAAAGTTGGTCTGTATTCTTTTTATTTTCAAAGCATCCAGACAATGCGAAAGGCAATGATAAAACGAGAATGGCTTTAGTTATGTTCATATATATTGGCCTGTTGACCTAACGAATAGATAATATTTTTAGTAACGGATGAGACTCAAATAATGCAGACTCTATGCCACGTGATGTTAGAAAAATGTTTAGCTTGTGATCCGATACACTTATTTATTTAGCTTGTCTTGACTCAATGTGCCAGCAAGTTATTTTTGGCGCAAATCTTTAATTTAGGAATGCACCATGGACGCAAATCAACTTGTTGCTGCAATTACACCTGAAGCCTATGAGCGTTTATTGTTTGCTGTTGAAACAGGTAAGTGGCCTGAAGGTACTTCACTTTCTCAAGAGCAGCGAGATTCTTGTATGCAAGCTGTGATGTTGTACCAATCGAAGCATAACAACGACGCTGACCATATGACTATTGGTGTTGGTGGCGAAATGGTCTTTAAATCGAAAGCAGAATTAAAGAAACGTTTCCAAGACAATCAAGAAGATATAGTACGAATTAATCCTAATCACGAGTAGTGACAAAGGCTGGATAAAGAAAACCCCGTATGTGAATACGGGGTTTTCTTACTTTAAAGCGGTTTGTTTGAGCTTACTACGGTTATCTATAAAGACATTTCACCACGCAGTACTTGCTGCATTTTCTGCTTAACTTGTTCGTAAGAGAGATTTTGGCTCAATAGATAGTGCAGTTTTGCTAACGCAGCTTCTGGAGTCATGTCGTAACCACTGATCACACCTGCATCGGCAAGGGCACATCCTGTTGCGTAACCACCCATGTTAACCTTACCAGCCAAGCATTGAGTTAAGTTCACTACAATCACGCCACGTTCTGAAGCCGCTTTAAGCTGTGCTAACAATTCTGGGTTTTGTGGTGCATTACCAACGCCGAAAGTAAGTAGGATCATCGCATTTACTGGCTGCAATAAGGTATTGCGGATAACTTCATGCGAAATCCCTGGGTACATTGTGATTACGCCAATCGGCTGCGGAGTAATATGGTGCACACGGAATTTGCCTTCAGGTTCTTTACCTATTTGCACGCCGTTACTGACGTGAATATTGATACCTGCTTCAAGCAAAGGTGGAATATTTGGTGATGTAAAAGCATTGAAACCGTCAGCGTGAGATTTCGTGCTGCGGTTGCCGCGCATCAAATGATTATTAAAGAATAGCGTTACTTCGTTAATTGGGTAATTTGCTGCAATGTGCAGTGCGTTGAGCAAGTTAGCTTGACCATCAGAACGCAGTTCTGCCAATGGAATCTGTGAGCCGGTCACAATCACTGGCTTGCCTAGATTTTCCAACATGAACGACAGTGCTGAAGCGGTATAAGCCATGGTGTCAGTACCATGAAGAATCACGAAGCCATCGTATTTGTCGTAGTTGTCGTTGATGTCATCAGCGATTTTCTGCCAGTCTTCTGGTGTCATATCTGAAGAGTCAATCAATGGTTCATATTCGTGAACCGTGAACTCAGGCATTTCGTCACGATGGAACTCAGGCATATTCGCCAGTTGCTTCTCCATGAATCCCGCCACAGGAACATATCCGTGTGAAGATTTTTTCATGCCGATAGTGCCGCCAGTGTAGGCGATATAGATATGTTTTCTTGCCATGATTACAACTACTGAAGGTCGTGATAAATAGTGTGGCGATTATAACGAAAACGATTGTAATAAAAAGGGGCGCTCTATTATTAGCACCCCTTAAACGGAAATTAATTTCTAATGACTGACTACTGAACTTGGCAAGTCAGACAGAAAGCATATTGACCTTTAGGATCATTAAAGCTGCTTAACAAGTTTGCATCGTTTATCAGTTGATTTGCCGCGGGTTGTAGAGCTGCTGGAATCATACTTGAGACATCCAAACCTAAACTTACTTTAATCTGTCCAAAGATATCTTGCAGGAACTGCTGCGCAGGGCTTAATGGTTCTGCTACCCAAAATAGATTGTAGTCTTCCAACTTAGCCAGTTCGGCAGCCAGTGCAACGGCATCGTCGAAGTCACCTAACTTGTCGACCAAGCCAAATTTCTGAGCATCTTGAGCAGTCCAAACTCGACCTTGAGCGACTTGATCTACTTCTTCAACTGACATACCACGGCTTTCACCCACTAATGAGATAAAGCGGTGGTAACCATGTTCAATGCCCATTTGCAGTGCTTTTTGTGCACCTTCATTGAGGCCAGTAGTAATGCCAATACCCGAGAACGGCGAAGTGCCCACACCATCGGTATAGATACCTAATTTGTTGAGACCTTTTTCGAACGTGGTAATCACACTAAAAATACCGATCGAGCCAGTGAGTGTAGTTGGTTGAGCCACAATTTTATCTGCACTCATTGAAATCCAGTAACCACCTGACGCAGCTAGGCTCGACATAGAAACGACGACAGGTTTGCCTGCTGCTTTAAGTGCATCGATTTCATTGCGAATGACTTCAGAAGCAAAGGCACTGCCTCCTGGGCTGTCGACACGCAATACCACGGCTTTAACGTTTTTGTCATTTCTAGCTTGGCGCAGAAGAGCTGCAGTACTATCACCGCCAATGCTGCCACGGGGTTGAGCTCCGTCCATAATCGTGCCGCTTGCGATAACAACGGCAATGTCATCACTAGATGAGCTGACTTTTGGCATCACAGTTGGTGCATAATCGTAGTAACTCACAGCGTTGTAGCTATCTTTCCCATCGCTGCCGAATGTTTTTGCAAGCTCTAGACGAATTTGTTGACGAGTTGCCAACTCATCCACTAAGCCAACTTTGAGTGACAACTGAGCTAAGTCTCCAGAGGACTCTTCGAGAAGAGTAAGAAACTCATCCATATTTGGTGTTAATGCGTCTGCCGTAATACCTCTGTTGGTTGCCACATCATCAATGTACGCTCCCCACAATTGTGTTAGCCAACGAGATGCTGACTCACGGGCTGCCTCAGACATATCGTCACGAATGAAAGGCTCTATCGCAGATTTGTAAGTACCTACACGGAATACATGGGTGTTTACATCTAGCTTTTCTAGAAGGGTTTTGTAGTACATGTTGTAAGCACTGTAACCGTGCAGCAGCACTGCACCGTCGGGGGCCAAAAATACTTTATCGGCATAACTTGCCAGATAGTATTGGCTTTGGTTGTACATGTCGCTCAGAGCAAAAACAGGTTTACCAGAGGCTTTAAATTCGTTAATCGCTTTGGCGATGTAGCGCAACTTAGTCAAGTTGGTTTCTGGCATGTCACGTAATGCCAAAACTAAGCCAGTGATTTTGTCATCATCTTTTGCGTGACGAAGCGTATCCACAATATCGAACAATACGTTTTCTTTTGGCATTTCTTTGCCAAGTACCGAACCTGTTACGGAGTCCATCGGGCTTAAATAACTGCTTTGTTCAACAATTGGACCTGAGAGGTTTAATACCAGTGCAGACTTTTTCTCAACGATGGGAGCCGGAGATTCATAAGCATAGAGGAAATAGACGAGTGCGATACTGAGTAGAAAAATGAGGTTGGTTAGAGCGATACGAATGAAAGTGATTAGTTTCCAAATCCCTTTAAAAAGCAGCCCAATAAATCGGAATATTGTTTTCATTGTGTCTCCATCAAAGCCTTTGAAACGCTTGTTAATACCTCAAAATCATTAGCTTGAAATATTAATTTAGTTGCATCGTACGTGATCTAGTATACGCAAACAACCGCAAGATTGATCGGTGTTACAAAAATGTAAACACTTGTTTGATTTTTGTGTAAGTGAGGCATAGTGTGGTCGGAAAACAATAACGATAAAGGTTAACTCTCCATGTACCCACATCTGCTACAGCCATTGGATCTAGGATTCACTCAGTTGAAAAACCGAGTATTGATGGGTTCGATGCACACTGGATTAGAAGACGAGAAAGAAGGTTTACACAAACTAGCCGCATTTTATGAAGAACGAGCAAAGGGCGGCGTAGGTCTTATTGTTACTGGTGGATACTCTCCAAACCTACGTGGGCGCTTACATCCGTTCGGTGCTGAGTTCAGCAGTGTGAAGCATGCTAAAGAGCACAAAGTTGTCACCGAAGCGGTACATCGTCACGGCGGTAAAATAGCGCTACAACTTCTCCATGCTGGCCGTTATGCGATGCATCCTTTCTCTCAAAGTGCCTCTGCTATCAAATCGCCAATAAGCAAATTTGTTCCTAGCGAAATGACACCGCGTCAAATTCGTAAAACCATACAAGCTTTTGCAAATAGCGCTGAACTGGCTCAGCTCGCTGGTTATGATGGCGTGGAAGTCATGGGTTCGGAAGGCTATTTGCTCAACCAGTTCATCTGTAAACGTACCAACATGCGCTACGACGATTGGGGTGGTAGCTATCTCAATCGAATTCGTTTTCCATTAGAAGTGGTGAGATCAATTCGCGAAGCGGTAGGTGAAGAGTTCATTATTATTTTCCGTCTTTCGATGCTCGATTTGGTGGAACAGGGCAGCACATTTGAAGAAGTGTTGATGTTGGCGAAAGAGTTGGAAAAAGCGGGTGCAACCATTATTAACACGGGTATTGGTTGGCATGAAGCTCGAATTCCAACAATCGTTACGCAAGTGCCTCGCGCTGCATTTAGCTGGGTAACAGAAAAGATTAAACCTCACTTGTCTATCCCAGTTATCACTTGTAATCGAATCAACACACCTGATGAAGCTGAAAGCATCATCGCATCGGGTAAAGCTGATATGGTTTCTATGGCTCGTCCATTTTTAGCTGACCCAGAATTTGTCAATAAAGCCGAGCAAGGGCGCGCAGCATTTATCAATACTTGTATTGGTTGTAACCAAGCGTGTTTGGACAACGTATTTAAAGGTAAACGCGCTTCTTGCATGGTTAACCCAAGGGCTTGTTACGAAACAGAGATTGTTGTTCAACCAGCGAATGTTAAGAAGAAAGTCGCCGTGATTGGCGCAGGTCCCGCTGGACTGTCTTGCGCGACGACTTTAGCTGAACGTGGTCATGAAGTTGATCTATATGAGCGTAATGACCGCATCGGTGGTCAGTTCCGACTTGCGATGCAAATTCCGGGTAAAGAAGAGTTTCGTGAAACCATTCGATACTTTGCTAATCGTTTAGATGAAACAGGTGTTCGTTTGCATTTAGGAACAGAAGCGAATTTTGAGATGTTGTCAGAGTACGACGAAGTCGTGATGGCATCAGGCGTTGAGCCTCGTAAAGTCGATATCGCAGGATTAGAAAATAGCGAGAAAGTGGTGGATTATCAGACGCTCATTCGCGAAAAGACACCCGTAGGCCAAAAGGTTGCCATCGTTGGCGCAGGTGGTATCGGTGTGGATGTGGCAAGCATGATCACTGAGCCTGAAGACAATGAATTAGATGACTGGCTACATGAGTGGGGAATCGATAGAGAGATCGCTTACCCTGGAGGCTTATATCCATACCCTGATTCGCGTAGTGAGAAAGATGTTTGGCTATTACAACGCCGTAAGGGCAGCGTAGGCAAAGGACCCGGTAAAACAACAGGCTGGGTTCATAAGCGAACGTTAGAAAAACGTGGCGTGCACATGTTGGGCGGTGTTGAGTACCAAGGAATTGATGGCCAAGGTTTGCACATCGGCATTGATGGTGAATCAAAACTGCTTGATGTAGATAAAGTCATTATCTGTGCAGGACAGGTGTCTGTTCGTCCGTTTGAAGATAAATGGTCACAGTTGTCTGATAAATTGCATGTGATTGGTGGTGCAGAACATGCTGGTGAACTGGACGCGGTTAGAGCCATTCGTCAGGGTGTGAAGTTGGCAGTGTCTATTTAATCGCTGCTCATCACTAAAGAAAATGGCGCTGATTCAGCGCCATTTTTTATTCTTATAAACTTAAAGAATAACGGTTTTATTTCCGTAGACGAACACGTGGTCATTGATCACTTTGTTCAATGCCTTACTCAGAACGTTCTTTTCTACGTCACGTCCTGCTTGAGCCATATCTTGAGCACTGAATGTGTGATCGACAGGAATGACATCTTGTTTAATGATTGGACCTTCATCCAAATCATTGGTTACAAAGTGCGCGGTTGCGCCGATGATCTTCACACCACGGTCATAGGCTTGTTGATACGGTTTGGCACCAATAAATGCTGGTAAGAAGCTGTGGTGGATGTTGATAATCTTATGGTGGAATTTCTCAACGAAGCCGGGAGTTAGAACACGCATGTATTTAGCCAGAACGATGAAGTCTGGTTGATATTGCTCGATCACAGCCAAAAGCTCTTTTTCGTGCTCTTGACGCTCTAAACCTTCATGAGAAACACAGTGATACGGAATATCGAATCTTTCAGTCAAGGTTTGCAGTTTGTCGTAGTTACCGACAACAGCTGCGATATCTACGTCTAGGCTGCCATCGTAGTTTTTCATCAGAATATCACCCAAGCAGTGCGCTTCTTTGGTGACAAGAATCACAATACGCTTACGTGATGAACCGACTAATTTACGCTTCGCTCCTGTAGGTAATGCTTGGTCTAAATCTGCCAACAGAGTGTGGTCATTAAAGTAACCTTCAAGCTCTGTACGCATAAAAAAGTGGCCACTGGTGTTATCAACAAACTCATTGTTATGAATGATATTTAGTTGATGTTTGTAACAGATGTTGGTGATTTTCGAGATAAGTCCTGGTGCATCACTGCAATGCGTTAGGAGAGTTTTCTTTTCCATTAAATACGACTTCCGGGCGTGCAAATTTTTAATTCTTAGTAGATGTAGATTGGCCTGAACGGTAAGGCAAATCCCAATATGGGTTCTATAATTAATCTATTCTCCAATTGGTTTCAACAAATAAAAAATAACCTGAACTCAGGATAACTAGGCTCTAATAAACCTCGGCTAGATAAAGCGTCTCCTCTGTTGGTACTGGATTTTGCGAAGGTGGTGTTTATGGACAAAGAATTACTTGCACGTAAATTGTACGTAGAACGTGTTATGTCATTAATGGGCGAGCACACAATTGATGACGATATTTTAGAGTTTATGTGGGAGAGCAAAGCGTCACCGGAAGAGGCTGCAAAAGCCATGATGCCGCCAGTCCAACTCACGTCTTTAGAAGTAGGGTCTAAGTGGGTCAACCGGTATCTGAACCGGAAATAGAGTCGACAATAGCCTTGTTAGTCAGGTGCGAACGGGCTTCGTACCTGACGCAAACCGATTAATCGTTATAGACGCTTCTAACTTCGCTTTACAAAACTGCTTGCTGTCTAATCATATCTATCGCCATTCGCTCCTAGCTTAAAAACCTGCCATAATCGCGCCAAAGTTATTAATTTTTCGACGTGGATGATCCAAAAAACCTTTTCTCAACAAGGCGCTTTAGGCAAAGCCATTCCGGGCTTCCAGCCTCGACAAGCTCAAATTGATATGGCTCAGGCAGTTGCTAAAGCAATCGCTGGCGAATCTCAATTGGTTGTTGAAGCCGGAACGGGAACGGGTAAAACCTTCGCGTATCTCGTACCAGCGCTATTGAGTGGGAAGAAAACCATCATCAGCACCGGCTCCAAAAACTTGCAGGAGCAGTTGTTTCACCGCGATCTGCCTTTAATGGTTGATGCTCTGGGTTTCCACGGCAATGTGGCATTACTCAAAGGTCGTGCTAACTATTTGTGTCTAGACAGACTTAGCAGACAGATGGTTGAAAGCCACACCAATGACGCCGCAGATCCACAACTTCTCACTCAGCTTGTAAAAGTAAGGGCATGGTCATCGGAGACCAAAAGCGGTGACTTAGGCGAGTGTGATGCGCTGCCTGAAGACAGCATGGTGATCCCAACGATTACGTCTACCAATGACAACTGTTTGGGGAAAGAGTGTCCGAGTTATACCGAATGCTTTGTAAACAAAGCAAGACGCAAAGCAATGGATGCGGATATCGTAGTAGTCAATCACCACCTATTCTTAGCCGATTTAGCTATTAAAGAGACAGGGTTCGGTGAGCTGATCCCAGAAGCTGAAGTGTTTATCTTTGATGAAGCTCATCAGTTGCCGGACATTGCCAGCCAATATTTCGGTCAGTCGGTTTCCAGCCGACAGATCCAAGAACTGGCAAAAGACATTGAAATTGCTTATCGCACTGAAGCTAAAGATATGCGCCAGCTACAAAAAGTGGGTGATAAGTTAGTACAATCTTCCGCTGATTTACGCATTGTGCTTGGCGATTCTGGTCACAGAGGAAACTGGCGAGAAGCAATGGCATCACCTTCTATCGCCCGTGAAATCGAGCGGGTTAAAGAGAGCCTCAACTTCGCGATAGAAGTACTCAAAATAGCGTTAGGTCGTAGCCAGTTGTTGGATGCGGCATTTGAACGAGCCAACCTAATTAAAGGTCGCATCGAAAGGGTATGTGATGTCTCAATTACTGGTTACTCGTATTGGTTTGATACTACGCCACGCCATTTCAGCTTGCATATTACGCCGTTATCGGTCGCCGATAAGTTTCATGAACAAATTGAGATGAAGCAGGGTGCTTGGATATTTACCTCTGCGACACTGGCAGTGAATGACGATTTTGGTCATTTCACACATCGTTTAGGTTTACAGCCTAGTGAGCAGTTTTCATTACCAAGTCCTTTTGACTATCAAAACCAAGCGAAACTCTGCGTTCCAAGATATTTGCCGGAGCCAAACAGCCCTGGTCTTGCGGATAAGTTGGTGCGGATGTTGGCACCTGTCATTGAACAAAACCAAGGTCGTTGTTTCTTCTTGTGTACATCGCACAGCATGATGCGTGAACTTGGCGAAAAATTTAGAGAGATATTAACTCTACCTGTGTTGCTGCAAGGGGAAACCAGCAAGCAAAAAACATTGGCAGAGTTTATGGAATTGGGCAATGCGTTGCTGGTGGCGACAGGAGCTTTCTGGGAAGGGATTGATGTTAGAGGTGACACATTAAGCTGTGTTATCATCGACAAACTTCCGTTTACCGCTCCAGATGATCCGCTATTAAAAGCGCGTATTGAAGATTGCCGTTTGCGAGGCGGAGACCCGTTTGCTCAAGTACAACTGCCAGAAGCGGTTATTACTTTGAAGCAGGGTGTTGGACGACTTATTCGAGACAAGAAAGACAAAGGTGCATTGATCATCTGTGACAACCGATTAGTGACCCGAGACTACGGCGGAATTTTCCTCGCCAGTTTGCCTCCCATCCCTCGTACGCGAGATTTGGATGTAGTAAAAGGCTTTCTTGCACAATTATCAGAAACAGAAACAAATTAGAGATATCCATGAGCGCAAAAATTCTTGCCTTAGACACAGCAACCGAGCAGTGTTCAGTAGCACTAATGGTTGGTGAAAAAGTTTACTTCCGTAGTGAGTTTGCTCCTCGCGACCATACAAAGAAAATTCTGCCTATGGTGGACGAGGTTTTAAAAGAAGCAGGCTTAGCGCTTAGCGATTTAGATGCTTTGGCATTTGGGCGCGGTCCGGGCAGCTTCACTGGTGTTCGAATTGGTATCGGAATTGCACAAGGTTTAGCATTCGGTGCAGATTTACCTATGATTGGTGTGTCGACTTTAGCGGCAATGGCACAAGGTGCTTACCGTCTACACGGTACAACTCATGTCGCCAGTGCAATTGATGCTCGAATGAGCGAAGTGTATTGGGGTCGTTTTGAGCGTCAAGAAGATGGCAGTTGGAATGAAGTCGATGCAGAGTGCGTTATTCCACCCTCTGTTTTAGTCGCAGAAGTTCAAAAAGATGACAAAACTTGGGCAAAAGTAGGTACAGGTTGGGAAGCGTACGCTGAAGATTTGGCGAACTTGCCACTGACGTTAACTGAGTCAGAGATGCTTTATCCTGACTCGCAAGATATTGTTTACTTAGCTCAGTTTGAATGGGCAAAAGGCAATACAACACCTGTTGAAGACTCTAGCCCTGTGTATCTGCGTGATACTGTGGCATGGAAAAAGCTTCCGGGTCGTGAATAACGGACTACTTTGAGGGGGATTTCTAGGTTGAAAATCCGCTCTCAGTGAAAAGTAAATTGAAAGGGTAAGGACTCTCTCCTTACCCGTTTACAGTAGGAACTTTATGGTTTCAATTAATGGTTTGCCCGGCAGTGTCTCGAATACCAATCGAACATCTAAGGCAAAGAAAAACAACGGGGTTAAGAAAGGTAATGAGGTTGCTACCAGAGCTACTAAAGTAGCGGAAGCTGTCTCATACTCTATTCGTCCTGTTGATGAATCTGAAATCCATCGAGCTCAAGTTGAGTACGATTTACCTGAAGGTCGCTCTAGAAAAGCGATGGAAGCCTACATGGATGTCATGAATCGTGCTAAAAGAGAGGAACTAGCCCAGCTGTTAGGGGTCGATATTTATATCTGAATCATTCGCATCTTTAAGCCTAGCCTGAGAGCCGATCATGAAACCAATCACTCTACGTCACTTATTTGCCTTTACGGCTGTCATCCTTCTTTCTGCCTGTACTTCATTACCCACTGAACTGAGTGCTTCTTCTGAAGAAACCGTCATTTCTGATTACAAAACATGGGTAGATCCAAGCACATCTCAAGACAGTGAAGTGAGATTGGGTGGGGTAATAGCCAGTATTACCAACTTAAAAGACAAAACTCGAATTGAAGTGGTCAATGTGCCGATTGATAGCGTGGGCAGACCCAGCGTGAAAGTGGAACCTCAAGGACGTTTTGTTGGTTACGTAAATGAGTTTCTCGACCCTGTGACTTTTGCGGAAGGTCGATTGGTCACGTTGTTAGGTAATACCGCAGCGCCTGAAGCTGGAAAAGTGGGAGATTTTGAACACCAGTATCCCGTTATGACAGTGAAAGGTTATCATTTATGGCGCGTTGAAGAGCGAATCATCATGCAAGACAGTGGCCCGTACCTATATCACCACTGTTTAAGTTATTTCTGCCGTGACAGAGATGACATGTATCGTGAAGGCCGAGTCATTCAAGAAGTGAAATGATGTTTAAACAGACTCAATATCAAATCCACAGTGGCAGGATAGCCGCAGTGGAGTTTGGAGATTCAAAAGCGGCCGATATTTCGGTCGTTTTTATTCATGGCTGGCTAGACAACGCTGCGAGTTTTTTCTCCGTTATGCGAGAGCTGGTAAGGCTTGCCCCTCAGTTAC
Source organism: Vibrio sp. HM8-C (assembly GCF_058630515.1). Taxonomy (NCBI): domain Bacteria; kingdom Pseudomonadati; phylum Pseudomonadota; class Gammaproteobacteria; order Vibrionales; family Vibrionaceae; genus Vibrio; species Vibrio sp. HM8-C. Next base: position 314,729 of record NZ_JBMMKS010000001.1, read on the forward strand.
ACCTTTGCGCAATCGATTTACCTGGGCATGGGTTATCAGAACATAAAAATGGCAGCAATTTTTACCCATTTCATGACTATATCGATGATTTTTGTCAGCTATTGCTTAATTTCTCGGCAAACAAACGGGTAATTGTAGGTCACTCTCTTGGTGCTTTGGTTGCAAGTTGCTATAGTGCCGCCTTTCCTGAAAACGTGGCTGGATTAGTTCAAATTGAAGGTTATGCGCCTTTGGTTGAACCGACGTCAGAAAGCGTTGAAAGAATACGTCAGGGCGTCTTGAGTCGCCAACGTTTACGCAAAAAGCCGGAACGAAGTTATGCCGATGTTTCACAAGCGATAGAGCGCCGATCCATGAGTAACCATCTTGCGCCAGAATTGATTGCCCCTGTTGTTGAGCGAGGTATAACGCAAGTGGACGGTAAGTGGCATTGGCGTCATGACGTGAAGCTAAAAAGCGAGTCTTTATATCGGATGTCACCACAACATGCCGATGAAATCATGATTGCAATTCAATGTCCTCATCGATTGATTCTAGGTGAACAGGGTTTTCAGAGTTTAAAGCGACTTCGCAGCATTTCGGCGCAAAGTTGTCTAGAAACGTTCACTGTTTCTGGTGGTCATCATTGCCATTTAGAGCAACCAGAGCAGGTTGCTGAACTAATTTTTGGCGTAGTTAACAAAATTTAAACAAGTGTTTGAGCCTTTTCGTGCTCAAGCATCAAGGCTGTGCTGTAATAAGCGCCATAAAAATAATGGCGCGACGTTAAGTCAATTGTTCATAAGAAAATCTAGTGAATATAAATTGCCAGCCTATAACGAGGAGTATTACCGTGGATAAACCTTGGCTTTCGCGTTACCCAAGTGACGTACCAGAAACCATAAATCCAGATCAATATCCATCATTGGTGGAAATGTTCGAACAATCTGTCAATCGATTCGCTGATCAGCCTGCTTTCATCAATATGGGCACGGTGATGACTTATCGTAAATTGGAAGAGCGTAGCCGAGCATTTGCCGCATATCTGCAAAACGATTTGAAATTGAAGAAAGGTGACCGCGTCGCGTTAATGATGCCAAACCTTTTGCAATATCCAGTGGCATTGTTTGGTGTTTTGCGCGCAGGTCTTATCGCGGTCAACGTAAACCCTCTTTATACGCCTCGAGAGCTAGAACATCAGTTAAACGATGCAGATGCGAGAGCGATTGTTATCGTCTCTAACTTTGCAAGCACACTAGAAAAAATCGTGGCTAACACACAGGTGAAGCACGTTGTGTTAACTAGCCTTGGTCAGATGCTGCCTCGTGCAAAAGGTACCGTTGTTGATTTCGTTGTGAAATACGTAAAAGGAATGGTACCGAAGTATCATCTTCCGGGTGCGATTTCTATGCGTAAAGCACTGCGTAAAGGGCGCCGTCAACAATACGTGAAACCTTTCATGGCAGGTGATGATATTGCATTCCTTCAGTACACAGGTGGTACTACGGGTGTGGCTAAAGGTGCGGTGCTTACACACAGAAACATGATTGCCAACGTATTGCAGGCAAAAGGTGCTTACGGTGCCGTTTTGCGTGAAGGCCGTGAGCTTGTGGTAACAGCACTGCCGCTTTATCATGTATTCGCATTAACTGTGAACTGTTTGCTGTTTATTGAAATGGGCGGCAACAACCTCCTGATTACTAACCCGAGAGATATTCCTGGGTTTGTGAAAGAGTTACAAAGAACTCCAGCGACAGCGATTACCGGTGTAAATACTCTGTTCAATGCATTGGTAAACAATGAAGATTTCCATGAGCTGGATTTCACCAATCTAAAGCTTTCTGTTGGCGGTGGTATGGCTGTTCAGCGTGCTGTGGCAGAAAAATGGCAAAAGATCACGGGTATCCATTTGCTTGAAGGTTACGGCCTAACTGAGTGTGCTCCGTTAGTTACGGGCAACCCATACGATCTATCTGAATACACTGGGGCTATTGGTTTACCCGTGCCTTCCACGGAAGTTCGTATCGTTGATGATGAAGGCAAAGTGCTTGCGAATGACCAAGTGGGTGAGTTGCAAGTTCGTGGTCCACAGGTGATGCAAGGTTACTGGCAGCGTCCTGAAGCGACGAAAGAAGTGTTGGATGAAGATGGCTGGCTATCAACAGGTGATATCGTAAAATTTGACGAGAATTACTTGTTGCATATTGTTGACCGTAAGAAAGACATGATTCTTGTGTCGGGCTTTAACGTTTATCCAAACGAAATCGAAGATGTGGTTGCATTGCACGGTAAAGTGTTAGAAGTCGCCGCTATCGGGCAAGCTCATGAAGTTTCAGGTGAAGTGGTGAAAATTTTCGTGGTTAAGCGCGACCCAAGCCTGACCAAAGAGGATGTCATCGAACACTGTCGTGAATATCTCACTGGCTATAAGGTTCCTAAACTGGTTGAGTTCCGAGATGAACTGCCTAAAACCAACGTTGGTAAGATCTTGCGTCGCGTGCTTCGCGAAGAGAACGACGCAGCATTAGCTAAAAGTGCGTAACCTGACATTTATTGATGTTACAATGCCGACCTAAACCGTCGGCATTTTTGTTCCCATGAAGATCATGCTGATGTCAAATAGGGAAACTCATAGTGAGCCATTTGTGAATTATCAAATTATTACCCAGTTTAACGAGTTAGAGCGTGTGTGCTTATTAGCACGAGACGCAGATGTCGTTATGCTCGATACCGAGTTTGTACGTACGCGTACTTATTTCCCACAGCTAGGACTTATCCAGCTGTTTGATGGTGAGAATTTATCGTTGATTGATCCTCTCACCATGGAAGATATGTCGCCGTTTACCCAGTTACTTCAAGATACTTCTGTACTCAAAGTGCTTCATGCCTGTGGTGAAGATTTGGAAGTATTCCAGAACGCCTTCGGTTGTGTTCCATTCCCTATGGTCGATACACAGGTGATGGCGGCATTTTTAGGTTACGGACTTTCTACAGGATTTGCTTCTTTGGTGAAGGATCTGCTGGATGTTGAGCTAGATAAAAGTGAATCTCGCACCGACTGGCTAGCTCGTCCTCTATCACAAAAGCAACTTGATTATGCTGCAGCTGATGTCTTTTATTTGCAGCCGATGTACGAACAACTGCTAGAAAAAGTGACACAAGCGGATTGGTGGGATGCCGCGCAGCAAGAATCTGACTTGTTGGTTGAAAAGCGTATCAAGCCAGTAAACCCTGATAACGTCTATTTGGACATTAAAGGTGCGTGGCAGCTGAGACCAAAAGAGTTGGCAGTCTTAAAACCATTGGCTACTTGGCGTTACCATGAAGCGGTGAAACGCGATTTAGCGTTAAATTTCGTGGTACGTGAAAACGAGCTGCTGACCATTGCTCGTTTAGCTCTTCGCAGCTCGAAACGCATGATTGAAGAAGGTGTAGACCCACATGCCGTTCGTCGCCACAGCACTAAGCTGATTCAAATCGTAAAAGACGCGATGCAAACACCAGAAGAGCAGTACCCAGAGAAAATCGTACCTTTGATGGATTATCCGGGTTACAAGCAGTTGTTTAAGCGACTGAAAGACGAAGTGAAAGCTGTATCTCAAACGTCTGGATTAGCGACAGAGTTCCTAGCCTCTAAAAAACAGCTTAATCAGCTATTAAGTTGGGTTTGGAATGAAGATAGAGATCCTGAACAGCTACCAGATGTGATGAGTGGATGGCGTTTGCCGATTCTTGGCGAGCGTTTAGATAAGTTGTTGAAATAACATCGCTCTCTTTTCTGTGTGTATCACTATCAATAAAAAAGCCGACATGATTAGTCGGCTTTTCTGTGGACGATTTATTTTTCGTCATCGGGAAGTTTAACGTTCAGCTCTAGTACTGAAATATCGTCGTCTTTGTGTTCGAAAGAGAGCTCAACCATCGAAGGGTCAATGGCCACATATTTTGCTATTACTTTCAAAATATCGTCTTTCAGCTGCGGCAAATAAGTTGGCGCAGGGTCATTTTGGCTACGACGTTCTGCCACGATAATCTGTAAACGTTCTTTCGCTAAACTCGCGGATGTTTTCTTCTGTGGTCTGAAAAATTCAAGTAAAGACATAGTCGCTGTTTAGCCCCCAAAAAGTCGTTTAAAGATGCCTTTCTTCGGCTCGGTTAGGAATCTGAATTCAACTTCCTCACCAAGCAGACGCGCTACTGTATCGTCGTATGCCTGACCAGCATCCGATTGCTCGTCAAAAATCACAGGTACACCTTTGTTCGAAGCATTTAGAACAGCTTGGCTTTCTGGGATGACACCTAATAGCGGCACATGCAGAATTTCTTCAACATCTTGAACGCTCAGCATTTCGCCTTGATTAACACGTGCAGGGTTGTAACGGGTTAATAGCAGATGTTGCTTGATAGGTTGCAAACCTTGTTCAGCACGTAGTGATTTGGAATCAAGAATGCCAAGAATACGGTCTGAATCGCGAACGGAAGAGACTTCTGGGTTAGTAGTAACAATCGCTTCATCGGCATAGTAAAGCGCCATCAGTGCGCCTTGTTCGATACCCGCTGGTGAATCACAAATGATGAAGTCAAAATTCATCTCTTTTAACTCATCGAACACACGTTGCACGCCATCTTTGGTTAACGCGTCTTTGTCACGAGTTTGTGACGCAGGGAGAATGAAGAGGTTCTCGTTGCGTTTATCTTTAATCAGCGCTTGATTCAGGGTTGCTTCCCCGTTAATCACGTTAACAAAGTCATAAACTACGCGGCGCTCGCAGCCCATGATCAAATCAAGATTACGCAGACCGATATCGAAATCGATAACTGCTGTCTTTTTACCTTTTAAAGCCAAGCCTGACGCAATCGCTGCGCTAGATGTGGTTTTTCCCACACCGCCTTTACCCGACGTTACGACAATAATGCGTGCCATTTTTATAATTTCCTTTAAAACTTAAATTGCGAGAGATTCAAACAGGAGTGAGTCATCATGCATACTCAGCATGACTTTCTGCTGCCAAAACTCACTTTCAATCTGATCGCTAAGCCAATAATTTCCAGCAATGGAGACTAGCTCAGCTTGTAAATCGTGACAAATAATACGTGCTTCTTTTTGACCGCTCGCACCTGCAATAGCTCGTCCACGTAGTGTGCCATGAATATGGATTGAACCATCGGCAATCACTTCAGCACCTGCACTTACGTGATTAAGAATCACTAAGTCACCATCTTTAGCATAAACTTGCTGACCCGAACGAATCGGCGTTCGAACTACTTTGGTTGGTGCCATTTTCGCTGGTGCATTGGTTGGACTATTACTGGCGGTCATGACTGCAAAGCCAGCTTCAGTAGCAAGTGTTTGGCTGCGTTTATCTTTACAGCCAGAAATACCAACAGGAATTAAATTCGCCTCGCTAATGCCTTTTTTTAGTTGCACAAAATCGATGTCTCCTTCGACTTTAGCAATATTGATGACAACGGGAGCATTAGCAAAAAATGCAGGCGCTTGAGCGATTTTTTGTTTTAGAAAATCTATAGTGTTGGAGATGTGATTGTCAGAAAGGTGTAAAACTGACAATGTAAAACTACTACCTTTTAGGTCAGGTGTATTAGACATTAGAACGTTGACCTCATAAACTCTTGGCTAGGCGTTGCCTGAGACTAGGGGTGTCATGTTATATTCAGCGCCCAAGCTCAGCAAGTTATCTTGCGGTTAATTAAGTGATTTGGTCGCATATTTGTCGAATCTTGACCATTTCTAGACAAAACTCGTCATTAGTACGTGTTATTTACAATAAAAGGCTCATCATGCTTTGTTCTATCTACAAAAGTCCTAAGAAAGAAGGCACCTATCTCTACATTCCAAAAAGAGATGATTTCTCTCAGATCCCAGAAGCACTCATGCAAACATTCGGTAAACCGATATTTGTTATGCTTGTGAACTTGGAATCTCGCCAGCTAGCTCAGGTAAATGTGGAAAAAGTCAAAGCATCGATGGATGAGCAAGGTTTCTTCTTGCAATTGCCGCCACCACCAGTGAATCTATTGGAACAACATAAAGAGAGAAAAGCTCAGAACAATTCCTGAGTGCAAATACTCAAGGAGGCTAGGTTGAGAAAATTATTGTCAGTGGTTTTGGGTTTAAGTCTTTCTTCGCCAGTATTGGCGAATGAAGTGAGCTTCGAACAGTATGTTGAAGGACTGAAACAACAAGCTCGCGAAGAAGGTATTTCGGAGCAGATTCTCCAATCTGCTTTTACCAAAGTGGAATATAAGCCTCGAGCAATAGTGGCTGACAGAAATCAGCCCGAGAAAAAGAAAACGCTAGACGAGTACATTCCAAGTGCAGTTCCAGATTGGAAAGTAAAACAAGCGCAAGCTCTGTATGAAAAGCATTATCAAGAGTTGAGACGCATTGGCGAACAATATGGCGTGCAACCTCGTTTTATTGTTGCTTTATGGGGTGTAGAAAGTAACTTCGGCGCCAATATGGGGCGCTTTAGTGTTATTGATGCACTCTCAACGATGGCTTATGAAGGTCGACGTGAAGAGTTTTTCCGTAAAGAGACCATGGCAGCACTGCAAATTCTTGAACAAGGCCATATTAAGCCTGAAGAGATGAAAGGCTCTTGGGCTGGCGCGATGGGGCAGTGTCAGTTTATGCCGAGTTCATTCTTAGCCTATGCTGCCGACGGCAATAGTGATGGTAAGAAGGACATTTGGGGCAGCAAATCAGATGTGTTTGCTTCAACTGCAAACTATTTGAGCCAATCTGGGTGGGATGACAAATACACTTGGGGACGTCAGGTTAAAGTACCTCATGGGCTCGATAAGGAACTTGAAGGTCGTCAGCCAGAAAAAGGTAAATACTTGAGTGAGTGGAGCAAGCTTGGAATTACTCGTTACGATGGTAAGCCACTTCCTGCACTGAGTGATGACATTAAAGCTTGGTTGATAATGCCTGATGATGAAGACGGTCGTACCTATTTGGTTTACAACAACTACAACGTGCTGATGAAGTGGAACCGTTCTTATTACTTTGCTTTAGCGGTAAGTCATTTGGCAGACAGAATTGTGTATTAGTCTTATAAGACATCAAAGAAATTAAAAGGGCTCTTAGAGCCCTTTTTAATATCGGTTTGCTTGATTATTTATTGGTGTGGAATTGCTCACATGCAATCATGGTGTTCTCAATCAAACTTGCTACCGTCATCGGACCTACGCCGCCCGGTACAGGCGTAATGAAACTTGCGTTGATGCGTGCAACATCGTATTCAACGTCACCAACCAGTTTGCCATTCTCAAGGCGGTTAATACCGACATCGACCACCACAGCACCTTCTTTGATCCAAGCGCCAGGGATGAAGTTTGGTTTACCTACAGCAACGACTAACACGTCAGCTTGACGAACATGGCTTTCTAGATCTCTGGTAAATCTGTGACATGTTGTGGTTGTGCAGCCTGCAAGTAGCAACTCTAGTGTCATTGGGCGACCAACAATATTGGAAGCGCCAACAATCACAGCATGTTTACCACGCATAGGAATGTTGTAACGATCTAATAGGGTGATAATCCCCTTTGGTGTACATGAACGTAGTTTTGGAATACGTTGCGCTAAACGACCCACGTTGTATGGGTGGAAGCCGTCAACGTCTTTTTCAGGGTGAATACGTTCAAGTACATGTGTTGAATCGATGCCAGCTGGTAGAGGAAGCTGAACAAGAATGCCATCGATTTCTGGGTCTTGGTTAAGTTGATCAACCAAATCCAACAATTCTGCTTCTGAAGCCGTTGCTGGTAAGTCGAAAGACTTAGAAATAAAGCCCACTTCTTCACAAGCGCGTCGTTTGCTTCCAACGTACACTTGTGACGCAGGGTCTTCACCTACAAGCACTACTGCTAGTCCCGGAGCACGTAATCCAGCTTCTGTTCTAGCTTTTACTCGTGCAGCAACTTCTGAACGCACGGTTTTAGAAATAAGTGTTCCATCAATATTTTGAGCAGTCATGACTTTCCTTCACATTTATAGCGAAAATTTTTGCGCGCATTGTCGCAGAAATTTTGATGAACATCTATAAGCAAACGTTTGCTTTGTTGTAATTTTCGGCGCTTGTCCGTTGAGTGGTAAATTTTTAGGCATTTAAATCAGAAACTAAGATAAAGCCGTTGATTTACCAACTTTAACTCGTATAATCCTTTCCCTGTAGCGCGCCCTTAGCTCAGCTGGATAGAGCACCTGCCTTCTAAGCAGGTGGTCACAGGTTCGAATCCTGTAGGGCGTGCCATTTATTCAAAAAAGCCCTGATAACTCAATGAGTTGTCGGGGCTTTGTCGTTTTGGTGGTGCCATAGTGGTGCCGGTGGAATGATGATTTTCTGTATACAAATATTAAGCTGATCACAGTAGCGATAGATAGTTGGGATAGTTTAAGTAAGCTGTGGCAACCTTTAACTATCGTCAAATATATCACTTACAGTATGACTTATAGCAGTAATGAGAGTGGAAAGCCTCTTCACACATCCAGTCCAGTCGTAAAAATCACTATTGAACCATCTCTATCCTCATTTCGGTACCATCAAAATATTTTAGAGCTGGGTACACATAGGGAATCCAGATTTTTTGCTGAGCGATATCAACGCATAATCACATTATTAAATCAATTTGGTATAGAGCTGCCTAAAAGCGAATTCCTAGTGACATTAGGGGATAGCTTAGAGCGAGTACCATTGATGATCTTTCTTATGCGGTCAGATTTACCTATTTTGGGGGGGCGCAAGGAATCATTCGTTTATCTTCTTGATCTCGAAAGGCAGTTCGCTAAAGCAACACTAACAGGTCGGTCAACTACAGCTTCTTATTTGGGTTCAAAAGTAGAAAAAATCTTGGCGTCTTTGCAAGAAGAGTACTACGTAACTAGTTATGTTCAAAGGACTCGCATAACAGCTAAGAAGCAAAGTATAGGCGGTCAAAAGGGTAAATACGATGAATTTTGGAGCGAAATTATACAGCCTAAGATAGAAGACTATTTGCATAATTCCAGCCAGACAGTTGACCAGTTAAGGGAAGATATTGAGTCAGCGATTAAACACGAAAAACCTAACTTTCTATTTGGTAGTGGTGCAAAAGGATTTGAAGAGCTAAATAAAAGAACAGTTGAAAATTGGCTCGTTAAATATAGAAAATTACTAAAAACTAATTAACCACCACAAGTACTTCTTTCGTTTTTACCACCCCTCAACGTAATGATAATTAACCTGATTCAACCAAACTACTAAAGGGTTAATTATGAGCAAAAAACTCAATCGTAAACAAGCAGCAGAGTACCTCGGTTTATCCGAAGGTACCCTCGCCGTATGGGCGTCAACCGGGCGTTACCAATTACCTTTCATTAAAGTCGGTCGCAAGGTCTTATACCGGTTATCTGACCTTGAAGCTTTTATCGAATCAAACGTTGTTACACAAACTAAATAAGGGGAAATTTATGGGTAAAAGATCTCTACACTCGCAATTTATTTTAAATGCGATGCTTAGTGGTGAGCGCTTTAACAAAAGTAGAATCGCTTCTGTTACTACGGAGGATTCCAGCCGGATTATTGATGTCATTAGAAATCATCGTTTAATACCGGTCGTTTGTGAAACCATAGGTGGAGAAGCTGTTTGGTACATAACTCATTGGGAAATATACCGATTTAATCATCAACGAGAACAACAAATACAAGAGATGGAAGATAAAATTATGAAGAAGAGACTGATAACGTTGGCTAAACGAATTCATAGAGTTTTGGAACAGGGGCAAGTCGATCAGTTGTTTGCAATAGTTAACCAATTGGCAGGCTAAAATTAAAGCCAACAGAAAGTTGGCTTCATATAGATGCTGGTGGTCGTAGTTTGGCGACTGAGTACCACCAGCTTTCAATGGTAGTGTATATGAAAAACAAGAAACTAAAAAGGAACTCAGGGAGATTTGCCGGAATTCCTCATACGATTTTGATCACTGAGGCTTACACGCAGTTAGCTCCGCTAAGTAAAGCGATACTGCTTGAGCTCGCTGCTCAGTATGACACTAAAAATAATGGGTACTTGAGTTTGACCAGAAAAGACTTAAGTGTTCGAGGTTTTAATAGTCCGGGTTCGAACCAGAAGGCTATTGAAGCACTAATAGAGGCTGGATTTATTACCAGAACTATAAAAGGAGGTATAAGCAGTGGGAAAAAACACTGTCATTTATACGGTATTAATTGGCAGCCTTCAAATGAAAGAAGCGACAGACCTTTTCATCAGCCGTTGGAAAAAGGGATTAAAGAGTGCCGCGAGTTGGTGCTTGATGGAGACAAAATTTCGATCTTGCTCCCAAGGGAACAGAATCAACGTCCTGATTTGAGACTAGTAAGGTCGGTTTAAGGTACTGATTTGAGACAAGTCTAGAGTTTTTAAGTCTCAAATTAAGACTAGTGATAATTGGAAAGATTATTTAAATCATTATCTTATGTGATTTTGTTAATTGTTGGTTTTGTCTTGTTTTGAGACACCTTTATACATAACCATACCAGGGGAATAAAATGGATTGGGAAGTAAAAAGTAATCTGTACGCAGCTAAGTATCAAGAATCTGGAGTCAGCCTTAAGCAATGGTGTAATGACAACGGAATTAATTATCAGAATGCTCGTAAACATATTAGTGTCAAAGCAATAAAATCATTGAATCCAGATGTGAAAAAAACGAAACGGCAAAATGTGATCACTTCGAATCTAAACAAAGCAAATCAATTTTCTTTTAAAGATGGAAATCAAATGGCTAGAAAGCATGGTGCATATTCATGTTTGTTGAGAGAAGATGATGTAACTATCGCTGTAAACGCGAAGTCATTGGAAGATGAACTGATAGTGTGTCGTGCAAGATTAGCTTCTGCATTGAAAACTCGAAACGAAATTGAAAGTAAGCTCGAACAGTTGGGTGAACCAGATTTAAAAGCACAGTATATGGAGATATTGCTAAAGCTGGTGGATGCAGAAGATAGAACTATTGCACGAATAGAATCAATTCACTCGACTTTATCGAAATTACGACGCGACGATACCAGCTTAACTAAAGATGTCGCACAAACTACCCTTATCGAGCAAACCGTTGAAAGCCGAAAGCGTCAACTGAATGCGGGTAATGTAACTTTCGATATTAGCTGGTAGTGATCGAATCAATCAAGGAAGTTGCAGTATTTTAAATATATCGATGGTTAATAACCATATGTTAATCAAAGAAAAAATATAATTATGCTTTAGAATGATCAACTTGCGTTTGAAATCTTACTACTAGCGTGTGCTTTTAAACGATGTTGCATTGATATGGAATTAAACAGTTAGGGGGCTATATGGAACCATCAATTTTGACAATTGAGGAAGCAATTCTTCAACTAAATAAAGATGGTTACACCGACAGTGATTTTCATCATTTTGTAGAGGTAGAGGGTAACTTGTATCCTTCCAAGAGACTCTATAGCGTAATTTTTGGTATTCATCATACAGAGTGCCATACAGCTGAAGCAGAAAGATATTTCAAAAAGGAAGGATATCACTTGGTGAATAAAGACCCTGCGGTGAGACTGCCTAATATTTGGAAGGTTTCACATGGTTACAGTGAGATTAATGATGAGGTTTCGTCGTGGCTTGATAGCAATTGCTACATAACAGTGCATCAGGATACAGCTAAAAGCCAAGGTAAAAAATTTATTGGTGAAATGAAAGTTGGTGACATAGTTAGCTTGTCACGTAGTGGGTATGTGAAAGCACTGGTCAAAGTAACAAGTGATATTGTTACGAATGATAATTCGCCACTAGGTGAAGAATGGTCTTTACGTACATATGAACCAATTAAAGTGTTATCGGAGTTACAAAAATATTCTGGAGTAAGTAAGGGCTGGGCTCCAAATTATAACAATACGCTTGGGCAAGTATCTGTACGACAAAAAGCAGATAGAACATTATTTGAAGAGAACATTTTACAACCGTATTACTCCATGACTTTCAATGAGCTAGTCGAAATTGCAGGAAATATGTATAGCGAGGCGCCCGTGGAAAATCAGAACTTTATACAAGGTGTTACTCCACGACTTAATCAAATACTTTATGGTCCACCAGGAACTGGTAAAACTTATCATACGATTGAAGCATCAGTTCGAGCTGCTGTTCCTGAGTTTAAATGGAAAAATCGTATTGAATTAAAAGATAAATATGAGCAGTTGGTCCGCAAAGGGCGAATCCGCTTTGTCACTTTCCACCAAAGCTATGGTTACGAAGAATTTGTAGAGGGGTTAAGTGCTAAAACAGAAGAAGGACAGATATCGTATTATGAGAAAGATGGAATCTTTAAATCTATTTGTCATGATGCCACTAGTCCCAAATCTTCGTTAATAAAAGTCGGTGACAAATTTAACAGCTTCGAATTGTTAGAAGTATCACCTGAGTTGTACACCTTTAGGAAACAGAATGGGAATAAGTTACCAATATCTAGAAAGCTCATTGATAGTGTGTATGAATATTTCAAAGATGGGCTTTTTTCTATCGAAGATGAGAAGAAAACTTGGTTATCTGGTTTCCCTAACGATATTGAAACTTACTTTGTGACCGGCTATGACTCTTTATACAAGGCTATGCTGCCTAAAATGCTAGAAAGGTCTCTAAATAGCCAAAGTACGGATAAAGTTGAAAATTATGTCCTTGTTATTGATGAGATAAATCGGGGCAATATTTCCAAGATTTTTGGAGAACTGATTACACTGATTGAACCTTCTAAGCGTCAAAGTGCGGAGGAAGAAATCGAGCTGACTTTGCCATATTCTGGTCAAAAACTCTCAGTACCTAAAAACCTTTTCATCATAGGAACCATGAATACTGCTGACCGGTCACTTGCAATGATGGATACAGCACTTCGCCGTCGGTTTGATTTTGTTGAAATGATGCCCGCTCCCGATCTTCTACGCGACGTTATTGTTGAAGGTATTGATTTAGAGTTATTGCTAACAACGATGAACAAACGTATTGAAGTGCTATATGACCGTGAACACACATTGGGGCATGCGTTCTTTATGCCTATTAAGACGCTGGTGGAAAACAATAACAAATCAGGGGCTTTTAAAGAATTACAATCGGTGTTCCAAAACAAGATTATCCCGTTGCTTGAAGAATACTTCTTTGAAGATTGGGAAAAGATACGTTTGGTCCTTGGTGACAATCAGAAAGAACAAGTGTCATTGCAATTTGTTAGTGCAACTGAAGTTCCATATCAAGAACTGTTTGGGACTGGCTACCAACCTAATGGATATGGACAAATCCAAAGCCGATATGAGTTAGCAAATGTTGAATCAGGGGTATGGAAAGATCCACTTGCATACAAAGCGATTTATTCCTCTGCTGATATGACATCATAGAACATGGACATTCGTCAGGAAGTGGCAGTTTACGAGTTCGGTTTACTATCGAAAGATAAACGAGCTGAAAGTAATACACAGGTGCAGAAAGTATCGGCAGGTGCATACGATTACTTAAAGTCTATGTGTTTGTCTGACAGTACGGACAGTCAACTGCTGACTTTAAAAAGTTTTCAGGGTATGGAAGTCATACAGTTGAAGAATTACGCAGGTGTGATTTTTACCCCGGATGGAACACAAATTGAAGTATTGCCCAAAGTTGGAAAAGCTTTTACTGATGACCAAAAGGGACAAGCGCGAGCTAGAGCAACACTAATAACTATGCTGCGCTCATTATGTGGTTTTGAGTTTATTAAAACCTCTAATGCTCACATTTCTTCGGAACAAATGCCATTACTTGAGGTGTTCATTTCTCAGTTCTTACAATCGGTAAATACACTTTTAAAGCGCGGGTTGAGAAGTGATTATGTACGTAAAGACGATAACATTTCATTTCTTAAGGGGAAGCTAAAAGTTAAACAACAACGTCAGCATAATTTCGTCAATAAGCACAGATTTTATTGCGAATATGATGAATTCCTACTCGATAGACCAGCAAATCGACTAATCAGAGCTGCACTGAGAAAGGTAAAGTCATACTCAAGTAATGTAGCCAACCAAAAGTTACTTAGAGAATTGGATTTTTCGTTTCAAGAAGTCCCTATATCAACTAATTATTCGATAGATTTCTCGTCTATAAGAGTAGACCGTGGAATGAGTCATTATCAGCAGTCGCTAGCGTGGACAAGGTTGATTTTGGATGGACATTCCCCTCAAACAATGAAAGGTTCCAATGAAGCTTTCTCGTTACTATTCCCGATGGAAAGCGTTTTTGAAGACTATGTGGCGAAGCACATCCGGCAAAAATTGTATGAAAACAATCGACATTACTCATTGGAGACACAGGCTGAAGGTAAGTTCTTAGCTATTTATAGCAATAAGGGGCGCTTTACACTTAGACCGGATTTGTTAATTAGAAGTGGTACTCAAAATTATATGGTGTTGGATACCAAATGGAAGTTACTTGATACTAAAGTGACCAACGCTAATATTTCTCAATCAGATATTTATCAGCTTTTTGCCTACGCCAAGAAATACCTATGTTCTGAAGGTTCAGGAAAAGATGTCGTGTTGATTTATCCGAGTCAGGATAATTTTGATTTACCATTACCTGAACCGTTCGAATTAGGAGATGATCATAAGCTTTGGATTGTTCCTTTTGTTATTGATCAGCAAGTCCCTCGAATATTGATGCCTGAAAAAATGGAATTAGGCACTAATTTTTGACGTTATCGTGTTTTTTACTAATTGTAGTGACATCTACGATGGATATTCGCCTATTTTTATTTTTGGGAACATTAACTTATTAGCAAATCGATGAGGGTAGCGTTGATGAAATGCGAGTTTGAATTCGTTTGTGGGAAGGCTTGGGCAAGTTTGGAAAATACAAATAATGACAAAGCGAAGTACTGCTCTGACTGCAATCAGCATGTTTATCTCGCTGAAAATGAGTTTGAACTAGAACAATTGGCAAAAAAGAAATTATGTGCGTATTTCAAGCCTGCCACACCGGTTAGTGAGTCGTGTAATAGTCTTGGTGGTCCTTTTGCTTTGCTCGGTCGGGTTGTTAGAAAGTAAAACTCTCGCCGATTCTTAACCTTGGAGTCTGAACTCGGGGAGTTATGTCTAAAGTGCTACCTTTTGAATACTATCTTTTAGATTTAAGCCAGACTGAAAGTGTAGACAGTGTATTTGACGAAGTAACTGGCGTTATAGAGGGTAGGATACGGTTGGAGGTTTAGCTGGATAGGTGAACATTGATTTCTCAATAATCTGATAGAGATGTCCGGTCTTTACCTTTCAGTTTGTGAGCGACTTATACGGACACTTTCTATATTTCACACATATCTAATGATGATAATTTTATATAAAACAGCCTGTTATTATGGTTGTAGAGTGGGCTGTTATCAATTATACAGAATCACTCTGCGATACTGATTCTGTATAACAACTGTTAGGTGAAAGGATGTGCAAATGAACAGAAATAGGTTCATAAACGATGTTATTAAGCCATGGGATGAGTTGAATCTACTTCTTGTAAATCAATTTGCTTTTCAACCCGATTTATCTGATGTAACTCGTTTAGCCGGGGGGATCGCAATAGCGTTACGTCACCAAGTCGATTTTTCAGAACTAAGTGATAAGCAAGCTAATGAAATGTCTTTTTCACAAAGCCTAATTGTGGACGCTGGCGATTATTACAAACATGGCAAATTGCGAAAAACGAGTAGAAATTGCCCTATGGCTGTTGTTTCTAACTTTGAATACAAAGAGAATAAGTTCGCCTTTCTTCGCAACGCTATTCTTCTTGAGCATAGTTCTTATGGTAGTCACGATTTTATGGAAGAGTCATTGAAAGCTATCCAGTTTTGGATTCAGCAACATGGTTACGAAATTACATGGGAAGGTGAAATAAAGTTAGCTCCAAAACGTTTCCAGCATGAAGCCATGCTGAAGTTTGACCCAAAGTACTGCTTCGAGATGTCTAGCACTAGAATTCAGTTCCTAAAGGAAAGCTCTTCCGGCACATTGGAGCCATATAGTCCAGAAGAAGTTAGGTTTGCAGTATACTAATTCACCTAACAAACTGTTTAATAGTGATTCGCAACGCGTGGCATTTTCACTATGCGTTGCGTTTGGTGTTTAAGGTGGTATGCGGAAGCATCGGTATTACATTGCTCACACCTTAACAGGGCGTTAGTGGTTTAGGAGTATGAAGTGGATAAAAATAAAGCGATAGATAAACTCAAGACTTTGAAACAGGTCGGAGAAAACTTAGTTAATACCAAGCGTGGAAGCCAAGACTTTAAAAAGTGGCGCCGAGATACAGAAGTCGCAATTGAACGGATCTTTGGTGAGGACACCAGGCATCTGAAAGATTTCCAAAAAATTCGATATTCGTTAGGTATGTTTTCGTCTTCAACTCCAGAATCTACCTTTGAAAGGGCATACCAATCAGGTATGAAGACATCAGTTACAACTATTCAGTCTTTCATTGACGAAATTGAGGAGTACTGGACTCTGGACGATACTTCTTCTGAAAAACCTGAAGAGCAAAACTCTCTCGTACTTATTCAGACATTAATCTCGCGCTTTCACCAAGTCGCAAGACAGTTAAGAAGCAGACATGCTGATAGACCTACTCTTGATATAGACGACGAATATGATGTTCAAGATTTATTTCATGCTCTGCTAAGAATTCACTTTGATGATGTTCGTCCTGAGGAATGTACACCAAGCTATGCAGGTGCTGCTTCACGTGTTGATTTTCTGCTAAAGAAAGAGCGAATAGTTATAGAGATCAAAAAAACGAGAAAGAGTCTTAAAGCTAAGGAATTAGGTGAACAACTGATCATTGATACGCAAAGGTATCAAGCTCATCCAGATTGTGATGTTTTAGTATGTTTTGTGTACGACCCAGAGGGACAAATAGCAAACCCTAAAGGCATCGAGAACGACTTATCTAGAACGTTCGATGGGTTACCTGTCGAGGTATATATAACTCCGCAGCAGTAAACCACTAACAATCTGTTTAAGAGTGATTCGTAACGCTTGGCATTTTTGCTATGCGTTGCGTTTAGTGTTTAAGGTGGTATGCGGAAGCATTGGCATTGCGTTGCTTACACCTTAATAGGGCGTTAACCGTCAAAGAGGAAATAGGTATCATCGACGTAATTATTAAAAAGCTAAAAAGCAAAATTTCAATAGCCGGCATTGGGCTTCTCGTTGCGATATTGACCTATTTTCAGGGCTTTTCTAGCTCGAAAGAAGCAATAATTGTTGATGGTTCAGGGACGCCAAAAGTTGACACTTATTTAGTTAAAGAGCAGTGTTATCTGCTGGCTACAATACCTTTGAGCTACAACAACTCTGGTGACTTAGCGACAACATTAACCAAGTTCAACTATGCTCAAGGTGATCAACCTTTCCTATATTTTGTAAAAGGACAGGAAGAGTTTACCAAGAAAGATATGGTCTACTATTCGTACCTTACTCCCTATGAGTTGTCTTGGCATTTGCCTAAATGGTTAGATGCTTTGTCGCTCAATGGCGTGGATTTTGAACCGAACTTTGATAGATATTTAAATAAGCTAATTCCAGTTGGCGAAACTTATCATACTAATGTTGCGCTGTTAGTACCTATATCAAGTAAACGTAGCCATGTTGCGGATTTTATTGCAGTTAGCTTCAATGCTATTTTTGAAAATGGGCAGGAGCTTCCATATTCAGGAAGCATCGATTTACCAATGTCCGTTGGATGTGACGGTTAACAAAGCATTTAAGAGTGATTCCCAACGCTTAGCACTTTTGGTGTGATCGTTAGGTTTCGTGTTTATGGTACATTGGTTTAGTCCGTGGTAGCGTTGCTCACACCTTAATGCGGCAATGCGGCGTTAGGTGTTTCTAGGAGATGGAAGATATGTTTAATCAATGGGAAGTGAGAGAGGCGTTCGCTGAGATAACAGTGGAATGTTGGGGTGACTTGGTCTATCTCCTCGAAGCTAGTTTTTTAGATTGGTCGGAATTTATATTTCGAGGACAAGCTGACTCTGATTGGACTTTAAGATCTAAGTTTGATCGGGACTATAAAAATATGCTATCTGAGATTAGTAACTATAATTCTTCAGAAGCCTCTAAAATCAAAGGCTTGATACAGCTTAAGCCTCGACATTATTTACTTAAAGAACATTTATCTAGGTTTAAGACTAACACTGTCGGCAGAAGAGGTACTAGTCCTACTAGCTTGAATGATATGGAATGGTGGTCTTTAGGTCAGCACTTTGGTTTGTCTACACCTTTGCTTGATTGGTCTAGATCGCCTTATGTATCGCTATATTTTTCACTCATATCTCAAACTTTACCTGAATCTGGGTATCACGCACTTTGGGTATTCTCTCCAGCAGCGTTTCATGATTTACATATTAATCAAGACCATAGAGTTGAATCAGAAGATGAAAGTATTAGATTCATCCATGATGCATTGTGCGAGGAAAACCAGAGGGTTATTAGTCAGGGAGGTGTTTTTACACTTACGCCTAACGGCGAAGATATTGACGAATTCATCCCTAAGGTTCTCAATTTAAATGGGCATGCACCTGTGTTGTATAAAATTAAAATACCAATGTCTAATAGAGATGACTTCTTGAGGCATTTGGAGTCAATGAACGTGCATAGTGGGACTCTTTTCCCTGATTTAATTGGTGCTGCAGATCTAGCAAATAGGCAACTGGAAAAGGAAAAAACGCTTTTGCTTCGCCGAAAAAGTGATAGCTTTGCCGATAGGTTATTCAGCCTTAATCTATACCATGAAACACCTAACAAAGCGTTTAAGAGTGATTCGTAACGCGTGGCATTTTTACCATGCGTTGGTATTTGTGGTTAAGGTGGCACGGAAGCTCAGATATTGCGTGCCTCACACCTTGACAAGGCGTTAGAAAAACAAAAACTGACTACTGTAATCGAGGATGTTAGTGTTAGATATAACTTATGTGGTTCAGGGGGAGATATACAATGTCTATAAGCTTAAATCTTGTAATTTATAAAACAAAAGAAGACAAGTTAATTGAAGATGATGTTAGGACAGTACAGTTTGAAGAGTTGTCTCCCGTCCTACTAAAACGTTTGACAGATTCCTTTCCACTTGAAGAGTTGCCGGTCTACTTTGATGAAAACCTAGAGGAACATTTTGAAATAGAGTGCTTTAACAACTCTCAAATTCAAGAAATTTTAGACATGCTTAAAAAGGATTTTTTGGAACTAATTAAGCATGAACATGATGCTTTAGTTGCAGGGAAAACTAGCAAAAATGAAGTTCAGTTGGTTGAAAATGATACCATCAATACTTTAGATGACCCGCTAAACGAGGCAGTGGCACGCTTTCATATCCTAACTGGTGTAATCAAACTTTTTGAAAAAAAACACCTAAGGTTGTCTGATGATTTTGGTGCAGTCATTAAGTTAGGGTGATTAGCTATGTGTGATGATAAGAAAAAAAACGCGATGAAAGTCGCAGATGCGGCTAGAAAGGCTGAACATCGTTGTTTAGCTGCATTATCGACTTATGCTGGCAATACTACTAGCTTGGAAATCACAAGGGCAACAACAACTAATACTCCTGACGGTGGTCATGATCTTGGTGTTACCGGTACTACGGAAGAAATTAAAAGTTTAGTTAGTGATCTAACAGGACATTCAGTCGATAGTTTGAACTTTCTAGATCAAAGCACTAAAAAAGGTAAATTAAAAGTGCGTATTGATGTCAAAAATGTAAAAACTGTAAGCGGAGACACCATCGACAAACATGCTTCTGATTCAAACCGTAGTCCAGATTGCCAAGTAAACTTAATTGTGATGACAAACCCGGAAGGAAAAGTGACTCCAGACGCCCAAAAAAAATTACAACGGCATAAGGAAAACTTCAAAGAGGTTAATACTCTTTGTGATATTGCTTTACCTAATGGTATTGCAAAGATCGAGGAACAGAACAAGGGTGCTGATGAAACCAATTAGTCATCCGTATCAGTTTTTCTGACAAGCAATTTAAGAGTGATTCAGCACGCTTGGCATTTGGGGTTTAGGTTTAGTCCAGCGTTTACGGTGGTCAAATGAAGTGCTGTGGTCGCGTGCTTCACACCTTGATTGGGCGTTAGGCAGATCTCAGCTAAGTATATAGGAATTGAGTATGGCAGCAGCTAGTAATTCTGTAGTTCATTTAACAATGAGATATCAAAAAACTGAGCTTTCCATCGGTTCTGGAGTTATCTACAAACAAGGTAGTGAATATTTCATTGTTACAGCTTGGCACAATCTGTCAGGACGACACTCTGAAACATTAAAGCCATTATCAAAAGAATTAGCGATACCTGATAATGTAGTAGTCAACCTTGCTATTAACACACCTGCTTTTGGTCTGGTGGTACGTCATTCCATTACAATACCCTTGGTTGATGATGAAAAATCACTGTTCTATATTCACCCAAAAAATTTCCCTCGTGTGGATGTGGCTGTTTTGCCATTTGATCCTCATGCCACTTTTTTGTCTGAAATATATCTTTCAACAGGTGAGCATAGAGATATTGAGTTCTCTCCTATAATGGACATACATGGTGGGGGAACTACTGAAATATGTCCAATACAGAACTATCTTGTGCCAAATTCTGATGTGACTGCTAAATGGTTTGATAGCGTTGATGTAACTGAGGAGCTATTTATTCCAGGATATCCACACAATGTGAAAGATTTTTATGTTCAGCCTGTATGGAAGCGTGCCACAATTGCTTCGTCTGTACAACATGGTTGGAATAAAGAACCAAAATTTCTCATTGATAGTGCATCTAAAAGTGGGATGTCAGGTGCTCCCGTACTGTATTACAACCCTAATGGTCGAGTTCAAATTCGTGGCACTACATATCAACTCAACCAAGAGGCAGTGATTCTCGCAGGTATATATGTGGGACGTATAGGGATTCAAGGGGAAAAAGATCCACAAATTGGAACTGTATGGAAGAAATCAGTTATAGACGAAATCATAGATGCAATGCACTTTGAAAAACTGCCACATGAAATAGAATTGACTCACGATGAGATGGTGGAAAACATGCAAAGTATATTGGCAACGAGCTCTTTTGAGGGGCTTCAAAATATTAAAAATCCAGATTTACCATCTAGGTATTATATTCGCAGAGCGTTGATGGAAAAAATATGCGGAAGGGCTAACTCGGAAAACGCTCTTGCTGCAGTGCTTGACGCTGCAGAAAATTATGATGGAGAACTAGCTCCTGATGAAGAATAAAATAAGTAACTGCCTAACAATGCGCTAAAGACGGAAAAACCAACGCTTGGCATTTTTGCTTCTACTTCAATTTTAGTGGTTACGGTACAATGCTTCAGGTGGGTGGTAGCGTTGCTCACCCCTTAATTGGGCGTTAGAAATTATCGGGTGACTATGGACGAATATCTAAAAATAGGGGCTACTATCATTGCTACTCTTGGTGGCAGTGGCGCAATTATTCTTGGGTTGGCAAATTACTTAGGAAAAATTTGGGCAGACCGATTAATGGCAAAAGAAAAAGCTGAACATGATCGAGAGCTAGAAAAACTGAGAATCGATTTACATCAGGAGAGCCAGCAACATTTAGCGAAACTCAATAGCGAAATAGAAGTTTATAAGCAAACCCAGCTTAGAGAGCATAATGATAAGTTATTGATCTATAGAGCTACGATTGACTTAGTCTCTATAATGTTGGCAAAAGTAGAAATGATCGTGCTTAGAAATAAGCAGCAATTAACAGCGCAAGAAGCAGAACAATTCGAAGCAGAACGTCTAAAGATTTATGGGTATCTAGCTATGATAGCTCCGCAAGAGGTGATGGATGCAAATGATGTGTTCATAGATCAGTTGTTAGCCGTCGTATTTGACGGTCAGTCTGTTAGTTGGGAAATTATTAGGTCTAAGGCTCTCAACTTGACTAATGCAATGCGCAAAGACATTGGTATCGACAAGTCTGAAGTGTCATACAACGGCGAAAGATAATTCTAACAAACGCTTTAAGACGGATTCGCAACGCTCGGCGGTTTTGGTTTGATTTTGCTTTTCCCGTTTACGGTGTAATAGTTGAATATTGTGGTAGCTTAATAGCGACAAATTGTGTTTTAGGTCGGCTGACCGCTTCACATATGTCTTAAGCATCATTGGCATCGTTTTTTCATTTTGTAGATAACGGATAACAAACTTGGAAGCCATAATACGGGATATGCCCAAGATTACTCAGTTCTCTAGCCCAATGATGAGCGCCAGAGCAAACTTCCATACCGACTAATCAGGGCGGTAAATTGGCGAATATCTCTAACGGTTTGTTTCTTTTAACCGTTTTGCGTAGTACACACGCGCCATAAGCACCAATGCCAATAGTTTTAATGTTGGACAATTATCAACGTGTCATGAGTAACTATGGCACGAAGAGTGTCACGTAGAGGGGGCGATATCATTCGTTAGGCTTAATATTTAGTTAATGTAGGGGGCTTTATGGAAAAAGGTATCATTGTTTATTGGTCAGAATCTCAAGAGGTTATTGAGTTTGATTATGAAAACTTGGAATCTATTGGGCTAGTCCGTACATCATCGGAGTTATGGGATTCTGGTGATGAATATAATTACTTTATCGAACCACAGATTAACAAGTTGGAAGATGGTGTGGTTGAAGTAACAATAAAGTATGAGTCTAGTATTAATACGAATATTGCTCCTGACGAAGTATGTTGGGGGACTAGTACTTTGCTCTTAAAACCCTAATGAATATTCAGGTGAAGCTCATTGGCTTGATGGTACCAAACATTCACATGATGGCGCTTGTCGCTGGGTTCGCTTAGATTCCCCTTTAAAGTCGTCACAGCGTAGAAGAGTTACTTCAACGAAGTTACAAAGAGAACAAGCCCAATTTAGAAAGTTATTAATGAAGCTTGATAAATGTTGTGTTCTTACTGGAGAAGAAAGCAACACAGTTCTTGAAGCAGCGCACATTATACCTGTAGCTGAAGGAGGATCTGATATTCCTTCAAACGGTATAGTTTTGAGGTGTGACTTACACAAACTATATGATTCGGCGGCATTTAAGTTTGATAGTAATGGAAATGTTCACGTTAATTCAGAGGCATGTAGCAGTTATTATGCGAAGCTTTTGGCTGACACTAAATTGCCTCGGTCAACCTTAAAAAGAGTACTGCAAGCTTTGGTCGTAAAAGAAGCCTAACAAACTCTTTAAGAGTGACTCGTGTTAAGTTTTGTGTATAAAGTCCAATCACTTGGGTCCGTTGGATAGATGTTGGTTAATCACAGACCTAAAGGTAATTTGGTCCCGAATAAATAAATACATGGAAACCACTTAGTGGGTAATTAGTACACCTAAGCCAAAACCTCGCACTGAAGAGTCTCTTCTTCCAAAAACTCCAACAAACTCTGTTTTTCGTCAGCCGATAACCCTCGAATCCGTTCTTTAATGTCATCAAGCTCAGATTTTGGTGCGGCATCAAGCATAAATTTTGTCGTGTTTTCGAGTTCTTGCCGTACTAAGTCTACAGATAGATGGGCATATACCTGAGATGTTATATTTATATTTGAATGCCCTAAAAGCTTGCTGGTGGCTTGCAGAGACCCTCCAGACGTGACCTGATAAGTCGCTAGTGTTCTCCTTAAATCATGAACTTGAAGGTTGTCTTCCGAGTCAGGGCTGTATAAGCCAGCTCGTTGTGTAATTCGTCTCCAGAACCCACCTACACCGCTTTTATCTGTTATATGACCTGAAGCACTCCGATTGCTAGGAAATACATATTCCTCCCCCTGTACGGCGTGTGAAGAACGTCTTTCAAGAATCTTCATCGCTTCATTGGAGAGAGGCACAACATGTGGCTTTTTACTTTTGATTTTAGATGTTGGAATTACCCATGTTTTGTTGTGATTATTAATTTCTGCCCATCTCATTGATAAAACCGTGGCTTTTCTCTGTCCTGTCAGCAAAAGCAATAGCACACAATCGCGATAGATTTCGTCTTCCTGGTCGAGTGATTCAAACAAACGTCGGAGTTCGTCAGGCGATAGAGTACGCTCTCGCCTGTGAACAGACTCATCGATTTTCTTGAGAGTTGCGATAGGGTTAGGCTCAATGTCCGCCCTGTTATACATTGATTTAAGTAACGTAAGAGCATGATTATGAACACTATAGCCTTTATCAGACAATAATCTATTCAGTAAGTTTTTCGCGTCGCTTTTTGTAAAGGTAGTAATGCTGATGTTTCCAACTAAGGGTTGCAAGTGCAGCCTGTATAGTGTTTCGTACCCTTTTAAGCTGCTTTCGCGCCTTTTCCCTGCTTTAATGTCGAGCTTAAAGAGCTCCACATACAGCTTATAAAGATCGTTAAAAGTAGATGCACTTTTTTTCGCGCGCTTTTCTTGGTTGGGATTTCTACCTTCAGATATTTGTTGGGCTATTTCCTTAGCTTTTTTTCTCGCGAATTCAACCGTAACTTCCGGAAACTTGCCAATTGTTACTTTGATATTCTTACCGTTAACTTTTTCTATGTAGCGGAATGTTTTATCACCAGATTTTACTATTTCCAGTCCTAACCCCCGAACGCTGTTTGACCCACCAGTATCACTATATCTAACTCGCCTATTTGGTGATTCGAGTTGCTCTAAAGCACGTTTTGTAAAGTTAAGTCCATATAGCATAGTAAGTTATCCATAATTCTGGTGGTGCCATAGTGGTGCCGGCGGTATTAAATTAGGCTAATTTTAGTAGTATTTCGTTAAGCTATCAACTTTGTATTTTATATAATAACTATATGTTTTTTAATAATAATTAAGCGTTATTAAAGAGTGTTAATGTTGGTGTATTTTTCGGTTTCATTCCTGTAGGGCGTGCCATTATTCTAGGCTCTAGCAACTAATCATTGCTGGAGCCTTTTTCATTTCTAGACTCTTTCATTTTTAATTTCATCATTCTTAGCTCAGTGTGATGCCTAAGAAAATCAATAGAATTCCCCATAGATGGAACATTTGAACAAATTCACCGAGGAACAATGCAGAAAGCATTGCGCCAAATACCGGAATTAAATGAACGGAAAGGCTAGCTTTCGCAGGTCCCAGCAATTTCACGCATTGCATATAAAGCAAAAAGGCACCGATGGACGGAAAAATGCCGATATAAAGCAAGCTCAAGATAGAGTGCGTGTTCCAGACCGGATACTGACCCGAGTGAACTTCCCAAAGGAAAAACGGCAGTAACGCTAGAATTGCAATAACCATCTGCACAGACATTAACCCTAGCTTATTAATCGTCGATGGTAATTGCTTAAGGCCTATGGTGTATATCGCCCAACAAATCATGGCTAAGAAAATAATAAAGTCGCCGTGATTGATATTGAGTGCGAGCAGGTTGTTCCAGTCGCCTGCGCTGACAATCGTGAGAATGCCACACAATGACATGGTGATACCTAGGCATAAGCGCCAAGTGATCGCGAGACCGAAGAAAACAGCGCCAAAAATACTGATTAAAATTGGTATAAACGCGTTTAGGATGGTGCCGTTAGTTGCAGGTGTCGATTGCAATCCAAGATAAATAAATGAGTTGAATGCTGCAAAGCCAGTAATAGATGAGACCAGCGTTAAACGCCATTGCTCGATATAGAGTTTCCATTCCTTAAGAATGTATTTATAAGAAAACGGCAACAACAAGATACTTGCTAGAACCCAGCGACTGAACGAAAGGGTCACTGGTGGAATTTCATCGCGAACAGATCGACCAACAATAAAGTTGCCAGCCCAGAATAGCGGCGGTAATAAGAAGAAAAACAGAATTACCGCGCGCGACTCGGATAGCTTTCGTACTCCCGTATTTAAACGACCTAACTCAAAAATAGCCATACACCGACACCCATCATTAACGTTCCTGAAATACGGTTCATCAGACGTACATTCTGAGTTTTACCTAACGCGCGTTTAAGTCCTTTTCCGCCTGTGGCGTAAAGAGTCATACACACAAATTCAGACACAAGAATAATAGATACAAGGAATAACAGTTGAGGTGTAAGGCTGATAGATTGATCGATAAACGGTGGCAATAAAGAAATCATAAAAGCCCAACCTTTAGGGTTGGCAATCGCGGTAACAAAGCCTTGAGCGGTTAACGCCCAGTTGCTGCCTTTAAATGAATCTTCATTATCAAGATTTAATGCCAGTTTGCCTTTTGATAGCCACATTTGCACACCGAGATAGAACAGGTAACAAGCACCAATCGATTTAAAAACAGTAAATAACCAAGGGTAAGTAAGCATGACGGCTGCAATACCTACAACGGCTGAAACCGCAACGACCGCAACGCCAACTAATTCTCCTACCATCATCCACAGTGTGCGTTTGTAACCGATGGTCATACCCAATGTAAGCGCAAGTGTCATACACATGCCAGGGGTAATGGAAACGAAGAAAAAGGTAGGAATAAACATTCCTAACAGCGCGGTATTCATAGAGATATCCATATCTTGAGAGTCGGAGAATTACAATAAGCGTAGAGTTAGCGACGATCAATATTTGTTTGATGTAGTTCGCAGAAAAATCGATTTTTGAGTGAAATGTAATCAAAAACGCACAGGGTGAACTGTGCGTTTAGTTTTTGAATAACTGGAACTCTTAACTAATTGAGAATATTGGTTAAGATTTTGCCTGAGTAAATCCGCCGTAGAGATCCATTCTTCGATGACGAAGGTTGGTAACTGAACCTTCCGTATTAAGCTGTTTCAGTTTATCCAAATCAACGTCAGCAAAGATGATCATCTCAGTGTTTGGACTTGCTTCAGTGATGGTTGCATCGTGAGGGAAGTACACATCTGATGGCGAGAACACCGCAGATTGTGCATATTGAATATCGACGTTGTCCACGCGAGGTAAGTTACCCACGCTTCCACCGATAGCAACGTAACATTCATTCTCAATCGCACGCGCTTGTGAGCAGAGGCGAACCCGTTGGTAGCCGTTTTTGGTATCAGTCCAAAATGGCACAAAGATAATTTGAACGTCCTTCTCAGCCATCATTCTGCCCAGCTCAGGGAACTCGCTGTCATAGCAAATTAGAATGCCAACTCGCCCCGCATCCGTTTCAAAGACCTGAATCTTGTCACCACCATCAATGACCCAGTCACGTTTCTCATGTGGAGTGATATGTATCTTATGCTGCTCATCAATGGTTCCATCTCGATGAAGTAAATAGGCAACGTTGTAGAGAACACCGTCTTCCATCACTGGCATACTTCCAGCGATGATGTTGATGTTGTAAGTGACCGCTAATTCTGAGAAACGAAGTTTGATTTCTTCGCTGAATGAAGCAAGAAAACGAATTGCCTCAACAGTGTTTTGGTCATTTTTCAATCCCATCAGAGGGGCGTTGAAAAATTCAGGGAAGAGAGCAAAATCCGCTTTGTAGTTGGAGAGTGAATCCACAAAGAATTCAGCTTGATCCATTAGGTCATCGACGCTAGTTACTGCGCGCATCTGCCATTGAACAATACCGATTCTTACCAGTGTTTTCTCAATATCGTGGATCGAGATAATGTCATCTTCATAGAAAAAATTATCCCATTCCAACAGCGTGGCATATCCGCGTGAGCTGTCATCTTCCGGCAGGTAATGACGCATGATTCGTTTGACGTCAAAATCGTTTGAGAGCTGGAAAGACAGGATAGGGTCATGTATTTCGCGGCGTTTGATTTTTTCAATGTATTCTGTCACAGGCATGCTGTTGGCGTATGCGCCGTATCCCGGAATTCGCCCGCCCGCCAGTATCGCTTTTAAGTTCGTACTGCGGCATAACTCTTTGCGAGCCGCATAAAGGCGTCTTCCTAAGCGCAAACCGCGGTAATCGGGATGCACAAACACGTCAAGTCCATATAGAGCATCACCGTTGGCCTTGTGCTGAATGACGTTGTTTTCATTTACGATGTCTGTGTAGACATGAGGGAGAGAGAAGCGGTTGTAATCGACTTTAATGGTAAGAGCGGCACCAATGATTTTGCCATCGTCCTCGATACAAATTTGTCCATCAGGAAACTGGTGAATCAAATCCATAATTGTCATGCGTGGCCATGCACCACCCACATCATGAAAAACTAAATCCATTAACTCTGCTAATTCTGGATAGTCGCTTTTTTCAATTACGCGCAGCGTTAGGCGCGGCGTTGGATTTCTCATTCATCCTTGTCCTTCTATTGCTGTCCTTTTTTCATACTGGACAATTTGCAGGTTCAATTCAAGGGTTGAATGGTTTGCGCGCCATTATCATGTTTATGACTAATGTGTTCTTTATGCTGATTTTTTGAATTGCAGAAGGTGTGTAACTTACGTTGTAACAAAAATTTAATTTGTCTAGATATTGCTCAATCTCCAAGTTTTCATCATATTGTCATTACATTGTCATATTTATCGAGGAGAGCATTATGCATGTAGAAATGATTCAACCAAGTTTGTTGGGTGTTATTGGTCGCACGCTAGTGTTTTCCCTAGTAGCGTTAGTCAGCGTAGTGGTTTTGATTTAGTCGCTTAAAACAAACATTACTTAAAGTAAGTAGGACTAAAAGCAAGTATGGCTAAGGCCCCACACCGTTGGGGCTTTTTTATATCTCTCACTTATAACCTAGTATTTAACTCAAGTATTTGCTAACGTTCGAACAAATAAATTTGCTCAATCGATCCTTGTGAGAAATGTTATGTCATTTTGGGATACCGTCACGTTGACGACTCGTTTTAGCGAGTTGCCTAAATCCTTCTACACACCTATTGCTCCTCAGCCTTTGCTTAACACGCGATGGGTCGCTTGGAATAGTGACTTAGCTAAACAGTACGGGTTTCCCAATGAGCCAACAGATGAACTGTTACAGGCGTTTTCAGGCACGAATGTTCCAGATCAATTTGCTCCTCTCGCAATGAAATATGCTGGCCATCAATTTGGGGTATACAACCCAGATTTGGGTGATGGTAGAGGATTGTTGTTGGCAGAAGTTGCTACTAAAAGTGGTGAAGTTGCAGATATCCATCTCAAAGGTGCCGGTTTAACACCTTATTCTCGAATGGGTGATGGGCGAGCTGTGTTGCGTTCTTCTGTTAGAGAGTACTTATGTAGCGAAGCGATGGCTGGTCTAGGCATAGCAACTACCCGAGCGCTAGGACTGATGAGTAGTGACACGCCCGTTTATCGCGAAAAACAAGAGTTGGGTGCGTTATTGATTCGTATGGCAGATACCCATGTGCGCTTTGGTCACTTCGAACACTTCTTTTATACCAATCAGTTAGCGGAACAAAAGCTTTTGGCTGACAAAGTGATTGAGTGGTATTTCCCTGAGTGCGCAGAGCAAGAAAAACCTTATCTGATGATGTTTAATCAGATCGTCGATAGAACCGCTTTAATGATCGCTCAGTGGCAAGGGGTAGGTTTTGCTCACGGAGTTATGAACACCGATAACATGTCCATTCTCGGGCAGACATTTGACTATGGACCTTTCGGCTTCTTAGATGATTACCAGCCTAATTTTATTTGTAACCATTCAGACTATCAGGGGCGTTACGCTTTTGATCAACAACCTCGCATCGCTTTATGGAACTTGTCCGCTCTAGCGCACTCACTTTCAGCACTAATAGAAAGAGATGATTTGGAACAAGCGTTGAATCAATATGAAGTGCAACTGAATGGCTACTTCAGCGATTTAATGCGTAAAAAGCTCGGACTGCTTACTCGTTTGCCAGAAGATGGAACTATTTTTGACACCATGTTTGAACTTTTAGCGACAAACAAGGTGGATTACACCCGATTCTTCCGTCAAATCTCTATGCTGGATACACAAGATGCTCAAGCGGTGGTCGACCTGTTTATCGACAGAGAGCAAGCTGCTCAATGGTTAGATGTCTATTTATCCCGTTGTAACAGTGAGTTAGACGATCAAGGCAAGGCTGTTAGCGCTGCTCAACGTTGTGAAAAAATGCGTCAGGTAAACCCTAAATACATTTTGAGAAACTATCTGGCACAAATTGCGATTGATAAGGCGGAAGAAGGGGATTTTTCAGAGTTGCATCGTTTATCTGAATTGCTGAAATATCCTTATGATGAGCAGCCGCACAACGAGCAGTATGCGAAATTGCCACCAGAGTGGGGCAAAAAGTTAGAGATAAGTTGCTCTTCGTGAGAACGTTTACAGTAATTTGAATGAATTATGTGATCTCTATCCATGATGAATTCAAGTTTTAGTGAAATAAGCGTAATCAAGAATGAGTTACGGTTATAAAATCGATTCACGATTTGTTACACACGGAATACGGAACAAGCATGCTGGAAGACACTCGCATCCTCGTCGTTGATGATGATAAAGAAATATGTGAGCTACTAGATGAGTATCTCACTAAGTCGGGTTTTAACGTTGCTGCAGTGGGGGATGGGGTTGAGCTACAGTCTCACTTAGACGCCAACGGTTATCCCGACCTTATCTTGCTCGATGTGATGCTTCCGGGTGACGATGGCTTTGATATATGCCAGAACATTCGCCGTGATTCTAATGTCCCTATCATCATGCTGACTGCGGTCTCTGATGAAACCGATCAAATCATTGGTTTGGAAATCGGCGCTGACGATTACATCGCGAAGCCTTTCAGTCCAAGACAGCTTGTGGCTCGCATAAAAGCGGTGTTACGCAGATTCAATGCCAATGAAGAAAAAGGTGAAGAGGTTCTGCCTAAACACGTGGTGTTTGGAGAGTGGCGCTTAGATACAACTTCTCACCGTATCGTCCATGCGCAAAGTCACGAAGAGCATGATCTGTCAGGTAGTGATTTCGCTCTTCTGATGCTGTTTTTAACCAATCCTAATGAAGTAATTGATAGAGACACTATCTCTATGGCGACCCGAGGACGTGAAGCTCTGCCATACGAGCGCGGTATTGATGTGCAATTGAGCCGATTAAGACAGCGTTTGGGTAGTAGTGAGCAGTTCCCTCACTACATCAAAACCATGCGAGGCAACGGTTACAAGTTAGCTATTCCTGTTGAGTATGAGCATTAATCGCTATGCCAGTTCGACGTTTTTGGAAGAGCTTTAAACCCAATTCATTGGTTGCTCGTACTTTATTACTGACACTTCTCGCGGTGGTGGTTGCCCAAGGCATCGCCACTTCCGTTTGGTATAGCCAATCAAAAGCTAAAGAGCTTGAAGGCATTCATTCTGCTTCAGCCAGTATGGCGGGTATGTTTGCCTCTACAGTGACATTCTTCCAGTCTCTTCCTGTGCGTTATCGCCACATTATTTTGGATCAAATCCGAAACATGGGCGGCACGCGCTTTTTTGTATCCTTCAATAAAGAAAGCTTAATTGTTGAGCCGATCGAAGAAACGAGCCTTAAAAAAGCATCGGTCAAGGCGGTTAAGGAAGTTTTGAATGAAAAGCTGACCAATGTTGGTCAAGTGCTAGTGGATTTTTCGCGACCTGAAAGACTGCGTTTACTGAAAAACAGCATTTTCATGAACGACTTACCCAAGTCATGGGTTCATCACACCCTAACATTGGAACCTCTGAATCCACCTGTCATGGTGGTACAAATTGAACTCGACGAGAAAGAGTGGATATACATCGCAGCTTTGTTGCCTTCGCCATATATTACTTTGGATGACACCATCATAGGCAAAGAGCAGATCATCTACCTCTTATGCTCAACCTCTATATTGTTAGTGCTCACTTACTTGCTGATGCGCAGACAAGTTCGACCTTTGAAAAACTTGGCTCGCGCTGCCAATGACATGAGTATGGGTATTGAACAACGACCACTGAATGAAGAAGGTGCCAGTGAGTTAATTACAGCAACGCGCGCATTTAACCTGATGCAACAGCGTATTCGTCGTTATGTTTCAGACCGGGAAAATTTATTCTCAGCCATATCGCACGACTTAAAAACGCCGATTACTCGACTGAGGTTACGGGCTGAACTGTTGGATGACGACGTAAAACGCGAGAAATTTAACCGAGATTTGGATGAGCTCGAAATGATGGTTAAAGGCGCTTTGCAGTGTGTTCGTGATACTGATTTGCATGAAAACAACGACTATATTGATCTCAATGAACTGATCATGTCGATTGCAGAAGGACATAACTTATCTACTCAAACTGTCCACTTTAAACCTATATCTATCGAACCAATTGTGGCTAAACCGTTAGCCATGAAGCGGGCGCTAACCAATCTCATTAATAACGGTGTGAAGTACGGACATGAAGTCTGGATAAGCCTCGATGAAACGGAAGATTGGATAACGGTGACGATTGAAGACCGTGGTCCGGGCATCCCTAAAGATAAACTCGAAACGGTTTTTGAACCTTATTTCCGTATTGCCAATGACAACGAAGGTCATGGGCTTGGCTTAGGTATTAGTCGAAGCATTCTTCGCGGGCATGGTGGCGATATGGTAATAGAAAATCTGCTTAGCGGTGGGTTACGAGTGAAGCTTTTCATCCCCCCAACTCTTGAAGTATAAGTTCCTTACTTCTAAGGAAATATCATGAAACTTAATAAAATCTTATTTGCCACATCATTACTTTTCTCTACAAATTGTACGTTGGCTGCTGAAGTGGAAGTGCTTCACTGGTGGACGGCTGGTGGTGAAGCTAATGCGATTTCTGTTCTAAAAAATAGATTAGAGCAGCAAGGGTATTCATGGATCGATTTCGGTGTGGAAGGCGGCGGCGGTGAAAGTGCAATGAGAGTTTTAAGAACTCGCGCAGTTTCTGGTAATCCCCCTTCTGCGGCCAACATTAAAGGACCCGATATTCAAGAGTGGGCGCGACTTGGCTTTTTAACCAACTTAAATAGCGTTGCAAATCCTGATCATTGGGACGATGTGATTCCCAAAATGATCACTGATGTTATGAAGTACGACAATCATTATGTTGCTGTGCCTGTCAATGTGCACCGCGTGAACTGGCTTTGGGCTAACTCAGAAGTATTTGCAAAAGCAGGCGCAAAGATCCCTACTACAATGGATGAATTTTTTACCGCAGCGGAGAAAATCAAAGCCATTGGATTAATTCCTTTAGCTCACGGTAGTCAACCTTGGCAAGATGCCACACTGTTTGAAGTTATTGCTTTGGATGTCTTGGGAGCGAAAGACTACATAAAAGCCTTTGTCGATTTGGATATGGACATCTTAGGCGGTGAAAAAATGATTGAGGTTTTCACCAAGTTTAAACGTGTCCGAAGCTAT
Source organism: Vibrio sp. HM8-C (assembly GCF_058630515.1). NCBI lineage: Bacteria > Pseudomonadati > Pseudomonadota > Gammaproteobacteria > Vibrionales > Vibrionaceae > Vibrio > Vibrio sp. HM8-C. The sequence continues at coordinate 347,995 of NZ_JBMMKS010000001.1, forward strand.
GTTGACAACAACTCTCCCGGAAGAAACTGGATGACGGCAACCTCTATGGTGATTAAAGGTGAAGCGGGAATGCAGATAATGGGGGATTGGGCAAAAGGCGAATTTACCGCAGCAGGGAAGGTTCCGGGCAAAGATTATGTTTGTATGCCTGCCTTTGGTACGGCTGGAAAATTCACTTACAACGTTGACAGTTTTGCCTTCTTTGAACTGCAGGATGAAGAGAGCTTTAAAGCACAAAAGGCGTTAGCATCTACCATCCTTGACCCAGAGTTTCAGGAAGTCTTTAACTTAAATAAAGGCTCAATTCCTGTGCGGCTTGACATGGATATGTCCCATTTCGACCAATGTGCTTTAGATTCAATGAAAGATTTTAAATCATCAGCTCAAACAGGCGATCTTGTACCAAGTATGGCGCATGGCATGTCGACCGCTGGCTATGTTCAAGGTGCGATGTTTGATGTGATCACTAATTTCTTTAACGACCAAAGTGCCGATCCAAAAGAAGCAGTAGAGCGCCTTGCTAAGGTTGTTAAATCTGCGATGTAGCATCTTCAGTGTTGCATCTACAAAGTAGTAATAACTGATTTTGCCTATCAAACATGTTGTTATCTCGAACATGTTTATTTCCAAAAGACATGGCGGGAAATGACACATACGCCTTTTTTTGATGTGTCATTTCCCACCCATTTCTCAACGAGCTCGTGTTACTTCTATCGATATGACAATTAGAAACTAACTGTAACCAATTGTTTTACAATGGTTGTTAATTAATTGTTTCAACTTGGATCGCTCCTTGCTTTATAGAGTTCATGCAGCGCTCATTGATGAGTTTGCTGATGATATAAACCAAGGAGAATAATAATGTTAAAGCCTCTTACCCTACTGACTGCCTCTATCCTAGCTGTGACCAGTTTCAACGCTGCTGCTAACTGTGACCCAGGTGAAATCGTGATTAAATTCAGTCATGTAACCAACACAGATAAACACCCTAAAGGTATCGCAGCGACACTGCTTGAAAAACGCGTGAACGAAGAGATGAATGGCAAAGCTTGTATGCAAGTTTACCCAAACTCGACGCTATACGATGATGATAAAGTACTTGAAGCAATGTTGAACGGTGATGTTCAGCTAGCGGCTCCGTCTCTGTCTAAATTTGAAAAATTTACCAAAAAGTTCCGCCTTTTCGACTTACCTTTCCTTTTTGAAGACGTAGACGCAGTAGACCGTTTCCAGACATCTGACGCAGGTGAACAGCTTAAGAATGCAATGACTCGTCGTGGTGTTAAAGGTCTTGAATTCTGGCACAACGGTATGAAGCAAATTTCTGCTAACAAACCAATTCTTGTTCCAGCAGATGCAAAAGGTCTTAAATTCCGTGTTCAGGCTTCTGATGTTCTTGTAGCTCAGTTTGAACAGCTCAACGCTAACCCACAAAAAATGTCGTTTGCCGAAGTATATGGTGGCTTACAGACCAAAGTTATCGATGGTCAGGAGAACACTTGGTCGAACACTTACGGTCAAAAATACTTCGAAGTTCAAGATGGTATTACTGAAACCAACCACGGCATTCTTGATTACCTAGTAGTAACTTCTACCAAATGGTGGGACGGTCTACCAGCCGATGTACGTGATCAGCTAGCAACCATTCTTAATGAAGTAACTGTGACTCGAAATGCTGAATCAAACAAAGTTGAAGAGCAAAACAAGCAATACATTCTTGAAGCGGGCGGTGTAGTACGTGAACTAACGCCAGAACAACGCCAACAATGGGTTGATGCTCTGAAACCAGTTTGGAAGAAGTTTGAGAAAGATATCGGTAGTGATTTGATTGATGCTGCTTTGGCTTCAAATAAGAAGTAATGACGTTTGCCCCTGCTCATTCGGGTAGGGGCTTTTATGCCGATTACATTACATCAATTACATTACGACAATAACGATTACAACAAGAGCTAAGTATCTTATGGAACAGTCATTTTTTGCCAAAGTCGGTCGTATCACTGACAAAGCGGAAGAGACATTAATTGCCTTCTTCTTGGGTGCAATGACACTACTTACCTTTGCCAACGTAGTGTTGCGCTATCTGTTCAACGACAACATCCTCTGGGCGCTAGAGTTAACGGTATTTATGTTTGCGTGGATGGTACTCGTGGGCGCGTCTTATGGGGTGAAGAAACACTTTCACATCGGTGTTGATGTCATCATCAATAAAGCACCGCCAGCGGGTCGTAAAATATATGCTTTGATTGCGATTTCATGCTGTTTAGCTTTCTCGACTTTGCTGCTAATTGGCTCTTGGAACTACTGGTATCCGTTTGCTACAGAGCGCGCTTGGTATGAAACCGACGATATTCCTATGCCAGAGATGCTGCAATTTTTAGCGGATTGGCTTAATGAAGGCGAGCGCTACGAAAAGCTGCCTCGATTCATTCCTTACATGGCGCTGCCAGTCGGTATGGCAATGTTGACCTTTCGCTTCTTGCAAATCGCTTATCAGATTTTAACGGGCAAATTGGACCGAATGATTGCAGGTCATGAAGCTGAAGAAGATCTTGATGCATTAAAAGCCGAATTGGCAGATGTGGAAGATGTCATGAGTGCTAATAATAAGAATAAGGAGCAGTAAGCCATGGCTATTTTGTTGTTATTCCTACTCGTCATCGGCTTTATGCTGATTGGCGTACCGATTGCGATTTCACTAGGTTTGTCGAGCGTTCTGTTTTTGATGTGGCATTCAGATGCTTCATTGGCTTCGGTGGCACAGACTCTTTTTAACGCCTTTGAAGGTCACTACACCCTTTTAGCTATTCCATTCTTCATTTTGGCGTCGAGCTTTATGTCTACTGGTGGCGTAGCGAAACGTATCATTCGTTTTGCGATTGCGATGGTAGGTTGGTTCCGTGGCGGCTTAGCTGTCGCTTCTGTTGTCGCTTGTATGATGTTCGCAGCTCTGTCAGGTTCTTCGCCAGCAACGGTTGTGGCTATCGGTAGTATCGTCATTGCCGGTATGGTGAAAAATGGCTACAGCAAAGAGTTTGCAGCAGGCGTGATTTGTAACGCAGGTACACTGGGTATTCTTATCCCGCCATCAATCGTAATGGTTGTATACTCCGCTGCGACCAACGTGTCTGTTGGACGTATGTTTCTTGGCGGGGTAATTCCGGGATTGCTAGCGGGTCTAATGTTGATCATTGCGATCTACATTACTGCACGTATCAAAAATCTACCAAGACAACCTTTTGTGGGTTGGAAAGAAGCAATATCAGCAGCCAAAGATGCTAGCTGGGGGTTATTGCTAGTGGTGATTATTCTTGGCGGTATTTATGGCGGCATCTTTACGCCAACCGAGGCAGCAGCAGTTGCAGCTGTGTATTCATTCTTTATTGCCAACTTTATTTACCGCGATATGGGACCGTTTGCTGATAAGAACAATACCAAACCATTCCTTGTTAAAGCGGTTGAAACTTTTGTTCATAAAGATACGCAAAATACGCTGTATGACGCAGGTAAACTGACAATCATGTTGCTGTTTATCATTGCTAACGCTCTGATTTTGAAACATGTACTGACGGAAGAACGCGTCCCTCAGATGATCACGGAATCAATGCTTTCTGCTGGCTTAGGTCCAATTGCTTTCCTAATTGTGGTCAACGTATTGCTGTTGATTGGCGGTCAGTTTATGGAACCATCAGGTCTGCTGATCATTGTGGCTCCATTAGTGTTCCCAATTGCGATTCAGCTAGGCATTGACCCGATTCACTTGGGTATCATGATGGTCGTGAACATGGAGATAGGTATGATAACGCCGCCAGTTGGGCTCAACCTCTTTGTTACTGCAGGGGTTGCGAAGATGTCGATGATGGATGTTGTCAAAGCCGCCTTACCATGGGTAGGCATTATGTTCCTATTCTTGATCATCGTAACTTATGTACCTATCGTATCGACTTGGTTACCAACGTTACTGATGGGACCGGAAATCATCACCAAATAAAAGTGATGAAGTGAGATGGAAAAAAACGCCTAGCATTGCTAGGCGTTTTTCTACTGTTTGGCACTACTTCTACTCTTTGTAGTTATCTTTATTTATCTGATATTTCTGCATTTTGTCATAGAGTGTTTTTCGCGGAATATTGAGAATTTCCATGGCGTCTTTAATGCTTCCAGAGCACTCAATCAGCGTGTGCTCGATCAGTGACTTTTCGTACTCTGCCACTTGATCCGCAAGGCTGGTCAACACTTTAGCATTGTTGCTCTGCTCGCCAAGTTCTGAAAGCTTCCCAAGTAACACATAGCGTTCAGCGGCATTACGTAGCTCTCTGACATTTCCTGGCCAGTTGTGACTTAGCAAGGCTTGCAAAGCACTGTGCGGCAGAGCTGTAGCGGCTTTTCCGTAGCGAGCTGCTGCCACAAGCAGGAAGTGATGGAAGAGGGCTGGTATGTCTTCTCGGCGCTCGCGAAGCGGTGGTATATCAAGAGTCACAATGTTAAGTCGGTAATAGAGATCTTGGCGAAAGCTTCCTTCTAGAGCGGCCTTCTTTAAATCGACTTTGGTTGCTGCGATAACGCGAATATCCAATGGGATAAGTTCATTCGAACCGACTCGTTCGATAACGCGCTCTTGCAACACACGTAGTAGACGAATCTGAGCTTGCATCGGCATTGATTCAATCTCATCTAGAAACAGTGTTCCGCCTTGAGCATGTTCAAACTTACCAATACGTTTAGTGTCTGCGCCGGTAAAAGCGCCTTTTTCGTGTCCGTAAAGTTCACTCTCAATGAGATTTTCCGGTACAGCGCCACAGTTGACTGCTACGAAGTTTTTTTCTCGTCGAGAACTTTGTTCGTGTAGTGAGCGAGCAATAAGTTCTTTACCCGTACCAGTCTCACCAAACAAAAGTATGTCGGCGTTGGTGTCGGCAACGTGAGTAATGGTATCTCTTAACGCAATAATACTGTTGGTTTCACCGATGATTCTCGGACCCAGTGTTTGGCTGGCTTTGAGGCTACGTTTTAACTGTTGGTTTTCCAACGTTAGTTTTCTGCGTTCAATAGCTCGATTGACGGTTTCAATGAGTCTTTCTGGTGCGAAAGGTTTCTCGATAAAGTCATAAGCGCCATCATGCATCGCTTGCACTGCCATGGATATATCACCATGACCAGTGATGAGAATGACCGGCACATCACTGTCTTGATGATGTATCGACGACAGAAGATTCTGCCCACTGATCCCCGGTAGACAGATGTCTGTCACGACGACCATGGGCAACTTATCTTGCTTGATGGCTAGCAGCGCTTCTTCTGCGCTGGAGAAAAATTTGGCATCGATATCTGCCAGTTCAAAGCTCTGTTCGATTGCTATTCGAATGTCCGATTCGTCATCAATAAAAAATACATCGCACATACATTTCCCTTATTTTTATAATTCTGAGCTGACTTGGGTTTGTTCTAGACTCGTCTGATTTTTATTAAGAACAGGTTTGTTTTTATTAAGAATAATAGTGAATCTTGCCCCCCCGAGTGGAGAAGAGTGGGCGGTTAAATCCCCACCCATGCTATGCATGATTTGTTGGGATATAGATAACCCCAAGCCCAAACCGTTTTTCTTCGTGGTATAGAAAGGTTCGAACAGATTCTTCATCTGTTCCAAATTAAGACCCACACCTGTGTCGTCGACATGTATCGAGATATGTTCTGGTTGTTCTTCTAAAGTAAGAACCACTTTCTTAATCTCCTGCTCATCAACTGCCTGCATCGCATTGGTCAACAAGTTAATGATGACCTGCTCTAACTGAATTGGATTAATACTGCAGCGAACTGGTGCTTCTGGAGCTTGAATTTCAAACTCTATGTAATGAGATTTAAACTGAGGTTGCATCAGTTCTTTGGCATTGATAATCAAAGGTAGCAACTGTGCTTCTACGTGTTCATCGCTTTCTGTTTTTCTGGCAAAGGATTTGAGCTGTTCACTGATTTTTGCCATGCGAACGGTAAGTGCAGAAATACGTTCCAGATTTTCGTCAGTACGTTCAGGTTTGCCATTAGCAAGAAAACGCCTGCCATTGTCAGCAAAGCTGCGTATCGCTGCTAAAGGGTTGTTTAGTTCATGGCTTATGCTTGCTGACATTTGGCCTAGAACTGCCAGTTTCGCCGCTTGTATCAGCTCGTTTTGGGTCTGCCTTAACACATGTTCTGTCTTGATTCTTTCACCGATTTCAACGTGCAGCTTTGCAGTTCTTTCCATCACTAGGAACTCAAGCTTTTGCTTTGCTTCCGCTTGTAATCGCTCGATCTGCCGTTGCCGAACTTGTCTGTGATGTAGCAGCAGAAAGGCAAGATAAATAATGGCGAAAATCATAGTAAGGATGATGAGGAAACCAAAGGTATCCCAGAACACATTCACTTTAGGTGACAACACGTGAATGTTGAGCGCGAGATTATCCAGTTTGTTGGTTGAAACTATGTAGTCATCTTTGATCCAACCCTCATTAGGTTTAACCCATTCGGTCTCGGCAATATCAACATCACCGTAGAAATCTAAAGATGGAATGGTACTGTCGAGATACTGGCGGGTATCTTGCACCTTTTTTCGCGCTTCTTCACTCAGTTCAGACACGCTATGGAATAGCCAATCCGGTCGGCTAGACATGAACACGATATTGTTATCATCGGTCGCGACAAAATAACTGTTCTTGCTTTGCCAGTTTTCCTCGATCGCGGAGAGATCCATCTTTACGACCACAACACCAATCACTTCAGCAGCGTAGATAACGGGATAGGCATAGTAATAACCTCTTTGCCCAGATGTTGAGCCCAGAGCAAAGTATTGACTCTTTTTACCCGAAATCGCGTCGTAGAAGTATGGACGCCATGCGAAGTTACGCCCGATAAAGGAACGGTCAAGATTCCAGTTGCTGGAAGCGATGGTATTGCCAATACCATCGAGCAAATAAGTATCGGCTGCCTGAATCACTTCGTTTACTTGTTCTAAGTAGCGGTTGGTTAAATCAATTTGTGCCGTGTTTTCGGGATGACTAAGTGCATCCACCAATTCTTTATCTTTAGATAAGAGGCGAGGGATGTGGGCGTATTTATCGAGTTTGGCGGATATGTGGCTAGAGAAACGCTCCAGTTCGGACTGTTGCTCAATCAACAATGACTGGTAGCTATAGCGCCAAACCAAATGCGCAGCCATGGCCGCGATGACAATATAAATGATCAAAAACAATACTGAGAGTTGGCGTACAGACAGCATCCTTGTCATAGTTTTCGTTCCTCGTTTATCTCGTCGATCATGATACTGGGAACTTCAATTTATCTGTTTAAAAACATATCGAATATGGGAGACAAAACAAGAGCCAGATCTCTTTTTGATTATTTGGGGAAAAAAATCCCTCGATTCTCTTGAAAAAGCCTATATTGTCCCCATTTCAAAGCCATCAAGAGATCCATCAATTGATGGTTTTTTTAGCAGTCAAAGAGTTTTTTAGGACATTGGCTTTTTCTTGCCGGGTATTAGCTCGACAGCTAAAGCTGAGATCGGTAGTATATCGCGTCTAATTTTTAGTCCTGAGGCTAATCAGAGATACCTTTATTCGGCGCAAATCGACCAAAGATGTCACTCATTAGTTCGATATTTAGGTGAATTTCACTGAGAGTATCGATGCTCAATATTTACAGTTAGTGTTCTACCGAGCACAAGATAAGGATGAAGCCAAACAGAGATGTTGGCTCATGATGCTCAGGAATGCTGAGCCAGTTTTGAGGTTTAAATACAATGCAAGTTACTGTTGAAACGCTAGAAGGCCTAGAGCGCCGTTTGAATATTACTGTTCCTGCTGCAAACATCGAAGATGCAGTAGCAGCTGAACTACGCAACATCGCGAAAAATCGTCGTTTCGACGGTTTCCGTAAAGGTAAAGTACCGATGAAGATGGTTGCGCAAATGTACGGCAAAGCAGTACGTCAAGACATTCTTGGTGAAGTTATGCAACGTCACTTCATCGAAGCAATCGTAAAAGAGAAAATCAACCCAGCTGGCGCACCAACTTTCGCACCAGTAGAAATTAAAGAAGGCGCAGACCTAGTATTCACTGCAACTTTCGAAGTTTACCCAGAAGTTGAACTTAAAGGTCTATCAAACATCACTGTAGAAAAACCTGCAGCAGTAGTTCAAGACTCTGACGTTGAAGAGATGCTAGAAACTCTACGTAAGCAACAATCTACTTGGACTGAAGTAGAAGAAGCTGCTGACAACGGTAAGCGCGTTTCTATCGACTTCGTTGGTTCTATCGACGGTGTTGAATTCGAAGGCGGTAAAGCTGAAAACTTCCCTCTAGAAATGGGTGCAGGTCGTATGATTCCTGGTTTTGAAGACGGTATCGTTGGCAAAACTAAAGGCATGGAATTCGAAATCGACGTGAACTTCCCAGAAGAGTACCACGCTGAAAACCTAAAAGGTAAAGCAGCTAAGTTCGCTATCAAAGTGAACAAAGTAGAAGCTCGCCAACTACCAGAACTAAACGAAGAGTTCGTTGCTAAGTTCGGTGTAACTGAAGGCGGTGTTGACGCACTTAAAGCTGAAGTTCGTAAGAACATGGAACGTGAACTTAAACAAGCAATCAAAGCTCGCATCAAAGAGCAAGCGATTGAAGGTCTTGTGAAAGAGAACGCAATCGACGTTCCAGCAGCTCTTGTAGATCAAGAAATCGACGTACTACGTCAACAAGCTGCACAACGTTTTGGTGGCAACATCGAAGCTGCAAACCAACTTCCACGTGAAATGTTCGAAGAGCAAGCTAAACGTCGCGTAGTTGTAGGTCTACTTCTAGGTGAAGTTATCAAGACTGAAGAACTAAAAGCTGACGAAGGCAAAGTGAAAGCACTTATCGAAGAAATGGCAACAGCTTACGAAGATCCAGCTGAAGTTATCTCTTACTACGAGCAAAACGAGCAAATGATGAACAACATGCGCAACGTAGCTCTAGAAGAACAAGCGATTGACGCGATCATTGCTAAAGCAACAGTTACAGAGAAAGCAATTAGCTTTAACGAGCTAATGAACCCTCAAGTTGCTGCTTAATAAGCAATCTATAGCGTAGAAGGTTGACTTCACGTCAACTCTTCTGCTAACAATGGTCCGTATGATATTCATCATCCGGGCCATTTATTTTTAGGGATATTAAGACTATGAGCTACCAAGAAAAAAACGCAATGTCGCCGATTATTGATGCGCTAGTACCCATGGTGGTTGAACAAACTTCCCGTGGCGAGCGTTCATACGATATTTATTCACGTCTTTTAAAAGAGCGAGTTATTTTCTTAACGGGTCAGGTAGAAGACCACATGGCAAACCTTGTCGTGGCTCAGCTGCTTTTCTTAGAATCTGAAAACCCAGACAAAGATATTTTCTTATACATCAACTCTCCGGGTGGCAGTGTGACAGCTGGTATGTCTATTTATGACACCATGCAGTTTATTAAGCCAAATGTGAGCACAGTGTGTATGGGACAAGCATGTTCTATGGGCGCATTCTTACTAGCTGGTGGCGCACCTGGTAAACGTTATGTTCTACCAAACTCGCGCGTAATGATTCACCAACCACTAGGTGGATTCCAAGGCCAAGCTTCGGACATCCAAATTCACGCGCAAGAAATTCTAACTATTAAGAATAAATTAAACCGCTTGTTGGCAGAGCATACAGGTCAACCGCTTGAAATCATTGAGCGTGATACTGACCGTGACAATTTCATGTCAGCTGAACAAGCAGTGGAATACGGTTTGGTGGACTCAGTATTGACCCACCGCGGAGAGTAACAGTTCTGGTAATTGTTTAACGCAATTTAAAAGAAATTGTTATACACTCAAACCATAAAGAGTAAAGGCTAAGAGGTTAGCGAATGACAGATAAAAGCAAAGAGGGTGGTAGTAGTAAACTGCTGTACTGCTCTTTCTGTGGCAAAAGCCAGCACGAAGTTCGCAAGCTAATTGCAGGTCCTTCTGTGTATATCTGTGACGAATGTGTTGATCTATGTAACGACATTATTCGCGAAGAGATTAAAGATGTACTACCTAAGAAAGAGTCGTCAGCATTGCCTGCGCCTCGTGAAATTCGTGCACATCTTGACGACTATGTAATTGGCCAAGAACACGCTAAAAAAGTGCTCGCTGTTGCGGTATATAACCACTATAAGCGTTTACGTAATGGTGATACGACAAGTGATGGTGTTGAGCTAGGTAAAAGTAATATTTTGCTTATTGGTCCAACCGGTAGTGGTAAAACGCTACTTGCAGAAACACTTGCGCGTTTCCTAGATGTACCATTTACGATGGCTGATGCTACAACGCTAACAGAAGCAGGCTATGTTGGTGAAGACGTTGAAAACATCATCCAGAAACTGCTTCAGAAGTGTGATTACGATGTAGCAAAAGCTGAGCGCGGTATCGTCTATATCGATGAAATCGATAAGATTTCTCGTAAATCTGAAAACCCATCTATTACACGAGATGTGTCAGGTGAAGGCGTACAACAAGCACTATTGAAACTGGTTGAAGGTACTATTGCATCGGTTCCACCACAAGGTGGTCGTAAGCATCCTCAACAAGAGTTCTTACAAGTAGACACTTCTAAAATCTTGTTTATCTGTGGTGGTGCGTTTGCAGGCCTAGATAAAGTGATTGAACAACGTGTTGCAACTGGTACTGGTATTGGTTTTGGAGCTGAAGTTCGTTCTAAAGATCAAAACAGAACGGTTGGTGAATTGTTCACTCAAGTAGAACCGGAAGATTTAGTGAAGTATGGCCTAATTCCAGAATTCATTGGTCGTCTACCAGTAACTGCAACGTTGACTGAACTTGATGAGCAAGCTCTGATTCAGATCCTTTGCGAACCAAAGAACGCATTGACTAAACAGTATGCGGCGCTTTTCGAACTTGAAGATGTGGATCTTGAGTTCCGTGAAGATGCACTGCGTGCGATTGCGGCGAAAGCGATGGCTCGTAAAACAGGCGCTCGTGGTTTACGTTCAATTCTTGAAAGCGTATTGCTTGAGACCATGTACGAACTACCTTCGATGTCTGACGTTGAAAAAGTAGTTATTGATGAGTCAGTTATCAATGGCGAATCTGAGCCATTAATGATTTTCTCTGGCAACGAAAGCCAAGCGGCAGGCGCAGAGTAAATAAAATTCTATTGGCGTCCGTAAGCCAGTAAAAGCTAATAAATAATCAAAGGAGGTATGCATTACCTCCTTTTTTTTATTCTGTTATTGAATCCAGTTAGTTAGCCCCCATATACTCCCATATATATCAAAGCGGAAGAGAGAATAATATGAACTTGGAGCGTTCCGAGCGTATAGAGATCCCCGTACTACCTTTGCGTGATGTGGTTGTATACCCACATATGGTGATCCCTTTGTTTGTTGGTCGTGAGAAATCTATTCAGTGCCTAGAAGCGGCAATGGATAACAACAAACAAGTTCTTCTGGTTGCACAGAAGCAGGCCGAAACGGATGAACCTACTATTTCGGACTTATTCGAAGTAGGTACGGTTGCAACAATTCTGCAATTGCTAAAGTTACCTGATGGCACTGTGAAGGTGTTAGTTGAAGGTCAACAACGAGCGAAAATTAATGAGTTTCATGAAGGTGAGTTCTTCTCTGCGAGCGCTGAATTCCTGATCACTCCTGAATTAGATGACAAAGAACAGGAAGTTATAGTACGTAGTGCTATCAACCAGTTCGATGGATTCATCAAACTGAATAAAAAGATTCCGCCTGAAGTTTTGACTTCACTGAATGGGATTGATGAAGCTGCACGTCTAGCGGATACCATTGCTGCCCATATGCCACTCAAGTTGGCCGACAAGCAAAAAGTGCTTGAGATTCTAGATGTTGCTGAACGTTTAGAGTTCTTAATGGGGCAAATGGAATCTGAAATCGATTTGCTTCAAGTCGAAAAACGCATTCGCACTCGCGTTAAAAAGCAGATGGAAAAATCTCAACGTGAGTACTATCTGAATGAGCAAATGAAAGCGATTCAGAAAGAGCTGGGCGAGACAGAAGATGGTGTCGATGAGTTCGAAGTTCTAAAACAGAAAATCGATGATTCAAAAATGCCTGCCGAAGCGCGTGAAAAAACTGAGCAAGAACTTCAGAAGCTTAAAATGATGTCTCCGATGTCAGCCGAAGCAACAGTGGTTCGCAGCTATATTGATTGGATGATTAATGTTCCTTGGACTAAGCGTTCAAAAGTTAAACGTGACCTAGCGAAAGCAGAAGAAATCCTAAACGCTGACCACTATGGCTTAGAGCGTGTGAAAGAACGCATTCTGGAATATTTGGCAGTTCAAAGTCGTATTAGTAAGCTAAAAGGTCCGATTCTTTGCTTGGTTGGTCCTCCGGGTGTGGGTAAAACGTCGTTAGGTCGCTCAATTGCTGCTGCGACAGGTCGTAAGTACACTCGTATGGCCTTGGGTGGTGTTCGTGATGAAGCTGAAATTCGTGGCCACCGTCGTACTTACATCGGTTCTTTACCGGGTAAGCTGATCCAAAAAATGTCAAAAGTTGGAGTGAAAAACCCGCTATTCCTATTGGATGAAATCGATAAGATGGCATCGGACATGCGTGGTGATCCAGCTTCTGCTTTGTTGGAAGTACTAGATCCAGAGCAGAACAACTCATTCAACGACCACTACTTAGAAGTGGATTACGATTTGTCTGATGTTATGTTCGTAGCAACATCGAACTCAATGAACATACCGGGTCCGTTGTTAGACCGTATGGAAGTGATCCGTCTATCGGGTTATACCGAAGACGAAAAACTGAATATTGCAAAGAGTCACTTAGTTGAAAAGCAAATTGAACGCAATGGCTTGAAGCCTTCTGAAATTACGATTGAAGATTCAGCAATTATTGGCGTGATTCGCTACTACACTCGTGAAGCGGGTGTTCGTAGTCTAGAACGCGAAATATCCAAAATCTGCCGTAAAGCCGTGAAGAATATTCTGCTCAACAAAGACGTTAAGCACGTTACGGTGAATCAAGAAAATCTTAAAGAATACCTTGGTGTACAACGCTTTGACTTTGGTAAAGCGGATGAGCACAACCGTATAGGTCAAGTTACAGGCTTAGCTTGGACAGAAGTTGGCGGTGATCTGCTAACCATTGAAGCTCAATCAATGCCTGGTAAAGGTAAGCTTACTCAGACTGGTTCTTTGGGCGAAGTGATGCAGGAATCTATCCAAGCTGCGATGACCGTGGTTCGTTCTCGTGCCGAAAAATTAGGTATTAACCCTGATTTCTACGAAAAACGTGATATCCATGTTCACGTACCAGAAGGTGCAACACCGAAAGACGGTCCAAGTGCTGGTACTGCTATGTGTACCGCTTTAGTTTCTTGTTTAACTGGTAACCCTGTAAGAGCAGATGTTGCAATGACGGGTGAAATTACACTTCGTGGTGAAGTTTTACCTATCGGTGGATTGAAAGAAAAACTGCTAGCAGCTCATCGTGGTGGTATTAAAACTGCGCTAATTCCAAAGGATAATGAGCGTGATTTGGAAGAGATTCCAGATAACGTAATCGCTGATCTTAAAGTGATTCCAGTACGCTGGATTGACGAAGTTTTAAAGGTTGCACTAGAAAATGACCCGACTGGCGTGGTGTTTGAAGCCGTAAAAGAGTGATGTGCAGCAAAAATAAGTAAAAGATTACGCTGATAGGCTCAAAAAGGGCTTGTCAGCGTTTTTTTTGGAGGCTACCGTTATTCACTATAGCTTTCAGCCCAGTTGTAACAAGGCTTTAGGTTATCTTTAAACATCAATGGAACGAATAGGCGCCGAACAAAATAATAAATTGGCGACCAAAGGGGAATCACAGTGAATAAAACACAATTAGTAGAAAAAATCGCAGCTAACGCTGATCTATCAAAAGCTTCAGCTGGTCGTGCTCTAGACGCATTTATCGAAGCAGTGAGCGATACTCTTCAGTCTGGCGACCAAGTAGCTCTAGTTGGCTTTGGTACTTTCCAAGTTCGCACTCGTGCAGCTCGCACTGGTCGTAACCCAAAAACTGGTGAAGAAATCCAAATCGCAGAAGCTAAAGTTCCTGCATTCAAAGCTGGTAAAGCACTGAAAGACGCTTGCAACTAATTTCTTAGAATGACTTTTTGCTGCATGCGGCAAAATTTATTCGAACCTTTTTTAATTATGCGCATCCTACTGATGCGCATTTCTTTTTCTGATATTATCGCGCTATTCATTTTTGGCTGAAGTATGAACTTCAAATCCGGAGAGCAGTAAAACTATGATGGATCGATTACGCGAGGGTGTTAACAGCATCGCGGTAAAAATTATCCTAGGACTAATCATCCTTTCTTTTATCTTCGCAGGGGTAGGTAGCTACCTAGTCAGTGGCAGTAATAACGCGGCGGCTAAAGTAGGCAACGTTGAGATCGATCGTGGTCAGTTCGAACAAGCTTACCAAAACGAAAGAAACCGTATGCAATCTCAAATGGGTGACTATTTTGCTAACTTGCTAGCAGATCCAGCGTACGTTGCTTCTTTCCGTAAATCTGTTTTAGATCGCATGATTAACGATGTCCTCATTGAGCAGCATGCGAATTCTCTAGGTCTTCGAATCAGCGATTCACAAGTGCGTAAACTGATTCTAGAAATGCCTCAGTTCCAATCTGAAGGTAAGTTTGACCAAGACATCTATCAAGCTGCACTACGTCGTGCTGGCTTTACGGCTGAATCTTTTGCTGAATACCTTCGTCGTGATTTACTGCGTAGTCAGTTGACGTCAGCACTGCAAGGTAGTGAATTCACCCTTCAAGGTGAAATTGATGCACAAAGTGCATTAATTGCGCAAACTCGTGATATTCGCACCGTTACATTGTCTCTTAAAGATTTTGCAAACAATGCAATTGTAAGCGATGAAGATGCTCAGAAGTATTACTCTGAAAATACTGAACGCTACACTCGCCCAGAACAAGTTAAAGTATCTTATATCGAGCTTTCAGCAGAGAAATTGGCTGAGCAAGTGACCATCAGTGATGAGCAAGTGAAAGCTTACTATCAAGAACACTTGGATAAATATTCAACTGCTGAGCAACGTGAAGTTAGCCATATCCTTGTTCAAGGCGATGACGAAGCAAAAGCTCAAGCCATTCTTGATGAATTAAATGCAGGTACAGATTTCGCTAAACTTGCAGAAGAAAAATCTGAAGACATTGGTAGCTCGGAAATTGGCGGTTCTCTAGGTTGGATCGAACACGACACTATGGATCCTGCTTTCGAGGCAGCAGCCTTTAGCTTAGCTTCAGTTGGAGATGTATCAGGTCTTGTTAAGTCTGATTTTGGTTATCACATCATCAAGCTTGATGGAATAAAAGCTTCTATAGCAAAACCTTTAGAAGAAGTGGCTGAAGAGATTAAAACTGAGTTAGCTTCGCAAAAAGCGGTAGATACTTTCTACGAATTGCAAACTGAGCTCGAAAAAGTTGCGTTTGAATACCCAGATTCTTTAGATGAAGCTGCTAAAGCTATTTCTGCTCAAGTTGTGAAAACTGATTTTGTTTCTCAATCAGATACACCAGAAACTCTTCAAAATGCAGCTGTTCAGCAAGCAATTCAGTCTCCAGAAGTGAAAGAAGACGGTTTGAACTCATCGGTGATCGAAGTTGCACCAGAGCATGTTGTAGTTGTACGTGTTGACGAAACCCGCCCTGAAATGGTTTTACCTCTAGAAGAAGTCAAAGACCAAGTAGTCGCTCATTTATCTAAAGTGAAAGGCGAGCAGCAAGCTCTTGAGTTAGGTGACAAATTAATCGCTGGCCTGAAACAAGGTGATCAATCTCTTCTGGAAGAAAATAAGTTGGCATTTGGCGAGTTAGAAACGGTCGACCGTGGTTCACCATTGGCACAGACTGTTTACTCAATGCCTAAGCCTGCAGCTGAGCAAGTGGTATATGGTCAAGCTAAAGACTTAGACGGCAATATTGTTTTAATCGAGCTAAGTAAGGTTGAAGCTAAAATAGAGCCTCAGTATCAAAATCAAATTGGTGCTCAACTGTCTCGCATTGCTGTACAACAGGATATTGCTGGTGTTCTATCTGTACTAAGAGCGAACACTGACATCGAATATTACGCTGTGAGCCAATAGCTGACAGAAATGTAATTGATATGTTTAACAAAAGGGGCTGCGATTGTAGCCCCTTTTATTTTATTCAAAGTGCCATCTTAATTATCTTTTTACAGGTCTAAGATACTTCTCACTTAATCAAAAGTGAGAGCAAAAAATGGAGAAAATGTTTGTACTAGCAAAAAAATGGATTTTGGCTTTTTCGTTGGCTTTGTTGTTACCAACTGCTCATGTAATAGCAGAGGACAATGTGAAAAGCCAAGAAACTGCAGCAGACGGTATAGTCATTACAGTTAATGTCAATACGGCATCAGCTGAAGAAATTTCGACTCTGCTATTAGGTATTGGCTTGAAGAAAGCACAGGCAATAGTTGATTACCGATCTCAACATGGTGCGTTTACCGCTAAAGAGGACCTTACAAAAGTCAAAGGGATTGGGGTTTCAACGGTTAAGAAAAACGAAGACCGAATCCAATTATAAAGACTATTCACACAGTCAATTTGGCTCAAGTCTCTACTTGAGCCTTTATTTTCCATTCGGCAAAAAGCAACTTTGTAGAATAAAACACGATATATAGAAATCCTTCCTAGCGCCTTCGCTCTATTCCCACTATAATTTTTCGCCGGTGAAACGTGGATATTCTCTATCCATGAATAAAAATAAGTGGAGTAAAACATGCCCTCACACACACCGGTGATTACCGTAGATGGTCCAAGCGGAGCAGGTAAAGGTACGCTTTGCATGCTATTAGCAAATAAACTCGGTTTTCATCTTTTAGACTCAGGCGCTATTTATCGTGTGTTAGCACTGGCTGCTATCCATCATGGTGTTGACCTAGAGTCCGAAGACGCGTTAGTGCCATTGGCTATGCATTTAGATGTTCAATTTATCGCTGAAGGTGACTTAGTAAAAGTTATCCTTGAAGGTGAAGACGTCTCGAAAGAATTACGCAAAGAAGACACCGGTATGGCTGCTTCTAAAGTAGCTGCACAACCACGAGTACGTGAAGCTCTTCTACGTCGTCAACGTGCATTCGCAGAAGGTAAAGGCTTAGTCGCTGATGGTCGTGACATGGGAACTGTTGTTTTCCCAACGGCGGAAGCGAAGATATTCTTAGACGCAAGTGCTGAAGAAAGAGCTCGTAGACGATTCAAGCAGTTGCAACTGAAAGGGCTTGATGTTAAATTTGACGCCCTTTTAAGCGAAATCCAAGAGCGTGACGACCGAGATCGTAACCGCCCAGTGGCTCCATTACGCCCTGCTGAGGATGCGCTAGTGCTAGATTCGACCGAAATGTCTATCGACGAAGTCGTGGAAAAAGCACTACAATATATCGAATCGAAGTTGGCGGAATAAACCACGTCAGCTAAGAGCGTTGGTTGCAAGGATGATGACCGGCGAATTTAATAACCCCCATGCGGTAGGATGCCCGTGGACGTTTAATTATTGAAGATTAAATAAATGACTGAATCTTTTGCTCAACTCTTTGAAGAGTTCCTAAATGAAACTGAATTCCAACAAGGTAGTATCGTTAAAGGTACTGTAGTAGCTATCGAGAACGGTTACGTTCTTGTAGATGCTGGTCTTAAGTCTGAGTCTGCTATCCCTGCTGAACAATTCAAGAACGCTGCTGGCGAACTTGAAGTTGAAGTTGGTTCTCAAGTAGATGTTGCTCTAGACGCTGTTGAAGACGGTTTCGGTGAAACTCAACTTTCTCGTGAGAAAGCTAAGCGTCACGAATCATGGATCGTTCTTGAGAAAGCATACGAAGAAGCTGAAACTGTTGTTGGTATCATCAATGGTAAAGTTAAAGGCGGTTTCACTGTTGAACTAAACGGTATCCGTGCATTCCTTCCTGGCTCTCTAGTAGACGTACGTCCAATCCGTGACACTGCTCACCTAGAAAACAAAGAGCTAGAGTTCAAAGTTATCAAGCTAGACCAGAAACGTAACAACGTAGTTGTTTCTCGTCGTGCTGTTATCGAATCAGAAAGCAGCGTTGAGCGTGACGAACTTCTTGAAACTCTACAAGAAGGTACTGAAGTTAAAGGTATCGTTAAGAACCTTACTGACTACGGTGCATTCGTTGACCTTGGTGGTGTTGACGGTCTTCTACATATCACTGATATGGCTTGGAAACGCGTTAAGCACCCATCAGAAATCGTTAACGTTGGTGACGAAATCCTAGTTAAAGTTCTTAAGTTCGACCGTGACCGCACTCGTGTATCACTAGGTCTTAAGCAACTAGGCGAAGATCCATGGGTAGCAATCGCTAAGCGTTACCCAGAAGGTCACAAGCTATCTGGTCGCGTAACTAACCTAACTGACTACGGCTGCTTCGTTGAAATCGAAGAAGGCGTTGAAGGTCTAGTACACGTTTCAGAAATGGATTGGACTAACAAGAACATCCACCCATCTAAAGTTGTTAATGTTGGCGACGAAGTTGAGGTTATGGTTCTTGATATCGACGAAGAACGTCGTCGTATCTCTCTAGGTCTAAAACAGTGTAAAGCTAACCCATGGCAGTCATTCGCTGAAGCGCAAGCTAAAGGCGATAAAGTTACTGGTAAGATCAAGTCAATCACTGACTTCGGTATCTTCATCGGTCTTGACGGCGGCATCGACGGTCTAGTTCACCTATCTGACATCTCTTGGAACGTTCCTGGAGAAGAAGCTGTACGCGAGTACAAGAAAGGCGACGAGATCTCTGCAGTTGTTCTAGCAGTAGACGCAGAGCGTGAGCGTATCTCTCTAGGCGTTAAGCAAATGGAAAACGACCCATTCAATGCTTATGTAGCTGACAACAAGAAAGGTGCTCTAGTTAACGGTACTGTTACTGCAGTTGACGCTAAAGGCGCAACTATCGAGCTAGAAGAAGGTGTAGAAGGTTACATCCGCGCTTCTGAAGTTGCTCGTGACCGCGTAGAAGACGCAACTCTAATCTTAAGCGTTGGTGACAGCGTTGAAGCGAAATTTACTGGCGTTGACCGTAAAAACCGCGTAATCAACCTATCTATCAAAGCTAAAGATGAAGCTGAAGAGCAAGAAGCAATGGCTTCTATCAACCAAGAAGATGGTGCTTCTTTCGGTAACGCAATGGCAGACGCTTTCAAAGCTGCTAAAGGCGAATAATAGCTATCGCTAATAAGAAGGAGCCGTAAGGCTCCTTTTTTTTGCTTTTTTATTATCATATTCGTTTTTTGAGTATTTAACTTGCTGAACAGATTGCAGTTAGTGGTCTATTTTATAAAAAGAGTGCACCTAAAGCGCAGTTCAAAGCTAATTGAGCTAATGTTTTATTAAATAAACAGAAGATCTTTAGAAAAACTATTAGGTGTTTTGCAAGATCATTTTCTACAATACTAAGTAAGTGTTTGTTGGAATTGATATTACTTACTATAATGAGTAATAAAAAATCTATGAGGGAAATTATGACTAAGTCTGAATTGATCGAAAGGCTCTGTGCTGAGCAAACACATCTGTCGGCAAAAGAAATCGAAGATGCGGTAAAAGATATTCTTGAGCATATGGCCAACACTCTTGAGAGTGGAGATCGCATCGAAATTCGTGGTTTCGGTAGTTTCTCTCTTCACTATCGTGAACCGCGTGTCGGCCGTAATCCTAAGACAGGTGATAAAGTTGAGTTGGAAGGTAAATACGTACCTCACTTCAAACCTGGTAAAGAATTGCGTGAGCGAGTGAACGGCTAATCTCAGCATACAGATTGATTAAATAGGCGGCATACCGACAAGGTGTGCCGCTTTTTTATGATATATAGACATGGTTTGTCAGGGGATTTTCCTGCATAATCAGTAAAGCCGATTTATGGATAGGTGATGGACTATGAAAATTATAAAAATCGTTGTGGTACTCGCTCTCTTTTTGATTGCACTTGCTTTAGGTTCTCAAAACCAAGAAGTAGTGACTTTCAATTATCTAATTGCTCAGGGAGAATTTCATCTAT
The DNA here is from genome assembly GCF_058630515.1 of Vibrio sp. HM8-C. NCBI lineage: Bacteria > Pseudomonadati > Pseudomonadota > Gammaproteobacteria > Vibrionales > Vibrionaceae > Vibrio > Vibrio sp. HM8-C. The sequence continues at coordinate 368,096 of NZ_JBMMKS010000001.1, forward strand.
CTACGCTTCTCGGTTCTGTATTTGTATCAGGTTTTGTTCTTGCTTGGGTTATCTTTGGCAGCTTGCATCTAAAATCACAATTGAAAGTGCGCAAATTGAATAAGCAGCTTAAGAAGGCCACTCCAGTTAACAAAGAACCATCCGAAAACAGAGTTAATATTGGATAAGGCTGTTTTTAGATGTTAGAAATTCTCTTCTTGTTATTGCCAATTGCTGCCGCTTACGGTTGGTATATGGGTAATCGTAGTGCCCAACATGACAAGCAGAAGCATTCACACCAAATTTCACGTCAATATGTCACGGGTTTAAACCTACTGCTTTCTGATCAATCAGATAAAGCGGTCGATCACTTTATTGAACTTCTTCAAGTAGACAACGAAACTATTGATACTCACCTTGCTTTGGGTAACTTGTTCCGTTCAAGAGGAGAGGTTGACCGAGCGATACGTATTCACCAAAACCTCATTTCTCGATCTGGTTTGACTATAGACCAAAAAAACTTAGCTCTTCAGCAATTGGCTAAAGACTACATGGTCTCAGGTTTCCTTGACCGAGCGGAAAAGATTTTCGAACAGCTTGTAGATGAGCCAGAACATAGAGAGTCTGCTTTACAGCAACTAACATCCATTTATCAACAAACAAGAGAATGGCATAAAGCTATTGAGTGCGCTTCCGCTTTGGTCAAAATGGGTCGCAAACGCATGAGAAGTAGCATTGCTCACTTTCTCTGTGAGTTGGCGATGCAAGAGAAAGCGAACGGCAGCGATAGCAAAAGTATTCAATTGTTTAAAAGGGCCCTGTCAGAAGATCCGAAGTGTGTAAGGGCAAGTATCGCTCTTGGAAAGTCTTTTTTAGAAAGTGAAGACTATAAGCAGACAATTCATTACATGAAAATGGTGCTTGAGCAAGATATCGATTTTATCGGTGAAGTACTACCAACACTTGCTGAGTGCTATTACCATCTAGGCCAAGAGCATGAACTGGTCGAGTTCTTACGCAAATGCATTGAAAATAAAGCCGGTGTATCTGCAGAACTTATGTTGGCTCAATTGGTTGCACAGCACGAAGGTGTTGCAACAGCACAGGAATTACTGACGCGACAACTGGTAAAAAATCCTACTATGAAAGGTTTTTACCGTTTGATCGATTACCATATTGCTGAGGCTGAAGAGGGGCGAGCAAAAGCAAGTTTGTCTACGCTTAAAAAGCTTGTTGGCGAGCAGTTGAAAGTCAAACCACATTACCGATGCCGTAAATGTGGGTTTTCTTCTCATTCATTATATTGGCATTGTCCTTCATGTAAGGGGTGGGGATCTGTCAAACCTATTCGTGGTTTGGACGGAGAGTAGTATAAGTTTTATCAGCCAATTGATTGGTTGGTGAATAACAATTAAGACTTGCAGCTAAATCAGCTGCTTTTTTTTAGCTCAATGGATACTTAGGAGTAGAGATGAACGACCAGAAAGTGATCGTTGCACTGGATTATGATAATCAAGCGGATGCGCTTGCATTCGTCAGTAGAATCGACCCAACAAGCTGTCGCTTAAAAGTGGGCAAAGAGATGTTTACTCTTTTTGGCCCTGATTTCGTTCGCGAACTACACAAACGTGGCTTCTCTGTATTCTTAGATCTTAAGTTTCACGACATTCCCAATACATGTTCAAAAGCAGTAAAAGCAGCTGCAGAGCTAGGCGTATGGATGGTGAATGTTCACGCCAGCGGCGGTGAACGAATGATGGCAGCATCTCGTGAAATATTGGAACCTTATGGTAAAGATCGCCCACTATTAATTGGCGTTACTGTCCTGACAAGCATGGAGCAAAGTGATCTTGCTGGTATTGGGTTAGACGTTAAGCCCCAAGAGCAAGTTATGCGTTTAGCTAGTTTGACGAAGAATGCAGGTTTAGATGGTGTGGTGTGTTCAGCTCAAGAATCACAGATGCTAAAGCAAAGTCTTGGGCAGGAGTTTAAATTGGTGACTCCGGGTATTCGACCTGCTGGTTCAGACGTTGGTGACCAACGCCGAATTATGACGCCATATGAAGCGGTTCAAGCAGGTTCAGACTATCTTGTTATTGGCAGACCAATCACTCAAGCGGTAGACCCTGCTGCAGTTTTAGCTGAAATTAATGCATCGTTAGCCTAATTAATTTGAGTATGAAAAAGCCAGCCATTCGCTGGCTTTTTTATACTGGTGATCCTGAATGGAACCGGAATTCGTTGTCGCTTGAAGAAATGAGCTCAGCTTCCACATCTCCAAAAAGTTTAATCCTATCTGATATATTTTTTTCGGAAATTTGCTCTGCAAGTTCTAAATAGTCTTGATAGTGCCTCGCTTCTGAACGAAGAAGGGATATGTAGAATTTTTTTATCGACTCTTCCAAATAAGGTGCAAGTTTCGCAAATCGCTCGCATGAACGTGCTTCAATGTACGCGCCAATAATCAACTTATCGATGAGTGCCTCCGGCTCGAAAGTTCGTACATGCTTAATCATCCCCTTTGCATAGCGACTTGCGGTAATCGGCCGATATTCAAACCCTTGTTGTTCTATGATTTCTAACACTTGATAAAAGTGATGAAGTTCTTCTTTGATGAGCAGAACCATCTTGTCAATCATATCTTGCCCGTATGAACAGCCATCTCTGGCTTTGATGGACTTAGACAATTGACTTTTACCACGCAACGTTTCGAGGTTACCTACCCCTTTAAACGCAAAGAGTTCGTATGGCTCTACAAGCTGCGTAATCTGCTCTTTGCCTTCATCTGTCAGTACATATCGTTTTAGTAAGAATACAGCGCTCTGAGCCGCTTTCAACTCACATAACAGGTGATCTCTGAGGATTCTCGAGAGATTCTCAGGCTTCTGCGCTTCTATAATCCACGCATCCGGTGTCGGATATTGAAGAAATTGATGAATTGGAGCGAGCAGAGTATCAAAGGTTTGGTGTTCGTTCATAATTCTTATAAGAAAAAAGGTCGCCGAGGCAACCTTTGATTAAACAGAGTGTTACGTTGGAAACTAGGATGTTACCACTTTTTCTTCTCACCGAAGAGCGCTTCCATATCACTATTACGTTCTTTCTCTTCGATTTCTTGTAGGTCAGATGCATTTTTACTTTGACGCTTATGCTCTAAGTCATCATACATCTGCTGCAACTTGTCTCTCGCTTGGTTTGAGTAGTTGTCATTTTTTGTACTAAGAACATCAAGACCTTTACGTAACAATTGAATAGCAGTACCAGGTTGACCACGAATAATAGAGTCGTTTGCACGCTTGATGACGTTTTCAATGTTAATTCGGACTTGAATGTTTTCTAGTCGAGCGTTTTCAGTTACATAAGCTTGGGTTTCGAAGCGACCTTTATTGTGTTCGCTCTTGATAGTGTCTCGTAAGCGTTTAACCAGTTTAAGCATAACGATAGCTTGCTTATCACTGCTTGGAACTTTAAAAGTTGTGCTGTCGCCACCTGGATGATGCTCTTTCAAATGCTTAATTTGTGCGTTCATATGTTCGATACGCTGCGCCAATTGTTTATTCTTTGGCTCAAGTTCGAACATATTCTGCAAGCAATCCAAAATTCGAATATTTAAGCATAGTAGTAATTCTTTACTAAAAGGCAGGTGATGAGCATTACCGATCAAGTCTTCAGTTGCATCAATAATCGCTATATATTTTGATGATTCTTGCTTTCTTGCAGCTTCAACTTTGACTTTGTATTGCAACATAATGTTGTAGCCCAAAACCAAAACAAGCAGTATTGCAACCAGCGCGATAATTAAACCTATATTCATAAATTCCGTGTCTTCATTTTTCAATGACTAGTGAATAGGATACAACAACATAACTTATCACTACACCTAGAAATTTACTAATTTCATTGTGATATTTTTGAAGCGAAAAAACGCTTCAATCGATATTGTTTGAAAGTCTGCACAAAGTTTTGCCTGTAAAACGCGATAACCGGATCTATTTCGCATCCTACGGCTTGTTTTCGCTATTTTATGTATAAGCTGTCCGCTCAGACCTTGCAAATTCTGCATAGTAGAGTATATAACTAATAATTATATAGCATACTCATTTAGGCAAGGATTTAAGGCAGTTATGAAGTTGCAACAATTGAAGTACATCGTTGAAGTGGTTAACCACAATTTGAACGTTTCTGCCACCGCCGAGAGCTTGTATACATCTCAGCCGGGAATCAGTAAACAAGTTCGTTTATTGGAAGACGAACTGGGTATTCAGATATTTGAACGAAGCGGTAAGCATCTTACTCAGGTAACACAAGCTGGTGAAGATATTGTACGTATTGCTACCGAAATACTTTCCCGCGTTGAAAGTATCAAAGCTGTCGCAGGTGAACATACCCATCCAGAAATGGGTACGCTTAATATTTCGACTACGCACACTCAAGCCCGTTATGCACTGCCAGCAGTAATAAAAGGTTTTACGGCTAGATATCCTAAAGTGTCTCTCCATATGCATCAGGGGACACCTAGCCAAATGTCTGAAGCGATAGCGAAAGGTGTCGCTAACTTTGCTATCGCAACTGAAGCCTTACATCTCTATCAAGACGCAGTGATGTTACCTTGCTATCACTGGAACCGTTCTATTGTTGTACCTAAAGACCACCCATTAACGAAAAAAGAACGTATTACGATTGAAGATTTAGCTGCATTCCCTCTGGTTACTTACGTGTTTGGTTTTACTGGACGTTCTGAGCTAGATACTGCGTTTAATCGTGTCGGTTTAACGCCAAAAGTGGTGTTTACCGCTACCGACGCTGACGTTATCAAGACGTATGTTCGTATGGGTATTGGGGTGGGTGTGATTGCGAGTATGGCAATCGATAAGGAGCAGGATAAAGATCTTGTAGCTATCGATGCGAGCCATATATTCGGAGCAAGTACAACCAGTATCGGTTTCCGCAGAGGAACATTCTTACGCTCATACATGTTCGATTTTATGGAGCGCTTCGCACCTCATTTAACTCGCCCGGTAGTTGAACAAGCGATCTCCTTGAAATCTAACATGGAAATCGAAGAGATGTTCAAAGACATTGAATTACCAGTGCGCTAAGGCTTTTACTTCGCTTAAAACTCCCCCTACACTACAGGCAGCTTAGGGGGAGTCATGCAGTCTAGATTTCAAACACTCGATCAATTCTTATTTAAATTTCAATCTTTCTGGCGCTTTGAAGCATTCTTCCAGTGTTTTGATGAGAAGAATCTGTGGCCGCAATATCCTGAATTAAATAATTGGCTGCAAAGCCTGAGTTTAGAGGATATCGAGAGGCTGAAAAGTTGTCCTGATGAAATGATCATCCAGCTTTCTAACTTTATTCCTGAACTCAGCATCATCCCTGAACTCGCATACTTACCAACGACAAAGCATACTGAACTCCAACGTCATCTTGCGTTAGAAGCAGGCATTCCTGGCAGGAAGCTCGCTCAGATCCAATCTCTAGGACAAAGTGTACTATCTCATCATCATGGTAAAGAATGGTTAGAGTGGTGTTCGGGTAAGGGGTATTTAGGACGTATTTTGGCGTTTAATTCAAATCAGCCTGTAGTCAGCTTTGAGTTCCAGCAATCGCTTTGTGAATCGGGGCAAAGGGACGCGGAGAATCTGTCATTACCTATGTCATTTGTTCAAGGTGATGCATTTGACTCAAAAAGTGCAGATGTTTTTCACGCAGAACAACACGCTGTAGCACTACATGCATGCGGGGATTTGCATGTCCAATTAATGCACTATGCTGCTCAGGCGAAAACTAAAGCCCTCAGTTTCTCTCCGTGTTGCTACCATTTAATACAGAGCGATACATACAACGCGCAATCTTGTTTAGGTAAAGAATCTAAGATCCAATTAACAAAGCAAGAATTAAGAATTCCACTGCAGGAAACGGTAACGGGAGGCGAGCGCGTAAAACGTCACAGACAACAAGAGATGAGTTTTCGATTAGGTTTAAATGCTTTGCTAAATGAATGCTTATCTGTAAGCGAATACGTACCTATCCCAAGTATCAAGAAATCATTTTTGAGCGAAGGGTTTGAAGCATTTTGTCTTTGGGCAGCTAAAGAAAAGGGTTTTATTTTGCCAGATGTGAATTTCTCACACTACGAAGAAATAGGTATAGAGCGTTTTTGGCAAATGGAGCGTTTAAGTTTGGTTCAACAATGCTTTCGTCGTTTACTTGAGATATGGCTTGTACTGGATAAAGCGATGTTTTTACAAGAGAGTGGCTATCGAGTTGAACTGAGTGAATTCTGCAAAAGAGAAAGCACACCTAGAAACATTCTTATTCATGCAGTAAGGAATGAAAGTCCTTAGTAAAAAGATGCCGAGTAGCGACTCGGCATTCCATTCATCTTAGTTAAACATTGCAATGGCTTGTTTAGGATCAACGTAATCAATGTGGAAAGCGTCGGCAACGGCTTTGCAGGTAACTTTACCGTGAATCACATTGAGACCATTAAGCAGCCCAGAGTCTTCCAATAGCGCTCTTTGATACCCTTTGTTTGCCAGCTTGAGTATATAGGGTAGTGTGGCGTTGTTGAGAGCATAAGTTGACGTTCTAGCAACGGCACCTGGCATGTTGGCAACACAGTAGTGAACTACATCATCAACCACATATGTGGGTTCTGCGTGCGTTGTAGCGTGTGATGTTTCAAAGCAACCACCTTGGTCAATAGCGACATCTACAATGGCTGAGCCTGCCTTCATTTTCTTAATGTGCTGTTTAGTGACTAGTTTCGGCGCTGCTGCGCCTGGAATGAGAACAGCACCTATGACCAAGTCTGCATTTAGAACATTTTGTTCTACCGTATCTTTAGTTGAGAATAAGACTTTTGCTTGACCTTGAAATTCTTCATCAAGTTTTCTCAATGTATCAATATTTTTGTCGATGATTGAGACATCAGCCCTTAGCCCAACAGCCATTCTGGCAGCGTTCGCACCAACTACGCCACCACCTAGAATCACGATTTTTGCAGGCGCGACGCCGGGTACACCGCTTAACAATAAACCGCATCCGCCCCGTGATTTTTCTAAAGCTTGTGCACCAGCTTGAATAGACATTCTACCTGCGACCTCAGACATTGGTGCTAATAGTGGTAAGCGACCCATATTATCTGTTACAGTCTCATACGCTATACAGACAGCTTTGCTCTTGATTAGCTCTTCAGTTTGTGGAAAATCTGGAGCTAGGTGTAAATAAGTAAATAATATTTGCCCTTCTTTGAGCAATGCTCGTTCGACAGCTTGAGGTTCTTTAACCTTTACAATCATCTCTGCTTTCGCAAATATGTCTGCAGCGGTAGGAAGAATGGATGCGCCCGCGGCGATGTAATCGTCGTCTGAAATACCAATGCCATTTCCGGCATTTGTTTCTATAAAGATTTGGTGGCCGTGAGAGACAAGTTCTCTCACACTTGATGGGATCATACCGACACGGTATTCGTGGTTTTTGATTTCTTTAGGTACACCAATGATCATCCTGACTCCTTAGTCTAACTTGGTTGTATTGACTGTGTCTTGAGTTGCATGGCGAGTTTATTGCTAGTATATGCGCTATTGTTTAAGATTTGAAACTGCATATTAAAAAGTTGTAGTATATTTTTTGCAAGGAAGTAATTAAGGTGGAATATAAAAATGGCAGACAACTATAAAAGGCCGTCCAAGGATCTTGACCGTATCGACCGCAACATCTTGAATGAGTTGCAGAAAGACGGTCGTATTTCGAACGTTGAATTGTCTAAGCGAGTAGGTCTTTCTCCAACGCCGTGCTTGGAGCGTGTACGTCGCTTAGAACGTCAGGGTTACATTACTGGCTACACAGCGTTATTAAACCCTCAGTATCTTGATGCATCACTATTGGTTTTCGTAGAAATTACTCTAAACCGTGGTGCGCCAGATGTGTTTGAACAGTTTAATACCGCAGTTCAAAAACTGGATGACATCCAAGAATGTCACCTAGTATCAGGTGATTTCGACTACTTGTTGAAAACTCGTGTATCAGACATGGGTGCTTATCGTAAGTTACTTGGGGATACATTGTTGCGTTTACCGGGCGTAAACGACACACGTACCTACGTTGTAATGGAAGAAGTTAAACAAACCAATCAGTTAGTTATCAAAACCCGTTAATCGTGCTTCGGTTCAGAATAGTGGTATTTCTTTCCGCATTCTGACTTTAGTTAATTGGGTTTTTGACCTTGATATGGTTAAATCTTCGAACAAACCGAGCGGCTTTTGCCGCTCGGACTGTTTTCACCTATCCAATATGAGTATAGTGTTACTCACGTTGGCCATAATAATCATATTCAAGTTGGTTTATGTTCAAAGAGAACAAAAATAAAGTCGAAACTATTATCAAAACGAGTGAAGAAATTGGCTCTTCCCGTTTGAATGGTATTCAAAGACTTAAAGAGTGCGGGCTAATCCTGACCGTTCTGGCTTCTATTTTGTTAGCAGTAGCACTATTTACATTTAATCCTGCCGATCCTTCATGGTCTCAAACTGCATGGGGCTCAGATATTCAAAACGGTGGTGGTATCGTCGGCGCTTGGGTCGCGGATACACTGTTTTTTGTATTTGGTTCTTTAGCTTATCCTCTACCTGTTATTTTAACCGCTGCTGCGTGGGTCGTTTTTCGTAAACGTCGTGAAGACGAAAGCATTGATTTAATGCTGTGGGGAACGCGCCTATTGGGTTTAGTGGTTCTCTTATTAACGAGTTGCGGATTGGCGGATATCAATTTCGATGATATTTGGTATTTCTCATCTGGGGGTGTTGTTGGAGATGTGCTAACCAGCCTTGCTTTACCTACTCTCAATGTGCTCGGAACAACGCTTGCTCTTTTATTCTTTTGGGGGGCAGGTTTTACGCTTTTAACTGGCATTTCATGGCTTAGTATCGTTGAAAGACTTGGCGATATGAGTATTGCTTGCCTTCATTGGATTCTTAACCGAATTCGTGGGCAGAAAGAGGAGATTGTTGAACCTCAATTAACATCACCTTCGCTCATAGAACCTCTACAAACTAGAGCGTTAGAGCATCAAGATAACGATGAAGCTTCAGATGCTGTGGAAAGTATTTCAGTATTGCCCGAAGACTCGGAGCAAGAGAATCAGCCTGTCGCTCGACGTTTCAATATTCACATGCCAAAAGAAGAACCTGTGGCAAAAGCATCAATAGAGTCTGATGATTTTGCTATAGAGCAAGTTTCGCAGGCACCGAACTATCATTTCGACGACGAGGAAGAAGATCTTCCACCACGTAGTAAGCAACTGTCTTCGACAATTGAAGAGCTTGATATGGTTGCTCGTGAATCGGATGATTTTGCTCAAGATGAAATGCCTTGGGAATCTTCAAGTGATGAGGTAGTTGAAGATATCGATGTGCCAGCTGAGCCAATGATAAACACCAGCCAACTTGATGTTGTTGATATTGAGCCTGCTGATGATATCCATATCGAACCGACTATCTCAAATTTAGATGTGCTAGATGACGAAGATGAGTGGCAACCAGAGTCACAGTCTGAATATGGTTTTGAAGACTATGATGATGAAGATAACGAAGAGTTAGAACAAGACAAAGATCTTGCTGCTTTCCAAAACTTGGTTTCTGAAGCACAAGCCAATATGGCAGGGCAACAGAATCCATTTTTAATGCAAAAAGATGTGAAACTGCCAAAACCAGCAGAACCAATGCCTACATTGGAACTGCTTTATCACCCAGAAAAACGTGAAAACTTCATAGACCGAGAGGCGTTGGAAGAGATAGCTCGTCTGGTAGAGGCAAAGTTAGCTGATTATAAGATTCAAGCTGAAGTAGTTGATATCTTCCCTGGGCCGGTTATAACTCGTTTTGAATTGGATTTGGCTCCTGGTGTTAAGGTGAGCCGAATTTCGAGCTTATCGATGGATTTAGCGCGTTCTCTGTCTGCAATGGCAGTGCGTGTTGTAGAGGTTATTCCGGGTAAACCTTATGTAGGTCTCGAATTACCTAACATGAGTCGTCAAACGGTATATCTGTCTGACGTAATCGCAAGCCCTCAATTTAAAGAATCAAAGTCTCCGACGACGATAGTACTTGGGCAAGATATTGCTGGTGATGCAGTCGTGGCTGATCTCGCGAAAATGCCGCACGTGTTGGTAGCTGGTACAACTGGTTCCGGTAAGTCGGTGGGTGTGAACGTCATGATCCTGAGTATGTTGTATAAGTCGACACCAGAAGATGTACGTTTCATCATGATCGACCCGAAAATGTTGGAGCTTTCTATCTACGAAGGTATTCCACACTTACTGGCTGAAGTTGTAACAGACATGAAAGATGCTTCAAATGCACTTCGTTGGTGTGTGGGAGAAATGGAACGTCGTTACAAGCTTATGTCCGTGTTAGGCGTGCGGAACATTAAAGGTTTCAACGACAAACTGAAAATGGCAGCTGAAGCTGGTCACCCGATTCACGACCCATTGTGGAAAGAAGGTGACAGTATGGACGCAGAAGCGCCATTGCTTGAGAAATTGCCATATATCGTTGTGGTGGTGGACGAGTTCGCCGACTTGATGATGGTGGTCGGTAAAAAAGTAGAGGAACTGATTGCTCGTCTTGCTCAAAAAGCACGTGCGGCAGGTATTCACTTAATTTTGGCAACTCAGCGCCCATCTGTTGATGTTATTACTGGTTTGATTAAAGCAAACATTCCAACACGTGTAGCCTTTACTGTTTCAACGAAAACGGACTCGCGAACTATTTTAGATCAGGGCGGTGCGGAGTCACTGCTAGGTATGGGTGACATGCTTTATCTCGCTCCGGGTTCTAGCCATACAATTCGTGTACATGGTGCATTTGCCTCTGACGATGACGTACATGCCGTTGTGAATAACTGGAAAGCGCGTGGTAAGCCTAATTACATCAGCGATATCATCAGTGGCGATCAAAGCCCAGAAATGATGTTGCCGGGTGAACGAATGGAAAGTGATGAAGAAGTAGACCCGCTATTTGATCAAGTGGTAGAGCATGTTGTAGAGACGCGTCGTGGTTCTGTTTCTGGCGTGCAACGTCGTTTTAAGATCGGCTATAACCGAGCTGCACGCATTGTTGAACAATTAGAAGCTCAAGGAATAGTGAGTGCGCCTGGTCACAACGGTAACCGTGAGGTGCTTTCACCAGCACCTATTCGCGACTGATGTTGATTTGTTTTGAAGATGAAAAAGGCGCCAGTTGGCGCCTTTTGTCTTTTAATTTTCTAACGTTTTTATCTAAAGAAACGTCTTTTCTCTTTAAAGAACTGAGAGATGACAATAATCGCTAGCGCAACAATATTAGCGGCAAAAATAATGACTAACCACTGAGGCATAGATAAATCAAGTAATTGCCAAACTATCTTGCTACAGTCACCATAAGCTTCGAACATCCATGGGAACCATTGGTTCAACGGTGCCCAGCTCGGGAACTGAACAAATACATCGCACGTTGCAAAAGGAGAAGGGTGAAACTGATATTGAACGTGTTGTAGAGATAGCATTAATCCTTTGTATGCGCTAAAGCCCCAACCAGCAAAACCTAACCAACGAAATAGCGGGTTTTTAGGTGCAATTAGTCCCACAATTGCAGCTCCGCCAATTCCCAACATAGCGACTCGCTCATAAATACACATGACGCAAGGTGCTAAAACCAACACGTGTTGGAAGAAAAGCGCACTGGCTTCAAAAAACAATACGAATCCCAATAACAATATCCAAGAGATTCGGTTTTTAGAAAAAGTGTGCAGGCTAGAAAAGAAAGTCACAGTGAATCCTTACCGTTTATATTAAAAAGCTCTGAGTAATCAGAGCTTTTTATCTCGAAATAGTTTCCTATTCAATACAAATTTTAGTGGCCTTCAGGTGCAAGGTTGCCAACGGCATTAACTGAATGATGAGAAAGCCATCCCAAGTCATAGAACATATGCGTCATTGGCTCGGCTAGGAATATTATGCCTGCTAGGCCTACTAGGGTAAGAACCAGAGTATATGGTAATGCCATTAGTACCATTCGACCGTACGAAAGACGAATTAATGGCGCCAGTGCTGACGTCAACAAGAACAAGAATGCCGCTTGGCCGTTAGGTGTTGCAACTGACGGCAGGTTCGTACCTGTGTTGATTGCAACAGCAAGTAAGTCGAATTGGTCGCGCGAAATGATGCCTTGCATCATCGCTTCCTTCACTTCGTTGATATAAACCGTACCTACGAATACGTTATCAGATACCATGGATAACAAACCATTCGCAACATAGAACAAGGCTAATTGTGTGCCGTTATCTTCAATGTGAAGAACGGCATCAATGATGGGTTTAAATAGATGTTGGTCGATGATTACTGCAACAACAGAGAAGAACACAGCTAGTAGTGCAGTGAAAGGTAATGCTTCTTCAAACGCTTTACCCATGGAGTGTTCTTCAATGACGCCTGTAAATGCCGTTGCAAGGATGATGACAGAAAGACCAATCAGACCCACAGCCGCAAGGTGCAATGCTAGGCCTACAATTAACCAAACCGCGATAATACCTTGTACCCATAGTTTAGCAACGTCTTGATTTGTACGAGTTTTACGTTCTTCCGTATCAAAATCGATGAGGATTTGGCGAACGTTTGCTGGTAAGTCACTTCCGTAACCGAAAACTTTAAACTTCTCGACTAAGATACAGGTCAGGATGCCGCAGAAAAATACAGGGACAGTGACAGGTGACATTCGAATTAAGAATTCACCGAAGAACCATCCTGCTTGGTCAGCAATGATAAGGTTTTGAGGTTCACCAACCATAGTCATTACGCCACCAAGAGCAGTACCAACACCAGCGTGCATGAGTAAAGAGCGAAGGAAACCGCGGTAGTTTTCTAAGTCATCACGAGTCAGTTCTGAAATGTGTTCATCGTGAGTGTGATCATGCGATGAATTGAATGACTGTCCAGATGCCACTTTGTGGTAAATCGAGTAGAAACCTACGGCTACACTGATGATTACAGCGATGACTGTAAGCGCATCTAAGAACGCAGACAGGAAAGCGGCTGTAATACAAAAAGCAACGGAAAGAGCCACTTTAGAGCGGATGCCAAGCAATATTTTTGTGAAAATGAATAGCAGCAAGTTCTTCATGAAGTAGATACCTGCAACCATAAATACCAACAGGAGCAGTACTTCAATATTGGCCACTAGTTCATGCTTTACTTGAGCGGGACTGGTCATCCCGATAGCAATCGCCTCTATTGCTAATAAACCACCGGGCTGAAGTGGGTAACATTTTAATGCCATGGCTAAAGTGAATATAAATTCGATGACAAGAAGCCAGCCAGCAATAAACGGATTGATAAAGAAGAAAACGATCGGATTAATAATAAGAAAGGCAATTATGGCAACTTTGTACCAATCAGGTGCTTTTCCTAGGAAATTCTTGATAAAAGCGTTTCCAAGGGACATCGGCATGGTAATTACTCTCACTGTTATAATAAATTTAACAAGGATATGTGCCAGCTTTGACTTAAATCTTAATATGATTTTAATCAAAGACTTATCAACAGTGACTTAGAGAGGCAATAAAGAAAACTACCTATTTAGAACCTTGCCAAGTCACTCCCTGATCAAAACAAGCACTCTAGACTTCGACCGCAACTCTACCTGCATAACTTATTTAGTCAACAAGCTGCTGTGTGGCGCGGAAGTCAGTATTAATCATCATTTGGTGTGATATTGTCGCTTCATTTATAACCTGAAGCTAATTAAAAAATTCTTTTCAAGACTATATGAAGAATAAATGTGCGTAAATACAACCGAGCTCACGTAAATCACTCTATTTTAGTAAGTTTATTTTACAAATAGTCCAATAGTTAATGTGATTAAACTCTCTTTTTTAGTGTGGTTTTTGTGCATTAAAAGTTACGAATGGAAATATTTTGAAACACATTTTAAGCATTTATATGACAAGTCAGATTTAATCATCAGAGAATTCTATTTTGATTGGTTAGCTTTGTGACAAGTTTAGGGTTGCTTTGTTTCCGCTTGGTGATAACTAGTGGTATGATGAGTCCCAATCAAATCTAATAAATAGAAAACTGGATAAGTACTTAATGGTTATTAAGGCAAAAAGCCCAGCAGGTTTCGCAGAAAAATATATTATCGAAAGCATTTGGAACGGTCGTTTCCCACCTGGTTCCATTTTACCTGCAGAACGTGAACTCTCAGAACTTATAGGTGTTACTCGAACAACTTTGCGTGAAGTTCTTCAGCGTTTAGCACGTGATGGATGGTTAACTATTCAGCATGGTAAGCCAACGAAAGTAAACCAGTTCATGGAGACATCTGGTTTACATATTCTAGATACGTTAATGACGTTGGACGCAGACAATGCAACCAGCATCGTGGAAGACTTACTTGCTGCTCGTACGAATATCAGTCCAATCTTTATGCGTTATGCATTCAAGATCAACAAAGAGAACTCGGAACGTACTATTACGAATGTTATTGAATCGTGCGAAGCTCTTATGGCTGCAGAATCATGGGATGCATTTATGGCATCTTCACCATTCGCAGACAAGTTGCAGCAGCATGTGAAAGATGATGGTGAGAAAGACGAAGAGAAGCGTCAATCAGTGTTGATTGCTAAAACTTTTAACTACTACGACTATATGTTGTTCCAACGTTTAGCATTCCATTCTGGTAACCAAATCTACGGTTTGATCTTTAATGGCGTGAAAAAACTGTATGACCGTGTTGGTAGCTACTATTTCTCAAACCCAGAAGCTCGTGAACGTTCTCTTTCTTTCTATCGAGATTTGTTGACGATTTGCCGAACAGGTGATCGTGAGCAGTTACCGGGCGTGATTCGTCACTATGGTATAGATAGCGCACAAATCTGGAACAAGATGAAAGATACCTTGCCTTCGAATTTCACCGAAGACGATTGTTAAAAGAAAAGCCCGCATTTAGCGGGCTTTTTAATATCTATGTCTCGATAGTGTTGAACTAAATGTTCTCTCTACCACCGGCTTCTTTAAACCAAGCAGTAAGGTGAGACTTAAGGTCTTTTAACTCGTCTGGGCCAATGAGCGCAAGCCCAAGATCTTCTGCACGAGTGATGTCGTTGTGGCGAAGTGGGCGAAAGCTAACAAGCATAGCTCTTGCTTGTAAACCGCCTAGCAAGTCACGCAGAGATTCGAGCTTGTACAGAGTGTCATCACCGTCATCACGCATACCTTTAGTCTTACATTCAATGATATACAGTTTGTTGTTCACAACCGTAGCAATATCAAGTTCATTACGCACTTCTTTGTCGCCGAGTTGACGGTAGACTTGTACGTTTAATGAACGGTCCTGAATGGTTGGTAAATCGTCTTGAATCTGCTTAACGGTACTATGTACTAAGGTTTCTAGCCATTCACCGTTTGAAAAACGGCGTGCGTCTTCATTAGCGAAAGTCAGAATGCCATTTTCGTAGGTCGCAATTTCTGTTTCTACTAAGTCATTTAGCAACATGCTTAGTTCGCGATAACCTTGCTGCTTCTCCGATAACTCTACGTCTAAACGTTGTTCTTTGCGGCAAGTGGTCGCTAAGTAGTTAAGTGTTGCTAAACCTGGGCCTAATTCCAAGGCATTACTTGCCCAGCGCTCACCAAGGTTATATAGCTTTTCGTCTAACTGAGGTGGGATGTTCTGTTCACTAAACTCGCCACGTGCTCCAAATATAGTCAGGTAATCTGAGATGGTGATGTGGTCTTGAACTTGGGTATCTGTGTTGCCGTCAGGATAAAGCCAGCAGAGGCAATCACTGTTTGGTTCGACAACAAAAATAGGCCAGTGATAAGTGCGGAAGACTTCGTATACGCAAAGTAATCGGTGTCTGAGGCCACAGCTTGCGTTTAGCTTGATTGGCAAGTTACGTTGCTTAAGATCATCCGCTAGTTTGTTTATTGCTTTCTTTATCTCCGCTACGTTTGAACCTGCGGGAATTTCGAAAAACTCTGAGGTTATTTCGCGCTGACTAAGTACGGTGTGCAGGCGAACATACATTGCTTCTTGCGAACTATCCCCGATGAATACGATATGACGACTCGCGGTTCTGTTATCTAAAAGTGGGGTAACCAAGCGAACTGGGTCTTGGTCGATTATGCCAACATGAACGGCCATAGTTATTCCTCATGTTTGGCTTGCAAAAAGAGTTAAGTATGAAAGGTTTGCCGCAAGCCATAGCTATCATATAACGGTGCTATACGGAAAAAACAAGGGTGACCCTATAGAAAAGATCACCCTGAGGTTAGTTTTTACTAAATGATTACAATCTTGTATTTATATTGCACAGTTAAATCAGAGTTTGAATCTATGCACCAGTTCACTTTGCTGCGCAGCAAGCTGCGTTAGGTTAGTGCTGTTATCTGCAATCTCTGCCATTGCGCGATAGCTTTCATCCGATATCAGGTTGATGTCTTCAATGCTACGAGCGATGCTTGACGTTGTTTCATTTTGTTCTGCAGCTGCTTGAGAAATATGAGTACTCATTTGGCTGATTTCGATGATCAGAGCTTGAATCTCTTCCATTGCACTATTGGCATTCGAAGCTTGTTCAACCGATTGCTCCATATCCTTCATACAGCTTTCAATCACTTTACTTGCTGAAGTTGAGCTTGATTGCAAATTGCTAATCATGTTCTCAATTTCAGTGGTTGATTCTGTTGTACGTTGAGCAAGTACGCGCACTTCGTCTGCTACAACAGCAAAGCCTCGACCTTGATCACCCGCTCGAGCGGCTTCAATTGCTGCGTTCAATGCAAGGAGGTTGGTTTGCTCTGCAATGTTGCGAATTACATCCAGAATGCTGCCAATTTGGCTGCTCATTCTGCGTAGATCGTTGGTTGCTTCTACCGACTCAGTCAAACGTGCTTCAAGTTGATTAATTGTGGAGATGTTCTGGCTCATAATCACACGGCCAGACTCAGACGCAGTTTCAACCTGTTGAACCATTTGTAGTGAGTTTTGCGCACTATTTGCAACTTCTTCCACAGAATGAGCCATCTCTGTCATGGCTGTTGCTACACTTGCTGTCTGTTCACGTTGGCTATTGAGTTGTGACTGTGCACCTTGTGACGTCGTTTGGTTATTGTTCGCTGTTGACGTTAGAGCATCCGATGCTTGGTTCAACTTCTTCAGAATGTCATGCAAACTATCCGCTAGGGTATTGATATGACCACTAACACGACTAAATTCGTTATTGAAGCGAATGTCGATACGCTGAGTCATATCACCATCAGTTAGGCTCTCTAACGTCGTCAGAATACGTTTTAGTGGTTCACGTACACTCTGTGCTAGGTGATAACCAATCGCTACGGCAATCACTAGAACGGCGATACCAATGCCTACTGCTTTGTAAAGGCCTTGCTGATAAACGTCACCAGCTTCCGCTAATGAGCCATTTAAGTCATTAGTCGCCGTTTCGTTGAACGAATCCAATATGGTCATTGCGTTATCAATTTCAGCCGCTAGGTTGCCGATGTTTTCGTACAAAGCAGCGCGAGCTTTCAGATACTCGTTGTGTTGATCCAGCACGCCGCCTTTCTGACCGATGTCTTGAGTAAACTGTTGAACTTTTTCATCAAAAGTACTCTTAATTTCTGGAAGCTGAGTAATCAAACCACGATAGGCGTAATTAAGATGAGTTACGGCTTTCTTATTCAGTGCGACGGCTTTTTCTACAAATTCTACATCCGAACTTGCTAACGCATCTGAAGTAATCACTTCAGCATCACGAAGCTTCATAAAGTAGCTTTTTGCCATTACTTTCACAGAAATGTTGTTTTGACCATCAACCGCTTCTTTCATGCCTGAGCTGAGTTCTGCTTGTAAGCGTTGGAATTCACGAGTTGATTTCTGCACTTTAGCTTGAGCGTCAAACATCGCTTGGTAGTTACTCATCGCATTGTCAGCTTCGCTAAAATAACGGTCTTCTAATTGCTTAAGAGAATCCACGCGTTCAATAAGTTCAGGATGGGAAGCACTTGCTTCTTGTAACTGATTTAATGTTTCGCTGAATTTGTTCTTGGCAGAAGCAAATGAATTACGCATTTCGTTCATTCGCTCTAGATTCTGAGTGGTCAGAAAGTCTTTAAATGACTTGTCAGCAGACAAGAGTTGAACGCTAGTTTTGTTAGATAAAGAAACAAGCGGCAGAGCTGTTTTCGATACACTTTCAAAGTTTGAATGAATTTGGTTCATTCCACTCATCATGATGGCAACTGTCACTGCGAACATGATGATAATTAATGCAAAACCAGCATACATCCGTCTAATTACGGAACCTTGCATACCTCTACCCCCAATAAACACATTCTCAAAAAATAAAAATAAGTAATAAAAATTGCTCTTCGGCAAAATGTCTCAACGACGAAACAAGCAAACGCTATTTTATAAATCATCAATAGTTCGTTTTTAGAGCAAAGTTACAAAATTGTGATTTTGTGGGTACGGAAATTGAATTCTGTTAACTGGATAATGTTTTGTATTGAGGTTTGAAGCACCTTGACGCATACTCAAATGCACAATTATTTATAAAAAATGCCTACTACGGAGCACTTTATGGCTGAGGAAACCATTTTCAGTAAAATTATTCGCAAAGAGATCTCAGCAGATATCCTTTATCAGGACGATTTAGTAACAGCATTTCGCGATATCAATCCTCGCGCTCCAAGCCACATTCTGATCATTCCAAACAAGTTGATTCCAACAGTAAATGACGTGGAAGAGAGTGATGAACTTGCTCTTGGCCGCATGTTTACCGTGGCTAAAAAATTGGCTAAGGAAGAAGGGATTGCAGAAGATGGATACCGTCTACTTGTGAACTGTAACTCTCACGGTGGACAAGAGGTTTACCATATCCACATGCACCTTGTCGGTGGTCGTCCATTAGGCCCACTATTGATGAGCTAAGTATGAATAATGCCCTGTGTTACAACGGGGCATTATTGTTTCCATCCTAATTTTTTGCGGAGTGTGTGGTGAAGGCTAATAAGCGACACATTACGGTTTCCATAGCTTGTTTACTGCTAAGTGCGTGCGCCAACATGACGGCTGGCAACTTGTTCAGTCATTACAGTGCGCAGAATCAAGACCTGTATCAAACAGTCAAACAGGGTCAATACTCAGAAGCAACCGATCTATTTGAAGATTATGTAGCTGGCGACATTCTTGATAATTTGGAAAAAGGCCGAGTCTACTTTTTGAATGAGCAGTATGCCGAGAGTAAAACGACATTAGAACTGTCTGATTCAGCCATTAAAGAGCAGCAAAGCAAGGCGGTCATCTCGGTATCTGACACCGCGACAAGCGTTGGTTCACTGGCCGTTAACGATAACTTGAATAATTACCAACCGGCAGATTATGAGTTGGGATTTTTGCACCTTTATTTAGGTCTGAACTATGTTCATGCCAATGATCTTGATGGTGCGCTCGTGGAAATGCGTCGCGCGAATCAGGTTCAGGAGCAAGCCCGCGCAAGTCGTGAAGCCGAGCTAGAAAGCGCGCAGAGTCAACTTCGTGAAAATGGCGTTAGTGCTAATCTCGGAAGTGTGCTTTCCAAATACCCAGACGCAGGCAAAACTTTGCAGGCGGTGCAGAATGGTTATCTGCTTTATCTATCAGCCCTGCTTTATGAAGCTTCCAACGATCTTAATAGTGCTTATGTAGATTACCGTCGTGCATTAGCTGTAGCGCCCGAAAATCAAGCTGTTATTGATGGAACTTTACGAGTAGCCAAACGTCTTGCAATGAAAGAAGACTTGGTATTGTTGGAAAAACAATACGGTTCGGCACAATCTCTGCAAGCGGGTGAAGGTAGAGTTATCATTTTAGATGAGCAAGGTGTGGTTAAAGCTATGGAGAGCTGGCGCTTATCTTTACCTCTCTATGACAGCAGAGGCAACAGTGCACTGTATTCTTTAGCTTTGCCGTACTATAACAACAACGTAGTGCAACAGAAGTTTCATTTGCAGTTAAATGGTAAGGAGATAACTTCTACACCGTTAACTAACGTTGATTTAATGGCACAACGGAATCTGTCTGAAAAAATGCCAGCAATCGCTATTCGACAAGCTTTACGTGTAGTAGCAAAAGACCAACTACGTAAAGAAACGACTAATAGCAATGATGTTGGAAACTTGGTTCTGAATGTTTGGAATACCCTAACAGAGCAACCAGATACGCGCAGCTGGATTACATTGCCGGCAACGGTTCATGGTACGAGCGAAATCGTTCAGTCAGGTGAGCAAACATTGAATGCAGCTGGGAAGTCATACAGCTTCAATGTACCGGATCAAGGAACCACCCTTGTTTGGGTTTCCCAACAAGGGTCAAATGCAACCATGTGGCATAAGCAACTAGGGAAATTGTGATGAAAAAATGGCTGATAGCTTTACTGTCGACATTAGCGATAGTGGGCTGTAGTAAAAATACCGCAGGGTTAAGTGTTGAAGGTGAGTCGCAGAGAGTGTTATTTGCCGACAACGTATTAGGAAGTCGCTTGGTTATTGACGACATTTCTACCGTAGATGTAGACGGGCATGCACGAGGCGTGGTTCGCTTAGTTAGCAATTACAATGGTGACCAAAACATACAGTACCGATTCTATTGGTATGATGATAACGGTTTGGAAGTAAATACCCGTCTTGCTCCTTGGAAGCAAGCGGTGATACGCGGCATGGAAAGTATCTCTATCTCGGAAGTGTCGGTGAATCCAAATGGAAAACAATTTCGTGTTCAGATCCGTGAATCTGACGACTAGGCAATTTTAGAGGAAGACAAATGAACAAGAGTGTTATTGCGTTGCTTGGATTAGCGGTGGTTCTTGGTGGATGTTCAAACAAAGTCAGTTACGGTGATGCGCAAGCAGTAGAAACAGTGACGGTTGATTTTGGTTCGACAGACCTACAAAAAATCGCAGGTGAAATGGTAGATAGCATGATGATGTCAGGCTCAGTTGCTGCGATTACTCGTGATGCTAGACCAATCGTTTTTGTCGAACGAATCAAGAATAAAACCAGTGAGCATATTGATACTGAATCAATCACTGACACAATCAGTACTAAGATGTTGAACTCAGGTAAGTTCCGCTTCGTCGATATGGACCGTGTAGAATCTGTTCGTGAGCAGCTGAACTTCCAAAATAATGACGAGCTTGTGAACCAAAGTACTGCAATCCAATTCGGCAAAATGGTTGGAGCTCAATATATGTTGTACGGAAACCTAGCCAGCATTGTGAAGAATGCCGGAAGTGACAAAGACGTTTACTACAAAATGACCATGCGTTTAATGGATTTGCAAACTGGCCTAATCGAATGGGCTGATGAAACTGAAATTCGTAAGCAAGAGTCTAAAAGTTTACTTGGTCTTTAATCCGATTTAGTGCGGAAAGCGAAAGAGGTGAGCGATGGCGAGAATGTCTTGGCATGAAGCGTGTCAGTTGGACCCAACGTTACAGTCTGTTGCTCACTTTTTTTCATTTCCGCCTGAATACGCACAAACGCTTACTGGTGGTTTAACGAACCGCTGTTGGAAAGTGGTGTGCCAAAAGGGTAAAGCCTATGTTTGGCGACCGAATACTCCTATCACCAAAGCATTCTCTATCTCTCGTTTTCAGGAATATCAGATTCTCAAAGCCATTGAATCGACCCATATCGGCCCTGAGGCGATATTCATTAGCGACCAAGGCTTGTTGGTTGAATGGGTTGAAGGGCAATCATTACACGATGGCGTTAACTTTGACTCACTGCTAAAAATTCAGGCAAGAATACACACAATCGACACCACTAAAATTCCAGTTGTGCCATTCTCATTTTCCGCGCGTATGGATCATTATTGGTTTCAAATCAAAGAGCATTTGAAAACTCCAGAGTTTGAAAAGTTGTATCGCGAATGGCGTAATCCGCCTAGCCTGACCAATGTTGGATATTCACTGTGTCATTTTGATCTTGCGGGCTACAACATGGTCAAAACGGATGATGGTCTTAAAGTGATTGATTGGGAATATGCTTCAATTGCAGACCCAAGAATGGACTTAGCTTTAAGTATCGATGTGGCAGGAGAGAATCCAGTCGAAGCTATTGCACGTTATTGCCAGTTGCGAGAAATAGAAGACATAGATACTTGGATTGAAGGTGCAAAAGCATGGCTACCTCGAACCACTGTCATGTCAATGCTGTGGTACTTACTTGCTTTTCAATTGTGGGGGGACGAGTACTATTATCATCAGGCCCTTCAAATAAAAGAAACATTTTGTAGTTAGGATCACTGTTTCTCATTTATGTATCGTTAGTTTACGTACGATTTACTTTAAAACCTTATTGTTCGTGGTAGATTAAAACCTCAAGGAGCGGGGGAGTATTATGATTATTTATTTACACGGTTTCGACTCAACCAGTCCAGGGAACCACGAAAAAGTTCTACAATTGCAATTCATCGATGATGATGTGCGCTTTGTCAGCTACAGTACCTTACATCCAAAGCACGATATGCAGCATCTTCTGAAAGAAGTTCACAAAGCGATTGAGCATTCTAAAGATCCAAATCCAATCATTTGTGGCGTAGGTTTGGGTGGCTATTGGTCAGAGCGTATTGGTTTTCTATGCGGTATTAAACAAGTGATTCTTAATCCGAATCTAAACCCAGAAAACAATATGAGCGGTAAAATCGATCGCCCAGAAGAATACGACGACATTGCCACTAAGTGTGTTGAGCAGTATCGCATGAAAAACAAGGGGCGCTGCTTAGTCATACTTTCTCGTAATGATGAGATGCTTGATAACCAGCAAACAGCCCAAGCATTAGAAGACTACTATGACATCATTTGGGATGATACACAGTCTCATAAGTTCAAGAAAATCTCTCAGCATCTTCAAGCGATAAAAGCTTTTAAAACCGCTTGATATTATTAGTTTTAATCTAGAAAACGGCCGATTTTGAGGCCGTTTTTTATTGTGCAACGTATGGTTTATTTCCCTACAATTTGAATGAATATAAGGTTGCACAGAGGATTTAGCTCTATATAATGTGAGCCTCGAAATAAATTTGATGTATGTCAAAAAAACGACCAAGAGCAAGACACAAAACTTGCCTAAAATTTAGAAGTCAGTCCAGTTTAGTCCCGAACAAGTAGCATTAAAAATAGCCTCGGAAGCACAGAGCTTAGTACAAATTTAAGAATTTCTTCAGTGTGAACCTGTCATGCTGATCTTTGATTTTTCATTATTTTTGAGGAATGTTGTTGTGACACGCATTATTGTAGTCGGTGGTGGCGCCGGTGGTCTTGAGCTTGCTACTAAGCTTGGACGCACCTTGGGCCGTAAGAACCGAGCAGATATTACTCTGGTAGACCGCAAATCAAGCCACCTATGGAAGCCTCTTTTACATGAAGTTGCTACTGGTTCGTTGGATGAAGGTGTTGATGCGCTGAGCTATCGTGCGCACGCTAAAAACCACAGCTTTGATTTCCAATTAGGCAGTCTAGAGTCGATAGACCGTGAAGGTAAAAAAATCGTATTAAGCGAGTTGTTTGACGATCACGGTGAACTGTTGATGCCTAAACGCGAACTGGCATATGACATTCTGGTTATGGCAATTGGTTCTACATCAAACGATTTCAATACTCCGGGTGTTCGCGAAAACTGTATTTTCCTAGATAGCCCAGAACAAGCTCATCGTTTCCGTACAGAAATGAATAATGAGTTTTTGAAGCTGCATGCGAAAAATGGTCAAGGCACTGTAGATATCGCAATTGTTGGTGCTGGTGCGACGGGTGTTGAACTGTCAGCTGAGCTTCACAATGCTGTGAAAGAACTTCGTACATATGGCTTCGGCGATCTAGATTCAAGCAAGCTGAACGTAAACCTGATTGAAGCGGGTGAACGTATTCTTCCTGCTTTGCCTCCTCGTATCTCTTCTGCTGCATACAGTGAGCTAACTAAGCTTGGTGTAAACGTACGTACGGCTACTATGGTTACACAAGCTGATAAAGACGGCTTAACCACGAAAGATGGCGAGAAGATCACTGCACAGATCATGGTATGGGCTGCGGGTATTAAAGCGCCTGATTTCATGAAAGATATCGCAGGTCTTGAGACTAACCGCATCAACCAGCTGGTGGTAAAAGATACTCTGCAAACGACTCGTGACGATAGTATCTTTGCTATCGGTGACCTTGCTCAATGTACACAGCCTGATGGTTCATTTGTGCCACCACGTGCTCAAGCAGCTCACCAGATGTCTTCACAAGCGTTTAGAAATATCGTTGCTATGCTTAATGGTCGTGAACTAAAACCTTATGTTTACAAGGATCATGGTTCACTTGTATCTCTAAGCCGTTTCTCTACCGTAGGTAGCTTGATGGGGAACCTAACAAAAGGTTCGATGATGGTTGAGGGGCGCATTGCACGCGTTGTGTATATTTCGCTATACCGTATGCACCAGATGGCTCTTCATGGCATCTTCAAGACAGGTTTGATGATGTTGGTTGGTCGTATCAACCGAGTATTACGTCCTAATTTGAAACTGCACTAATCAGTTCTGATTGACGATTAAAATCCCACTTCCAAGAGTGGGATTTTTTATGTCTGTACGCTGCATTCAAATAGCAACGAAGCTGAGTAATTAGCATTGTTCTATTCTGGGATAAGTGAGAAAACGATGCCGTCTTTTGGCTGGTCGTTAAACAGGAAGCGGTTGCGGGCAACATTCTCTTTTACTGCGCCACAAGCAAGAGCCAGTTTTTGGCTGGGCAAATTCTCTGTATCACAAACAATTTCTATTCTGGTTAGTTTTAGCTGACTAAAGCAAAACTCTATCAGGGCATCGACAGCCTCTTTCCCGAAGCCTTTATGTTGGAAGTCATCTGCTATCCAATAGCCCAAACTTGCCATGTTGAATACACGATAAAACTCGTTAATGGCGACCATGCCTACAAATTTCTGCTGTTTGTCAAAGACCCCGAAACCGTAAGCATCGGCTTTCACCCAATTCAATCGGTTCGCTAAGATGAACTGTTCGGCATCTTTTTTAGAAAACCCGTCATGACACCAATCTACCCATTGATGAAGGGAAGGAGAGTGACTAATGCAATCTGAAAGTACTTGCGCTTCTTCAAGCTTAAGTAATCGTAGCTGCAATCGTTGAGTCACTATTTGAAAATCTGGCAACATGGTTACATATCAACCCTTGTTATTGGCCGTTACACATACAAAAAAGCGCCCACAGGGCGCTTTAGGTTTTACTATTCTTCTACTTTTCGAACTTGGATAATCATGCCCATTAACGGGTGATCCAAATAGTGTGTTTCACTACTTCTCATACGTCGTTTCTGGTCGATACGGTAGCTTTTCAAAAATGATTCTACTTTTCGTGTAGGAGAAACTGGCGCTAAGTTACCCGCCTGAACTGTACCGTCAGCCTGCATATCTGTTGAGGTCAGCTCTAGGGGCTCATCTTGCATTAGAACTTCACGTACGCTTGGTTCTTTCAAATCCATCATTACTTCAGCGTATAGATAATGCTGAACATAGATTTGCAAAGTACCGTCTAGCTCGTAGAACGGTTTAGCGAAACTTTGTTCTGTTACCCCATCTATGGATGTTTGAGTCGAAGAACTTCCAATCGCGCTACCATCAGGGCGATATTGACGAGAGTAGTCTTTACCTGCCTGAATATGGAATACAGGAGCCGCGCTTCGGCCTTCGTCTCCCTGACGCCATGCTGTGTGCAGCAATACGTCAAAACCAGCGTGCTTTTTCAGTTCTTGGACTTGGTTAGTCAGTTGATAATCTGAATAAGCGAGCATCTTAACGCCTTTGGTTTGGCGGTAAGTCGCATCAGAAAAAGTACCAGCCTTTGCCATGTTAATTTCAGGCAGATTATCTGGCCAAGATTCGCTGATTTTTTCTGCATCAACTGCTCTTTTGAAGATAATCACTTCAATATCAAATTGTCTCTGAGCCAAACTCGGCATAGAAACAAGTAAAAGCAGTAATGGGATCAGTTTCTTCATTATGACTCCGTCATTCGGTGCAGGGCACCTTACATCATTTTTATGGCTTAATCTTTGTTTACTGAGAAAGCCTTTACGCTGTTGGAAGTAGATTTTGCTGGAATTCACCCAACATGTCTGCAACAAACTGAATTCGTTCTCTTCTGTCGACTAATGGTACCGCATACTTGAATTTGGTTGGACCATCCATCGCAAATTTTTTCGGTTGAGACTGCAACAGTTTAACCAAAAACATAGGGTTAATGTCAGCATTTGGATAGAACTCAATGTAGCCACCTTTTTCGTGGGCTTCAATCTTACGGATCTTAAGTTCGGCGGCATCAAGTTTCAGCTGCGCAAGCGCCAGCAGGTTCAGCGCTGCGTCCGGCAGTTTTCCGAAACGGTCAATCAGTTCTACTTTGAGCTCTGCGAGCTCGTTCTCATCATGTACGCTGGCAATTTGTTTGTACATTGACAGGCGAGTATTGATATCAGGGATGTAATCTTCAGGAAGTAGAGCGGGTAAACGCATTTCCACTTCGGTCTGCTCACGTAACAAGTCATCTAATGATGGCTCTTTACCTGATTTCAAAGCTTCTACCGCTTGCTCCAACATCTCCATGTAAAGAGTGAAACCGATAGATTGAATTTGACCACTCTGTTCATCACCTAATAGCTCGCCAGCCCCTCGAATTTCTAAGTCGTGGGTTGCCAATGTAAACCCAGCCCCAAGATCTTCTAATGACGCAATTGCTTCAAGACGTTTAACGGCATCTTTGGTAATCGCTTTAGGTGGAGGTGTAAGTAAATAGGCGTAAGCTTGGTGGTGAGAACGACCCACGCGACCACGCAACTGGTGTAACTGTGCCAAACCTAATGAATCCGCGCGGTTCATGATAATAGTGTTCGCCGTTGGAACATCGATACCCGTTTCAATAATAGTTGTACACACTAACAGGTTGAATCGCTGGTGATAGAAATCATTCATCACACGTTCCAGCTCACGTTCTCGCATTTGTCCATGTGCAGTCGTAATACGAGCTTCAGGGATGAGTTTCGCCAAGTCTTCAGCCACTTTCTCTATGGTTTCGACCTGATTGTGCAAGAAGTAAACCTGACCGCCACGCATAATTTCACGCAGCACTGCTTCACGAATCACACTGTCTTCACTTTGACGTACAAAGGTTTTAATCGCCAAACGTCTTGCTGGTGGAGTGGCAATGATCGACAGATCGCGCATCCCACTCATAGCCATATTCAAGGTACGAGGAATTGGCGTTGCAGTTAGCGTAAGTATGTCGACGTCGGTACGCATCGCTTTCACTTTTTCTTTCTGACGTACGCCGAAGCGGTGTTCTTCATCGACGATGAGTAATCCTAAATCAGCGAACTGGATATCGTTAGAAAGTAGCTTATGAGTACCAACGAGAATGTCGACTTTACCATCAGCGACATCTTGTAGAATCTGTTTCTGCTCTTTTGCGGATTTGAATCGCGACAACACTTCGACACGTATTGGCAGATTGGCAAATCGGTCTCGGAAGTTTTCAAAATGTTGCTGTGCTAGAAGTGTGGTTGGAACGAGAACCGCAACTTGTTTATCGTTGTCAGTACACAAGAATGCCGCGCGCATGGCCACTTCGGTTTTACCAAAGCCCACGTCACCACACACCAGTCTATCCATCGCTTTCGCTTGGCACATGTCAGACAATACGGCGTTAATAGCCATTGCCTGATCGTCAGTTTCTTCAAACGGGAAACCTGCTTTGAATGTCGCGTACTGATCTCGGTCGAGAGTGAATTTAAAACCCGGTTTAAGTTCACGCTTGGCGTAGACGTCTAATAACTCTGCTGCCACATCACGAACTTTTTCCGCGGCTTTAGTGCGAGCTTTAGTCCATGATTCGCTACCGAGTTTATGTAAAGGTGCACTTTCTTCTGCGCCACCTGAATAGCGGCTAATTAGATTCAATGAAGATACTGGCACATAGAGCTTGGCATCATTCAAATACTCTAGAGTGACGAACTCGGTGGTTAAGCCTCCAGCTTCTAACGTTTGCAGCCCAACATAGCGACCGATGCCGTGATCAATATGGACAACCGGTTGACCTGGTTTGAGTTCGGCAAGGTTACGAATAACTGCATCACTATTGGTCGCTTTACGTTCTTTTCGGCGTCTTTGAATAACGCGGTCGCCGAGTAGATCGCTTTCGCAAATAAGCGCTAATTTATCCGTTCCAAAAATGAAGCCGTGTTCTGAGGAACCCAATATCAGTGAAAACTTATCGCTACTTTCCAAAGCTTGGTCAAACGAGCTTTTACTGTGTGGACGTAGCTTAATCTGTTGCAACAGCTCAAGCAGTGCTTCTCGACGCCCTTCCGACTCTACAGAAAAGACAACTTTGCCTTTAAATTGCTCGCTAAACTGACGAAGTGCTGCCATCGGTTCTTTATTTTGATGCTGAACGGCGAGCGGAGGTAGAGGGCTGATATCTAGGTTGCTGCGACCCGCTTTTTCGGCCACAGGGTCGACACTCATTAGGGTATGAGGCAACTCTTTGAACTGAGTAAACAGTTCATCTTTTTTAAGCCACAACTCTTCTGGCGGTAGCAGTGGACGAAGTGGATCGATTTTGCGCTGATCATAGCGGTAGTCGACGTCAGTTAAAAACTGGTCAATCGATTTCTCTAACTCACCGACGGAAATCAGTTGGCTGTTCGCGGGCAAATAATCGAATAGAGTTTCTGTCTGTTCAAAAAATAGCGGTTGCCAGTATTCGATACCGGCTGGCCATGTGCCTTTAGACACTTGCATGTAAACGGATTCAGGTTCACGACGGGCTTCAAAGCGCTGACGCCAACGAATACGAAAATCTTCTATTGCACTTTCGGTCGTTGGGAACTCGTGTGCTGGTAACAGGCAGATATCCTGAATCTCTTCAATTGAACGCTGATTTTCTGGATCGAAAGTGCGGATGGTATCAATTTCATCATCAAAGAAATCAATGCGATATGGATCCGAACTGCCCATTGGAAACAGGTCAAGAATAGAACCACGACTGGCGTATTCACCAGGGCCGAACACTTGGTCAACATGGCGGTAACCCGATTTCTCCAGTTGGATTCTTAGCTTTTCTAGGGAGAATAGATCGCCGCGTTTGACCATCAAGGTGTGCTGCAGCAAGAAATCTCTGGGTGTTTGGCGCTGTAATAGCGTACTCACGGGTACGATAGTGATGCCTGCTGTTAACGTCGGCAGGTTATACAGACGTGAGATACGGTCAGAAATGATTTCCTGATGAGGAGAAAAATTATCGTACGGTAAGGTTTCCCAATCGGGGAAAATAGCTACTTCGCTATGACTGAATTGCTCAATTTCATGCAGCAACTTAAGTGCAGTCTGCGGATCGGGTACTGCAAGCAGTGTATGTCCTGAATGACCATTTGCTATTTCAGCAATGGCTAACGCCAAACTTGCGCCCGTTAGGTTGCCTATGTGCTTTTTGTCTCCGGCACTTGAAGCCGAATTCAAAGAGAGTAGTGTTTTTTTAGTCATGGAAACGCTTATGTTTTATCTCTATCCAAAGAGCGCTGACGCAATAGTTTTTGCTGCTGATAGAGAGCAGCTTTGATCAGCAAGTCTTGGTCAGTGTCACGCAGCAAATCGTATTTTACCGTGACCACTTTTTCAACATCCTGCTCTTCAACACTGTGAACGGTGGCATAGCAATAAATTGCTGCAGCAGGATGTTCTATAAATAGTTTGATACGCAGCTTAGTGCCGATACTTGGGGCACTGACGGTTACGTAAGACAATTGGCTTGCACCAAAAGCGGTGGTTTGCTGGCGTTGAGTTGGGTCATCTTGTTGAGACAACATGAATGTTAATAACAGATTCAGTTTAGAATTTTGTGTGTCCAATAACTGCACAACATGTTTAAAGTCGCTGTTTTTAAGTTCCAGCTTTGCGGCATCGTTGAGTTGATCCAGTTGGCTAAACTCACTGGCAACAATAAATGGCGCCGGAATCTCAGTAACGAACTGCTCATAAGAAGGAAAAGTGAAATCGTCCGACAATGGCTCGACGTTAATAGTGAGTGAATGATGTACAGTGAAAAATTCTTGATCTGTCATATAAGTTCCTTCTTTTCTTTGTTGATTATCGCCATACCGTCCAAGTAATCAAGTTATGCCTGTTGTTCAAAGGCAAATAATTGTTTTCTCATCATTAATGGCTTGGACATCGATTCTTGCATTTCGCGTGAGTAAATCTGTCTCTTACACAGATTTGGCAAAGAAAAGCTACAACCTTGGCTGGAATCTAGTTACAGTAGCGACATCTTATTTGATTGGTTTTTATTATGTTTCATCCGATATCGACCTTTATCGGTCTGCGTTATTTAAGAGGACGCTCCGGTGACAGGTTTAGTCGATTCGTGTCATATATGTCTACCGCAGGTATTACCATAGGCGTGATGTCTTTGGTAACCGTGCTTTCTGTTATGAACGGTTTTGAAGCGCAGCTAAAAAGCCGCATTCTTGGTGTTTTGCCTCAGGCTGTCATTTCGCAATCTCAAGATAAAACGACTTTAACACCTGAGCCGCCAGCATTTATTTCTCAGCTATCGAGTCAGCGCAGTCCCGAACCGATAGTTCGCAGTGAAGCGGTTATTCAAAGTCCGTCTCAGTTAGCTGCAGGACTGATGGTGGGTATTGAACCAACTGTCAATGACCCCATAATGGATTATCTTATCGCTGGTAGTCTGTCGTCGCTTAAAGCTGGAGAGTACCAAGTGTTTCTCGGTCATACCTTAGCTCGTAGCCTCAACGTATCGCTTGATGACAAAGTGAGATTAATGGTCACGAGTGCCAGCCAGTTTACACCTCTCGGCCGCATACCAAGCCAACGTAATTTTACGGTCGCAGGGATCTTCAATACAGGTTCTGATGTCGATGGTCAGCTAATGATCACTCACATCAGTGATGCGGGGAAATTGTTGAAGTTCGACCAAAATACAGTCTCAGGATGGCGTCTGTTTTTTGAAGACCCATTTGTGGTTGGGGAACTCTCGAACAAATCACTACCTGAAGGTTGGCATTGGACAGACTGGCGTGAACAACGTGGTGAACTTTTCCAAGCTGTTGGTATGGAAAAGAACATGATGGGCTTAATGCTTGGTCTAATTGTTGGTGTTGCCGCATTTAATATCATTTCAGCTCTCATCATGGTTGTGATGGAGAAACAGGCGGAAGTCGCCATTTTGAAAACTCAAGGTATGACTGACCGTCAAGTGTTGGCGATTTTTATGGTTCAAGGGGCGAGTAGCGGCGTCATCGGTGCTATCGTCGGAGGAACCTTAGGTGTATTGCTTGCAAGTAACTTGAATACCATTTTGGACAGTTTGGGTGTTGCTTTGTTCTCTTTGGGGGGCGAGTTGCCTGTCGTAATTAACTCAACTCAAATCTTCGTTGTGGTCGTATTGGCGATATGCTTGAGCCTTCTTGCCACTCTTTTCCCGTCTTATCGAGCATCTTCTGTTAAACCCGCTGAGGCTTTGCGTTATGAATAACCTTTTACGTTGTCACCAAGTTTGCAAAACATATCAAGAAGGCGAACTAGAAACTCAGGTATTAAAAGGCGTCAGCTTCGATATTCAACGTGGCGAATTGGTTTCAATTATCGGTTCTTCAGGTTCTGGTAAAAGTACTCTGCTACATATTTTGGGGGCGCTAGATGATGCTTCTGAAGGTAGTGTGGAGTTTTTAGGACAAGACTTGACGAAGTTACATTCGAATAAGCAGGCAAAAATCCGCAATAGACATTTGGGCTTTGTTTACCAATTCCACCACTTGTTAGCCGATTTTTCTGCACTGGAAAACGTAGCGATGCCGTTGCTTATCGGCGGTATGAAAGTGTCAGAAGCAAAAGCTTCGGCACAAGCATTGTTAGAAAGAGTGGGCTTAAGCCATCGCTTGGAACATCGTCCTTCTGAATTATCTGGTGGTGAGCGTCAGCGAGTTGCTATCGCTAGAGCTCTAGTGAATAAGCCGGATTTGGTGCTCGCCGATGAGCCTACAGGTAACTTGGATCATACAACGGCGCTTTCTATTTACGATTTGATGCGTGAACTGAATCGTGAGTCTGGAACTGCTTTTTTGGTCGTCACTCACGATGGCGAACTGGCAGCAAAAATGGATCGCCAGATGCACATGAAAGATGGTCTGTTGCTAGATGTGGAGGAGGCGTAGTGTTCTCTTCACTGTCGATGTTTATTGGCGGCCGATTTAGTCGCGCGAAACAGCGCAATAAAATGGTGTCGTTCATCTCCCTTTCTTCAACTATCGGAATTGCTGTTGGCGTTGCAGTTATCATCATTGGTTTATCTGCGATGAATGGCTTTGAGCGTGAATTACAAAATCGAGTTTTGTCTGTCATCCCTCATGGTGAGTTCGAAGGCGTACGAGACCCCATTCGAAATTGGCAAGATATTGTATTGAAAGCCAATCAAAATGGAGAAGTGGAGGCTGCAGCTCCCTATGTGAAAATGACAGCCTTAGCAGAGAAAGGTGCTCAACTTAAAGCGATAGAAGTGCGAGGTATCGACCCTCAAATGGAACGTGCTGTATCCAGCCTTTCACAATATGTGACAGACAATGCTTGGCAGTCTTTTACTGCTGGTCAACAGCAAGTGATTCTTGGTAAGGGTGTTGCTGATAAGTTGGATGCTAAAGTTGGCGATTTCATTACGTTAATGATTCCTAGCACGAACAATGAAAACAAAGTGCAAGCCCCAAAACGCGTGCGGGTAAAAATTGCGGGTCTCCTAGCTCTTAACGGTCAAATCGATCACAGTCTGGCGCTGCTTCCAATTGAAGATGCGCAACAATATTCGAATTTGGGGGATGCGGTTACAGGTGTCTCTATCAAAGTCCGTGATGTTCTGACGGCGACCAATGTCGTTCGTGAGGTGGGAACGACGTTAAATGAATATGTCTATCTTCGTAGCTGGCAACAAAAGTTTGGTTTCCTCTATCGTGATATTCAGATGGTACGCAGCATTATGTATCTGGTCATGGTGCTAGTGATCGGCGTTGCCAGCTTCAACATCGTTTCTACGCTGATGATGGCGGTAAAAGACAGAGCTGCGGAAATCGCCATCCTTCGTACTATGGGTGCAAGCGACGGATTGGTGAAACGTATTTTTGTTTGGCAAGGTGTCTTTTCTGGGGTGCTTGGTGGTGTAGTAGGGAGCGTGTTTGGTGTAATGGTGGCGCTGAACTTGACGCCAATGGTGAAAGCACTTGAGTCCTTGATTGGACATAAATTCTTATCCGGCGACATCTATTTTGTCGACTTCTTACCATCACAAGTTATAGCAGGAGACGTGTTTTTAGTTTCCGGTACTGCTATCGCCTTAAGTCTGCTTGCTACTTGGTATCCAGCTTCTCGTGCAAGTAAATTAAACCCTGCGGCAGTGTTAAGTAGTAAGTAGGCCAGTGCGGTTTAAGCTAGAAGATCAAAATGCAAAAAAAGGACCGTTAGGTCCTTTTTTCATGCGCGTAATACATTCATTACATCTAAGGGCAATATACGCATCTCATCTTAGAACGTAAGTCATTTTATTTGTTTGTTTTCAGGTTACTTTCGTACGTCGTTTCTGCCAGCTTCTCACCACAGAATAACGCCACAAACCACGGATACCAAAATAGCCTACTACTGAAGCCACTACAGCGCATACTGCACAGCCTAAAAGGAATGGAGGAGCAATTGTACCCATCTGATGTGTCAGAAAATCCCAAGAAAGCTCGAAATGGAAATGTTGTGGCGGGATGTTCAATATCCAAGCACCCAGTTTATAGGCGATATAAAAGATGAACGGCATGGTAATTGGATTGGTGATCCATACCAAAGCAACAGAGAGTGGCAGATTGACACCTAGAGCAATGGCGATACCAGCAGACATGATCATTTGGCTTGGAAGTGGAACAAATGCCATGAAGAGACCAACAGCAAATGCACCTGCAGCTGAACGTCGATTTAGACACCACAAGTTTGGGTTGTATAAGACATTGCCAAAAACTTTTAATGCCTTTTGACGTTTAATCACGTCATGGTTAGGCATAAATTTTTTGATGAATTTTCTTGGCATAGGGAACCATGACTCTCTTATCGAAAAATTGGACGCTTGCTTCGTTTTCGCTCACTGTTTTGTCATCGCCCTATTGGCCTTGTATGCCAGTTTTGGGTTTTGCGCTATTTTGCCCACTTTTTTTCATACTTAGTGTTCGATTCACCAAGTTGAGAAAATGGGGCGGGATTGTATTTGGATTGCTAGTGATAATAACACATGGCAACGAAGTAAAAACTCAATCCAGTAGCATTTTTCAAGCAGGGCAGGATATTACCATAAAAGGAAAAGTTGACAGCTTTTTTAAACAAATTAGTTATGGATACGAAGGTTCTGTTGCTGTACATCAAATAAATAACCATTTTGTCACTACGTTGTTCCCTCCCCATATACGTTTATTCTCACCGATTCCTTTAGAAATTGGCGAACACTTTGAATTTTCAGTGAAAGTAAAACCCGTTGTTGGTCGATTAAATGAAGTCGGCTTTGATGCTGAAACCTATTATTTGAGCCAAAGATGGGTTGCACGAGCTACGGTCAACGAAAATTCACATTTTCAGGTTACTTCAAGTTCCAATTTACGTTCTTGGATCTATCAACGAGTGCAAAACTATATCGCCACTAGCCCATTCAGAGGGATGATTACCGCTTTGGTTTTTGGGGAACGATCAGGTCTTAGTCAAGATGATTGGGCTCAACTGAGAAACAGCGGCTTAGTCCATCTAGTCGCCATTTCAGGGCTTCATATCGGCATCGCTTTCGGTTTTGGTTATATATGCGGTGCTGGTTTGGTGAGGCTCTCTCCGAGATTTCTTTGGTTCCCTTTTATTTTCGGATCTGTCTTCGCTATTAGCTATGCTTGGTTGGCTGGCTTTACTTTGCCAACTCAACGTGCGCTGACCATGTGCCTTCTAAATGTTTTGCTTACTGCTCTGCGCATGAATCTCTCTGTCTCTCAGAGAATATGGTTAACGTTAAGCGTCTTACTGTTTCTCGACCCTTTTGCTTCTTTATCCAGTAGTTTTTGGCTTTCTTTTATTGCGGTTAGCATTGTCATCTATCTGTATGGCGTAAGTTCACAATGGAAACATTGGTGGATGAAGCTAATGGTTGGGCAGGTAGCTTTGATGCTGCTGATGACTCCTGTAAGTGCTTACTTCTTCGGTGGAATAAGTTGGCTCTCTATTGCCTTTAATTTGATATTCATCCCTTGGTTCTCTTTTGTTGTCGTACCCTTATTGTTTATTGCCGTGATTTGTTCTTGTCTTACTTTTTCATTTAGCAATTCAACATGGCTTCTCGCAGATCGTTCATTTGAACCTGTGGCTTGGGCTTTAAAATTTGCTGATACAGGTTGGGTAGCGGTGAGTAATATCAACTTACTGGTATTGTTACTCATATCTTTACTGTGGTTATTGAGGTTTTCGATTAGTCGCTTCAGCCAAATATTGGCTTCTTTCATAGCAATAGGCTGTCTGATTTTTAGGTCTCCGTCTTATGACTGGCGAATGGATGTACTTGATGTCGGACATGGCTTGTCCGTCTTAATTGAAAAAGAGGGCAGAACGTTGATCTATGACACGGGCAGCAGTTGGGATAATGGCAGTTATGTGCGTTCCATTATTTCACCATTACTGGATAAAAGAGGTGTCGAATCCCTTGATACCGCTATTTACAGTCATCTTGATAATGACCATGCGGGTGGTAGGGAAGATGTGAACCATATGCTCACACCTGCCCATACGTATTCTAGTCAAAGGCTCAGTGGAGCTTCGCCCTGCATACGAGGAGAAAAATGGGATTGGCACGGATTAGATATATCCGTGTTGTGGCCCCCTAAACAAGTTGACCGAGCCCATAATCAGCACTCGTGCGTTATACGAATATTTGATGGACGATATGGGCACAGTGTTCTTTTGACTGGTGATGTAACAGCTATAGGTGAGTGGTTACTCGCTAGAGATAGTGTTAGCTTGAAAAGCGATGTTATGTTAGTTCCGCATCATGGAAGTAAAACCTCTTCAACAGCAGCATTTATCGAACGTGTATCTCCTGAAATAGCGATTGCTTCGTTAGATAGATCTAATCGATGGAACCTTCCCCATGCAGAGATAGTCACAAGGTACATAAATAGCGGCGCCGTTTGGTACGACACGGGATCTTCCGGTCAGATTACGCTGAAATATCGAGCAGAAAGGCGCGATTTATCCACTTTGCGACAACATGGGCTCATCCCTTGGTATAGGCAGATGCTACGTAAAGGGGTAGAATGACTGGCAATATTGAAATAAGAATAAGCACTTATATGTCACTGAATACAGACGAAACAACATGGCAAACATTTAAACGCTTGTGGACTTACATCCGCTTGTATAAAGCAGGGCTATTCGTAGCTGTTATTGCTTTAATCATCAACGCCGTTTCTGACACTTACATGATTTCTCTACTAAAACCTCTTCTTGATGAAGGTTTTGGTGACGTTGAATCTAATTTCTTAAAAGTCATTCCGTTTATTATTCTTGGTGTGATGGCAATACGAGGCCTAAGTGGATTTGTGTCCTCCTACTGCCTTAGCTGGGTTTCCGGCAATGTCGTTATGCAGATGCGTCGCGCCATTTTCCATCACTTCATGCACATGCCAGTGACTTTCTTTGATAAAGAGCCAACAGGTAGTCTTTTGTCTCGTATTACTTATGATTCTGAACAGGTCTCTGGTGCAACGAGCCGTGCTTTAGTAAGTATAGTGCGCGAAGGTGCGAGTATTATTGGTCTGTTGACTTTAATGTTCTGGAACAGCTGGCAGCTTTCATTAGTTTTGATAGTGGTCGCACCTATTGTGGCTATGGGTATCCGCTTTGTTTCTAAGCGTTTTCGCAAAATTTCTAAGAACATGCAAACCACGATGGGTGATGTCACCTCGTCAGCAGAACAAATGTTAAAAGGCCATAAGGTTGTATTGAGTTACGGTGGTCAGGCTGTAGAGCGTGAACGTTTTGATGAGGTAAGTAATCGCATGCGTCAGCAAACCATGAAGATGGTTGCGGCACAGTCAATTGCTGACCCAGTAATTCAAATGATCGCTTCTTTGGCGTTAGTGACAGTGTTACTTCTAGCAAGTAATGAAAGTATCCGTGCTGAGTTAACTCCAGGTACTTTTAGTGTGGTTTTCTCTGCGATGTTTGGTTTGATGCGTCCATTGAAAGCACTTACTAACGTTACTTCTGAATTCCAGCGTGGTATGGCTGCAAGCTCAACACTCTTCAATCTAATGGATCTTGAAACTGAACGTGACAACGGCACATTCGTTGCGGATAAAGTAAGTGGCGAGATTGCAGTAAAAGACATTACGTTCACCTACGCAGGTAAAGAGAAACCAGCGCTATCACACGTGAGTTTTAATATTCCGAAAGGAAAAACGGTGGCGCTGGTCGGCCGCTCAGGTTCGGGTAAATCGACTATAGCAAACCTGTTTACACGTTTTTACGACGTTGACTCAGGTTCGATTGAGCTTGATGGGCATGATGTGCGTGACTTTAAGTTAACCAACCTGCGCAAACACTTTGCGCTAGTGTCTCAGAACGTGCACTTGTTCAACGATACGATCGCGAACAATATTGCCTACGCTGCTGAAGGTGAATACAGTCGTGAACAAATTGAAGAAGCTGCTCGTCTAGCACACGCCATGGAATTCGTTAATGGCATGGAAAATGGTTTAGACACCATTATTGGTGAAAACGGAACCAGTTTGTCGGGTGGTCAACGTCAACGTATTGCTATCGCTCGAGCATTACTGCGTGATGCACCAGTATTGATTCTTGACGAAGCCACATCTGCTTTGGATACGGAATCTGAGCGAGCAATTCAAGCAGCACTAGATGAATTGCAAAAAGACAAAACGGTTTTGGTTATTGCTCACCGACTCTCTACCATTGAACAAGCGGATGAAATCTTGGTTGTTGATGAAGGTGAAATTATTGAACGCGGAAAGCATGCTGAGCTGATTGAAAAAGATGGTGCTTACGCACAGCTTCACCGAATTCAATTTGGTGAATAGGTTTCACTGTGATTGAAAAAATCTGGTTTCAGCATCACCCAATTCGCTTTCTTTTATGGCCACTACTGTGGCCATTAAGCCTTGTGTTTAAAGCGATTAGCCGCTCACGCAGAGAAGCTTTTCAAACAGGTAAGAAAAAGAGTTATAAGGCTCCTGTTCCTGTCGTTATCGTTGGGAATATTACCGCTGGTGGCAATGGAAAAACGCCAGTAGTTATCTGGTTAGTAGAGACTTTGCAGCGACTAGGTTTCAGACCAGGTGTGGTTTCACGTGGTTATGGGGCAAAAGCGCCTTCG
This sequence comes from Vibrio sp. HM8-C, assembly GCF_058630515.1. Classification (NCBI taxonomy): domain Bacteria; kingdom Pseudomonadati; phylum Pseudomonadota; class Gammaproteobacteria; order Vibrionales; family Vibrionaceae; genus Vibrio; species Vibrio sp. HM8-C. The sequence goes on from NZ_JBMMKS010000001.1 coordinate 406,612, forward strand.
TATCCGCTACTTGTTTGCGATAGTACATCGACTTCTCACTGCGGTGACGAGCCGAAACTGATTTTCCAACGAACTAAGGCACCCGTTGCGGTTGACCCTGTTCGCTCTAATGCAGTAAAGGCGCTGCTCGCACAAAACGTCGATATCATAATCACTGACGATGGATTGCAGCACTACGCGCTGGAGCGAGATATTGAGTTTGCCGTTGTTGATGGTGTGAGACGATTTGGTAATGAGCAACTACTGCCTTTAGGTCCGCTTCGTGAGCCGATATCTCGCTTAAAAGAAGTGGATTTTACCATTACCAATGGCGGCTCTCCTTTAACAGGTGAAGTTGCAATGACATTGCAACCGGATTTAGCTGTGAATATGGTGACAGGAGAGCGAGTCTCGGTTGACACTTTGTCCAAGATTGTTGCTTGGGCGGGTATTGGTCACCCACCACGCTTTTTTAATACATTGAAAGCTCTGGGAGCCACTCCTATTGTTGAACATGGGTTTGCCGATCACCAAGATTTTGATTCCTCAGTGCTGTTTGCTTTGGCAGAGCGAGGGGATAACGTCGTTATGACAGAAAAAGACGCTGTAAAATGTGCTGCATTTGCGAAAGATAACTGGTGGTATCTGCCAGTCTCGGCGCAGATTTCTCATCTTGATGAGCAGCATATTGTGGAAACAATTAAAGAGGTTATGGAACAGTATGGATCACCGTCTGCTTGAAATCGTTGCTTGTCCTGTATGTAAAGGCAAACTGACTTACGATAAAGATAAACAAGAGCTTATTTGTAAGCTTGATCGTCTTGCTTATCCAATTAAAGAGGGCATTCCTGTTCTCCTTGAGCCAGAAGCTCGCACTATGTCAATGGACGAGGGACGCTAATGTCATTTACCGTTGTTATCCCAGCTCGTTATCAGTCAACGCGTTTACCGGGTAAACCGCTTGCTGATATAGGCGGCAAACCTATGATTCAATGGGTTTACGAGCAGTCACTGCTTGCAGGTGCTGAGCGAGTGATTATTGCGACTGATGATGCACGAGTAGAAACTGTCGCGAAAGCGTTTGGCGCTACAGTATGTATGACTTCTCCTGATCATCAGTCTGGCACTGAGCGTTTAGCGGAAGTGGTTGAATTGATGGGTATTGAACATGACCATATCATTGTTAACGTGCAAGGCGATGAACCTCTGGTTCCACCATCCATTATTCGTCAAGTGGCTGATAACTTAGCCGCAAGCAAAGCGCCTATGGCGACCTTAGCCGTTGAAATCGACCATGAAAGTGAAGTGTTTAATCCTAATGCGGTGAAAGTGGTCACCGACAGGGAAGGTTATGCTCTTTACTTCAGTCGAGCTACGATTCCTTGGGATCGCGATAATTTCGCTGCTAAAGACAAAGCTATTGTTCAGCCGTTGATGCGCCACATAGGTATCTATGCTTACCGAGCAGGCTTTATCAATACTTACATTAACTGGCAGCCGAGCCAGCTTGAAAAGATTGAGTGTTTAGAGCAGTTACGCGTTCTCTGGTATGGCGAGAAAATTCACGTTGCGGTTGCACTAGAAGCACCTCCTGCGGGTGTCGATACACCTGAAGATTTGGAACTGGTACGCAGTATTGTGGCAAAACAATCGTAGCCTAAAGTGTTCAAGTAAAGAAAAGCCCCAGATGAAAGTCTGGGGCTTTGTTCGTTTTACTAAGTGTCTATTTTGTCCAACACTTATTTTTCAACTACTTACTTTTACAACTACTTATTTTCACAACTAATTGTTAGGTTAGATGTTTTGGTTGTCGCAACGATAATCACTTTTCGTGATCACCTTTCTTAGGACAGGTTGCGAGGATTTCTCTTCTTCCAGTGTCTTTTACCTCCTCCAATTTGACTTCAAAACCCCATAGGCGATGCATGTGTTTAAGTACCTCCTCGTAGCTTGGGTCTAAAGGAATTCGGTCGTGGGGGACATACTGTAGCGTAATGGAACGGTCTCCACGAACGTCGACGCTGAATACTTGGATGTTAGGTTCCAAGTTACTCAGATTATATTGAGCAGCGAGTTTCTCTCGGATGAGCTGATAACCGCTGTCATTGTGAATGGCTGTTACTTCAATAAAGTTCTTTCTGTCATCGTCAGTAATTGCGAACAGCTTAAAGTCACGAATCAGTTTTGGTGATAAATATTGGCTGATAAAGCTTTCATCTTTGAAGTTGTGCATAGCGAAATGCACCGCATCTAACCAGTCTGATCCTGCCAATTCAGGGAACCATTCATAGTCTTCAGCCGTTGGATTTTCACAAATACGTTTAATATCTGTAAACATGGCAAACCCTAGAGCATACGGGTTGATACCACTGAAATAGCGACTGTTATAAGGCGGCTGAGCCACCACGCTGGTATGACTATGTAGGAACTCAAGAATAAATTTGTCTGATACTAATCCTTCATCGTACATATGGTTCAAGATGGTGTAGTGCCAGAATGTTGCCCACCCCTCATTCATGACCTGAGTTTGTTTCTGCGGATAGAAATACTGACTGATTTTTCGCACGATACGTACGATTTCACGTTGCCAAGGCTCAAGCAGCGGCGCGTGCTTTTCAATGAAGTAAAGAATGTTCTCTTGCGGTTCACTCGGGAAACGCGGTTGATCATCTTCCGCTCTCGCTTTGCGAGGAACCGTGCGCCATAGAGCATTCACTTGCGACTGCAAATATTCTTCGCGTTCTTCTTGGCGTGCTTTTTCCTCAGCTATCGAAATCTTCTCTGGGCGTTTGTATCTGTCCACACCGTAGTTCATTAAGGCGTGACAAGAATCCAGCAGTCGCTCTACTTCACTGACACCGTATTTTTCTTCACACCCAGAAATGTAGTTTTTAGCGAACAAGAGGTAGTCGATAATCGAGCTAGCATCTGTCCATGTCTGGAACAGATAGTTACCTTTAAAGAAAGAGTTGTGACCATAACAGGCGTGTGCCATAACCAAAGCCTGCATGGTAACTGTATTCTCTTCCATCAGGTACGCGATACAAGGGTCAGAGTTGATAACGATCTCATACGCTAACCCCATTTGCCCATGCTTATAATTTTGCTCGGTATGAATAAATTTTTTGCCAAACGACCAGTGGTTATAGTTGATTGGCATACCTATGCTCGAATAAGCATCCATCATTTGTTCAGATGTGATGACTTCTATTTGGTTCTCATAGGTATCAAGTCTATAGAGTTCAGCCACACGTTTAATCTCCGCGTGGTACTGCTCTAGAATGTCAAAAGTCCAATCTGGTCCATCAGGCAACATATTCGATTTGCTCGCACCTTTCTTCGGCGAAGCTTTGGTCTTTTTTGTCGTAGCATTAGTAGTCATGCGCGCTTCTCCCTATGCCGATTCCTTCTGGAACAATTCCCTAAAGACGGGGAAGATGTCCTCTACACTGCGGATGTTTTTCATTGCGAAATTGCCAAATGCTGGCTGCAGCTTTTCGTATTCATGCCATAAGGTTTGATGTGACCGACGAGTAATCTCGATATAGGCATAGTATTGGCAGTAAGGTAACAGCTGATTGGTGAGCAGTTCTTTACAACGTGGTGAATCATCTGCCCAGTTATCACCATCAGAAGCTTGAGCACCGTAGATGTTCCACTCACCAAGTGGGTAGCGCTCTTTAATGATTTCATGCATCAGCTTTAATGCACTCGAAACTATGGTGCCGCCAGTTTCTTGTGAGTAGAAGAATTCCTGCTCATCCACTTCTTTTGCTTGAGTGTGATGGCGTATAAACACTACTTCAACGTTCTGGTAGGTACGGGTTAGGAACAGATAAAGCAAAACATAAAAACGTTTTGCGATGTCTTTAGTCGCTTGGTCCATAGAGCCAGAGACATCCATCAAGCAGAACATGACAGCTTGGCTTGATGGAATAGGGCGTTTTTCATAATTTTTAAAACGCAAATCGAAGGTATCAATAAAAGGTACGCTTTCAATTTTCGCGCGCAGCTCTTCAATCTCCTGTTTAATGCGTTTTTCTTCCAGAAGCAGAGCGGGCTCAGCGGTTTTGATTCTCTCTAACTCTTCTTCCAGCTCCCTCATTAAGCGACGTTTATTGGCTGTCATGGCTGTACGCCGAGCCAAAGATTGTTGAAGTGAACGGACAATAGCGATATTCGATGCCGAGCCTGCGGTTTGATAACCAGCACGATGTGTTTTCCACTCGGTGATTTTGTTTATCTGGTTCTTTTCAAGATTTGGCAGTTCAAGGTCTTCAAACAGAATATCCAAATATTCATCTTTGGATATTTGGAATACAAATTCGTCTTCACCTTCTCCATCCTGACTGGCTTCTCCTTCACCTGAGCCGCCACCTTGTCCACCGCCTTTAGGACGTTCGATCTTGTCTCCACGTATAAATTGGTCGTTACCGGGATGGACACGCTCGCGCATGCCTCCCTGACCTTGATGAAAAATCGGTTCTTTGATGTCTTTATTCGGGATAGAGACATCTTCGCCGGTTTCAGTATTCGTGATTGAGCGACGGTTTACCGCGTCGGAAACCGACTCTTTAATCTGGTCTTTATAACGGCGTAAAAAGCGTTGTCGGTTTACCGCGCTTTTATTTTTACCGTTTAATCGTCTATCGATGAATTGCGGCATGAGTCTTCCCCTGTATACGTCACCTGAATCGTTCCTCCAACTAGGCATCCAATCCGTGGATGCCTATGGTCAAGTTGGATTTCAGATATACCCTTTACAACAAGTTCTTTGGGTATAGACAGTGTTTAAGAGGATTTACGAACACGTAAATACCACTCAGACAATAGTCTCACTTGTTTCTCGGTATAACCTTTCTCCATCATGCGAGCGACAAAGTTGTCGTGCTTTTTCTGATCTTCAGAAGAGGTTTTCGCATTGAAGGAGATAACAGGTAGCAGTTCCTCAGTGTTCGAGAACATTTTCTTCTCGATAACCGTGCGCAATTTTTCGTAGCTGGTCCAAGCTGGGTTGTTACCATTGTTGTTCGCACGTGCACGCAATACGAAGTTAACGATTTCATTACGGAAATCTTTCGGATTACTGATGCCGGCGGTTTTCTCAATTTTCTCCAATTCGCTGTTGAGGGAAGCTCTGTCAAACAATTGTCCGGTTTCTGGATCACGGTACTCTTGATCCTGAATCCAGAAATCAGCATAGGTGACATAACGGTCAAAGATATTTTGACCGTACTCAGAATAGGATTCTAAGTAAGCGGTTTGAATCTCTTTACCAATGAACTCGACATATCTAGGGACTAGGTAGCCTTTCACAAACTCTAAATAACGGTCTGCAGTTTCTTGTGGGAACTGTTCACGCTCAACCTGTTGTTCAATTACATAGAAGAGATGAACTGGGTTCGCGGACACTTCGATATGGTCGAAGTTAAATACGCGAGAGAGAATCTTAAACGCAAAGCGAGTAGAAAGACCGGACATTCCTTCATCTACACCTGCGTAGTCACGATACTCCTGATAGCTTTTTGCTTTTGGATCGGTGTCTTTCAGTGTTTCACCATCGTAAACCCGCATTTTCGAGAATAGCGATGAGTTTTCTGGAATTTTCAAACGTGATAGCACGCTGAACTGCGCGAGTAACTCAAGTGTGCTTGGTGCACATGGCGCGTTGGATAGCTCACTGTGCTCAAGCAGTTTTTGGTAAATTTTAACTTCTTCGGAAACACGTAAACAGTAAGGGACTTTGACGATGTAGACACGGTCTAAGAATGCCTCGTTGTTTTTATTGTTTCTGAATGTCTGCCACTCGGATTCATTTGAGTGGGCGAGTATCATGCCATCAAACGGCAAAGCGGATAGTCCTTCAGTACCGTTATAGTTACCTTCCTGAGTGGCGGTCAATAGAGGGTGTAGCACCTTAATTGGCGCTTTAAACATCTCTACGAATTCCATCAAACCTTGGTTTGCTCGGCAAAGTGCACCAGAGTAGCTATACGCATCTGGGTCGTCTTGAGAAAAGTGTTCTAACTGACGAATATCCACTTTACCAACTAATGAAGAGATATCTTGGTTGTTTTCATCGCCCGGCTCTGTTTTAGCAACGGCAATTTGATCCAAAATTGAAGGGCGTACTTTGACGACTTTAAATTTAGTAATGTCACCACCGAACTCGTGTAGACGTTTTGCTGCCCACGGAGACATGATGGATTTAACGTATCGTTTTTCGATACCGTATTCTTGTTTTAGTAGTTCGCCGTCTTCGTTGACATCAAACAAGCAGAACGGGTGATCATTAACAGGACTACGTTTGCCATTTGCTGAAAGTACATAGATAGGCATTTGCTGCATCAGTGCTTTAAGTTTTTCAGCGAGGGAAGACTTACCGCCACCTACAGGGCCAAGTAAGTAGAGAATTTGTTTACGTTCTTCTAAGCCTTGGGCAGCGTGTTTTAAGTAAGAAACGATTTGTTCTATGGCATCTTCCATACCGTAGAAATCTTGGAATGTTTTGTATCTTGAAATGACTCGGTTAGAAAAAATACGGCTTAATCGAGGGTGTTTTGACGTATCCACCATCTCGGGTTCACCGATGGCGAGCAATAAGCGTTCTGCGGCATTGGCGTATGCGCTTTTGTCGTCTTTACATAGATTTAAAAACTCTTGAATAGTTAGCTCTTCATCCTTGGCTGCTTCATAGCGTGCCTGAAAGTGGTCAAAAATACTCATAGTAAGTCCCCTCTAATAATGTCACACAGACATACAACCGCTTCAAAACATAAATCCCTAACACTATAAGCCTAGTTTGCTATTCTCGATTTTGCTTAGAGATTATGCATTTATTTCAAATTAGTGATGGAAAAAAGAAATTTCGAATTTGGCGTTTGCGGAAGAATTGATTTGTGCTTGTAGATTTAAATGAGGCTTATGATTGAGAACTAAACACAGTTTTCTGGGGATAAAATTGGAATAGTCTTCATCAATGTTGTTATTGAATGAATTGGTTCGTATGATGTCGCTCAATGGATTGCATACCTATGGATATAACTATCACTATGAATAAGTTCTATTTTTCTGCGTTTGTTGCTTCCTCTTTGGCGATAACTCTTCCAGCTCACGCAGAGCTTAACCAGTGGTCTCTGGGTGTTGCTGCGGCATACTCACCAGCTGTGTATAAGGAAACACCTTCGAATCGAACCGTGATCCCTTTGATTGGTTATGAAGGTGAGCATTTGTTTTTGCGCGGCTTCAATGCCGGTTACCGACTGTTTCCGATGAGATCTCAGCAAAACGTCATTTTCAGACTGATGTACGATCCAAGAACGTTAAAACCAGAAGATTCGGACAACGCACAAATTCGTCTTTTAGATAAGCGCTCATCGACCATTCTTGGTGGTGCCAGCTATCAGCTAATGACTCCTGCAGGTATGTTTGAAACTTCAGTGGGAACTGACATTGGCGATACGCACAATGGCCTTTATGCGGAACTGGCGTGGAGATTTCCACTGCGTTTTGGTACTTGGGGATTCACACCGAGTATTGGTTATTCTTACAACTCAGATAAGCTCAATAACCATCTATATGGCGTTTCTAGTGAAGAGTCTGCTCGAAGTGGTCTTCCTGAATTTGAAGCGAAATGGGATGGGCAATACTTTGTTGGAGCATCAGCGTATTGGAACATCATTGATACGGTGAGATTGACGGGGAACCTTCGATACACGAACTTAGAAGGTGATCTGGAATCTAGCCCGATTATCGTTAGTGGCATCAATACCACGGTATCTCTCGGAATTGCCTATCTGTTTTAATGATATAGATTTAGCGAATTGAAAAAGGCGGTATATCCGCCTTTTTGTTATATAAAATCTGTATTTCTACGCGATTTGCTTAAGCATTAAATATCTGGCGTAGTTCATTTGCCGATAGGTGGTATTGACGAGGGCAGTGGCGCCATGTTGCTAGCATGCGGCGGTATTTATCAGCCATTGGCATTTGGCTGTTAAAGTGATGGTCACCTTTATCAAACTGAGGGTATAGACCTTCAGAATCCACTAGGAAACGTACGTAGTTTACCAATTGACCTTCGGTTGCAATATCGTAGCCAAGGAAATTCAAGCGACGTACATCGACGTCTTTTCGAGCTTCTTCACTAAGCATTTTGTGCGACTCTTGCATGGCGTGATACATCTCCATAATGTCGATTACTTCACGGCATTGTGCGTCACTCAAGCAGCCAAACTCTTTGTTCAACTCACACATCTGAAGCTCATAACCACGTTCAACGATGGTCTGTAGACGTTTGTATTTCGCTGAGTTTGAAGGGTCAAGTTGAGACATCAAATAATATTGGTTTGAAAGAATAAGACGTTGAGCGTTAGTCATTTCCATAGCTGGCCTCACTAAAAATTGGTTATTTTTTTGCTGAGGTTAGGTTAACAGTAATGCGTTACTCTGAAACATGATCTCAACACTGTTTTAATAGAGATAGTACATAAAATATGCAGTAGTGTGACTATTTTTTGTGATGATTGTTGTTGTGATGGTGGTTGTATATATAGTCGCGGTCGGAGAACACTCTCAGCCATTCTGGCTTAAATACTGATAGCATGGCGAGAGCCATACCGTTGAGTAACCCTTCAGGAAACGCTAGCAATGGTACGAAGATAAGGTAGTTATCTAAGATGGTTTTCCAATCATGGTAGCCCAGATTAAATTGATACCCTGCATTGATGATTAGATGGAGACTCCCCGTTAAACCACCGTTGAAAAATCCCGCTATGAAAATAAATACAAAGATATTACGCGGTAAATAGTGGTAGCTAAGTGAAAAAATAGCGTAAGTGATGAGGATGGGAGCCAAACAAGAAAGCAGCAAATATTCAGGCAACGCAAACAGCGCCAACTTGCCAATAAGCACTAGGGCTACACTGACTGGAATGGATAGCATAAAAGCACATTGCCAGCCAAACATCATAGTTAAGCTTGTAAGTGCGAGAAAATGAATGTGCAATCCATCTTTCACACTGGCTTGAGCTGACCAGAGCAATAGAAGGGCAAACATCACGGCATAAGTAAGGTGCTGGAAGGATTTTTCGTTTTGAAACTTCGGCCAAAAAGCGAGTTTAACGTCTTTTAAACACAGTAAGATAAAGACGATAACGATAATTGAAGAGGTGAGCTCTTGTAGTTGCACAACTTATCCCTGTGATTGAAATAAAAATACCAGCACGCGAGCTGGTATTTTTAATGATTGTGCACAAGGCTGGTATCAATATTTTACGTTTGAGTGATATTGCTCAAGAACAGAAACGATTCTATCCATAGTTTCCTTGCTTGGTGGCTCTACACCTTCAAGAGGATACTCTTCACCCATCGCTTCCCATTTGTGCGCTCCAAGCTTGTGATAAGGAAGCAGCTCGATTTTCTCGATGTTATCCATATCTTTAATGAACTCACCTAGTTTATGAGCGGATTCATCGTCATCGGTATATCCAGGAACAATAACGTAGCGTAACCAAGTCGGCTGATTGATTTTATGTAGGTATTCAGCGAAATCGAGAGTACGTCTGTTTGATACACCAACCAAATCTTGGTGAATATCGTCATTAATCTGTTTGATATCGAGCATTACGAGGTCTGATACTTCCAAAACCTCATCGATAACAGGCGTAAATTTACGAATGTAGCCGTTTGTGTCTAAACAGGTATGGATACCTTCCGCTTTAGCCGCTCGGAAGAAATCTCGGACAAATTCTGGTTGGAGCATAGCTTCGCCACCGGAACAAGTAACGCCACCACCTGAGGCATTCATAAAGTGGCGGTATGACTTCGCTTCGTTGATGATCTCTTCAACGGTGACTACTTTGCCTTCGTGAGTGTCCCAAGTATCGCGGTTATGGCAATACTTACAACGGAATAAGCAACCCTGAAGAAAGACGATGAAACGAATTCCCGGGCCATCAACCGTACCGCAAGATTCGAATGAATGAATTCGACCTGGTGTAGACATGTGCTGCTCTCGATTGTGTAATTTAGTCGTCATTTTATTACAAATAGTATGGATTAAATAGGTTTTCCTTATTTAATTCAGGGTTGTAATAAATAGTTTAAAAAAACATCGAATTTAGTGATGATGGGTGTTATAAAAAAGGTGTTAGTGACAAAAATATAAATGTCACATTGGGCTCATTTTAGCCTGTAGTATCTTGAAGTCTAAAGTCACAGGATGGTGACAAGGAAGATTAGCATGGATGTACTGAAATTGTCTCAGAAGCAAAAAATCACACTATTTATCATTGTTCTATGTATTGGCTTTGTTAGCCTCGGCCTTTATACCGCATTAAGTTTGACGGGGATGGGGACTCAATATAAGCAGAGTTCTAATATCACTTCTGGCGCATTAGCCATGCAGTCCACTCAAGCAGAGCTTCTCTCGCTTGCCTCTGAAAAAGAAAGTTTAACCGCTGACCAAGTTTCTCAAGCGAAAGATAAGCTCAATCGCTTGATGGAGCATGTTCAGACCGATGTCCAGTTTCTCCAACAGCTGAACCTAAATGACGAATCTCAGCAACTTCAACAAGTGACTTCTCAGTTTAATCAGTCGTTATTGCCTTGGATGGATCTAAAATCAGAATTGGGCTTCAACGTTGAGGAAGGAAAACTGGGTGAGTTAAAAACCTTAGCAACGACCATCGAAACAAAAATCGCAGAAACAGGTATGGTAACCATCAACTCAGATTTTCAGGCGATGGTGAAAGCACAACAAAACTATCTGTTACAACCGAGTGAACAGAATTTGAAGCTGTTCAACCGTGCGATGGCAAGCTTTGTCAATATGTCAAAAAGTTACTCAATGCTTGATCTGTATGAAAAGGAAGTAGGGAAGTTCAAAGAAACGTTTTTGCGTGTGAGTGAACTTTCGCAGATGGTTAACGAGCAGCAGGCACAGTTGGTCACTAGCGAATCACAAGCAAAAAGTCTGATTGAAATGCTTTCAAAGCAGATTGAGAGCATTAGTGAAACGTATCAGATGCAAGCAGAGAAGGCAGGTACTCAAACACAATGGTCTGTGCTGGTGGCTTGTGCTGTTTTGGCTGTCATCACCATTTCTATTTTCATCATGCTTAGCGTTTCATTGACTCGTTCATTAACTCAAACCAAAGCTGTAATGGATCGTCTTTCTCAAGGGGATTTGTCGCAGCGTATGCCTATTTCAAACAACCCTAATGATGAATTTAACCAGCTTGCACTGGCAATTAACCAAAGTTGCGAACATCTTGGTGAACTGGTTAAAGCCGTTCAAGAGCGCAGTGAAGCATTATCCGGTGATGCGGCTCAATTGAACTCAGGAGTGGATGATTTAGTTAATGGGCAATCCGATGTGCTTGGTCAAACACAGCTTTTGGCTTCGGCAACTGAAGAGGTCAGTGTGACGACTCATGAGGTATCGAATTCACTGGCTTTCGTTTCTAACGTAAGCAAGTCTTCCACGGAAGCGGCTGAAAATGGTTCGAAAATCATTGCTGCCGCAATTGGTTCATTAGAAGACGTAGGCAAGATTCTGAGCTCTGCTACTGGCAACATTGAGCAACTTGAAGAAGCATCAACCAAAGTTGACTCCGTAATGGATATCATTAATAGCATTGCTGAGCAGACAAACTTACTAGCGCTGAATGCGGCTATCGAAGCTGCGCGTGCTGGTGAACAAGGTCGTGGCTTTGCAGTTGTAGCAGATGAAGTTCGCAGTTTAGCGGTACGTACTGTAAACGCAGTTACCGAAATTTCAAGCACGATTGAAACGATGAAAAAAGAGAGTGCTGAAGTTATTCAGAAGTTTGGTCAGTCAGAGCAAACCATGCGCATCGGTCAGGAACGTGGACATGAAGCCATGGAAGCATTGACTCAAATTACTGATAAAGCAGGCGAAGCGGCACATCAAACGGAAATCATTGTGAGTTCCATTAAAGAGCTTGCGACGACCAGTCAATCGATGGCCGATAGTATGACTCAGATTTCCGTGGCGATGAAAGAGTTAGAAGGTAACAACGAGCAACTGCGTTCAATCAGTCGCGTCGTTGACCAACGTTCTTCGGAGCTAAATTCGGATTGCCAACGCTTTAGTATCTAATACACAAATGCGTTTAGAAAAACGCATAGAACGATACGCCGCCGGTACCATGAAGAGATTTCTTATCTTCTTTATATTCTGAGGTATTGGCGGTTGTCGTAAAGGTAAAGCCAAAATGACGGCTGTACCAAGCAGCACCCGCTACAGCGGTCGCTTGCCAAGGTTCTAACGTCACTTCGTAATAACTGGCAGGATGTTCCAAGCCATTTAATGGTCTATTTCCTTCAATCGTAATGTCGTTAAAGCGATAGCGACCTTCAATACCGCCAAACAGAAACCATCCGTAGTCAGAAGCGCCAATCATTCCCGCTTTAAATGGGTTTTCTACCGAAATCTGTGCACTACCAAAGTTACCTGCGAGATCTTGTCCCCAACGTACCATAAAGCCGGTTGCGGCATCGCTACGGTAGTTGCCGACATTGATCTCTGAAACGTTCGATATTTCAAAGTCAGTGCTTAAAGTGAAGCGTCGACGAATTAAATTGAAATGGGAAAGATAGCCGACGCTGCCTACGACTTTATCTTCAACCTGATATGCCCAGCCATTTGGATCGTCAGATTTTGTAATGGAATGGACGATGCGTTGAGCTTCTTCAGAAAGAGAACTCTCGCCTGTTGTTCCTATTAGAAGATTAAAACGCTGCGCTTGTTGTGGGAGCAAACTGATGTAGCTGAATTCACCGTGTAATAAGCCAGCATAAGGGCGTTCATTCGGTTGCGGAGTATCAAGCGTGATGTCTGAAGGTGTCCACATTTTATGGCCAACACTGATTTCCCACTTATCTAAACTTGCTGCTCCCCAAGCAGAAAGGCTAAGTGGTTTCGACCACCAATTTGGACGAACAGCACCTGACGTGTAAGAGAGGAAAAGACCACTGGTGTAGTCTTGGTCTATCCCGTAAATACCATCGTTATCAACGTTGAGAGTTACAGTCGATGTTTGAGCAGCGAGAGCGGAAAAACTGCATGTTAACAAAAGAAAAATTCGGGATATGGACATTTGATACAGCTCGAATACAACAGAGTCGTGAGTTTAACTGATTGAAAAGGCTAAGACGAGTAATGATAAATGATGAATTTAAATATTTGAGTTTCACTAAGTATTGTTAACGCTTTGATAAATTTACTGAATAAATAAAAAAGCCCCCGCAAAGGCGAGGGCTTGTAGCTCATTATTTAAGCGAAGTCTTACATTGACTCAGTAAATGTACGAGCGATAACGTCAGCTTGTTGTTCAGCAGTCAGAGAGTTGAAACGAACAGCGTATCCAGATACACGGATAGTTAGCTGTGGGTATTTCTCTGGGTGTTTAACAGCGTCTAGTAGAGTGTCGCGGTTAAGCACGTTAACGTTTAGGTGTTGACCACCTTCTAGTTTGCCAGCTTCGTGGTGGAAGTAACCATCCATTAGACCTGCAAGGTTAGCCCGTTGGCTTGCTTCTTCTTTACCTAATGCGTTAGGAACGATAGAGAAGGTGTAAGAGATACCATCTTGAGCGTCAGCAAACGGTAGTTTCGCTACTGAAGTCAATGATGCTACAGCACCTTTCTCGTCACGACCGTGCATTGGGTTTGCACCTGGTGCAAATGGAGTACCAGCACGACGACCGTCAGGAGTATTACCAGTTTTCTTACCGTATACCACGTTTGAAGTGATAGTAAGGATAGACTGAGTAGGAATCGCATTACGGTAAGTCTTAAGCTCACGGATCTTGTTCATGAATACAGATACAAGTTCACAAGCGATGTCATCTACGCGAGGATCGTTGTTACCGAATTTAGGGTAATCGCCTTCGATTTCGAAGTCGATTGCTAGACCATCTTCGTCACGAATTGGTTTAACTTTCGCGTATTTGATTGCAGATAGTGAGTCAGCTGCAACAGACAGACCTGCAATACCACATGCCATAGTACGGATAACGTCACGGTCATGTAGAGCCATTAGAGACGCTTCGTAGCTGTACTTGTCGTGCATGAAGTGGATAGCGTTTAGTGCAGTCACATACTGCTTAGCTAGCCAATCCATGAAGTGGTCCATTTTTTCCCAAAGTTCGTTGTAATCTAGGTATTCACCTGCGATTTTGTCCATTTTTGGACCAACTTGGATTTTCAGTTTCTCATCGATACCACCGTTGATGGTGTAAAGCATCGTTTTAGCAAGGTTCGCACGAGCACCGAAGAACTGCATTTGTTTACCAACAACCATTGGTGATACACAACATGCAATCGCGTAATCGTCAGAGTTCATGTCTGGACGCATTAGGTCGTCGTTTTCGTACTGGATAGAAGAAGTATCGATAGATACTTTTGCACAGAAACGTTTGAAACCATCTGGTAGCGCTTCAGACCAAAGAACAGTGATGTTTGGCTCTGGAGAAGGACCCATAGTGTATAGGCTGTTTAGGAAACGGAAGTTAGAACGCGTTACTAGCGTACGACCGTCAAGACCCATACCACCCATAGATTCTGTTGCCCAAATTGGGTCGCCAGAGAATAGCTCATCGTACTCAGGAGTACGTAGGAAACGAACCATACGTAGTTTCATTACGAAGTGGTCGATCATTTCTTGAGCTTGAGCTTCAGTGATCTTACCTGCAGCGATATCACGCTCGATGTATACGTCTAGGAACGTAGAAGTACGACCTAGAGACATTGCAGCACCGTTTTGAGATTTAACAGCAGCTAGGTAGCCGAAGTAAGTCCATTGGATTGCTTCTTGAGCAGTTGTAGCTGGACCTGAAATATCGAAACCGTATTTCGCAGCCATTTTCTTGATTTGACCTAGAGCGCGGTGTTGCTCAGCAATTTCTTCACGAAGTTGCATAGTCATGTGAAGGTCTTCGCCGTTCTCAAAACGTGCTTGTAGCGACGTGAATTGAGCTAGTTTGTCCTTCATTAGGAAGTCGATACCGTATAATGCAACACGACGGTAGTCACCGATGATACGACCACGGCCGTATGCGTCAGGAAGACCAGTTAGTACACCAGATTTACGACATGCAAGGATGTCTGGAGTGTAGATATCGAAAACACCAGCGTTGTGAGTTTTACGGTATTCTGTGTAGATTTTAGAAACCATAGGATCAAGTTCACGATCGTATGCTTTGCATGAACCTTCAACCATACGGATACCACCGTTAGGGATGATTGCACGCTTAAGTGGAGCGTCAGTTTGAAGACCAACGATAGTTTCTAGATCTTTTTCGATGTAGCCTGCATCGTGAGCAGTGATGGTAGAGATAACAGAAGTGTCGAAGTCTACAGGAGCGTGAGTAGAGTTCTCCTGTTTGATGCCTTCCATTACTTTCGCCCAAAGCGCGTTAGTCGCTTCAGTTCCTTCAGAAACTAGGAAAGATTCGTCACCCTCGTATGGAGTGTAGTTCTTTTGAATGAAATCACGAACGTTTACTTCATTTTGCCACTCACCTGCAGCAAAACCTTCCCAAGCTTTAGCAAATTGCTCTGCCATGACATACCTACCTTTTTAGTAGAAAAAACACGTACTGTTTCGCCGTTGAGCCAGCTATCTCTTTAGTCAAAGAGAGGCAGTACACTCTATTTAATAACAATATGTATAGTTCATAATCTCAGATTAATACTATAGATATTGTTACTTGTTCTTACAGTGAAATGTCCGTTTGATGAAATTACATTACACTAAAAAAAATTTGCAAAACTTAAACTAAATCAATAAAAGTTGAAAAAACGAATAAAAAGAGGGTAGCGTCTTGCGCTACCCATCTAATCTTTGACCTTTAGCTTATAGCCAAGCTTTTAGACCATATTGAGCTTCTAGCATACCAACTGCAAGCATAGCAACTAGACAGATAATAAACACGCTTACAGGGATAACAATTTTATCCATGAAAGACAAGCGTGAAGCACGTTCTTTGTCACCAATTAGACCGTTGTTGTCTAGGAACATTGTTAGTGCCCATGCAAGAACTGGGTTTGCAACGATAGAAGCGAAGATACAGATACCCGCTGCTTGTGAGTCTTTCGTATCGCGAACCATTTGCATACCTGCTTCTAGTAGAGGTAGAGATACACCTACTAGCAGAGCAACACGCATTACTGGAGGCCATACTGCTACGTCCATTGGGAAACCAAGAACTGCAACTGTCATTACGATCAAGCCAAGCAGAATTGAACCCGCTGGAATTGGACGCTTAGCGATAGCGGCTGGGATCATGTATGTACCCCAAGAAGATGTAATGTTACCACCACCAACTGCTGTACCAACCATTTGGCGGAATGAACACATAGTCATAGTGTCATCAACGTCCATTAGTACTTTTTCAGAACCTTTAGGGTAGTTCATTTCTTGGAAGATACGGTGACCAAGGAAGTCTGGTGACCACATTGCAACAGCAAGAATTGCGAATGGTAGAGATGCAATAAAGTGTTCCATGTTAGGAAGACCTAGCATCCAACCTTCTTCAGTACTGCCCCACCAGTAAACTGGGTTTAGGTTTGGAAGACCCATGTGAGTTTCGAATTTAATGTCGAAACCAGCACCAAGAGCTAGAGCGATCGCAAGACCAGAGAACGCACATACTGGGATAGCAAGCCAACGTTTGTTAACTTTCGCTAGGTAAGCGTAAATTGCTACGTTGATACCAAGTACGATAATGCCCACATAACCCATGCTTCCCGCAGCTACGTCTGCCGATTGTAAACCGACCGCCCAGGTTTGTATGGAGTTGATCTGACTGATTGTTCCCGTCAAACCAAGGAATATGAGCAAACCACCGGCTGTGCCTTCAGAAGTGAGGTTAACAAGCTTAGAGCCACCTTTGAAGAAACTGAGTAGTAGACCAAAGACACCAATAAGCAGTGCTAATGCAAGAGGGTGAGCACCAGCTAGAGCGATAGTACCGATAAGTGGGATCATCGGACCGTGGTTACCTGCTAAGTTTGCTTTAGGGTTAAAGATACCAGAAGCAAGCACACAGAATAGTAGAGCAGGAATCAACATCTCAACACGAGCTACTTCGATAGCGAACTCTTTAGTTAGATGAACGTGATCCCAAGCTTGAGTAAGACCTTCTGCCCAAGACATCATAACAGCAGAGTACATCGAGATGATGCCGATAGTACCAGCTAGAGCAGGAACAAAATCTTCAAGTTCGAAACGGAAATCACGACCCGGCAAGTTCAAACCGAAACGGCGTGGTTTCATGATTTGCAATTCGTGATCTAAGTAATCTGAACGGCTATTGAACTCAGACGCTGGACGATGAAGCTCACTGTAGCTCTTAGTCTCGATATCTGAATCAGAATGCGCTTTATTCACTGCTTCTGACATAGATTCCTCATTTATATAAAGTTATTAATTCTGAATTGAATTCTGCTTAAGTGTCCGCAATCGCGAAAGTTTCGGCTGAATATGTAACACGTTTCTGTTGTGCTTTATAGCATAGCCAACGAAATAATAATGGGCATTAGAATAGCCTTATATTTAGTGGCGAGTTTAACGTGCTAACCCTTTGTAGTGATTGATCTTGATCACTTTAGTTTGGGAAATGAAAGAAAACTACATCGTTATAATAAAATCAGTGAGATAGAGGATTTTTTGTTGAAATTTATTTTCAAAGTGTGATGTTTATTACGTCTTTTTTGCTTGCCAAAACGTTAAAACCTATGAGTGAGTGTTATGTTTTAAAGTTTGCTATAAGTCTTGCTTTTATTAATTTGTTAAATGGTTTTTATCTGATTGGGCAGAAGTTGAGTGTGTGAATATGCGAACTTTGAAGAAGAATTAGCCATATTATGAATTTATAGTCACATAAAATAACTAAATATTTCGTTTTTACAGGTTAATAATTTGTTGCATGTTCTGGCGGTGAGTGATACTTTGTAGCGAAATTGAGCTGGAATGCTCTGCAGTGTCATAAAATACAGGGAGTTAAAGCGCATGAAAGAAGTACCAGCGCTCGATATAAAACAACTGCACAAAACCTTTGGCCAGAATGAAGTTCTGAAAGGTATCTCACTTCAAGCACATAAAGGCGATGTTATCTCTATTATCGGCTCGTCCGGTTCTGGCAAAAGTACCTTCCTACGTTGCATCAACTTACTTGAAACACCTACTGACGGTGAAATCTGGGTTAATGGTGAATTAATTCAGATGAAGAAAAACCGTCAAGGTATCTCTCTTCCTGCTAATGAAAAACAAGTACAGCGAATCCGTTCTCGCTTAGCTATGGTTTTTCAGGGGTTTAATCTTTGGTCTCACATGACAGTTTTAGAAAACGTCATTGAAGCGCCTGTTCATGTTTTAGGTGTGCCAAAAGCTCAAGCAATTGAAAATGCAGAAATTCTACTGAAAAAAGTAGGCTTGTATGAGCGTAAAGATTACTACCCAGGACATCTTTCTGGTGGTCAACAACAACGTGCAGCGATTGCTCGAGCATTAGCAGTAGAACCTGAAGTTCTTCTTTTCGATGAACCGACGTCTGCTCTTGACCCTGAATTGGTTGGTGAAGTATTAGGTGTAATGCGTTCATTGGCCGAAGAAGGGAGAACAATGTTAGTCGTGACCCATGAAATGGCGTTTGCTCGCGATGTTTCAAACCATGTTATGTTTTTGCATCAGGGATTGGTGGAAGAGCAGGGCGATCCTAAAAAGCTGTTTACGAATCCTGATTCAGAGCGTTTAAAACAGTTTATTTCATCGATTTATTAAAAATTTCACCCCATCTGTTGTTCTACGGATAGGTTGAGAAAACTAAAGCTATAAAAATAGAAACACAACAATCACAGGAGTATGGAAATGAAAAAGTGGTTATTAGTTGCGGCGTTAGCTGCTACAGCTGCGACCGGTGTTGCCCAAGCGAAAGAGTGGAAAACTGTACGCTTTGGTATCGAAGGCGCTTACCCTCCGTTTAGCTGGACTGAAGCTGATGGTTCACTAAAGGGATTTGACGTTGATATGGCAAACGCTCTATGTAAAGAGCTAGCAGTACAGTGTCAGATCGTTGCTCAAGACTGGGATGGTATTATTCCTTCACTACTTGCTCGTAAGTACGATGCAATCATTGCAGCGATGTCTATTACGGAAGAGCGTAAGAACAAAGTGGATTTCACTCACAAATATGCACTGATTCCAAACAAATTTATCGCTAAAAAAGGCGCTGGTTTAGATTTCTCTAAAGACGGTCTTAAAGGCGTAAAAATTGGTGTTCAACGCGCAACAACACACGACAAATACCTAACTGATAACTACGGCGATTCTGTAGAAATCGTTCGTTATGGTTCATTTGATGAAGCATATCTTGATCTAGCGAATGGTCGTATCGCCTCTGTTCTAGGTGATGCATCAGCACTTGAAGATGGCGTACTAAACAAACCAGGTGGTGAAGGCTACGAATTCGTTGGTCCATCATTGACTGATCCTAAATGGTTCGGTGATGGTTTTGGTATTGCAGTTCGTAAACAAGATAAAGACTTAACTGAGAAGCTAAATGGTGCTATTGACTCGCTTCGTGAAAAAGGTGTTTATCAACAAATCGCTGCTAAGTACTTCAAGTACGACGTATACGGTGATTAATTAGCCTCAAATGTCCCTGTGTGTTCATTAGCAGCAGGGACGAAACAATAATAAAGGCATTCTTGGCTGTTGGTTCCTAGTTCGTAGCAGTACCCAGCAGCCAAGCGTTAAGGGACTAGGAAGTTTTTATGCTGGATCTACAGGGATATGAAGCCTCTATTGCAAAGGGGGCTGTACTCACAATTGAAGTAGCCATACTTTCACTATTATTAGCTGTTGTGCTTGGTATGTTAGGAGCGTTGGCAAAATTGTCTCCTTACACATGGGCACGAGGCATCGCAACAGTTTACACCACCATTATTCGCGGTATTCCGGACTTAGTTCTGATGATGCTGATATTCTTCGGTGGCCAAATCTTACTAAACAACAGTCTTTACTCGATTAATGAATCTCTCAACGATTGGCTTGGGACGACTGATAATTGGGTTCAGTACGTGCCTGATTATATCGATGTGAGCCCATTCGTCGCTGGTGTACTAACGATAGGATTTATCTTTGGTGCTTACATGGCAGAGACTTTCCGTGGTGCAATTATGGCTGTGGATAAGGGTGAACTTGAAGCTGCTAAAGCTTACGGTATGAACGCAGTATTGTCGTTTAGACGTATTTTGCTACCGCAAATGATTCGACATGCGCTACCCGGATTTGGTAACAATTGGCTGGTACTGCTGAAAACAACGGCACTGGTTTCTATCATCGGTTTAGAGGATATGGTGCGAATGAGCTCGCTTGCTGCAGGCTCAACGAAAATGCCTTTCACCTTTTATATGACGGTTTCAATCATATTCCTTGTATTCACCAGTATTTCGACCGGACTTTTGAAGTTGGTTGAACGTAAATTCAGTATTCACACGAGGTAGATATGGACTTTTCATTGATTATCGAAAGCCTGCCAATTTACTTCAAAGGCTTATGGACGACGGTATGGTTAGTGTCGCTGTCACTGATCATCGGTATTTGTATTGCTATTCCATTAGCGATTGCACGAAACAGTAAAAATTATGCGTTATATCTTCCATCTTGGGGATATATCTATTTCTTCCGTGGTACGCCATTGCTCGTGCAGCTATATCTCATTTATTACGGTATGGACCAGTTTTTCCCAGTTAAAGGTACTCTGTGGGAGAATGCGTGGTTTTGTGCATTAGTCGCTTTTATTCTCAATACGTCTGCCTACACAGCAGAAATTGTGCGTGGTGCGATTAATGGTTTACCAAGAGGTGAAGTCGAAGCAGCTAAAGCTTACGGTATGAGTGTATTCCAGACTTATCGTCGAATTATTTTGCCAAGTGCACTTCGTCGAGCACTCCCTGCGTACAGTAACGAAGTGATCTTTATGATTCACGGTAGTGCGGTAGCAGGTATCGTCACTATTATGGATTTGACGGGTGCTGCTCGTTTGGTGAACTCTCGTTACTATGCACCATTTGAATCCTTTATGACGGCTGGCTTGTTCTATATGAGCCTAACTTTCATTGTACTTTGGTGCTTTAAAGGCGCTGAGAAACGCTTCTTACGTTATTTAAGACCTTTAAGCTGATAGAAAAAAGCCCCGCTTACTAGTAAATCGGGGCTTTTTGTTATTAGTGTGATTCTCTGAGAAGTGTTTAATTAAATACTGACCAAATAGGAGCGTGATCAGAAGGTTTGTCGATACCTCTTAGCTCATAGTCAATATCTGCTTCGACGCATTTTTGAGCCAGAGATGGCGTAGCCAAAATGACATCTATGCGCAGGCCACGATTGTCTTCGAAACCGCGAGAACGGTAATCAAACCACGAGAACTTATCGTCAACAGTTGGGTGGAGTTTGCGGAATGTGTCTTCGAAACCCCAGTCAGTCAATGTTTTCAGCCATTCACGCTCTTCAGGTTGGAACGAACACTTGCCTGTTTTAAGCCAGCGTTTACGGTTAATTTCGCCAATGCCAATATCAGAATCGATAGGGCTGATGTTGATGTCTCCCATAACAATCAGTTGTTCGTCGTTGCTGTGATGATCGTTTAAGTAGGCCATGAGATCTTTATAAAACTGACGTTTGTATGGGTACTTAACTTCATGCTCAATGTTGTCGCCTTGTGGGAAGTAACCATTCAGAACTGTGACTTTTTCGCCGTTATCATCTAAGAACGTTGCCATAATCATACGTTTTTGATGGTCTTCATTATCAGTAGGAAAGCCTTTCTTAATTTCAATTGGTTCTTTTTTGCATAGCATTGCGACACCATAGTGAGCTTTTTGTCCGTGGAAATAGACGTGATACCCCATGGCTTCGACATCTTCGACAGGAAAAGCTTCATCATGAACTTTGATTTCTTGTAAGCCGATGACATCCGGTTGATGCTTTTCAATCAATGCTTGAAGTTGGTGAAGTCGAGCTCTTAACCCATTGATGTTAAAGCTGATAACTTTCATTGGTTAGTCCTTGATTATGGTTTTAATTGAGTTGTTACCTATTGGATTTATTCATTTGTCAGGTAACCACGAATGAGTTCGATGTTACCACTTAGATTAGAGAGTACAAACCGCAGAACTTGCCTAAACTGGATATGTCAGAAATTGGCAAGTTTTGTGTCATATTTGTATTGATATATCGATAGATTGTGGTCTAATTTCGGGTTATCTCATTCGTTTATATGAGTTTAAACGCAAGCATAAGGATGTTGTATGCGAACACTATCAGTTCAGTGGAAAATTACGCTGTTGGCCGGTTTTTGCCTGCTCGTAACCTCGTTATCTCTTATCGGTTTCTCGGTTTACAATGCTGTAAGTAATCAGCAGGTGATTAAAACGCAGAGTGCTGAATCCGTTATCAATAAATCTCAGCAGTTGCTAAAGACACGCGCACAGCTCAATTCAACTGAAATCTCGGAATATCTCAGCGAAGCCACCTATCGTGCAGAAATGCTCGCTTCAAACGCTTTGTTCCTAAAGAAAAACTCTGAAGACAATTTTGGAGAAAGTGAAGCCTTACGTACCGCCTTAAATGAAATGGTTCGAAAATCTGTATTAGATTTTCCGACGATTGAAGGTGCGTATCTAGTATTCAAACCAAACGCTCTTGATTCTGAAGACAGTAACTATGTCAATGCAGACTATGTTGGTTCCAACGATATTGGACGTTTTGCTCCGTATTGGAGAGCCAAAGACGCCGGTCAGGATGCAATCAATGAAGTTTTAACTGAAAAGCAATTAACTGATGGTGCGAATAGTGAACGTTTTGCTTGCCCGTTAAATGAGGGTAATGCATGTGTAACCTCTCCACGTATGATCAATCAAGGTAGTGAACAATTCTTAGCTACATCTATCTATGTTCCTATTGTTGTCGACAACGAAGTCATTGGCTTTTACGGCATAGACCTTAAATTAACGCCTCTACTCGATATAGCGAAGGAGTCAGATAGCAGCTTGTTTAACGGTGAAGGCAAAATATTCATCATCAGTCTGGATGGCACACTGATCGCAAGTGATGACGATTCATTAACTATCGGACAACCGTTTGGTGGCTCTAGTGTCTCTAGAGAAAAGGTCTCAAGTCTTTTATCTGGCAAAAAAGTAGAATCTTTGTGGAGCGAAGATGGCCTTTGGATGACAGTATTTGCGCCCATTCCTGTTGCTAACCAAACGTGGGGGGTGGTTTTTGAAATGCCTCGTAGCAGCGTTCTTAAAGATGCTGACCAACTTGATAGCGTTATTACCGCGCAAGTAGAAAGCGGCGTTAAAGTAGAGCTACTTGCTGGTCTATTGTTTGCCATTCTTGGGCTGACGGTTATAGCCTACACAGCTTCGCGTATTGTTAAGCCTATTCGTGAAGTTGTTGTGCGTTTGAATGATATTGCTGATGGTGAAGGTGATTTAACTCAGCGTTTAGATGTTCAATCGCAAGATGAAATTGGTCAGTTGGCTCATGGATTCAATAAGTTCCTAGAGAAACTACAATCCACCATCAGCCAAGTTATTGAGACCACTCATTCTGTGGCTCAAACAACTGAACAAGCTAAGATTACCGCAGTTGAAACCAGACGAAGCAGTGAAGCTCAGTTTAAAGAAGTTGACCTTGTTGCTACTGCGTCGGAAGAGATGACTCAAACAGCTAGCCTAGTTGTGCACAATGCGGAAAATGCGGTTCATGCAGCTGAACAAGCGAATGAGTCTGCTCGAATTGGTCAAGATGTGATTAAAACGTCAGAAGCCGAAATGCTCAACTTAGTGAAAACCATGAACCAAGCGGTTCCGATTGTTGAAGATTTAGCGCGCAACAACGTGAACATTACCGATATCCTTGAAGTGATCGAAGGTATCTCTGAGCAAACGAACCTTCTAGCGCTTAATGCTGCAATTGAAGCTGCACGAGCGGGCGAACAGGGTAGAGGTTTTGCTGTCGTTGCAGATGAAGTCCGTAACCTTGCAAGCCGAACTCAGGCTTCAGTGGGTGAAATACGCACCGTTATCGAGAAAGTGGAAAAGGGCACTCGTGACGTTGTTAATGCCATTCAAGAAGGAAACACTTTGGCAAATGGTACCGCGTCGCATGTACAACGTGCGGTGACAGAGTTGAACAAGATTTTTGAAGCTATCTCAGCAATCAACGATATGAATACGCAGATTGTAAAAGCGGCAGAAGAGCAACAAACGGTGTCCGCAGAAGTGAATCAGAATGTGGCGAACATTAGAGATTTGAGTGCTCAGATTCTGGAACAAGCAGGCGAATCAGAAGCCGTTGGAGCTGAAATTAGTGCCTTGTCAAAGCAGCAACAGTCTTTGGTTAATCAGTTCAAAGTCAATTGAACTGGCGATACGGTAATAATTAAAAAGAGCGCTAATTAGCGCTCTTTTCCTTTTCGAGTTTTGCTTGGAAGTCTGCTTTGACTATCTCTAACGCCGCGAGAACAATTTCAGTGTCTACGTTGTTCGATTCGAGCAAGTATATTAGGTCGACGGCAAGTTTGATGTCATCAGATGCATTTTCTAAAGAGGTGCTGATATCCGTCATTTATTGGTTCTTCTCTCTAAAGGTGATTTGTTTTTCGATCTTTGTTTTTGCTTCTTGGCACCGTTTAAGTCTTTGTTCCGCAGTTAGCAATGCTTGTTGAGCTGTGGTTTTACTTGCGCCAAATGAACTCTCAACGGCGGCCTGTTTATCCTGAACAAGTAACATTAATCTTCGTTCCCAATCTTGGTGCTGCGCCAAATCTTGATATAAATCGCTGATTGGTTTTCGTGTCTCACTAAAATGTTTGGGTTCTTTCTTGCGAATGGCTTGAGTTGACATTTCACGCTGAATCGCACTTATCTGAGCAAGAAGACGTTCGGTAAGATATTCCGCTCTAAGCTGAGTCAGTTTACCTGCCGTTTGCTCGCGGAGGATTGCATTCAGAGTGCTTTCTGCTTCTACAACACAGGGTGTTAAGAGTTTACCGTGGCAATGGAAGAGAGTGTCGTCAAACAAAGGGCGATGATGCTCACCTCGTGTGCGGTCAATAAGCGCAGCACTTGTTTTAAGCTCGTCAATAATCGAATTTAATCGGGAGAAATCACTCATAGAGATACAAACCAAGCATCATAAGCAAGTTTTACGGCAAGGATACTGACTACAGTTACGAATACAGGACGGATAAATTTAGCACCAAATCTTATTGCAGAATGGGCGCCAACGAAGGCTCCAGCCATTAAGCAAACGCCCATAGTTAACCCCAGTACCCAGTCAATATGACCCAAAATAGCAAACATAATTAATGATGTCAGGTTACTGGTAAAGTTCATCGCTTTAGCCAAGCCTGAGGCCGCAAGTATGTTTAAGCGGTATAAAGCCATGGAACTCACGGTCCAGAACGCACCAGTTCCCGGACCTGCTAAGCCATCATAGAACCCTAAACCAAAACCTTGCAGATATTGTTTGATGTTGAACTTCTTACAACCTGCCGGCATTTCATTTTGGGTAGAAGCTGGCGCTTTATGCCAAACCGTATAAATTGCAGCGCCGAGAATAACTAGTGGGAGTGCTTTTTGCAGCCACTCCGTGCTGATAGCGTCGACAACTAAAGTACCAATCGTGGCGCCGATTAGTGTCATGATGAATGCACGAAGCCAAAACTGAGGCTTAAATAATTTTTTCCGATAATAAGTAAACGCTGCGGTAGACGAAGCGAATGTTGCAGCAAGTTTATTGGTGCCTAGAGCAATATGTGGAGGTAACCCCAAAGAGAGCAATGTTGGCACCGTCAGCATACCGCCGCCGCCGGCAACAGCATCGATAAATCCCGCGATGAAAGCCACGAGAGCCAACACGACCAACATAGTTGGTTCGACTAATTCCATCAAAAATACGGTCCTGATTTCTATTTTTAGTTATTTAAGTAGGGAAAGTGAGACCCTAATATTCAATGGTTCGCTTAAACGGTGGCAGCGAATCTAGCAAAGCTTTGCCATATCGTTTCGATACAACTCTACGATCAAGTATGACGACTCTACCAGAATCCTGTTCTTTACGCAGCAAGCGACCAACGGATTGAATAAGCTTTTTACTTGCTTCAGGTACCGATATTTGCAAAAACGGATTACCACCACGGTGCTCAATGTACTCTGCATGCGCTTGCTCCACTGGGGAGGTTGGGACTGCAAAAGGTATCTTAGTAATAATGAGGTTCTCCAACAGATCCCCAGGCAAATCTAAGCCCTCAGAAAAACTTCCGGTACCAAATAACACGCTTGTTTTACCGCACTGAACGAGCATTTTATGTTTTTTTAGAATTTCTCCACGAGACTTTTCGCCTTGTACTTGCAATGTCCAACCTTTCTTTTTCATGGTTGGCGCTAATTTGTCCGCAACTTCTTTCATCTGCCAATAGGAAGCAAAAAGTACCAGATTGGCTTTATCCGCAACCAAGTACTCTTTCACTTTATCTGCCAGATAGGGTGTGAAATCCTTTGCTGGTGGCTCGAGTTTCATTGATGGAACCAACAGTTCACCTTGTTCGATGTAATTAAAAGGCGAGGCGAGTGAAAGAAATTGCACGCCGTCTTCGGCTTTTTCACTGATCCCTGCTTGGCGGCAGAAAAAACTAAAAGAATTGAGAGCACGTAGTGTTGCTGAAACCAAAATTGCGCCAATACAGCGACTCCAAATTTGCTGGTCGAGTTGCCAGCCAATCTCAAGTGGAGACACATGAACGGTAAAATCGCCTTCTCGCTCAGTATGTGTTTGTAGCCAACGAGCTAACGGTGCACCTTTTTCTCGTTTAGGCTCCGCCATTAAATTCCAAACTTGGTACAAGTTATCTAAACGCTGAATGTAAAAACCAAGCTCAGTAAGTGCTGGTTCGGCTAAGCGCGTAGCAAGCTCTCCTTCCTTCACTTTTTCAGCAATTAAGTCGGCAATTTTAGACACGCTTTGATTCGCTTTTTGGCTCTGACGCTTTAAGTGCTTTGATTCTTCTTCGAGCCATTGTGGTAGTTCACCATGTTCGAAGCGGTAGATGTTTTCTTCAAACGACGCGGGATCAAACTGCTGTGGAAGTTTGTTCAAGCTTGGTATCAGTTCTTGGATAGCCGTTTGCGCTTCATCAACAAATCGTGCTGCTCGCTTAGCATCGGCAAGATTACTCAGTTTTACCAATGAACGATTGAGACTTTCTAACCAAGTGGCAGCACCTTTTAACGATGTAGCAGCTGAAGCATGGTCTCTAGCAACATGCGGTAAGTGGTGTGCTTCATCGAAGACATAAATGGTGTTTTCAGGTTCGGGAAGGATAATTCCGCCGCCTAAGTCTGCGTCTGCCATAACTAAGCTGTGGTTGGCGATAATCACATCGGCTTTATCGAGTTCTGAGCGAGCTTTCTGGAAGGGACAATCTCTGTGTGCGGGGAAACTGCCATTACACGTATGCTTATCACTGACAATTGAGTTCCAGATTTCGTCACTGACTGTTTCTGACCAAGAATCTCTGTCTCCATCCCATTTGTTTGCGCTTAAAGCGCTATACATTGCTTCAAGCATTTCTATGTCGGCGGTTTTGGGTTTGCTCTCAAACATAGCGAGTTGAGCACCGTCAGATCCTGAGGCTGCGGCTAGTTTTTCGGCACAACAATAACGCTGACGACCTTTAGCGATAATAAAAGTAAAAGGCTGGTCAGTAATTCTTCTATATAAAGGTAAATCTTTATGAACGAGCTGTTCTTGTAATGCGACAGTGGCTGTTGATATCACCACTTTACGATTATTGGATACAGCGACAGGAATTACACCCATTAAATAGGCGAGAGATTTGCCAATTCCAGTACCGGCTTCCGCTACCATCATACGATTGGACTTGTGATAGCTCCCACACAATGTTTTTGCAATTTCTGCAACGAGAAAATTTTGTGCTCGACGAGGAACGAAATTATCGAGCTGATTTTGCAGGTTTTGGTAACTACTGCGGATCGATTGTTGGATTTTTTTTGTAAGCATAACGAGCCCTGCGTGACGGGAATCGCATGTTAGCACAGTTTACAAATCCTACGTAGCTCACGATTTTGCATCATTTTGAAAGGAATATAGATCTCCTTCACAAAAAAAAACTGAACCATCAGAGACTTAAAATTAATTTGCAAAATAAAAAATATAAAACTTAACAATATTGATTGTGACTTTATTAAATTCTTTAAATGTTCAATTTTCACTTAATATTAAGAATATAAATCTGTTTTGATGGTTTGTGAAACGTTTACATTTTTATGAATATTTCGATGCAACTTGGTCGCTAAATGTTCATTTTTACGATTAACATATTGTTTTTATTTGTTTTTATTTGTTTTTATGCGAGTAATTTAGAGTATTTGACACGCAGGATATTCTTTTGCAATCTAAACCTCGAAATTTAGTGGCGGTAGGAACTAACCGAAGAGTTAGTCACTACCATCAAAAATAAAAGGGAACCGGACAAGGATTTCCCACATTTAAGAAAAGGCAGTGGATTACTATGAAAAAGACTCTATTAGCACTAGCTGTATTTGCAGCAGCAGGTTCAGCACAAGCTATCGAAGTTTACAACCAAGATGGCGTGACAGTTAACTTTAAAGGTGACTTTGAATTTCGTTACGTTAAAGAACAAGAGAAAGACGACAATCTAAAACTAAACGTTACTGATGCTGACCTAGGTTTTGATACTCGTTACGCTGTAAATGACCAATTCTCAATTGGTGGTTATGTTAGCTACGAAGCTGATAATAACAACGTTATTAACGGCAAAGACAAAGATGCTGCTGGTGACAGAACAGACGCAACTGGTGTTAAAGGCGGTAACGCTTATGTAGGTTTCTACACAGCTGATTTCGGTTCATTAAAATTCGGTAAACTAGATATCCAACTTGATGACATGGGTATCGGTAGCGATGAAATCTTCGGTATTTCTACTGTAATTGGCGATCTCGACGCTGGCGGTAACGAAGCGGTTCGTTATGACCTAGATAAAGGTATGTACTACATCGGTCTTGGTTACATCCAAAACGCACACGGTACTAACGGTGACATCTCTCGTGACCACAACTTCGACATCCGTGGTGGTGTGCGTGTAGCTGGTTTCGACTTTACTGGTTACTACGGTGAGTCTGCAAATGACGCTGATACTTCAACTGATGCTAACAAACTTTACGCATTTGAAGCTCGCTACGCTGGTATCGAAAATGTTAACCTAGAATTTGGTTACTACGGTGACGATTGGGCTGACAATACTTCTGCTGATACATACGCAGTAGCAGCTGACTACACTATGGATGCATGGAAATTCGGTGCTGGTTATGCAGTAACTGATAAGTCTGACGAAGATAAAGATTCAAAAGGCTGGTTCGCAAACGTTGGTTACAAACTAGCACCAAATACTAATGCTTACGTTGAAATCGGTGATAACAACGGTGACGATTCTGAGCTAGGTTACGGTATCGGTATCGAAGCATCATTCTAATAGTTAAACCTATTAGTAATTATAGTAAAGCCACCCTAGAGGTGGCTTTATGTTATTTGTATTATAAGCTTCAAGAAACTAATTGAGCAGTTGTGTAGGACGTAAATATGAAAAACTGGTTTTTGTTGTCTGCTAGTGTAGCGTTTTCAGTAAACGCAGCCACTTTAATTCCTGAACATGGGGTTTCTGTGCTGTATATTAACGGTGTAGCAACAGAAAAATCGATAGGTTATCAACACCTTGACGCAGGCGACACAGAAGTTATTGTTCGACTTGATAAAGATTTTGGTCGAGGCAGTTCTTCAAAAGTATTTACATCAGCGCCTTATGTTGTGAAGTTTTCTGTATCTGGAGATGAGGTTAAGTTGGATCATCCAACAGCTCGTAGCTATCAAGAAGCTGAAAATGCTTTTCGTTCAGGCCAACCTCAGTGGAAAATAACTCAAAACGGTAGCGAAATTTCCTATAAGCAAGAGCTATTACCACCGAATGAAGGGCTTCTCTTCCCTTATGCAGGGTTAGAAAAATTAGTAGCAAACTATTATAGTGCTGCAGATAACAGAGAGATTAAGGAGTTAGCTGTAAAAGCAAGTACAGTTCCTGAACAAGATGCTTCTAATCTCGTACAACTAAAAGCTTGGTATTTGCAGTCATCAACCGAAGAGCGTAAAGCTTTCCGCCGTTGGATGATTGATCAAGAGTAATTTAAAACGCCAGTCTTAGACTGGCGTTTGCTTTGGTTCTGATGATTAAACAGCTAGGGTTTTAGCGTTAACCACAACATTTCTTATATTTTTTCCCACTACCACAGATACAAGGATCGTTTCGCCCAAGTTTAGGAGTTTGGTTGTGCTGGGGAAACTCACCATCAATGTAGAACCACAAGCCGTCTTCTTTTACAAAACGGGAACGCTCTTCTAGGCATAGCTCTTTACCTTGTTCTTCTAAAAAAGCTTTAAAGTGAACATAGCCTTCATTTTCAGTTAAGCCGTTGTCACTTTTTACCACCTGCAAGCGCTTCCAATTGCTATTCACTGAGTCCTCGATTGCTTCTCTATCCTTTTCCGCATTGCAGGATGGGTGATAAGTACTGACGACAAAATCCACTAAACCCACGACGTGTGCACTGTAGCGAGCCCTCATTAGCTGTTCTGGCGTTTTAGCTTTGTGGTGGTCTTGATGGATAGGCTGGCAACATTCCGAGTACGGTTTTGCGTGACCGCAGTAGCAATTGTTCATAAGGTTTTGGGTATAAAAATGGCCTCAAAGTGAGGCCAATTTTAGGGA
The DNA here is from genome assembly GCF_058630515.1 of Vibrio sp. HM8-C. Taxonomy (NCBI): domain Bacteria; kingdom Pseudomonadati; phylum Pseudomonadota; class Gammaproteobacteria; order Vibrionales; family Vibrionaceae; genus Vibrio; species Vibrio sp. HM8-C. Next base: position 437,493 of record NZ_JBMMKS010000001.1, read on the forward strand.
TGTGAATAGAGAAAGTCTAGATATCAACTTGTAGTAAGTCGGCGCTCCAATGCAGAGCTTCATCGTAACATTGACTTAATACCGCATCATTGAGGTTTAAACTGCTAGCCAAAGTCGAGACTTGATCCCAAGCAGCGTGCTCGTAAGCTTTTGACAGAGATAATATTTTACCCAGTGAACCTTCGCCTTTAGTCAGCGCTGCTTTGACGCTCTCATCAATAGGAATAACGTCTACGATCGTTTCTAAGGATTGATCCAGCAAACAATCGAGTAGGGAAAACATACCTGTTAGGAATGCAAGGTCTGAGTCGCCACTTTGTCGACTTTTACTCCAAGCCAATTGACAAAAACGGGCTCGCTGAATTGAAAGACCGTATAGATAGTTAGGTTTAGAACTATCTGTAGATGCAATCGCTACCAGTGAAATAAATTGTCTCAGACGCTGCTCGCCTAGATACACCAATGCTTGTTTAAAGGATTGGATCTTAGAGCTGACAATCGATGAAGCATTCACAAAAGTCAGAAGTTTGTAGGACAGTGAAAGGTCGCGAGCAATTAAAGACTCAAGCTCTTTATAGTCCATCTCTTCTTTCGCTATCTCTTTACACAACTGAACAATCGTTAAGAATGTTGGCTGTAAGGCTTTCCGTTGAATAATCTCTGGTTTACTGAAGAAATAACCTTGGAACAGTTCAAACCCAGCTTTCTTGGCTTGCTCAAACTCTTCGTAGTTTTCTACTTTCTCTGCCAAAAACTTAATCTTAGAGCCTTTGAGTTTGCTGATGAACAAGCTAGCTTTGGCAATAGAGACAATGCGAATATCAAATTTTATATAGGAGATATAGGGTAAAAATGGTTGCCAGTCTTTGCTAGGGACGAAATCGTCCAAGGCAATACTATAACCTTGTTTAGCCATCTTTTTGATAGCATCCAAAAGCTCAGACGTCGGCTCACAATCCTCCAAAACTTCAACAACCAAACTGTCCGAGGGAAATAGCGTAGGAACAAGATTCACTAAGCTCTGATAAGGAAAGTTCACAAAGCCGACGTGATTACCAAGGGTTTGATAATGAGTCGATAAGAAATGGTCCGATAACAACATACTGGTTGCTTTATCAGGATCAATTTCTGGAAACGTATTCTTTGGACCGTCTCTAAATAGAAGCTCGTAACCGAAAGTCTTTCGCTCCGAATCTAATATAGGTTGTCTAGCAATATATGAGTACTTCAAGGCTTCACCCTAACTCCATTTTTGGTGTGGTAATTATATCAATAAAAAGTTTATTTTTTGCGTTCACACTCAAATCCCTATGCGAGTGCGATCACCATTTTTATGATACAAATTTCTTGTTTTGCAGCTCATAGCCATCTTTTGAATACACAAGTATAGATCCCTGTGTGTACCAATCACCTAAAACAATACGAGTTTTTTCACCATCATTTGTGGATATTTTGTGTATATTCGGGCGATGGGTATGGCCATGTATCATCATTTCGACATTATGTTTTTCCATAACTGTCAAAACTTCGCTTGGGGTAACGTCCATGATGGTCATTGATTTGTTGCTTTTGTCACTGCTGGTATCTGCTTGGATTTTACGGACAATTTTTGTTTTGATGAAAAAAGGGAGGCGGTTGAATACCCACTGTAACCAAGGTTTATGAACTTTTTCTCTAAACGCTAAATAGCGTGTATCTTCGGTGCAAAGTGTGTCTCCGTGCAATACGACAGCCTTGTCACCGTAAAGGTCAATCACTTGCTCTTCATCAAGAAGTGTTACGCCAGTCTGCTTAGCAAATCTTTTTCCAACGAGAAAATCTCGGTTTCCGTGTGAGAAAAAGACAGGAACGCCTTTGTTCACCAGAGTTTTAAATTCGTGTTTTATCTGTTCAGCAAAGTTGGTTGGGTCATCATCCCCAATCCAAAAATCGAATAGGTCGCCCAATACATAGAGTGCGTCCGCTTTAGGAGCCTCATCATGCATGAAACTAATAAAACAATCGGTGATGTCAGGACGTTTAGGGGTAAGGTGTAGGTCTGAAATAAATAGTGTATGCATAAAATAGGTCATTAAAGCAGCGGAGCGTATTTCACGCTCCGCTTAATAAAGATTACTCTTCGATTGTTGTACCAGTGATTACAACATCTTCTAATGGTACGTCTTGGTGCATACCGTAAGAGCCAGTGCTTACGCCTTTAATCTTGTTCACTATGTCCATGCCTTCTACAACTTCAGCAAAAACACAGTAACCCCAACCGTCTAGGCTTTCTGAACGGAAGTCTAGGAAAGTATTGTTGTTCACGTTGATGAAGAATTGAGAACTTGCAGAGTGCGGTTCCATAGTACGAGCCATCGCAAGAGTACCTACTTTGTTGCTTAGGCCATTGTTTGCTTCGTTACGGATAGGTGCGCGAGTTTCTTTTTCACGTAGACCAGAAGTCATACCGCCACCTTGGATCATGAAGCCATCGATAACACGGTGGAATAGAGTGTTGTCGTAAAAGCCGTCACGACAGTACTGTAAAAAGTTTGCGCTAGTTTCAGGCGCTTGCTCTGTATTCAGCTGAACTTTAATGTCACCAAAGTTTGTATGAAGGGTGATCATGTGCATTACCTTTGCTTGTTTTGTATGAATAAAGGATTTTAGCCTAACTTTTTGCGCATTCAAAACATCAAATGGATGACCTAGCGATAACAGAGTTGTTATACTGCACAACTATTTTGGTTTTAACGGTAATTAGATAAAGATCATGCTGAAAATATATAACTCACTAACAAAACAGAAAGAGGAATTTAAACCCATTACTGCTGGTAAAGTCGGCATGTATGTCTGTGGAGTGACCATATATGATCTTTGTCATATCGGACATGGCCGTACATTCGTTTCATTTGATGTGGTAGCACGTTACCTTCGTTATTTGGGTTACGATCTTACATTCGTACGTAACATTACTGATATCGATGACAAAATCATTAAGCGCGCATCTGAAAACAAAGAGTCGTGTGACTCATTGACTGAGCGCTTAATTCAAGAAATGTACACTGACTTTGATGCGCTAAATATCAAACGTCCTGATGTTGAACCTCGTGCAACCGCTTATATTGAAGAAATCATCGAATTAGTAGAGCGTTTGATTGAACGTGGTTTTGCTTATGTTGCGGACAACGGTGACGTTATGTTCGAAGTAAGCAAATACAATGAATACGGAAAATTGTCTCGCCAAGACCTAGACCAACTTCAAGCTGGTGCTCGTGTTGACATCGAAACAGCGAAACGCAGCCCACTTGATTTCGTTCTATGGAAAATGTCTAAGCCGGGTGAACCGACATGGGAATCTCCATGGGGTCCAGGCCGTCCTGGTTGGCACATCGAATGTTCAGCAATGAACTCTTCAATTTTAGGTAATCATTTCGACATTCACGGTGGTGGTTCTGACCTTATGTTCCCACACCATGAAAATGAAATTGCACAGTCTTGCTGTGCACACGGTACTCAATACGTTAATACATGGATGCACAGTGGCATGGTGATGGTAGACAGAGAAAAAATGTCGAAATCACTAGGTAACTTCTTCACTATTCGTGACGTATTGAATCACTACGATCAAGAAACAGTGCGTTACTTCCTGATGTCGGGTCATTACCGCAGTCAGCTTAACTACAGTGAAGAGAACTTAAACCAATCTCGTGCTTCTCTTGAGCGTTTATACACAGCGTTGCGCGGTTTAGATATTAATGCGACAGCGGCAGGCGGTGAAGAGTACCTAACTCGCTTTACTGCAGCAATGAACGATGACTTCAATACGCCTGAAGCCTACTCTGTATTGTTTGATATGGCGCGTGAAGTTAACCGCCTTAAAAACGAAGACATGGCGAATGCCAGTGCACTTGGTGCATTAATGCGTGAACTAGCAGATGTGATTGGTATTCTTTATCAAGACCCAGAAACATTCCTTAAAGGTGATCAGGGTGATGATGAAGCTGCGGAAATCGAAGCACTGATCAAACTGCGTAACGATTCACGCGCTGCAAAAGATTGGGCGAATGCAGATTTGGCTCGTGACAAGTTAAACGAGATGGGTATCGTTTTAGAAGACGGCCCAGCAGGTACAACTTGGCGTCGTAAATAATTCGTTTTAGATTGTGGGCGTAAGCCCACTTTCTTTATCTAGATTATTGTTCTTTATCTGTACAACAGTTCTTTTCTAGATTCTTTAGGTTCATCAGATTTTTAAATGGCACTGAATGTCGATTATTTTAGGGATTGACCCCGGCTCTCGTATTACGGGTTATGGTGTGATCAAACAACAAGGCAGACACCTCTTCTATTTAGGGAGTGGATGTATTCGTACCTCAGAGAAAGATCTTCCTACACGCTTAAAGCAAATCTATGCAGGCGTGACCGAAATCATCACTCAATTCCAACCGGATGTGTTTGCAATTGAACAAGTATTCATGGCGAAGAATGCGGATTCGGCACTTAAACTAGGGCAGGCGAGAGGTAGTGCGATTGTCGCCGCTGTGAATGCAGATCTTCCTGTGCATGAATACGCAGCAAGGCTGATAAAACAAGCGGTGGTTGGCACTGGTGGTGCTGATAAAACGCAAGTGCAGCATATGGTTCAGCAAATGTTGAAGCTTCCTGCAAAACCTCAAGCCGATGCTGCCGACGCTTTGGGGGTGGCAATTTGTCATGCCAATACAAATAAAACGCTAATTGCTTTAGCAGGAAAAGCGACAGGTGCGAGAAAAGGTCGTTACCGCTAACCCTTTATCTATATCGGGCAAAATAACGGTATAGAAGTCACCGGAAAGTGAGATTTCCCTTACCTATGTTTTACTGGCTATATATCCAGTTATTTATTATCATCTTTTCCATTGCAAATTTCCCAACCAAAGGAATCTCAAGTGATTGGACGTCTTCGCGGCACTCTTATAGAAAAGCAACCACCTGAACTACTCATCGAAGTAGGCGGTATCGGTTATGAAGTACAAATGCCAATGAGTTGCTTCTATGAACTGCCAAACATTGGAGAAGAAGCAATTATTTATACTCACTTTGTTGTTCGAGAAGATGCTCAGTTACTCTATGGTTTTAATACTGTTAGCGAGCGAGCTCTGTTCCGTGAAGTGATTAAAGCCAACGGTGTTGGGCCTAAAATGGGACTGGGGATTTTATCGGGTATGACGGCTTCTCAGTTTGTTTCTTGTGTCGAAAGAGAAGATATTTCAACGTTGGTTAAACTTCCAGGTGTAGGTAAGAAGACGGCTGAACGTTTAGTGGTTGAAATGAAAGACCGTTTGAAAGGTTGGGGAGCTGGCGATTTATTTACACCTGCTACTGATGCCGCACCGATAGATTCTCGACCAAACAGCCAAGAACAAGGTGCAGAAGAGGAAGCTGTAAGTGCGCTGCTCTCATTAGGTTATAAAGCACCACAAGCGGCGAAAGTAGTTTCTCAAGTGGCTAAGCCCGGTATGACTAGCGAACAACTTATCCGTGAAGCACTCAAGTCTATGGTTTAGGTTTTATAGAGCCATGGTGTAATAGAACTCTGGTTTAAAGTTTAATATGTTCGCTTAAATGTGAACGTGTTTTATCCTTGTGTTTTATCGATAAAGTAAAAATGACGAAGAGCAGACGTTAGGAAAGTAAATATGATTGAAGCAGATCGCCTCATTGCTCCAATGAACCCTTCATTTAAAGATGAAGAGGTGATTGATCGTGCGATTCGTCCTAAAAAATTGGCCGATTATCAAGGTCAGGATCACGTTCGTGATCAAATGGATATTTTTATCAAAGCAGCGCAGTTGCGTAATGAAGCCCTAGACCACCTACTAATATTTGGACCTCCTGGGTTAGGCAAAACTACGCTTGCTAATATCGTCGCTAACGAGATGGAAGTGAACATTCGCACCACCTCAGGGCCTGTTCTGGAAAAGGCAGGTGATTTAGCGGCGTTACTTACCAACTTAGAAGAGAACGATGTTCTCTTCATTGATGAAATTCACCGTTTAAGTCCAATGGTTGAAGAGGTTCTCTATCCAGCAATGGAAGACTATCAGCTAGACATCATGATTGGTGAAGGTCCTGCAGCTCGCTCCATCAAAATAGATTTGCCACCCTTTACGCTTATTGGTGCGACAACGCGTGCTGGCTCATTAACATCCCCGCTAAGAGATCGCTTTGGTATCGTCCAGCGGCTCGAATATTACAAAATTGCAGACTTACAACACATCGTACAACGCAGTGCTAATTGTTTAGGTTTGTCGATGGATAGCGATGGTGCATTGGAAATTGCTCGTCGTGCACGAGGGACCCCTCGTATTGCAAACCGATTGCTACGCCGAGTGCGAGACTATGCAGAAGTCAAAGGTAATGGGCATATTTGCGATGAGACTGCTGACAAAGCACTGAATATGCTGGATGTTGACAACCAAGGCTTTGACTATATGGATAGAAAGCTTCTTCTAGCTATAATGGAAAAGTTTTCTGGTGGTCCGGTAGGGTTAGACAACCTTGCTGCAGCGATTGGCGAAGAAAAAGATACCATTGAAGATGTTATAGAACCGTATCTAATTCAGCAGGGTTATTTACAAAGAACGCCTCGTGGTCGTATCGCGACCGATCGTGCTTATCTTCATTTTGGTTTAGAAAAATAAAGTTACAATTCTGGTTGATTAAAATGTAGACATGATGTTTGTGATTTATGTCACATTTTAATAATCTCAAAACTTTATAAAGGGTTATCAAAGTTTGTGATCTTGTTAACCCTTTGTTCTCAAAAACTCACCTCTCTCGGTAAAATTTACCTAATACTAACAATAAAGTTCATCTTTCGTTGATCTGGGTCATTTTGTTGTGCTGTTGACTAAAAATCACGCAGTTAATTTGATTTAAATCAAGGCGGTTTTGTCTGATAAATCTTTTGAAACGTAGGTTTTTTCTCAGTAGTATTAGCTCAAGCTATATTAGCTGTTACTTAACAATTAACTAACCACAAAAGCACATAATTGCAACAACTTGCCGCTAACTGGCAACAAATAGGAGTTGTCGTTAACAGGTGTCGTAGCCGTTGTAATATGTCATAAGGTGTCATTCAGCCGGCACAAAGGAGTTACTATGATTGACGTAGTTGATCTGTCGCGGTTGCAGTTCGCACTGACAGCGATGTATCACTTCTTGTTCGTTCCATTGACTCTCGGTATGGCGTTTTTACTCGCCATCATGGAGTCTCTATATGTAATGACTGACAAGCAGATCTACAAGGACATGACTAAGTTCTGGGGTAAGCTTTTCGGTATCAACTTCGCATTGGGTGTGGCTACAGGCCTGACAATGGAATTCCAGTTTGGTACCAACTGGTCTTATTACTCTCACTACGTAGGCGACATTTTTGGTGCTCCTCTTGCTATCGAAGCCTTAGTAGCGTTTTTCCTAGAATCTACCTTTGTTGGTTTGTTCTTCTTTGGATGGGACCGACTCACTAAGCGTCAACACTTAGCCGTTACGTGGTTAGTGGCACTAGGCTCAAACTTCTCAGCACTATGGATCTTGATCGCTAACGGCTGGATGCAAAACCCTGTAGGTGCTGAATTCAACTTCGAAACCATGCGTATGGAAATGGTGAGCTTTGCGGAAGTTGTCTTCAACCCAGTTGCTCAGGTTAAGTTTGTTCACACAGTGGCTTCTGGTTACACAACTGGTGCAATGTTCATTCTAGGTATCAGTTCTTACTACCTACTAAAAGGACGTGATGTTGCGTTTGCTCGTCGTTCTTTTGCTATCGCTTCATCATTTGGTATGGCAGCAATTTTGTCTGTAATCGTACTAGGTGACGAATCTGGTTATGAAGTAGGCGAAGTGCAAAAAGTGAAACTTGCGGCGATTGAAGCAGAATGGCACACAGAGCCAGCTCCAGCAGCATTCACTATGTTTGGCCTTCCAAACCAAGAAACCATGCATACGGATTACGCGGTAAAAATCCCATACGTAATGGGTATTATCGCGACGCGTTCACTTGATACTGAAGTAAAAGGCTTGCGCGACCTTCGTGATGAGCACGTAGATCGTATCCGCAACGGTATGTATGCATATGAGCTTCTAGAAAAGCTTCGTGCTGGTGATAAATCATCAGAGAACATGACTGCATTTGACGAAGTGAAAAATGATCTAGGCTATGGCTTACTGCTTAAGCGTTACACTGACAAAGTGACTGATGCAACTGAAGAGCAGATTCAAGCAGCGGCAGATGACTCTATCCCAACAGTTTGGCCTCTATTCTGGTCATTCCGTGTGATGGTGGGTGTCGGCTTTGTTATGTTGTTTGTATTTGGTATGGCATTCCTACAAACGTGTCGTCAAAAAATTGAACAAAAACCGTGGGTACTTAAAGCAGCGCTATTCAGTATTCCTCTGCCTTGGATTGCAATCGAAGCAGGTTGGTTTGTGGCTGAATATGGTCGTCAACCGTGGGCTGTTGGTGAAATCTTACCAACTAACGTGGCGGCTTCTGCTCTAAGCGCTGGTGAAATCTGGACATCTCTGTTCGCGATTTTGGCACTGTACACAGTATTCCTGATTGCTGAAGTTTATCTAATGGTGAAATTTGCTCGTAAAGGTCCTAGTAGCCTGAAAACTGGTCGTTACCATTTTGAGCAAGACGCTAACTCTGTTGAAGACAAAGTTAGTCGCCAAGTAGAAGCATAAGCAAGGAGATAAGACATGTTTGATTATGAAATCTTGCGACTAATCTGGTGGGTACTTATTGGCGTATTGCTGGTTGGTTTCGCAATTACAGATGGCTTTGACATGGGTGTTGGTGCACTAGTCCCAGTTATCGGCAAAAGCGACAATGAACGTCGCGTAATGATTAACTCTATCGCTCCTCACTGGGATGGTAACCAAGTATGGTTGATCACCGCAGGTGGTGCATTATTTGCTGCGTGGCCTTTGGTATACGCGACGTCATTTTCAGGTTTCTACCTAGCGATGATCGTGACATTAGCAGCACTTTGGTTACGTCCACTTGGCCTTGATTACCGCTCAAAAATCGAAGAACCAAAATGGCGTAACGCGTGGGATATCTGTATTTCAATCAGTGGTTTTGTTCCACCAATCATTTTTGGTGTGGCATTTGGTAACTTGCTACAAGGCGTACCATTCCAACTGAATGAATTCCTGATGCCTACTTACCATGGCTCATTCTTTGGTTTACTAAACCCGTTTGCACTTCTGTGTGGTCTAGTGAGCTTATTTATGATCCTGCTTCAAGGTGCCTCTTGGTTACAAATGAAGACGACTGATGCAGTGCATGCACGTGCTCGTGGTGTTGCACAGCTAATGGGTCTTCTAACTACTGTTGCATTTATTGCGGCGGGTTTCTGGGTTCAGGGTATTGAAGGCTACGTTATTGCTGGTGGCATTGATGGCAATGCGGTATCTAATCCACTAAACAAAGAAGTCGTTCGCGAAGTGGGTGCTTGGATGCATAACTTCGAGCAATATCCACTAATGTGGGCTGCGCCTGCTCTTGGTGTGGCAATGCCTCTACTTGCAGCGTTGGCTTCACGTTTTGAAAAAGGTGGTTTCGCGTTTCTAGCTTCAAGCTTAGGTAACGCTGGCGTTATCTTTACTGCAGGCTTAGCAATGTTCCCATTCGTTATGCCATCTAGTTTAGATCCTAAGAGCAGCCTAACGATGTGGGATTCTACATCAAGTGAACTGACTCTAAATCTAATGACGGGTGTTGCATTCGTAATGGTACCAATCATTCTGGCTTACACTTCATGGACTTACTACAAGATGTTTGGTCGTCTTGATAACAAGTTTATTGAAGAAAACAAGAACTCACTTTACTAAGGAGCAACAATTATGTGGTACTTTGCATGGATTTTAGGCGTATTACTCGCTTGTGCATTTGGCATCATCAATGCTCTTTGGTTAGAGCACACTGAAATGATGGATAAAGATAGTGAATAACTTGTCGACTCAGGTTGCCAAGTTCCACTCTCCATTAGATAAAGCCTTATTTAAGGCTTTATCTTTAGTTCTGGGTTTCTATCATTTGTTTACCATCATGTGGAACCCAGAATCTTACGCCGACAGCATCGGTGGTTTTAATGCCATCGTATCTCCACTAATTATTTGGGCAATGTGCTCAAGTATGGTGTTTGGCGTAGGGTTTAAACCGCGTTTCTGGGTTTGGCAGCTATTGTTTAGCCCATACATTTCACTTCCTATATTGCTGGTATTCACTGGGATTAGACTTCTCGCTTAAGTGATTGAAATTGCAATTGGTGAAGAAATAAACGAATTGGCGCTTTCTCTTTGAGGTAGCGCTAATTTTTTTGACACTCTGTTACGAAATACCTCATTCCCCCTTGTACTATCGACAATGAGTTGCGTTATAGTAAAACCTCATTCGGTAAATCACGTATTCCAAAACTATGAAAGCGTTTCATTGGCCAATTACCATTTATTACGAAGACACTGATGCAGGTGGTGTCGTATACCATTCGAACTACCTCAAATTCTTTGAAAGAGCCCGCACTGAGATGTTGCGTGCAATCGGTGTATCTCAACAGGTTTTATTGGAACAACGCATTGGTTTTGTTGTCAGACATGCCGACATTGATTTTATTCAAGGTGCTCGATTGGATGACCAGCTCAACGTCGTTACAACTATTTCAGAACTTAAGAAAGCATCGCTAATATTCTGTCAGGAGCTCGTCAATCCTGATAACAAGGTGTTGTGTAAAGCAATAGTTAAGGTAGCATGTATCGACAATGAGAAGATGAGACCTAAGGCCATGCCTCAATTAATTATTTCGGAGTTAACCCACAGTGCACGCTGATATTTCAATTCTTGACCTATTCCTTCAGGCCAGCTTGTTAGTAAAAATGGTCATGCTTATTCTTCTGGGAATGTCGATTGTTTCATGGGCGATGATCATTAAGCGCTACAAAGTTTTGTCGCAAGCCACAAGAGATGCGGAAGCATTTGAAGATAAGTTTTGGTCGGGCACAGACTTAGCAGTTCTCTATCAAGATGTGAAAAAACGTAAAGATGAAATCATGGGTACAGAAGAGATCTTCTACTCAGGTTTCACTGAGTTCGCTCGTCTACGTAAAACTAATGCCGATTCTCCCGACTTCGTGATGGAAGGGACTGGTCGAGCAATGCGCGTGTCTGTAGCTCGCGAAGTAGAAGAGTTAGAAACAAACCTACCATTTTTAGCAACGGTTGGTTCTATCAGCCCGTATATCGGTTTGTTCGGTACTGTTTGGGGTATCATGCATGCGTTTATTGCTTTAGGTGCGGTAAAACAGGCGACATTAGCAATGGTTGCACCGGGCATCGCAGAAGCGCTGGTTGCAACAGCTATGGGCCTATTTGCTGCGATTCCAGCAGTAATGGCATATAACCGTTTAAGTAATACTGTTGGTAAGCTAGAGCACTCATACGCAACGTTTTCTGAAGAATTCCATAGTATTTTACATCGTCAAGCAATGGCGGGTAGGGAATAATCAATGGCCGGGTATCAGCCAAAAAAGCGTAAACTCACTGCCGAAATCAACGTTGTACCTTATATCGACGTTATGTTGGTGTTGTTGATCATCTTTATGGTGACATCGCCGTTTGTGACACAAGGCGTAGATGTAGAGCTCCCTAAAACGTCAACTGCGAAACCTGCATCTGATATGGCGGGTGATAGTGATGCAAGCTTTATCATTGTTGAAATAGATAAAGAAGGTAACTTAGGGTTAAGTGTAAACGATGAAGAAGTTCAGCGAGGTTTGTCGCTACAAGACATTATCGTGCGAGTGAAAGCGGAGCTATCAATAAAGCCAAATTCTCCGGTAGCCGTGGGTGGTGATGCTGCGACTCCGTATGCAGAGGTGGTACTTGTGTTAGATGAGTTAAGCCGAGCCGGTATACCAAAAGTTGGGTTGTTAACGGACATCAAGGAATAGGCTTAACATCGTTCATGAAAGATCATAAGTCGAGAAAAAGTTCATATAGCAAGCCGGTAGCAATATCTGTCGGTCTTCATGCGATTTTGATTGCCGCATTACTTTGGGGTACTGACTTCACTATGTCTAAACCTGAGCCTTCAGGCCAAATGGTGCAAGCTATAGTTATCGACCCTAATCTAGTGAAGCAACAAGCGGATAAAATTCGTAGCCAGCGAGAAGCGGCTTCAAAGAAAGAGCAAGAGCGTCTGGATAAGCTGCGTAGAGAAAGTGAGCAACTAGAGAAGAACCGCAAAGCTGAAGAAGAACGAATTCGTAAGCTGAAAGAGCAGCAAGTAAAAGAAGCGAAAGCTACTCGAGAAGCAGAAAAACGACGTCAGGAACAAGAGGAGCAACAAAAAGTTGCTGCTGAAAAAGCGCGAGTAGCCAAAGAACAGGCTGCGAAAGCAGAAGCTGAGCGTAAAACGAAAGAAGAAGCTGCAAAGAAAGCTGAAGCTGAACGTGTTGCAAAAGAAGCTGCAGCGGCAAAAGCTGAGCAAGAACGTCTAGCGAAAGAAAAAGCAGCTCAAGAATCCCAAGAAAAAGCGCGCCGTGAGCGTGAAGCGGCTGAAAAAGCAGAGCAAGAACGTATAGCGAAGGAAAAAGCTGCAAAAGAAGCGGCTGAAAAAGCAAGACAAGAGAAAGAACGCTTAGAGAAATTAGAACGTGAGCGTAAAGAGCAAGAGAAAGCGTTGAACAGCATATTTTCTGGCCTAGAAACTGAAGCTGAACAGAACTCCTCTGCTCGTTCTCAGTACGTTTCGGATGAATCTATGCGTTGGGGTGCAATTTACACTCAGTTGATTCAGCAAAACTTGCTGATAGAAGACAGCTTTAAAGGCAAAGAATGTAAAGTGAATCTGCGGCTTATCCCTACAGGAACCGGAGCCATTGTGGGTGATGTTTCTGTTTTAGGTGGTGATTCTCGTTTATGTTCAGCAACCAAACGTGCTATCGCACAGGTAGGGTCTTTCCCTTTACCTAAAGATGAGCCAGACGTTGTTAATAAGCTCAAGAATATTAATTTAACAGTAGTACCAGAGTAAAAAGGATATAGCTTGTGTTAAAGCGATTGATTTTAGGATGTGTACTTGTCATCACAAGTAGCGTGCATTACGCGAACGCAGCATTGGAACTGATCATCACTGACGGTATCAACTCTGCGCGTCCAATTGCCATTGTTCCGTTTAAATGGGAAGGTTCAGCCCCGTTACCTCAAGATGTTTCGGCGGTTATTTCATCAGACTTACAAAGAAGTGGGAAATTCAGCCCGATTCCTACAAGCAAAATGCCACAAACACCGTACACTGAAGCTCAGGTGAAATTCGACGCTTGGACGGGTGTTGGTGTTGATGCTTTACTAACTGGCTCTATTACGCAAAACGCCGATGGTAACTATGCTATTAGCTACCAACTGGTTGATGTTGTTCGTGGGCAACTGACTCAAGGACAGAGCAAGACATTAAGTTCAGATGGGCAACTGGTGCTTTCTAAAGATCATGTGTTGTTCAACAAGGTCGCTACTGTACCAGCGAACCGACTTCGTGAATATGCACATCGTATTTCTGATCTTGTATATGAACAACTAACAGGTGAAAAAGGCGCATTTTTAACTCGTATTGCCTATGTGGTAGTGAACGACAAAGACCAATACCCATATCAGCTACGCGTTGCGGATTATGACGGTTACAACGAAAGACTGGTTCTGCGTTCAAAGCAGCCTCTCATGTCTCCTTCGTGGTCTCCTGATGGAAAAACACTTGCTTACGTAAGTTTCCAAAATGGTCAGGCAGAAATCTATCTGATGAACATTTATACGGGAACTCGTGAAAAAGTGACCTCATACCCACGTCACAATGGGGCGCCAAAATTTTCTCCTGACGGAAAACAGTTGGCGTTAGTACTGTCTAAAACAGGCAGTCTACAAGTGTATACCTTAGATCTGGCATCTCGTAAGCTGACTGAAATAACGAGTGGTCGCTCAAATAACACGGAGCCATTTTGGCATCCGAATGGTAAATCGCTCATATTTACATCAGATCGGGGTGGTAAACCTCAGATATATCAAGTAAATTTGTCAGACCGTGCGACGACGCGTTTGACTTGGCAGGGCAGCCAAAATTTAGGCGGTCAGATTACTCCCGATGGTCGATTCCTCGTAATGGTGAATCGTTCAAACTCTGGGTTTAATTTGGCAAAACAAGATTTGGAAACGGGGTCAGTACAAGTTCTTACAAAAACTTTGCTTGATGAGTCTCCAAGTATTGCGCCGAATGGTGGTATGGTTATATACAGTTCCATCTACAACAAGACCAACGTATTGTCGATGGTCTCAATAGACGGAAGATTTAAAGCTAGATTACCGGCAACCAACGGACGTGTACGCGCTCCTGCCTGGTCTCCGTTCTTATAGCGAAAAATACAAAATAAAGGAAAAAACAAGATGCAACTTAATAAAGTTCTTAAAGGGCTACTAATTGCGCTACCAGTTCTAGCAGTGACTGCTTGTAGTTCAAGCGAAGACGCAGCAAGCAACGCTGGTTCAGAAACAACTAACCAATCAACTTCAGGTTCAGCTAACCAAGTTGATACAACAGTTGTTTCTCCAATGGATCAAAACGGTCAGCTTTCTGAGCAAGAGCTTAAAGAACAAGCTCTACGTGAAACATCAACAATTTACTTCGCATTCGACAACGCAACTATCGCTGGCGATTACGAAGAAATGCTAGCAGCACACGCGGCTTACCTAACCAAAATGCCTAGCCTAAAAGTAACTATCGAAGGTCACGCTGATGAGCGCGGTACTCCAGAGTACAACATCGCACTTGGTGAGCGTCGTGCACAAGCAGTTGCTAAATACCTAGAAGCTCTAGGTGTTCAAGCTGACCAAATCTCTATCGTTAGCTACGGCGAAGAAAAACCTCTTCTTCTTGGCCAATCTGACGAAGTATACGCGAAGAACCGCCGCGCAGTTCTAGTATACTAATTCGGGAAAGAACCTCATGTTCAGTAACTTAAAGCGCGTGATCACGCTTACGTTACTGGCAAGTGCAGCGAACAGCTCGTTCGCTGCACCAGCTCCAGTATCTGATCTCAGCAATAATTCATCTAGCCAAGCGTCATCCACTCGTTCTGCGTCTTCAGAATCTGAAATCCAGCGATTAGAACGTCTGCTTGAAAATCGTGCACGTCTTCAAGTGCAGATGCAGCAACAGCTAGACAACATGGCTCTCGAAATTAATGAATTACGTGGGCAGATAGAAAAGAACAACTACGACATGCAGCAGATGTTACAACGCCAAAGGGAGTTGTTTGTTGAGCTTGACCGTGTCCGTGGTGAAGTTAAAAAACCAGCACCTGCTGTAGCTGCGTCGAACGATGACGATGTACCACAAGGCACATTTAGCAGTGATGCAGACGAGCAAGCGGCTTACCAAAATGCCGTGGACCTAATTCTAAAGAAACGTGACTACGCTGGAGCGATAGCCGCTTTTCAACAGTTCCAAAAAGACTATCCAAACTCCAACTTTGCACCTAACGCTCATTACTGGCTTGGCCAACTTTACTTCGCGAAAAAGCAAGATAAAGAAGCCGTCACCAGTTTTGCTGCTGTGGTTTCCTACAAAGATTCCAACAAGCGTGCGGATGCTTTAGTGAAGCTAGGTGACATAGCTAAGCGCAATAACAATGACGCTCAGGCTAAAAAGTACTATCAGCAGGTCGTTGATGAGTACCCAACCAGTGCATCTGCGAAAGTCGCAAGTGAAAATCTGAAGTAATAATAAGTAAATGATTGAAAAGAGGTTGCCAAAAGGCAGCCTTTTTTATTGGTCATTCATGTTTAATTCGACCAATTACTAGAAGCTCAACAATCATCCAGCAAAGGAATCATTTTTGCCTATCTAATCTATGTCGGTGTACAATGCGCGGACTAAAGGAAGTTGCATAGAGCATGAGCAATGAGCCATATATTAGATAAAATTGACACGGTTTACCCATTCCCTCCAAAACCGATTCCGTTATCGGCCGAAGAGAAGCAAACCTACCTTGCGAGCATTAAACAGTTGCTGAAAGAGAAAGATGCAGTGCTGATTGCTCACTATTACACTGATCCCGAAATTCAAGCACTAGCAGAAGAGACTGGCGGATTTGTCGGTGACTCTTTGGAAATGGCTAAGTTTGGTAATCGTCATCCAGCAAGCACTCTGATTATTGCTGGCGTACGATTTATGGGTGAGTCTGCAAAAATTTTGACGCCCGAAAAACGTATTTTAATGCCAACCTTAGATGCAGAGTGTTCACTTGACCTTGGTTGCCCAGCCGATAAATTCTCAGAGTTCTGCGATGCACATCCAGACCACACTGTTGTGGTTTATGCCAATACTTCAGCTGCGGTTAAAGCTCGCGCTGATTGGGTTGTGACTTCAAGTATCGCATTAGAAATCGTTGAACAGCTTGAATCTGAAGATAAGAAAATTATTTGGGGACCAGACCGTCATTTGGGTTCTTACATTGCTCAGAAAACTGGCGCAGATATGCTGCTTTGGCAAGGTGAGTGCGTGGTGCACGATGAGTTTTCAGCCGACGCACTGAAGAAAATGAAAAACCTTTACCCAGAGGCGGCCATACTAGTTCATCCTGAATCACCATCAAGTGTTGTAGAGTTGGCTGATGCTGTAGGTTCTACGAGCCAATTAATCAAAGCAGCCAAAGAGCTTCCACATCAGAAAATGATTGTTGCAACTGATAAAGGGATCTTCTTTAAAATGCAGCAATTGGTGCCTGAAAAAGAACTGATTGAAGCACCAACCGCCGGAGCGGGAGCAACGTGTCGTAGCTGCGCACATTGCCCGTGGATGGCGATGAACGGTTTGAAAGCGATTGAGAAAGCGTTAAAAGACGGTGGGAGAGAGCACGAGATATTCGTTGATGAAGAGCTACGTGTAAAATCTCTTATCCCTCTTAATCGAATGCTAGATTTTGCAGAGCAGCTGAATATAAAAGTGAAAGGCAATGCTTAATCTGCCCATTTAAGATGAAAGAAGCCAGCAAATGCTGGCTTCTTTGTCTTTAACTTATCGTCGATATTATTGATCTTCTGCGAGAGTGACACCGCGTTGCGTTAACCCGCATAGCATTACAGGTATTGCAGCATAGATTTCTTCAAACTGATCTAAACCTGTCATTCCTTGTTCACTTAATGTTGTCAGGGCTGTTTCAGGATCGTAGAGCATACTAAGTGATAGAAGCACACCGCCGAGTAAGGCATTGTCTTGACTCTCTTCAGGCATTAGAACTTCCCAGTCATCGCGTGCTAACTGCCAGCCTTGCAGTACCCCTTCACAAAAATCACGCACAGAATCATTAACGATCTCTTCTTCATCAAGCTCATAACCTTCCGGCCAAACCCATGTTCCCTCAAGGAAAGACGAACGATATTGGTTCCACATATCGATAATGTGCTGGATATATGTTTCTAGCTGTTCGCCATCGCTAAATGGAGCGACTTCTTCGCCACCCCAAAGGAACGGTAGCCATTCTTGCGGCGGAAGAATATTTGGGGCGCATGCCATAGCAGCAACAAAACCACGCGACTTAGCTTCGTTAAGCAACTTATCTTCTAACTCAGGTAGGGTAAGGATATCGTGTAAGGTCAAAATAAGGTTCCATACTTTACTGCGAAAAATTAGCGCTATCTTACCCTTAACAGCTAATTGATGCGAGTTTGCAGCAAAAACAGTTTTTTAGTACATAAAATGCGGTTTAGAGTAATATTTGCAGTCACGAGCGGATAAATTTCAATATATTTTCACTATACTGTTACAAAAGGATATTTTATCAAAGGCTTATGGAAATACGTTCATCATTAAAGCGCAAAAGTATTTTGGCTCTCATCGTGTATTTGTGCTTTTTCCTAGCCACAATCGGCTCATTGACTTATTTGGCCGTCGATTCTCCTTTCAGAAAGGAGCTGAAGCAGTACTTGGATGTACGTGCTGAGCTTCTCTCTTCACAAGTATTAGATCCGCTTAATCGCTCCGTGGGTGTTCTTCAAAGCATCGTTAGTATTGCTCAGGCTTCTGAAAATCAAGAAGAAGCTTCTCGTATGCTTCGTTCTATATTTTCTACTGTAGATGATGTAGTTATCAGTGGCGGCATTTGGCCAAAGCCGTACAGCGTTGACCCTAATGTTAAATACAGTGGACTGTTCTTTAACCGAGCTACAGATGGTCAAGTCGATCAGCTCTATTCGTGGAATAATCCTGAAGCCGGAGGGTACGATAGTGAAGTCTGGTACGTATCTGGTATGGAAGAGCCGAGTGGCAAAGTATTCTGGTCACCCGTTTATGTCGATTCCTTCACCCAAATTCAGATGATAACGGTAACCTCTCCGTATTACGTGAATGGTGAATTTGCAGGTGTAGCAACGGTCGATTTGTCACTGCAAAGCTTAACTGCTTTGATATCTCGTCATGCTGAACGCTACGACCTTGGCGTATCGCTAAGAGACTCTTATGGTTCTAACATCACAGAGCATAATTTCCGGTTGCGTGATGGTGCATATGTCAGCAAATACACGTTCGGCGATTTTGACTGGAAACTCGACGTTGTGAACTCTCGTCGTTTGGTTGATGAAGATGTCTTCGACTTAGTGATGAGTGTAGAAAAAGGCATTATTCCGCTCTTACTCTTCTGCTTGATGTTCGGTTACTACTTACTTAACCGTTATTTGATAAACCCGATTGCTCTCATTGCGCAGAAAGTAGATGACTCTAAAGAAGGTGGGATTATTGATATCCCATACAACAGTCATGACGAAATCCGTTATTTGATTGATACCTTTAATCAGAAAACCATCTATTTGGAAGCCGAGAAAGTTAAAGCGCAGGCTTCAACCAAATCAAAAAGTATTTTCCTTGCAACTTTATCCCATGAGATTCGCACGCCGATGAATGGGGTTTTGGGTATGGCGCAGATTCTTCTTCGCGGAGACTTAAAACCACAGCAGCGTAAGCAACTGAAGAGCCTTTATGAGTCTGGTGAACATATGATGACGTTGCTTAACGAGATGCTCGACTTTTCTAAGTTTGAGCAAGGGCATATGGAGCTTGATTACACCAAATTCCCACTCGAATTCATTATTGGCAGTGTTACCAGTGTGTACTCATCTTTGTGCCATGAGAAAGGGCTGCAATTTAAAGTCTATTCCGAAGTACCAGCGAACCGTTGGTACAATTCTGACAAAGCTCGTATTCGCCAGATCTTGTTTAACTTGTTGAACAATGCAGTGAAATTTACTTCTCGCGGCTTAGTGGAAGTTTTCTTTAGCGAAGTGAAACTCGATGGCCAGCTCTATTTAAGTATCCGAGTACGAGATACTGGTATAGGAATAGAAAAAGCAGCACAGGAAAAAATCTTCCGCCCCTTTGAACAGGCGGAGTCGTCAACAACACGCAGATTTGGGGGTACAGGTTTAGGTTTGGCCATTGTTAAGCAGATTGCCGAACTTATGGACGGAACCGTTTCGGTAAACAGTAAGGTCGATATTGGCACTAGCTTTCAAGTAAACCTAAAGATAGATGTTGGCGATCCAGAGACACACGAAAACAATCAATCTCGTCATTTAAGTTATGCGGGGCTGAAAGTGCTGATAGTGGAAGACAACCGAACCAATACAATGATCATCGAAACTTTTATGAAGAACAAAGGCTTCGAGTGTGAATGCGTCGAAAACGGGGATCTAGCTATTCAAGCCGTTGCAAGTGGGCAGTTTGACCTTGTTCTAATGGATAACCACATGCCTGTTAAAGATGGTGTAGAAGCGATTCAGGCGATACGCCACCTTGGCAGCCCTCAATCTCGAGTGCTGATTCTTGGGTGTACGGCAGATGTATTTAAAGAGACAAGAGAAGGTCTTTTAAATGCAGGAGCTGATTCCATCGTTGCCAAACCAATCAATGAAGCTGAGCTAGATGATGCGCTCTATAATCACATCAACAAACTCTATCAATACCATTCAGAAATGCCCAAATTGGCTTTTAGCGGAAACGCTGAAGAGATGTTGGTTAAGTTCTATATAGCAATAGAAAACAAAGCATTAGGTGAGGCTTTGGACATTATTGAGATATTAGAAGAATCTTTAGAGTTACCTTCCGAAAGTCAGTTAGTTTCGGCACTTAAAACTGTGAAAGCGCACTTGGAAGAGGGTGAGCTACCTCCAAAATCATCTGTCGATTTGTTAACCGTACTGCTGTCTGATTATTGAACACAAAAGACAGCGCTAGGTTTAACTTCTAGACCCTCAAAGCATAGAATAATCATTTGTTATAACAGTGTGAAATAAGAGAGAGATGCTACTTTGCATTTCATTTATGGTTGTTTATTCAATAACTAATTAAAAATACGAGATCAAAAACTATATGAGTTGTGTTCTAATGGCGCCATTAACTGCCTGATCTTTTTATGGTGGTGATATGTGTTATGAGAGTGCTAATTTTGCAGTTTATTATCTTGTGAGGACATAAATGAAAGCTCGTGGCCCTTTTTGTATACGTCATGCTGCTGCGGACACATTTGCTATGGTCGTTTTTTGTTTTGTGTCGGGAATGATTATTGAAATCTTCATTTCTCAAATGACATTCGAGCAATCTCTGGCTTCGCGAACGTTGTCTATTCCTGTCAATATCGCTATTGCTTGGCCTTACGGTATTTTTCGAGATTTTATGCTTAGACAAGGTCGCCGTATTTCAGAAACCAGTATGATGAAAAACGTGTCCGATCTGGTTGCTTATGTTTTGTTCCAATCACCTGTTTATGCCGCTATCTTATTCACTGTTGGTGCATCAACGGACCAAATCATGACTGCTGTTGCGAGTAATGCTGTTGTGTCTTGTGGAATGGGTGTGATTTACGGTTACTTTTTAGATATGTGCCGTCGCTGGTTTAAAGTACCTGGTTATTATCAGGCGATGTGATTCAATCAGCAGATCAAAACGCAAATGCAGGTAAAATATCCAATTTAGCCAATTAGTAAGCAAATAACTTATTTAGGACGCTTTTTTTGGGTTTTTTCCTTGACGATCAATAACTGAATCATTAAATTAGCGCCTCGTTAGCCGTTAAGGTTAACCTCCGGTGAGTTGTCCGAGTGGCTTAAGGAGCACGCCTGGAAAGTGTGTATACGGCAACGTATCGAGAGTTCGAATCTCTTGCTCACCGCCAAATTCTAGAAAAAGACGTCTTAGGACGTCTTTTTTCGTTTCTACTGTTCAAGAAAATCAGCTAGTTGTATTTTCCCATGTCTGCGCAAGTTGAAGATAGCGGCTGTTTTATATAATGCCAAAAGTAATGCTTTTAAAAGTTGAAAAGCTTCATTAGTTGTTGACTAAAATGGACATTATTTTTAGAAAAATGCGTCTTAGGATTTTTCTTTTATCAATCGATTCATGTAGTGAAATCCTATTTCTGGCCAATGGTGATATCATAACTATTTGATAATAAATAATAAATAATAAATAATAAATATTAATGCGCATACTGTAGGATGCTAGCGGATAAATATAAGAAGTCCCTAATGCTAGTAATTTGATGTTTAAGAGAAGTTCTTAGTTGGATAATAAAAATCAAACTTTTCTACTATATGACTTATGCTCTATTTATATTCCATTAAACTAATGTAGTATTGCTGCATGTTATAGAACTATGGCTCATTGATTGCTTAAAGAATTAAGTTTGTGGGATTCGCCAATCTCTAAGGAAGGGAATAGCCATGAAGTTTAAAGTATGGAGAGTATTGATAGGGATAATTTTCCTTCCGTCAATAGGTTACTCTGCTACTGATATGGTTGAGCTAAGAGGGTTTGGAACTCTTGGTGGGGTATATTCTGACTCTGAATCGTTAGCTTATCGAAGAGACATGACTCAAGAAGGTAAAGCTAGAGAATTCAGTTTAACTCAAGATTCATTACTAGGTTTACAGGCAGATGTTCAATTTACCGATGCGCTCAAAGCATCAGTACAAGTTGTTGGTAAAGATAGAATCAACAATAGTCTCGATGAATCGATCTCTTGGGCGAATTTAAGCTACGACTTTAATAATGCATGGAATTTACGTATCGGTAGAATCGGTAGTGATTTAACGCTGATTGGCGACGTTGGCAATATAGGGTATTCCTATGATTGGGTAAGACCTCCTGTTGATTTCTACGGTGCAATACCTTTCTACCATTTTGATGGAGCAGAACTCTTATATCGTTATTCATTGTCAGAAGGGCATATTGCCGCCAAAGTTTTTTATGGCCGCTCAGGAAGCTCGTTTAAGTACAAAACAAGTGAGTCTGACTTTGATCTTGTCCCGTTTGCTGGAGCAGCGATTCGATATGAGAATGGAGGGTTCATATATAGAGCTGCATATGCTCGAACAGAGATAGAGTCTGCCACGCAATCGGGTCTAGACCCTATAAGGAGTTTACTCGAAGCTTATATATTAGTTCCTGGTGTGAGCGAGACTTTACGTCAACTAGATAGCACCAATTCGCCAATTGATTATTATGCAACTGGTTTCGAATATCGATATATGGGCTGGAAGTGGTTAACGGAGGTGTCATATATGGATACGGACATGTCTCTCGTTCTCCCATCGGTTGCCGCTTACACTGGTTTGGTTAAGCGTGTAAATGATTTTGCTTTGTACGGGCTTTTGTCTCACACACGTACGACTCATTCACCTCAATCTGCAAGTGAACAACTTCCAGCGTTATACCGAACGTACATTCAGAACGGTCTCAATTCCGCAGACTTTGAACAAAGCACACTGTCCATTGGTGCTCGATGGGATATAGCAACTAATATTGCATTAAAAGGTCAGTGGGATAGAAGCTGGGTGTCGGCAAACAAAGATTTGCTGTGGGATGGTGACACCGTGACCAGTGACGAGCAGGTAAATATATTTAGTATTGGCATGAGCTTTATATTTTGATGCATATGAAAAAGTATTTTGTCTTACTCATCATGATATTGCTTTGCACTCCAATCAAAGGGTGGGGGCAAGATCTGCTCGTGATCGTGAATAGAGATAATCCACTGAACTCTATATCAAAACAGCAAATTATAGATTTGTTTATGGGGCGATCGCCTTACTTTCCATCAGGTGATGCTGTCGTAAAACTTGATGCACCTAGTTCATCAGACGTTAGAGAAGACTTCTACCAATCCCTAGTTCACATGTCCTTGCCAGAAGTAAACGCATATTGGGCTCGATTAATGTTTAGTGGCAGAGCTACGCCACCTATGCCTGTACCTAAAGAGCAAGATATTGTTAAGTTAGTTGCTGATAATGCAAATGCAATTGGATATATATCTAAGGCTTCAATTGGAGAACTGAATGACGGTGTTAAAACGGTTTTCGTTATATCAATGGATTAAAAGTCGAATCGGATTCAAGTTGATGGCCGGTATTGTCTTAGTTGCCATCTTTTTTATACCCGTTACAAGTTTCATAAGCTATCAATACACTTTTGAGGAATCACAGAGATCTGCTGAGCAAAGAGTAAACAGGCTAGTAGATATGGTTAAGTACAATGCATCGATGGCTGCTTACTTGTCAGATAAATCTCTGGCGTCTGAGATCGTTTCAAGTTTATCGCAAAATCCAGAAGTAAAGGCCGTACGCTTCAGTATTTCTGATAACTCACAGTTTATTGCTGGCAATATTCCAAATTCGACAAGTAATATCGTTGAAATTATTACGCCGCCATTTAGTCAAACCGAAGTTGGGAAATTAGAGCTTTTCCTAGATTATTCATATATTAACGATAACGCTCAGGACAAGGGGATATCTTTAGTGATTTGGCAATCATCATTGCTAATTCTTATCCTGCTGTGTGTGTATATTCTTATTCGTTTCGTTGTTACCCAGCCACTCAATGAACTACTAGAACAGATCCGAAATGCTCCTGTAGATGGAGTTCAATCAGAAAAAGAAATACATGTACGCTCAAATGATGAAATTGGTTTTCTTGCTGAAAATACCAATAATTTGATGAACAGAATATCTAGTTTTTATCGTAGTCAAGCGGAACAAAGTCAACAGATTATTAAGCTAGAGCGCCAGTTCAGAATTATTTTCGAATACTCACATGCAGGTATTGCTTTGATAAATGAAAGGGATCAAGTTTATTTATCGAATCGTTCATTTAAAACGACTCTTCAATACCGAGCTACTGATGCTGATTTGATTTATTTGCCTCAACTTTTTGACGATAAAGAAGAGTTTGTATTTTTGATCAACCAAGTTCGTAACGAGGGCAACAGTTCATTTCAAGATCTTCGACTCAAGGATAAAGATGATGTTTGGTTACGTGTGCTTTTTTCACATGTTGAACATCACCAGAAAGATGAATCAGAAAAATTTGTCGAGCTAGTTGTTTACGATATTTCTGATCGAGCACGCAAAGAAAAAACGTTCGTTTACAACGCGACACATGACGCACTAACAGGAATATTTAATCGACGTGGTGCAGAAGTTCAGTTTGAAGCTCTAAACGGAATGGCGAAAGAAAATGGCTACCATTTAGTAATGATATGGCTTGATCTCAATGACTTTAAAATTGTTAATGATGAGTATGGGCATGAAGCTGGTGACATTGTTCTTAAAGAATTGAGCTTACGACTAAGAGGTGTCACAAGACCTGATGACATTGTCGCACGCTGGGGAGGTGATGAGTTTATTGTTGCAACCGTTTTAGAACAGTTGGATGTTTTACCTAATATACTCAGTGATATGGAAAATGCGTTTACACGCCCAATCGAAATTAGCGATGAAATTGCAGTAAGTGTAGGTGCTAGTATTGGTGTAAGCACTTCGCAAAAAGTTGGATATGACGTTGAAACTCTGCTCGTTAGAGCAGACCAAATGATGTATCGAGTTAAAAAAGCGGGTAAAACAGGATTCAAAATTGATGGCTTAAAAACCTAGAACTTTACCCACTTTCTATTTACAGCAGTACAAACATGTATTTGTTACGACTTAATTTGATTTTGATATTCATAACTGAAATTAAGTGGTGTTAACCAAGAAACGAAATGTATCCCTGAAGGATTATCAAGTTAACGATGTCTATGAAAAATGCGCCGACAATCGGCACAACCATGAAAGCCTGAGGTGATGGGCCGAAACGGTTTACGATAGAACCCATGTTCATTACCGCCGTTGGTGTAGCCCCTAAACCGAATCCACAGTGCCCACCAGATATTACCGCGGCATCATAGTTACTTCCCATCACTTTAAACGTCACATAGTAAGTGAATATGGCAAGCATCACTGACTGAATGGCAAGTATGACTAAGAATGGAATCGCCAAGTCAAAAATATTCCACAGCTTTAAGCTCATCAGTGCCATCGCTAAGAATAGTGAAAGCGATACAGTACCGAGCATATCGATGGTTTCGGCATCCAGTTTACGTATTTTGGTTACTTCTAAGAAGTTGGTAATGACTACACCAATAAACAATGCGTAAACGAAATCAGGAATCATCAACCATGAAATTTCAAATGTATTGACCCACAGTTCTACGTATTTCGCTCCGGTCACACAGATAAGTAAGAAGAACAATTTCTCAATCACTTTCTTAGCCGTAACTTTGTCTTCTTCGTACTCATTGTAAGTCACCAGTTCTGGGAACTTTTCGTGAGTTTTCGACCCTCTGCCATATTCAGACTCAATGTTGTTTTTCTCTACCAAACGCTGTGCTACTGGGCTACCGATGATGCCGCCGATAATCAAACCGAATGTCGCAGATGCCATAGCGATTTCCAGTACGTTATCCATACCATAAACATCTTGGAAGGTTTGAGACCATGCTGCACCTGTTCCGTGACCACCAGATAGAGTGATAGAGCCCGCAATCAAGCCCATTAAAGGCTCAAGACCCAAAGCAGCAGCTAATGACACACCAATTGCGTTTTGGATGATGATGTAGACTGATGCGACAGCTAAGAAGATGAAGACTTTCGCTCCGCCTTTCATCAGTTGGGTATAGTTTGCAGCGAGCCCGACAGTAGCAAAGAACATCAACATGAAGGTGTTCTGAAGCGGTAAATCAAACTCTAAATCGATGCCATAAAAATGCAGCACAGTAATCAAGCAAGCGATAATTAGACCACCGACGATCGGCTCTGGAATATTGAATTTACTAAGAATCGGCAGTTTGGCATTAATGAAATGCCCTAAGAAAAGTACACTGATGGCTACTAAAAATGATTCAAGTGCACTTACTGATATCAAATGATTCATATTGCCCCTTATTCGTGGTTATATTCATCGTTCTTAAGCGGAGAGTGTTATGCCTCTTGTAGGGTAATAGCAACCCCTCGACGGCTTTTTCCGAAAAATTTTATGAGAAATGTAAGTTTTTCATCGGTTTTATCATCAGATAAGAAGAAAGGAGTCATAAAATGACCAGAGAAGAGCTTCTAAATGAACTCTCAGAGACAGAATGTCTAGACTTGGTAAAACTTTATCAAGCGGATACTACCCAACATTTCTACACTCTGGTTGAACAGCTCTATAAGCTGCGTGATGAGCATGGTTTCACGACGCGAATTTCTCGATTCAAAACTGAAGTAGAAAAACTTACTCAATTTCTTGATGGTTATAATGTCACGCCGCAACATTTTAAGCAGATTGTGCAGGCACTCGATTTAAGCCAACGAACCCAAAAGGTAAGCCGCTTCATGCAAACAAAAGATAACCACCTAGCTTTTGCAAAACCTGTTGATTTAGTGATGTATGGTGATTCCATTACTGAGTGGGGACCATGGCATGACGGCATTCACTGTGTATCGTTGGCGAACCGTGGGTTAGGTGGCGATACGACAGATGGAATGATCTTCCGTATAGAGAGCACAGTTGCTTGTCAGCCGAAATTAATTTGTATGATGGCTGGTATCAACGATTTGGCGCAGGGATACACTGTTGAAGAAATCATAGATAACTATGGGCAGATGCTGAATTACTGGCATGAGCGCGGTATCGATGTATGGGTTCAGTCGACGTTGTTTGTTGGCCAGCGCCTACAGGATTTAAACCCTTTGGTAGCACAATTGAATCAAGAGCTTATTAAGCTTTGTGACAAAACAGATGCCAAGTTTATCGATTTAAACGCTATGCTTTGCCCCGAAGGCTTTCTACCATTGAATTGCAGTGCTGATGACCTTCATCTTAACTCTCACGCTTATGGACAATGGATTGCCTTGCTTACTCCAATGCTGGAGGAGTATTTTAGCCTTCGCGAGTGATGGATAATTCAGCGCCTAATGTTTAACATTCGGCGCTTTCCGTTCATCTTTATTACTCATAAATCTTCGATTGAGCGGGTTGGTTCGAACCACCCCAGCCTCGGTACATACCTTCAGTATTGAACGGAAGGGCGATATTGCCTTGGTTATCGACGGCAATAACACCGCCGTTGCCACCTGTACTGGCTAGGTCATGAAAGACAACATGATTGGTGGCTTGCTCTAGGCTTTCATTGGCGAGCTTCATACGAGACGAAATATTGTGGGCAACCACATGTCGTAAGAAATGCTCACCATGTCCAGTTGCAGACACTGCACAAGTTTGGTTGTTGGCGTAAGTTCCTGCCCCAATCACTGGAGAGTCACCGATACGACCATATTGTTTATTGGTAATCCCACCTGTAGAGGTCGCAGCCGCTAGGTTACCGTGTTTATCAAAAGCAACAGCGCCGACGGTACCGTATTTGTAGTCGTTATCCGTTGGTTCAAGAATCACTTCCTGAGCTTTTAACGCTGATTGAAGCTGTTGATAACGCATCTCTGTTGAGAAATAGGTGTTATCGACTTCAACTAAGCCGAGATCGCGAACAAATTGTTCAGCGCCTTCGCCACCAAGATAAACATGAGGAGAGCAATCCATAACCGCTCTGGCAACGTTGATTGGGTTTGGGCTGAAACGAATGCCAGATACTGCGCCAGCGTCGAGAGTTTTTCCACACATGATAGAAGCATCAAGCTCGTGTTTCCCCTCGTGATTAAATACCGCACCTTTGCCAGCATTAAACCACGAGCAGTCTTCTAACATGTTGACTGCAACCTGAACAACGTCCAGAGCACTTGCTCCTTCTTTAAGGCTTGCGAGTCCATCCTCGATAATCTCTTTTAAAACCGTGGTAATTTCCAATTCTTGTTCAGGAGTTAGTTTCCCTTTGGACATAGCACCTGCGCCGCCGTGAATAGCAATAGAATACTCGTTTAACATATACATCCTTAGTGGTGAATCAGCTGGTTTAGAAACTCGCGCGTACGAGGTGATTTAGGTGCAGAGAAAAATTCTTCAGGGTTGTTTTCTTCGACGATCTGGCCTTGATCCATGAAGATGACTCGATCGGCAACTTTGCGTGCAAAGCCCATTTCATGCGTTACGCACAGCATAGTCATCCCTTCGCTTGCTAAGTCAGTCATGACATCAAGCACCTCAGAGATCATTTCTGGGTCGAGTGCAGAAGTTGGTTCATCAAAGAGCATTACTTCAGGGTTCATGCACAGCGCACGAGCGATCGCAACACGTTGTTGTTGTCCTCCTGAAAGCTGACTCGGGTATTTGTTTGCCTGTTCTCTGATTTTCACTTTGTTGAGCAGAGCTAGCGCTTTATCAATCGCCACATGTTCTTTGATACCCAAGTTAGACGTTTGCGGTAGCACACAGTTCTCCAACACAGTGAGGTGAGGGAACAGGTTGAACGACTGAAAACACATACCCACTTGCTTACGCAACTCAATCAGATCTTTTGGGGTATCACTGACTTCTTGACCGAACACGTTGAGAGAACCCGATTGGTGCTTTTCCAATTGGTTGATGCAGCGAATTAATGTTGACTTCCCCGATCCCGAAGGGCCGCAGATAACGATGCGTTCGCCTTTCTTTACGCTTAAGTTGATATCGCGAAGGGCATGGTATGAGTCGTACCACTTATTTAAATTTTTGGTGTTGATGACTTCCATGTAATAACTTCTCCTAAAAAGGCATTATTTTAAGCGGCGTTCTAAATGCGCAGCGTATTGAGAGAGTGAAAAACAGCAGACGAAGAAAAAGACCGCCAAAAATGCGTACATTTCATTTTCTAATCCCACCCATTTCGCGTTTGAGAGTGTGCTTGAAGCAACACCGACAATGTCTAACACGCCAACGATCATCACCAGCGTGGTCTCTTTTAAAATACCGACGAAATGATTGAGCAAAGATGGTATGGAGTTTTTCAGTACTTGCGGGAGAATGATTTGTCCCATCATTTTCCAGTATCCAAAACCCAGTGCTTGCGCAGCCTCAAACTGCCCTTGAGGGATTGACTGAAGACCGCCGCGAATGGTTTCTGCCATATAAGCGGCAGTAAACAGTACCAGCACAGCAACAACACGTAGCAGAACATCGAATTCTTGACCGGGTGGCAAGAACAACTGAATCATGAGGGATGCCATAAACAGCAAGGTGATCACAGGGACAGAGCGAACCAGTTCTATGTAAGCCACGCTGAGCCAATGAATCACTGGGCGTTTTGAACGCCGGCCCAGAGCTAATAAAATTCCAAGCGGGAGGGCAAAAACCATACCGAAAATCGCTAAGAACAGAGTCAGCATGATGCCTGCGAACTTAGTAGTTGAGATGGTTTCAAGGCCAAACGTGCCGCCTTTAAGCAGCATCCACATTGCAAATGGCAACACTGCGATGTAACAAAGCATCACTAGTTTATTGAAGCGTTTGATGTACAACATCGGGATTGCGATAGCAGCCAAACCGAAAGCAACATCGACTCGCCATTGTTGTTCATCGGGATACATCCCATAGGTGAAGAGTTCAATACGGTTTACCACAGGTAACCAGCATGCTCCGCCAGAAACACAGTCTGCTTGAGATTCGCCAACAAACGTAGCATCGAAAATAAACCAGTTAAGCAATGTCGGCACTAGCCAGATGACAAACAGTAAACCTGTGATAGTAAGTAGGGTGTTGAATACCGAAGAGAACAGGTTTTGTTGACACCACTCTTTCCATCCTGCTTTTATCTCAATCGCTGGGCGCGGTTCAATGTATTCCATGATAGTTTCACTTTGCATGATTATTTCCCTACCGCAACGTGCGAGTTGTACCAGTTCATCAGCAGGCTTGTAACCAAGCTAAAGACACAATACGTACCCATGACAATGAGGATGCACTCAATCGCCTGACCTGTGTTATTCAACGTTGTTCCGCCAGTCGAGGAGACCAGTTCCATAAAGCCAATCACAACACCCAAAGATGAGTTCTTAATGATGTTCAGATAGACACTGGTGATTTGTGGAACCATAGGGTAAACGGCTTGAGGAACAATCAATTTCCACATGATGGTTGAATCGTTAAATCCAAGAGCCTTCCCTGCTTCGTGCTGACCTTTTGATATTGACTGGATACAACCACGAACGATTTCTGCAATGTAGCTGGCACTGTAAAAAGAGAGTGCAATCCACAACGCGACCAGTTCTGGAATAACAATCATCCCGCCTTGAAAGTTGAATCCCGTAAGTTTCGGGGTGCTGTATTCGAAGTTTCCAGAAACCAAAGTAATGATGATCACAAGGGTTGGTAACGAAACCACAATAGCCAAAAGGCGTGGCCAGAGAATAGGGTTAAATCCAACCCACTGAACCTTTTGAATTACCGCTCTGCGATAGAAGAACGCTGCGCAGCATGACGCGAGTAGAGCAAGAAATACATAACCACCCCAGCCAGCCAATGATAAGTGTGGAATTGCTAAACCACGGTTAGAAAGATAAATGTTATCACCCAACTGAATGCTGTTTCGAATTGCAGGCAAGCTGAGAAACAGGGCATACCACCATACCAGTTGAACGACGAGAGGTACGTTACGAATAAACTCAACATAACCACGACATAGACGGCTGATCACCCAGTTATTCGATACGCGACCGACACCGATAACAAAGCCAAGAACGGTTGCCAGAATAATACTCAAAAAGGAGACCAGTAGCGTATTGGCAACACCCACATAGTAGGCTTGCAAGTAAGTATCATTTTGGTCGTAGTCAATCAGGCTGAAAGTAATGTCGTAGCCTGCTCGTTCACCGAGAAAATCAAAACCAGTGGTTATGCCTAATTTGGCAATGTTTTCAGAAGCATTAGTACCTAAGTACCAAAATAAGAGAGTTACCGTGATTAAGAGTACGGCTTGCTGGCCCCAATCTATCAAGGTGCCTTTGGTCAGTTTTAATTGCATATTCAACCTATCCATGGAAGGTCAGCCCACATCTAGGTAGGCTGACAGATAAACAAGATTAACGGAAAGGAGGGGCGTACATTAAGCCGCCATTGGTGTAAAGAGCATTCGCACCACGTTCAAATTTCAGTGGCGAGTTAAGACCAACGTGGTGCGCAAAAATCTCACCGTAATTGCCTGTCGCTTCAATCGCTTTAAGTGCCCAATCTTGCTTCAAGCCTAAATCTGTACCAAGGCTGCCTTCAGTACCAAGAAGGCGTTTAATTGCTGGCTTAGCCGATGACTTCGCCAATTCTTCCGCATTTTGTTGAGTAACATTTAACTCTTCGGCTTCAATAAGCGCGTTACCCACCATAGTGACGATGTCACGCCATTCGTTGTCGCCCTGTTTTACGTAAGCGCCAAGAGGTTCTTTTGAAATGATTTCAGGAAGAATGATGTGCTCATCAGGATCTTTAAACAGGGTACGACGAGCAGCCAAACCAGTTACGTCATTGGTCAGAGCATCACAGCGTCCTTTTTGGTAGGCCGCGTAAAGCTCTTCGGTCTTTTCAAATACAACAGAACGGTATGTCAGACCTTTAGCTCCAAAGTAGTCTGCAAGGTTGTGCTCAGAAGTGGTACCTGGGGAGAGGCAGAATGTCGCGCCGTCCAGCTCTGCTGCTGATTTAACACCAAGCGACTTACGAGTCATGAACCCCTGACCGTCGTAGAACCAAATCGTGGTGAAGTCAGCCCCTAGCTTTGCATCGCGAGATACGGTCCAAGTGGTAGATCGGGATAGGATATCAATTTCGCCAGAAGCTAAAGATGTGAAGCGGTTTTTCGAAGTGGTTGTAATGTATTCAACTTTTTCTGGATCACCTAAAACAGCGGCAGCAACAGCGCGACAGTAATCAACATCCATCCCTGTCCATTTGCCTTGGTCATTGATGTAAGAAAAACCCATTTTGTCGCTTGAAATGCCACATTTCAGTGTGCCACGTTGAATAATGTCATCTTTAAGATTTGCATAACTGCTAGTTGAAAATCCAACTGACAATAATCCTGATACAACGAGCCCTACAGCTTTTAGTTTCATGATAAGTCCTTTTATTTATTACAGTTTGATAGATTTGTAATTAAATTTTGCTTTCCTTTGGTTACAATTTATGCGTTTATCTATGGTGATTGGAAGCATTTGATGTCTTGTATTTTGCATAACTTATGCAAAATTTCGATAATGTGGCAATGAAGGGATAAAGGAATGAATGTTCGCTGGTTAAAGGATTTTATTACTTTGGCAGACTGCCAGAAATTTTCGTTGGCGGCTCAATTAAATGCGTCATCTCAAGCGGCATTTAGCCGCAGGATTCAGCAGTTAGAGCAACATCTGAACGTTGAACTGTTTGATCGAAGTCGAACCCCCGTCAAGCTAACACCAGAGGGTAAAAGACTCTATCCCATTGCAGCTGAAATGGTTCAGATGGCTGAGCGTTGTGAAGAGATGGTGGCGAACAAACCTAACCCAATGGTTTTCGCATCTTTGCATACCTTAGCGTGTAACTTTTTCCCTCAATGGTTCACGCAAGTACTAAATTGTATGACTGCGCCATTAGTCAGCAGTATTGATTCTGGCGTGCGTTCTGTCACTGGTTATCAGGCTGCGTTGCAATCTCAGCGCGCTGATTGCTTACTGTTTTACCAAAGCAACCAAGCAGCACGTTACTTTGAGTCAGATGAGTTTGAAGTTTTGAAGCTCGCAGATGATGCGCTCGTTTGGGTTTGCGGTGCGTCATTTCCAAGACAACAGTTAGAAGAGAGTACGATTCCACATCTGACGTATGCGCCGTCTTCTCAGCTATTAGAGCTCTCTTTGCCACTGTTTAACGCTACACCGCAAGCGAAAAAGCTGTCAGTGGTTTTTCAATCCACTATCTCCGAATCGTTATTGCCGATGGCAATTCATGGCAATGGTGTCGCTTGTATCCCTTATTCAGTTGCGAAGGAATACATCGATGATGGAAGGCTCATTCATATTTGGTCAGAGTACAGTGAACCTTTAGAAATTGTGCTAATACGGCTGACTGATTCCAAGAATCCACATCCCTATATTAATGAGCTGTTTGAGCATGCGAAATCCATAGCCAACGGGTAGGTAGAAGGACGTTTTTTTGATTGAAATTTTGCATTAGCCTCTAAGTTTTATCGCTATGAATGACGCAAATAAGTAATCAAAGATTTCATCGATTTTTAAGATATTGCTCTGTGTAATTATCCCGTTTTTCTATTAGTTAACAGGGATAAACGATGAAAAAAACGCTAGTGGCTGCTGCAATGATTCTTGCTTCTATGAGCCAAGCTCAAGCTTCTGAATGGGGATATCATGGCGAGCATTCTCCTGAGCATTGGGGTAATGTTTCTGCGACTTGTGCTCAAGGGCAAAACCAGAGCCCAATTGACATTAGTGCAGTAACAAAAGCTGAACTGAAAGACCTTAAATTTGACTATTCAGGTCAAGCTGTATCTGTGACCAACAACGGTCACACTTTGCAGGCATCAGTATCACAGCAAAACATCTTATGGGTTGATGGTCAGGCTTTTAAGCTCAAGCAGTTCCATTTCCACACACCTTCAGAGAACCAAGTCGATGGGCAGTCTTATCCGTTAGAAGCACACTACGTTCATGCGGATAAAAATGGGCATTTAGCGGTGGTTTCCCTGTTTTTTAAATTGGGAGAACAAAATGCAGAGCTTGAAAAACTGTTAGCTGTAGCGCCGAAAGAAGAGGCAAAAACTGACCTTTCTAAGCCATTCGAGGTAACTGCGCTACTGCCGAAAGAAAAGCAGTATTACCGTTTTAATGGCTCGTTAACTACTCCTCCGTGTTCTGAAGGCGTACGTTGGTTGGTGTTGAAACAGCCACTTACTATTTCAAATGCTCAAGTTGAGAAGTTTGAACAGTTGATGGGGCATAACAACCGTCCTATTCAAGCTATTAATGCTCGTCTCGTATTAGGTCAATAGTTCATGCAAAGCCTGCTTAGATGGAATGTTAAGCAGGCTTTCTTTGATGTTTTCTCTTTTCCTCTTTAACTCTTTTCTCGTTATTTCCTAAATTTATTTGGCAAATGGACTCATTTGTCACAACTGTGAACAGTCTAACGGTAACTTTGGAAAAATGACCGAATTGCCGCTTAACCGTTAAAAATCTCAAAGGTTGTTTCTAACTCAATCTCCTAACGTAAGTATCAGAATAAGGAGAATTGGTATGAAACATCTGATAGCGGTAGATTTGGGAGCATCCAGTGGACGAGTGATCTTAGGTCGTTTTGACCAAGGTATGCTTAGCCTTACTGAATACCATCGCTTTAGCAACGGTGTAGTTTGTGATGCCGATAATCAGCTTTGTTGGGACTTAGAGACTCTACTTAGCGAAATCAAAGTAGGGATTGCAAAAGTCCAAAATGAAGGTATCAATGTGGATTGCATGGGTATCGACACTTGGGGTGTGGATTTCGCGTTGCTCGATAAACATGGCAATACCCTCGGTAAAACGGTCTCTTATCGTGATAGCCGTACAAACGAAACTTTCGATGATGTTGTCGCTAGGATTGGCAAAGACACTATTTATCAAACAACGGGGATCCAGTTCCTTCCTTTCAACACGATTTATCAGTTAGCTGCTGTCGTTAAAAGCCAACCAGAATGGCTATCAAATGTCAGCCGTTTATTGCTTATCCCTGACTACTTGGGATTTAAATTAACCGGCGTCCCTCATTGTGAATACACGAACGCCAGTACTACTCAGCTTCTGAATTGTCAGACATATGACTGGGATAGCGAGCTACTTTCTCAGATAGGTGTGCCTGACAAGTGGTTTTTAAAACCCAGCTTGCCAAATCAGATCATCGGGCGATATTACCCAGATACTAACGAGCCTATCCCACTGGCATCGATTGCTAGTCATGATACCGCTTCGGCAATCCTCGCCTTACCACAAGGTGGCGAAGAGTGCGCTTATATCAGCTCTGGAACTTGGTCATTAATGGGGATTGAGAGCGATAAGGCGATCACCCATGAGGTTGCACAACGTTTCAACATTACCAATGAAGGTGGTGCTGAACATCAATTCCGAGTTCTGAAAAACATCATGGGATTGTGGTTGATTCAGAACGTACAGAAAGAGTTGGGAGCGTTCAGCTTTGCTCAACTAGTTGAACTGGCGCAGGCATCGCAGCCATTTCGTAGCTTAATCAATCCTGACGACATCTGTTTTCTTAGCCCAACTTCAATGACTGAAGCTATCCAAAACTACTGTGCTGCCAGCGAACAACCTGTTCCTCAATCAGCCGGAGAACTCGCACGTTCTGTGTTTGAAAGCTTAGCCTTCCAGTACAAAAAAGTATGGATTGAGCTGAATGAATTACGCCAAGGACGGTTACAGAAAATCCAAATTATTGGCGGCGGCAGTCAAAACGAATTTCTCAATCAGCTGTGTGCTGATGCCTGTGAGTGTGAGGTATCTGCCGGTCCGATTGAAGCATCTGCTTTAGGTAACCTTTGCGGGCAGCTTATTGCGCTAAATGAAATCCAAAACGTGAAACAAGCAAGACAAATCGTTCGCGATTCTTTCCCAATGAAAAAGTACACGCCTGTTGCAAGCAACAGCGCTTCATTTGGTGAGCATTGGAGTCGATTCATGTCGTTAACAACTAGAAAGAGTGTGAACTGATGAACGTAGAGCAAATCAAGTCGAATTATGAATTCGCCAAACAGGCATTTAATGAACTGGGTATTGATGTCGACAGTGCTTTAGAAACACTGAATAAAATCACCATCTCATTACATTGCTGGCAGGGAGATGATGTTGTTGGTTTTGAAGACCCCGATGGGCAATTGACGGGCGGCATTCAGACTACAGGGAACTATCCGGGTAAAGCTCGAACTCCGCAGCAGCTGCGTAGTGACCTTAATGAAGCAATGCGGTTAATTCCGGGTGCGTTGCGTTTAAATCTGCATGCCATTTATTTAGAAGCAGAGCAGTTTGTTGATCGTGACCAGATTAAACCTGAGCATTTCAAAAACTGGGTTGAATGGGCAAAAGAGCAAAAAATCGGTTTAGATTTCAACCCAACGTTCTTTTCACACAAGCTCAGCGAAGACAACATGACATTGAGTCATCCTGATGAAAAAGTACGTCAATTCTGGATAGATCACGGTATTGCGAGTCGAAAAATATCGGAATATTTCGGCAAAGAACTTGGGACTCCATCGGTCATGAATATTTGGGTTCCGGATGGCTCTAAAGACTTACCAGTTGATCGTCTAGGTCCTCGTCAGCGCTTAATGGAATCGATAGATAAGATTATTGCTGAACCAATATCCAAGCAATATCACAAGGATGCCGTGGAGTCGAAACTGTTTGGTATAGGTGCTGAAGCATATACGCCTGGTTCAAATGAGTTTTACCTTGGTTACGCAGGTAGCCGAAACATCATGCTTTGTTTGGACGCAGGGCATTTTCACCCAACGGAAGTTATCTCAGACAAAATTTCTGCAGCTTCTCTTTACGTCGATGAGTTGTTGCTCCATGTGAGTCGTCCAATCCGTTGGGACAGTGACCACGTTGTGTTACTTGATGACGAAACACAAGCGATTGCCAACGAAATCGTTCGTAACGATTTGATTGATCGCGTCAACATTGGTCTGGACTTCTTTGATGCGTCTATAAACCGAATTGCAGCATGGGTCATTGGTACACGAAATATGCGTAAAGCACTGCTTAGAGCACTGCTAGAGCCAAGTAAGCAAATGAAACAAGCTGAGTTGTCTGGCGACTACACAACACGACTAGCCATGATGGAGGAAAACAAGTCATTACCTTGGAACGCAGTGTGGGATTACTACTGCATGAGCCAAGATGTCCCAGTTGGTTTGAGCTGGCTGGAACAAGTTAAAGAGTATGAAAAAGAAGTTCTGCTCAAACGCTAAGTTATACCCCAGTTACATAGTGTGGCTGGGGTAGAGCATTAAAACCCCTACAACGTGAAACACAATAATAAAGAGAATGGAGTTCTGAATAATGAAAAAGAACATGAAAACCCTACTAAAAACTGCACTTCTTGCTTCCAGTATCGTTGCAAGCTTCGCTGCCAGTGCTGACGAATTACGTATCGGCCTTGTGGTAAAAGCGCAAGGTATCGGCTTCTTTGAAGCGGCGAATGCAGGCGCACAACAGGCTGCAAAAGAAATTGGTGATGTAAGCGTTATCTACACTGGGCCTGTAACGCCAACAGCTGAGGGTCAAATTGAAGTCATCAACTCGCTAATTTCCCAAAAAGTGGATGCGATTGTGGTTTCTGCTAACGACACAGATGCTTTAGTTCCAATCCTAAAACGCGCACAACAACGCGGTATCAAAGTGGTCTCGTTTGACTCGGGTGTTGCGCCTGAAGGTCGTCAAATTCACCTAAACCCATCAAGCAACGAGCTGATTGGTTTGATGAATGTTGAGTTGGCTGACGTTGCCGTTAAGGCAACAGGTAACGAGAAAGGCGACATCGCGATTCTGAGTGCTTCTCCAACAGCGACCAACCAAAACATCTGGATTGGCGAGATGGAAAAAGATCTTGCTAAGTATCCGAACCTACATCTTGTTGCGACCGTTTATGGCGATGACTTAGCAGATAAAAGTTACCGCGAAACTAAAGGTCTAATTGACTCTTATCCAAACCTTAAAGCGATTGTCGCGCCGACGTCTGTGGGTATTGTAGCGGCAGCTCAGGCGGTAAGCGACATGGGTAAAGTGGGTCAGGTTTATGTAACAGGCTTAGGTCTTCCTTCTGAACTTGCTGGTCACGTGGATTCAGGCGCAGTGAAGAGCTTCGCTATCTGGAACCCAATCGATTTGGGTTACGCAGCAACAACTATCGCAGTTAACTTGATTAAAGGTGATTACACCGATACTGAAGTTGATATGGGTCGAATGGGTAAAGCGACACTAGACAAAGACGGTAATGCAGCAATGGCGAAACCGTTTGTTTATGACGCATCTAACGTACATAAATTTGCAGGTATCTTCTAAAAACTGGTCGAGTTCTGTTGGTTAACAGAACTCAATCATCTTTGCGTTTTTATTGATGCATGAGCGCCTTTAGGCAGCTCTCTCTATGCAGAGGTCTCTAGGCGCTCAAATAACAAAAGAGAAGAAGATTAATTATGTCTGAATTAGAACCCATTTTTTCCTTGCGTAATGTCAGCAAACATTTTCCTGGCGTTAAAGCGTTGGACAATGTTCAGCTTGATCTTTATCCGGGGCAAGTAACCGCACTGATTGGCGAAAACGGTGCTGGCAAATCCACTTTAGTTAAGGTGATGACTGGGATTCATGAAATTACTGAAGGTCAGTTGGAACTGGATAATCAGAAAATCGAACTAAAAACGCCGGATGATGCACGTGCTTTGGGGATCACAGCGATTCACCAAGAAACGGTTTTGTTTGATGAACTCAGTGTTGCCGAGAACATTTTTGCGGGTAATTACATGCTTTACCCTTCGGGCAGACTGAACTGGAAAGGGATGGAGACCCGTGCCGCTGAAATCCTGAAATCGATTGATGCGCCAATTAACCCAACCAAATTATTGAAAGAGCTGAGTATCGGTCAACGCCATATGGTTGCAATTGCTCGCGCATTGTCATTTGACGCTCGAGTGGTGGTATTAGATGAACCGACCGCTGCGCTTTCTCATCGAGAAATCGAAGACTTTTATCAAATCGTTGAACGTTTGAAAAATAAAGGCTGCGCCATCTTATTTATCAGCCACAAGTTCGATGAAATTTTCAGAATAGCTGATCGCTATAACATCTTCCGCGATGGTTGCTACGTAGGTAGCGGCTTTATTAATCAGGTGGAAGAACAAGAACTCGTTGCCATGATGGTGGGACGAACCATTGAAAATGCCTATCCGAAAATCGATGTTGAGAAGGGCGTGAAGCGCCTTGAAGTGAAACAATTCTGTCATCCTACTGAATTCGACGGCATTAACTTTGATCTCCATGAAGGGGAAATTTTAGGTTTTTACGGCTTGGTTGGTTCAGGAAGAACCGAGCTGATGCAGTCGTTGTTTGGTATTACCAACGTGGCTAAGGGTGAAATTCGCATTGATGACAATGTGGTTTCCATTCGTTCGCCTAAAGATGCGATCAATTCAGGCATCGTTTATGTACCAGAAGAGCGCCAAAGCCAAGGTGTCGTTCTTGAATTCCCGATCTATCAAAACATCAGCTTACCGAAACTCAGCGAAATTAACGGTAAAGGCTTCATTGATGAACAGGCGGAATACTCCTTAGCGGACAGTTATGCGCAAAAACTGCGTGTAAAAGCGCCGAACTGGAAAGAAAAGGTTGAGAACTTGTCCGGTGGTAACCAACAAAAAGTAGTTATTGGTAAATGGTTATCGACTCGACCAAAAGTCATCATTCTTGATGAGCCGACAAAAGGTATCGACATTGGCTCTAAAGCTGCTGTGCACCAGTTTATGTCCGAGCTGGTTCAAGAAGGTTTGGCGGTCATTATGGTCTCATCTGAGCTGCCTGAAGTTATGGGTATGGCAGATCGCATTATTGTGATGCGCGAAGGTCTGATGGTGAAAGAGTTCCAACGCGATGAGTTTACCGCAGAAGATATCGTTGGTGCGGCGACTGGCTTAAGGAGTGCGTCATGAAGAGCTTAATGAAACAAAGGGAAGCGTTGCTTGCCCTAGTGATCGTGGTCATCGTGGGGCTGATTTCACTCGTTGTTCCTGATTTCCTTGGTTTGGGCAATATGCTCTCGGTTTACAACGATACGTCGATTCTTATCATTCTCGCCTTAGGTCAGATGTTGGTGATTATTACCCGCTGCATCGATTTGTCGGTTGCTGCCAACGTAGCGTTGACGGGGATGGTGGTGGCTACTCTGAACAACACGTATCCAGAGATGAGCGTGCCGCTGATCATTCTTATCGGTGCTTGCTTAGGTACTTTATTAGGCATGATAAACGGCTTCCTTGTGTGGAAAATGAATATCCCTGCCATCGTGGTGACTTTGGGCACAATGAGTATCTATCGCGGTATTGTCTTCCTTATTAGTGATGGTGCTTGGATCAACGCTCACCAGATGACGGAGTCTTTCTTAGCGATTCCACGCGCTTCGATTCTTGGGCTTCCAGTGCTGAGCTGGTGTTCCATTTTCGCTATTGGGGCAGTGTATTACCTCATGCGCCATCGTCAGCTCGGTCGTAAAGTGTATGCCGCGGGCAATAGTCCAACTGCTGCGTTCTATACCGGTATCGATGTAGGCAAAATCCAGTTCATTGCTTTTACCATTTCAGGCTTGTGCGCGGGATTATCCAGCTACTTGTGGATCTCTCGTTACGCAGTTGCGTATGTCGATATCGCCAATGGTTTTGAACTACAAGTGGTGGCGGCTTGCGTTATCGGTGGTGTGAGTATTGCTGGTGGCACTGGTACGGTATTGGGTTGTGTGCTTGGTGCTATTTTCCTTGGCGTGATTAACAACGCACTGCCTGTTATTGGCGTCTCTCCATTCTGGCAGATGGCTATTTCAGGTTCGGTCATCATCATTGCCGTTGTCGCCAACTCTCGTTCGGAGCGCAAGCTTGGACGCATCATTTTGAGAAAAGCGGTGCAGAACGCGTAGCCGAATACTGATTGGAGATTTGAATATGGAAAACGTAAATAACAACTTGTTAAACAACGAGATGAAACCAAAGTCCAAGAGTAAATGGCTGTCAAACTTTGCATCATGGGAAGCGTTCTTGTTGTTAACTGTGGTGGTTGTCTTTGTTCTGAACTGCTTTGCATCACCGTATTTCTTGGACCCTTGGTCACTGTCTGATGCGACGTTTAACTTTACTGAAAAAGCGATCATCGCTCTGCCTTTAGCGCTAGTCATTATAGTCAGAGAGATTGATATCTCAGTGGCAGCAATCATTGCTCTATGTTCCGTCGCCATGGGTATGGTGGCTCAACAAGGTTTTGGCGTTGAGGTTGTTTGCCTAGTCGGTTTAGTCGTTGGCACTTTGTGTGGTTTGTTCAACGGACTACTTGTGACGCGAATGAACATTCCTTCGATTGTGGTCACTATCGGTACCATGAGCTTATTCCGCGGTATTGCATACATAGTGCTGGGAGACAAAGCCATTCGTGAATACCCAGAGGGTTTTGAGTTCTTTGGTCAAGGCTATGTGTTCCCTTACTTCAGTTTTGAGTTTGTGTTCTTTCTCGTGATGGCGGTTGTGTTCTATGTCTTGTTGCAAAAGAGCAATTTTGGTCGTCGAACTTATGCGATAGGTAATAACCCAACCGCCGCTTACTACTCAGGTATTAATGTGCAAGGGCATAAGTTGCTGTTGTTCGCGCTTGTCGGTCTGTTTAGTGGCATTGCCTCTATCATGCTGACTTCCCGTTTAGGCAGTACACGTCCAACCATCGCAATGGGCTGGGAACTTAACATCGTCACT
The DNA here is from genome assembly GCF_058630515.1 of Vibrio sp. HM8-C. Classification (NCBI taxonomy): domain Bacteria; kingdom Pseudomonadati; phylum Pseudomonadota; class Gammaproteobacteria; order Vibrionales; family Vibrionaceae; genus Vibrio; species Vibrio sp. HM8-C. The sequence continues at coordinate 479,307 of NZ_JBMMKS010000001.1, forward strand.
ATGGTGGTATTGGGTGGCGTCAGCATTATGGGTGGCTCGGGCACCATCGTTGGTGTCGTGCTTTCGATATTCTTGATGGGACTCGTGACTGCGGGTCTAGGGCTGCTAAACGTTCCAGGCATCGTTATGTCCATCATCATCGGCATCATGCTCATTAGTGTTATTGCTTGTCCTGTGATCTTGAAGCGCTTGGCAAACAAGAAGAAGGCATAAGGGAAATCTGAGCCTTCGGGCTCAGGTTCTAAAAAGTAGAGATCCTCTTTATTTAAAGGAAGTTTTCATGAAAACAATACAACCCAATGCAGCTGTATTGGATGAGATCAGCAAAGTTTCTGAAGTCGGCGAATACCTTTGGTTGCGAGAATGGGCAGAGCGCAATGGCGGCAATATCTCAGTGGATGTGACCGATATCTTTGGCGAAGCACCACAAGATCTTTCTGGTTTTGCGCATAACATTCTTAAATCCGTTGGTGAATTTGCATTTCCAAAAGAGAGTGCGGGGCATATCTTCTTCGTAAAAGGTACTGGGCAGCGTATTCGCGAACTGCGTAACCCTGAGAAAGCAGGCTGTATTTTGCGCATTGATGATGAGGCTAAGGGGTATCACATCCTTTGGGGTGGCAATGGTGATGAAACGTTCGCGCCAACCAGTGAATTTATCTCTCACGTTGAAATCATCATGGCGAAAATCAAACAGGGTTCAAAAGACCGCTGTGTGGTTCACACTCATCCGCTGGAATTAATTGCTCTGTCTCATCACTCTGACTATGGACACAATGAAGACCAATATACCCACGTGTGCTGGCAGATGATTCCAGAAGTGAGAGCGTTTGTTCCAAGAGGAATTGGTATCGTGCCTTATTGCATGCCGGGTAGCCAAACTATGGCGAACGGAACTACAGCAAAACTGCTTAAACATGATGTGGCGATTTGGGAAAAACATGGCGCGGTAGCGACAGGTAAAGATGCTCTTGAAGCGTTTGACTATGTGGATGTGGCTAACAAAGGTGCCAAGTTGTTCCTGATGTGTCTATCTAGCGGTTTTGTTCCAGAAGGCGTCAGTGCTAAAGACATGCAGGAACTGAAAGAAACGTTCGGATTGTAATAAACAACGACTATATACCCACACTATTTGGAGTTGCAGGTCGGCGGGTATAGATCCCTTATTTGTAGAGCGCGCTGTAGTTTGAATATCGTGTAGTGGTTATTTAGCCTCAGTTTTCACTGAGGCTTTTTTGGGTCGCTATCTAGCTGTACCCATTTCAATTGCCCGTTGGTCTCAAATTTGTTTGTGGCTTGGCAAATCATATACAGCTCACCCACTTGCAGTAGAGAACCTTCTGAGTAGGCTTGATCCTGATAGTAGCAAACGCGTTTGCCCACATTGCCATCGACAATCACAGGAACTGGTGCAGCAGGTGTGGTGACCGTTTTCGCTATCGATACTGGGCTGAGAAGCAGAAAAGTGAGAGCTAAATACTTAGTCATGGCTTTGGTCCTTATAGATCATATTGGCGTTGGTAACGAGGCAGCATGCTTTCATTTCCCAACAGACCACCTTGATGAATATAGATGAGTGAAGGGTGGTTTTCAGGCTGTTTACTTCCTTCTTGAGAGGTTTCTTTTTCAAACCACGTTTGTAAACAGCGCCACATCATAGGGTCGTAAAGTAAGTCGAATTCGACATGGGTTTGGTCTTGTAGCTGCTGCCAGATATCAAAATCTTCACGATAAAGATGACCAAAATAGTGTTTGTCTTCAAGTCGCAGGATATCAGGATGGCTTGTTTCCCCTAACTCAAGAAACTGTTCTGTAAGATACTCTGCATTTCCCACGCAAGGGCAGGTCATAACCTGAATGCCATGTGGGGAAAGGGTTTTGTGCAAATAGAGCGCGGTGGTGCCAGTGCCAGAAGGGAGTGCGACACACCATTGCTGCTTAGGCTGCATTCGAACCCACTCGAGAATTTCCAAACCCAATTGTTTAACGCCTGCTTGCGCAATTTTTGAGCGTCCACCTTCCGGTACGGATAAACAGCTATCGTCGGGCTGACGAATTTGCTCGACATAATCTCTCGGGTGAAGACCTGATGAACGAGTTTCAATGATGTTTGCGTTAAGTTCGAGAGCACCGCGGTAGTTACCAATCGGTCTTTGTTTTAGCCAAGAGGGAATGTGGTCTACATAGAATTCCAGTGTCCAACCGCGAATACTCGCTAATGCCGCCATCGAATAGAGGGAGTTGGCCTGAGCTGATCCATAGCCTATAAGCGTAGTTACCTGAGGGAGATCGGCTTCCAGCAACGACATGAACTTTCTTGCTTTATTACCACTGAACTGAGAATGCAGTTGGTCATCACGTTTGAGGTAAAAGTGATGACCATTGAAATGATGTTCGGTAATAGGGCTGTCGGCGAGTTTCATAACTCTTCCTACTTCAATGAGATAGCTAAAGAAGGCGCATTATAACCCTAAGTCTTCTGCTCACACGTAAGTTTATTGCCCAAAAGTAATTAAGGCTTCGCAGCCACGAGTAGGACGATTCTCAATCGAAAAATCCCAGTGATATCGGCGACATAAGTCTTCGACAATTAATAAACCCAAGCCATGCCCATCTTGATTGGCAGTTTGGTTCAGACCGGGTCCACTGTCTCTGACGGCTAACGAATCGGCAGATACTTCCAAAGTAACATCGCCTTGATGGGTTGCGGCAATGGCATTACGCAGTAAGTTACCAACCACCATGTTAAGCACTGCGGGTGCTGCTTTGAGCTGTGGCATTTGGTGGAAAATCAGTTCTATGTCGATGCTTTTGTCTTTTGCTTGTGCGCTGTTGAGGTCAATGATGGTTTCAAACTCGGTTTTGCTTACATCTCTTACAATGGCATCGTCTTCACTGCGTTCATAGCGAACAAGCCCAAGTAGCGCGTCAACCATAGTGCTCATTTGTAATGTGGCTTCGTTGATTCGTACGATTTGGCGCTGCTGAAATTCATCTTCGACATTACGTTCCAATAGTTTACTTGCGCCTTTGACTATCGTTAACGGCGTTCTTAACTCATGGCTGGCGTAACGGGCAAAGGCTTGTTCACGTTTAAGTAAGCTGTGGATTTCATGGCGGTATTGATTAAGTTGGTCAGCAAGGATTTGGAACTCACTTGCACCGCCTGTGGGAATATCAAATACGTGTGCCGCATTACCGCTGTGCTCAGTCAATTGTTGTGTCAGGTTATTGATCGGCTCAATTAAGCGCTGGGAGAGGCGCATAAGTAATCCGCCGAAAATGAGTAGCAGACCAGCAACACTGGTTATCACGATAATGCCGGAGAATATGGTTTCGTTTTGCCCAAACTCTATTTGGTTGATATCAGACAGTAAGATCACAGGTTTTCTCTCACCGTCTTTATAGTAATAACTAAAAAACACCATACGTGAATCTGGGTCGTTACCCACTTCACCGACGAAGTTGTCTCTGCCTTCAAAATACTTATGGTATTCTGCTGGAACTAGGCTGATATCGTTATAGGCGGTGGTTAGTACATCTATGGTTATCTTGCCATTTTCGCCGTTCATAAAACGCGAAATGGCTTCGTTCTTATCGATTTCGATACGTCGTTCACCCACTCTGTCTTCTGACCAGTGCAGTGCGGTGTAAAAAATGATGTAACTGGCTAGGCCCATAACTAAGGCAACGCTGGTAAAGAAAATAGCGAGTTGTCCGGTAAGGGTGCGAGTGTTGGTAAAACTGATGGTATTCATTATACCTTCTCCAAACGAAAGCCAATTTTAGGCACTGTGACCAACATAGATACTTCGAACGGTTTATCTAATTGGTTACGCAGTTGGTAAATATGGCTACGTAACACATCATTGTTTGGTTCGTTATCCTGCCAGAGCATATCGGTGATTTCGTCGCGGGTGACAACATCGGGGGCACGTTGGCAAAGCAGTTCCAAGATTGAATATGTGGTTGGATTTAACGAGAGCTTGATACCATCTCGATAAGCCTGATGAGTTTTTTGATCAATGCGAAGGCTGGCAAATTCGAGTGAGGTTTCTGTAACCGTTCTGCGGTAGCGTTTAATTAAAGCGTGTAAGCGAGCTTCGAGAATTTCGAGATCAAAAGGTTTAGTGAGGTAATCATCTGCGCCATATTTGAATCCACTCAACATATCTTCACGACTATCCAATGCGGTAAGCATCAGCACAGGTGTTGTATTACCTGCTTCTCTCAGCTTTTCACAAACAGTCAAACCATCCATACGCGGCAGCATGAGATCTAAAATGATGGCATCGAATGGTGTTTGTAGGGCTAGCTTGAGGCCGAGTTCTCCATTGTCGGCATAATCGAGTTCCATACCTTCACTTTCAAAGTAATCAAACAAGATTCCCGCAACTTCTCGATTATCTTCAACCAGTAATATTTTCTTCATGTCGACGCTCATTCAGCTGTGTGGCTTAGCATTTGTAAAGTAAGCCTAAAACTATTTGGTTCTATCTTGCATCTATTCGTCGTTTAAGAAAAGTACATCCCTTTAATGATTCAGTAGGCGTGTGTTTAAGAGGCATAAAAAAAGCCCAGAACATAAAGCGATCTGGGCGGATACAAAAATTGGAGTTAAATATGAAAAGCAGTGGTGTTCATGTTGTCAGAAAACAAAACAGTTCGACGGCCTGTAAAACTCTTAATGCGCTAACAACGGACACTAATTAAGACTAAGTGTTTTTTGTTTAGTTCCACGAGTAGCGAAATATTTTCAATTTTTTTGTTTTGCTTTATTTGATCCAACGTTGGCACAGGAGAAGGGTCAGGCAAGATCAGAAAGTGTGATGTTAATCTGTTGTTAATTTTGTGTATCAGAAGTATATTTCAAACAGGTGTTTGATTTAAGTGTTTCATGTGAGTGATGAATGGCGTCGAGAAGTAGTACCAAAGAAAAAATACTGGATGTGGCTGAAGGGCTTTTCGCTGAGCAGGGTTTTAAAGACACCTCGCTTAGAACGATTACCGGCAAGGCTGGGGTCAATTTAGCTTCAGTGAATTATCACTTTGGCGATAAGAAAACTTTGGTTCGCGCAGTGCTGAATCGTTACTTGGAGGCATTTATGCCTGAAGTACAGAAAGCTCTGATTGCACTGAATCAACGTGAATCTTACTCCATGGAAGATGTGTTTGAATCGTTGCGTGAACCTTTGAAAAACCTCAACAAGGTCAGTACACATGGTACAAGCCGCTTTATGTTGTTGATTGGACGGGGTTATACAGACGTGCAAGGACATCTGCGTTGGTTTATTACCACTCGTTACGAAGATGTATTGAAATTGTTTACTGATTCGGTAATGAAAGCGAACCCTGAACTGACACGCGAGACTCTGTTTTGGCGTCTTCACTTTACGTTAGGCACATGTGTTTTCACTATGGCTTCAAGTAAGGCGTTGGCAGAAATCGCAGAAAATGATTTTGGAAGTAAGGTTGATGCAAAAGTGGTTGTCGACCAAATCATTCCATATCTTGCTGCTGGCGTTGCAGCAAAAATATAAAGCTAAAAAATAATAATAAAGCCCCGTGAACAAAAGGATCTGAACAATGAGCTCTCTACGACAAAAATGGATAAGTGACCCTGCCTTCAAGCTGTTTAAGAAGGTATTGCCACCGCTGTCTAGTACCGAAAAAGAAGCAATGGAAGCGGGCAGTGTTTGGTGGGATGGTGAACTGTTTTCTGGTCAGCCAGATTTTCAGAAGCTTCACCATTACCCAAAACCGTCTTTTACTGCCGAAGAACAGTCATTTATGGATAACGAGCTGGAAACCCTGCTTGAAATGCTTGATGACCATAAAATCGTGAAAGAAGATCGTGACTTGCCAGAGGATGTCTGGACATTCATGCGCAAACAGCGTTTCTTCTCTCTAAACATCTCTGCTGAATATGGCGGCCGTGAGTTTTCTGCTTTAGCAAACTCAACCATCGTTTCACGCATTGCGACTCGTTCAATCAGTGCTGCTGTAACCGTAATGGTACCTAACTCATTAGGCCCAGGTGAGCTGCTGTCTCACTATGGTACTCAAAAGCAAAAAGACTACTGGTTACCACGTCTTGCGGATGGTACTGATATTCCGTGTTTTGCGCTAACCGGGCCTGAAGCGGGTTCTGATGCTGGTGGCATTCCCGATCAAGGTGTGGTTTGTTATGGCAAACACGAAGGAAAAGAAGTTCTGGGTATTCGTTTAAGCTGGAACAAACGCTACATCACACTTGCGCCGGTGGCGACAGTCGTTGGTTTAGCATTCAAACTAAACGACCCTGAAAAGCTACTTGGTGATAAAGAAGATATCGGTATTACCTGTGCCTTAATTCCTGCGAGCCACGAAGGGGTGGAAATTGGCGAACGCCATGACCCACTGGGGCTTGCGTTCATGAATGGCCCAACTCGTGGTAATGATGTGTTCATTCCTATGGATTGGTTGATTGGTGGTTCTGACTACGCAGGTAAAGGCTGGCGCATGCTAGTGGAATGCTTGTCTGCTGGCCGTGGTATATCACTTCCAGCATTAGGTACAGCCATTGGTCATCTGACTTCTCGCACGACGGGTGCCTACGCTTATGTTCGTAAGCAATTTGGTATGCCGATTGGCAAATTCGAAGGTGTGGCAGAGTCACTTGGTCGAATTGGTGGCTTAACGTATCTGTTGGAAGCAACACGAACACTGACGACCACTTCTCTAGATCTTAAAGAGAAACCGGGTATTGTTACTGCGATTGCTAAGTATCACATGACAGAAATTGCTCGCACGATTTTGAATGATTCCATGGACATTCATTCTGGACGTGCCATTCAAGATGGTCCTATGAACTACTTGGCAAGCCACTACTTAGGTATTCCTGTCGCGATTACAGTAGAAGGCGCGAACATTCTAACTCGTAACCTGATGATCTTTGGTCAAGGTGCAACGCGTTGTCATCCATATGTATTGAAAGAGATGGAAGCGGCTGCGAATCCTGATGAAAAACAGGGGGCTAAAGAGTTTGATAAGTTACTGTTCAAGCACATTGGTCATGCAACGAAAAACTCGATTGGTGCGCTTACTGCGGCATTAACAGGATCAGCGTTTGTTAAAGCTCACATGAGTGGTCCAACGAAGACGTATTACAAACAGTTAACTCGATTAAGTCGTGTACTGGCAGTAAGTGCTGATATGGCAATGCTAACGCTAGGCGGTGAACTGAAGCGTAAAGAGATGATCTCAGCGCGTTTAGGTGATGGCTTAAGTTACTTATATATGGCTTCAGCGGTATTGAAGAAGTACGAAGATGATGGACGTCAGCAGTCTGACCTCAACTATGTTCATTACGCGATGCAGCACTGTTTGTACAATGCGGCTAAGTCACTCAATGAAGTGTACCGAAATTATCCGTCTAAAGCGGTCGGTAAATTGCTAAAAGGCTTGCTGTTCCCGCTGGGCAATCACTATCAAGCACCAAGTAATGATTTGACGCTTGCGGTGGCTGAGAGCTTAATGATTCCGGGCGCTCATCGTGATCGTCTGACACACCTTTGCTACATCGGAAAGGGTGAATATGACAGCGTTGGTCTGATGGAAAAAGCATTCCTTGCGCTTTACAGCATTCAAGGACTTGAGAAGAAACTGTATCGTGGAGTTAAAGAAGGTAAAGTGGCGCGTAAAGGTCTACTGGCTGACCGCCTGATTCAGGCAAAAGAAGCGGGTGTGTTAACTGCCGAAGAGATTGATGCCATTCTCGCAGCTGAAAAACTGCGCTACAAAGCGATTCAAGTGGATCACTTCAGCCATGATTTTTCAAAAGTTTTGACCAATCAGACAGTGAAACCTAAGCTAAACAACGTAGCTTAAGGATAAGAGTAATCACTTATAAGAAGGCTTCCATTGTGAAGCCTTCTTTATGTCACCTGAAAACGTTGATGGAAAGTGCTCCAACCACTTGCTAAATCGGGCTATTTTGACAGAAATAGGGTGCGATTTGTGGTTGAAACTTTTATCCTAGCGAAGATTTTTGAAGGAAGTTGAATATGATCATCAAACCTAAAATTCGCGGATTTATCTGTACAACAACGCACCCAGTGGGTTGTGAAGCTAATGTAAAAGAACAAATCGCTTACACTAAAGCACAAGGTCCAATCAAGAATGCGCCTAAGCGTGTGCTTGTTGTCGGTTCTTCAAGTGGTTACGGCCTATCTTCTCGTATTGCTGCTGCATTTGGCGGTGGTGCTGCAACTATCGGTGTTTTCTTTGAAAAACCGGGTTCAGAGAAGAAGACAGGTACAGCGGGTTTCTACAATGCAGCTGCATTTGACAAACTTGCTCACGAAGCAGGCCTGTACGCGAAAAGCCTAAACGGCGACGCATTCTCAAACGAAGCTAAACAAAAAGCAGTAGAGCTAATTAAACAAGACCTTGGTCAAATCGACTTGGTTGTTTACTCACTAGCATCTCCTGTTCGTAAAATGCCTGAAACAGGCGAATTGGTTCGTTCTTCACTAAAACCAATCGGCGAGACTTACACTTCAACAGCGGTTGATACTAACAAAGACGTTATTATCGAAGCGAGTGTAGAGCCTGCGACTGAAGAAGAAATCCAAGACACTATCACTGTAATGGGTGGTCAGGACTGGGAACTTTGGATGCAAGCGCTTGAAGAAGGTGGTGTTTTAGCAGAAGGCTGTAAAACAGTTGCGTATAGCTACATCGGTACTGAACTAACTTGGCCAATCTACTGGGATGGTGCGTTAGGTCGTGCGAAGATGGACCTAGACCGTGCAGCGGCAGCGCTGAACGAGAAACTATCTGCAACTGGCGGAAGCGCAAACGTAGCGGTTCTTAAATCTGTTGTGACTCAAGCAAGTTCTGCAATTCCTGTAATGCCTTTATACATTGCGATGGTATTCAAGAAGATGCGTGAAGAAGGCATCCATGAAGGTTGTATGGAGCAAATCTATCGCATGTTCAGTCAACGTCTTTATAAAGAAGACGGCAGCGTTCCTGAAACAGACGAGAAAAACCGTCTGCGTTTAGATGACTGGGAACTTCGTGAAGATATCCAAAAACACTGTAGCGATCTATGGCCTCAAATTACGACTGAGAACCTAAAAGAGTTAACAGATTACGAACTTTACAAAGAAGAGTTCCTAAAACTATTTGGCTTCGGTATCGACGGCGTGGATTACGATGCAGACGTGAGTGCAGAAGTAGCATTTGACGTAATTGATATCTAATCTCTGTATGAGATAGACAAATGAGATAAAGAAAAGGCGCTTATTATAAGCGCCTTTTTTGTGTCTGATTTTTACATTAGCCGCTATCAGGGTTAATGTGGCTAAACTATTAAACCAACAAAATGATGATAGTACCTGTCAGAGTCATCAAGATATTGGCTATGGCATACGTTCCCGCATAACCCAAAGCTGGAATGGTTGATTTTGCGTACTCGTTTACGATGTCCATTGCAGGAGCACAGGTTCGCGCACCAATGATGGCACCAAACAGTAGGGCTCTGTTCATTTTCAATAGATAGGCACCGACCAGATACGCGAGTACGACAGGTACAAAACTCACTAAGAATGCAAGACCTAGAACTTGTACGCCAACTTCAGATAGATGCTGGAACATGTTGCCACCGGCACTCAAACCGATACCAGCCATAAAGAACATTAAGCCTAGGTCTTTCACCATGTTCAGCGCACCTTGCGGTACGTATCCGAATGTCGGGTGGTTTGCACGTAAGAAACCAAGTGTAATGCCTGAGAGTAACAGGCCTACAGCATTACCAAGACCAAAGGAAACCTGACCAAATGTCATGGTCACTAGACCAAACATGATACCTAGAATGAAGAAGCTACAGAACGCAAGTAAATCTGCCATCTGACTGTGGATCGAGATGAAACCGATTTTATCGGCTAAGCCTAATACTTTGCTCTTTTCACCGCTCACATGCAGGATATCGCCTTTCGCCAGCACAATATCCAGATCCATCGGCATTTCTACCTGTGCGCGAACAACTCGAGTTAAGAAACAACCATATTCAGATAAGTTCAAATCAGAAAGACGTTTTTGAGCGAACTTGTCGTTTTTAACCACGATCTCTTCTTCTGAGATACGTAAGTCTAGTAAGTTGCGGTCGAAAACTTCTTTACCTTCACGGAAACTAGAATCAAGACGAGCATGGCTGTCAGGGTAACCAACCAGTGCAATTTCATCGCCTTCTTGCAGAATCGCTTCACCATCAGGATGTGCAAGAATGCCGTTACGGCGGATACGTTCGATGTAGCAGCCTGTTTGGCCGTAAATGCCCAGCTCTCTGAGGTTACGTCCGTCGATCCACTTAATCAGTTCAGGGCCAACGCGATAAGCACGGATAATCGGAAGGTAAACCTTACGTTGACCGCTGCCACCAATACCGCGTTCTTGCGCGATTTGTTGAGCGGAATCTGAAAGGTTCTGCTTCTGTAGTCTTGGCAACAACTTAGCAAATAGGATCATGCTAATTAAGCCGATCAAATAAGCCATTGCGTAGCCGACAGACATGTTTTCGAGAATGGTTGATAGTTCCATATTACGCGGAGCTTCAGCCAGACCGGAGTTCAATGCGTCTTGAGCACCTACGAGCACAGGCGTTGATGTTAATGCGCCGGCCATCATACCTGCCGCAAGACCGAAATCGAGCTTAAGGTAGTAGCCACCAAAATAGGTAATCCAAGTAGCGGTAGTCAGAACCACAAGACTCAAGATGAGATAATCTTTTCCATCGCGGAAGAAGATACCGAAGAAGTTCGGTCCCGCTTCGATCCCCACACAATAAATAAATAACATGAAGCCGATAGTTAATGCTTCAGGGTTGATATAAAACCCTAAGTGCCCCATTAGAAGAGAGGTAATTAGCACACCGATTGAATTACCTAACTGTAAGCTACCAAACCGAATTTTGCCGATAGATAAGCCAATTGCTAATACGACAAAAATTAGCAATATCGGGTTTTGTTCAAGTAAAAGGACGACGTCGATGTTCACAAATTATCTCAATTATTACATGTGCAACAGTGGAGCTATAAAGTGTGACGATTCTAACGTAATAAGAAAAAAAAATAATTAAATTCTTGAGCAAACCTGTTTCGAATCAACAAAAAAAGCCCGCTTAAATTAGCGGGCTTTTTTGCAATCGTTTTTATAAGCGTTGTGCTTACTCGTCGAACAGACCTAGGTGCTCTTTTGCGTAAGCTTCAAAATCTGTACAACCGCCAATGTGCACTTGATCTAGGAAGATTTGTGGAACAGTTTCTACTGGTTTACCAACAGTTTTTTCAAGATCAGCTTTTGAGATACCTTCAGCATGAATATCAACATAACGGTAGTTAAAATCGTCACGTTTTGCTTTTAGCGTTTCAGCGTGCTCTTTAGCACGAACACAATAAGGGCAAGCTGGGCGACCAAAAATAACTGCGAACATATCTTTCTCCTATAATTCATTTGAGTCTACTATGCCCGATCCAACATAGAAAATAAAGTGGCATTTATCACTTGTTTTAATAGTTAAAACCTATTGAAAAGTGAGTCTATTAAATACGTTATCGAACAACAAATGGATCGAATAAAAATGCGACTTTATACGCGCAATTATTATTCATCGAAACCAATCAGATAGCTGTTGAATATTTTTCAGTGGAGAAAATTGCTCTATAAAAACATACGTGACTTTGAGCATATTCTCAGTCAAAAAACAGGGTTATTGCTTACGAATTGCCCTGAGTCAAAAAAATTCGTTATGGATAGGAGCAATCTAGTTGCCATCTATTGTAGCGGAATGGAGTTCCACTATGTTTCAATTCATGACTTCTAACCGAATTATCTTTGGGGAAGGGGCGCTCGACAACTCCCTCTCATTGATAAAACAGCTTGGTTACAGCGTCCTTTTAGTCTCTGGTAAGCAGAGTGATCGTGCTCGTCCAATTGTTGATTATCTAAATGATCAAAAACTCCGTTATCAACATGTCTCTATTTCCGGTGAACCCAATATCACTATGGTTGAAGAAACGGCCATCGTAGGTCGGAGATTCTCTCCGAATCTGGTTGTCGCAATTGGTGGTGGTAGTGTTATCGATATGGGAAAAGCGCTCGCGGCCATAATACCTAACCAAGGAAATGTGTATGACTATGTTGAAGTGTTGGGGCGATGCGTTCCGTTGAAAACTAAGCCACTCCCTATGATTGCCATCCCCACGACGGCGAGTACAGGATCAGAAGTTACGAGAAAAGCAGTGTTGAAATCTGGGCAAGACAAAGTGAAAGTGAGTTTACGTAGCCCAGAGATGATCCCTGACGTCGCAATTGTAGACCCGACGTTAACCTATGGAACAGACTCTTTAATTTCAGGGCGTGGAGCGATGGAAACTTTCACGCATCTTATGGAATCCTATGTGTGCGGTGACCCAAATCCATTGACTGACATGGTTTGTGAAGAGGGCGTTCGTAAACTGTCCCGAGCGATTCTTCCTGGGTGCTTGAATGATGATAAATCGGCACGATCGGATTTGTCATTTGCAGCTATGTTAGGAGGTATGTCGGCGACAAATGCTAAGTTAGGTGCAGCTCATGGCTTAGCTTCTGCTCTTTGTGGAAAGCTCGAAGCACCGCATAGTGTTATTACCGCTCGTCTTGCTCCCTATGTGATGCGAGAAAATGTCAATGCTGCACGCTTAGCGGGTAGGGAAGATATTATTTATCGTTACACGCACCTTGCTGAGCTGCTAACTCGTAATGGCCGAGCAACAATCGAAGACGGTATATCATGGGTAGAAGAGATGCTAGATACGCTTGCATTGCCACTGCTGAGCAGTTTTGGTGTCTGCAATACTTCTTTTGATAAGGTGGCGCAAGATGCATTGAAGTCGAATTCGATCAAAGGAAATCCAATTCCGCTTACCAAAGAACGTTTAGTGTTCATCTTAAATCAAGTATGTTCGTGCAGTGGTGTATGCCAAGAGGCGAGTGAGAGTCAAGCCAGTGCGAAAGTTGAGATTGTTTATAATTCGATGCGAGAAGAGAGAGGGCTTGAAGCCGAGTAATTACATCGAGTTTTTGGCAAACATATGTGCTTAGAGAATAATGGGAAATAAAAACGGAGCCTTATGCTCCGTTTCTTTTAGAAGTGTGATGACTTGTCGTAGCGAGAGTCTTTTAATACTTCTTTCACTCTCTTTAGGTTTTCACGGAAGCCTGAGCCTCGACGCAGAGTAAACCCTGTTGCTAACACATCAATAATAGTCATTTGAACAACACGGCTAGCCATCGGCATGTAGACATCAGTGTCTTCTGGAATTTCCAAACAGATAGATAAAGATGCCGCTTTATCTAGTGGAGAATCCTTGGCTGTAATAGCAATGACTGTCGCGCCGTTTTCACGAGCCAGATTTGCAATCTCAACTTGGCTCTTCGTTCTGCCAGTGTGAGAAATAAGTACGATGACATCGTTGTCCGTACAGTTAATGCAGCTCATGCGTTGCATTACGATATCTTCAAAACAGCTAATTGGAATGTTAAAACGAATAAACTTGTTTTGCGCATCACGAGCGACTGCAGAAGAAGCACCCAGACCAAAGAACGAAATACGTTTCGCCTGTGTCAGTAGATCAACCGCACGGTTAATTTGCATTGGCTCTAAGCTGTTTTTAGCAACATCCAGACACGCCATGGTTGACTCAAAAATCTTATGAGTATAGGCGTCTGGGCCATCGTCTTCTTCTACGTTACGGTTAACGTAAGGAGTACCGTTAGCAAGGCTCTGAGCTAAATGTAATTTAAAATCAGGAAAGCCTTTAGTGTCTAAACGACGACAAAAGCGGTTTACAGTCGGCTCACTCACATCAGCCATTTTAGCTAATGTTGCAATGCTAGAGTGAATAGCTGTTTGCGGAGAAGCCATAATAACTTCCGCAACTTTACGCTCTGACTTGCTAAAGTTTTCCAGATTTTTTTGAATTTTTTCTAATGTATTCATAGTGTTCACGCAGGCATAGAGAACAACTTGTTGGTTTCATGGATAGACCATTTTAAAAGAAGGAAATAACAAATTTCCTAATACCAACGCCATAATGTCAGTATAAACCTAAGCTGTAAGAATCCCGAAACGAAAAATCTACGGGATGATGAGAATATGACAAGCCTCAAACTAAAAATTAAAAAAACTACAGTTTTTAGCAGAGAATTCTCGATATAGGAGAATATCGGCGAGTGATTGACGAAAAAGTTACAGTAAACCGAAAGTAATTTTCAAATTTACTGTAACTTTTTAAGCTTTACGCGCTTAAGATGCTTTGCGCTGCTTGCTCAATTTGACGCATCAAGTTTGGTGCTTGAAGAACAATTTTGCGCTGTTCCTCCAACACTGAATGAAGGATGTCGTGAGTCGTTAGTGGGTTAGCTAATACGACACGGAAAACAATCGTATTAAGTTGGCCCCAACATTTTGGATTCAACTGAGTTCGCGATACGAATGACTTACCAGTTTCACGCTGCGTTTTTTGCACAAACTTAGTCAGCTCATTGAGCAGTTCATTGAGCGCAAATTTTTGCTTAGCGTCGGCTTTTTCTAGTGCTTGCTTAATGTGGGCAGGCAAGTAACGATAAGTCAAAAGGCACAACTCAGGTTCCGATACTAACTCGAAATCAGGTTGAGCTTTTATAAGGTCGGCAAAATAACGAGCTTTAGCAATGCTTTGGTCAATTAACAGCTCATAACCAGCTCGGCTAATAATGTGCATACTTGCGTACACAAGCATTGCCATCCCTGAGCGAGACCCCTCTAGGGTATGACTGCCTAAATCTTTCGAACCTTTGCGTAAGATGTACTGTGCGTGATGTTCAATAGACTTCATCGCATCAGGATCTTTGAACAACACCATGCCAGCGCCCATAGGGATGTAGAGCTGTTTATGAGCATCAATGGTTACTGAGTCTGCGAGCTCGATTCCATCAAGCAAATGACGATGATTGTTCGACATCAATGTTGCGCCACCCCAAGCAGCGTCGACGTGGAAGTGACAACCTTCATCCTGACATATTTTTGCAATTTCTCTCAGCGGATCAACGTTGCCAGTTTCTGTTGTTCCAGCAACACCGATAACTGCAAACGGCTTGATATTCTGTTCCTTTAGCTGAGCTATTTTTTCTTGCAGATCTTGAGGACAGATACGGTTGTTATCCGCTGTTTTTACAGATACCAGGCCTTCTTGCCCAATACCTAAAACGTCAGCCGCTTTTTTAAGAGAGTAGTGACCGCGCTCGGAAACAAGTACCGCTAATCCTTCATAGCCATAGTGTTTCATGGCTTTGAACAAACCTTCTTTTTCAACGCCTTTAAAACTGCCTTGAGCTTTTAACGCTTTGTTACGGGCAACCCAAAGCGCCGTGATGTTGGCAATGGTACCGCCAGAGCAAAATGCTCCTAACGAGTGTTCCGCGCTGTGCATCCAAGAGGAATAGAAGCTGTCATCACGGCTGTAGATTAAGCGGTGAAGCATGCCAAGCACTTGACGTTCGAGCGGTGTAAAAGCTTTGGATGTTTCAATCTTTACCAAGTTTTGGTTTAACGCGATCATGATCTTGGACAACGGCATTAAGAAATAAGGTAATGCTGAAGTCATATGACCAATAAAGCTTGGCGATGCTGTATGAACAGAGTGAGAAACCAAGGTGTCTAGCAGATGCTGAGTATGATCAGAGACGAATTCTGGTTGCTCAGGTATGTGAGCGTGTGAGAAGTCTTTTTCGATATCTTTGAGAGATTTTTCTTCAGCAACGATATGCTCTCGCAAAAACTTATTTAGGTTGCGTGAGAGTTCTTCTTCTATTTTGGTCAGGGTTGAGTCTGGACCTTCTGGTACTGTGAAGATTCGAAGCAGAGATTCGAAATTCGCATCAGCGGTTCTTTGTTCTGATACCATGGCGCGTCTATATAATAGTTGTAGTTTTAGGGTTGCAAGCGGGACAATCTAAACGAAAACGGGACTAATGTCCCGTCTTAATTCGGGAAGCCTATACCCGTCCTACTTGAAGTCGCAGCGGTGTTACCTACGTTCGTTCTCCTCAATCACATAGTTTATCTATGCTCATGGGGATTCACTCACTTGTCGCCTACCTGCTACTTCAAGTAGTTTGAGTATAAATTACGAAAATTACCGGCTAAAAACTGTGGTTTTAGTTACATTCTATTTTTTCTAATTTCGCAATCGCGTCGTTATATCGATTCAGAGCAGTATCTATCTGCTTTGGATGACTTAGAAGCTCTGCAAATGCTGAACGAAGTTCGTAATTTTTTTCATGTGGCTTTGCTTGGCGATCATCAAAAGTGGTTTTAGCGATTATGCCTAAATCATCGCTGCGAGATGCGAGAACCTTAATGTCATGCTGTTCTAGTTTTAACCAAGCTTCAACAGGTTGGCTTGTAGCTACTTTAGAGGCGTCGTGTTCTAAGTAGTAGTGAACTGCAGCACGATTCAGTTCAAAGTGGTGTTGGCGACCTTCTAAAAACCACTGACTCACATCGGAAAGTTCTGGGTACTTCTCAGTTGTTAGTTTTGCTAGATCTTCATACCAGCCTAAAGACGCATCGATATACGCATCATATTTTCCAGCGTAGCATTTGTTATCCGCGGCGGCCGCACTCAGAGAGGTTGCGGTAAGAAGTAGCGTGGTTAGAAGGCGTTTCATAATTGTTCCTTTAACTATTGTTATATTGCTATGACTATCCATAAATCGTATAGCCATGCATTTTTTCTTGTATTGGGCTGACAAATTTGTCTTTTATAAGCGTTCCATAATGTACATAAATTCTCTGGCAATTAGTGCGAGAGAGATACAAAAAATAACATCAAAACAGGAACGAGCAAGCTAAGTATGAATCCGCTAACTATAGCGACAGGAACACAACGAACTCCACCTGTCGTTTGGATGACCGGAAGTGTAAAGTCCATTGCGGTCGCACCCGCATAGCCGATAGAAGTACAAGGCTTTCTGCCGATAAACATCGGAATTAAAACGAGGGATATAAGTTCGCGTAAAAGTTCTATAAGAAAAGATGCGCCACCAAAGACAGGACCAAAGGCGTCGCCCATTAAGATACCAGCCAGTGAGTACCAGCCAAAACCTGAAGCCATCGCTAAGCCTTGATAAAGCGAAATATCTAAAATAAACGATGCAATTACACCACCGATTAAGCTTGTAGCCACGATAACACTTGCTATCACCATGCCGTGTTTGTTCAGCAAAATTTGACCTAAAGACAATCCACTGTTTCGAAGTTGAATGCCAATAAAGAACAGCAAGATGAACAAGATCCATTCACTGGCGGTATCTACCCAACTCAGATCGAAACCGAGTACAACACCAATAGCCAAACCACCGCCAACAACAAGTATCAGTTTCGCTGATTCCAAAGCCATTCTTGATAGGGGCAGTTTTGTATGGCTGATGTCCGTTTCTAGAGGCAGAAATTTGTCCACTAACGGCAGTATCATCAGGTTACAGCTACCGATGACTAAGAAGAATACCGCCGTGTATTTAATGATGAGCTGAAGGTTGTCACCTAGATTATCTAACGATGCAAGGCTTAAACCCATTAGGAATAAAATCACATAAACCAGTGATGCCGTTGCGCTGTTAAGTTTTGCTAGCCAATTTTTATTGTGAATAGAGAACAGATACCCCACAACAAGTGGGGCAAAGATAAACAACATCCCTGAAAGCATACATTCCTCGAAATAAGGTTTAGAACCCGCTGGCGTTTATAACCGCTCTAAGTTTTGAATTAAATTCTACGTCACTAAGATTACTCAGGTTGTAGAGAACTTCTGCACCGGTTGTATTGATTTCAACTTCATGATCATCAATGGCGTCGTCTTGTTTTCTAAACATAAGCAAGTGGTTTGATATTCGTGCTACATCAAGGTAACTGACTTCGAAAGAATGTGCCACACTTTGTTTGTTGCAACATACGTCTAAAAAGTCACTGTCGAATCCCCAATGTTTTAATACCAAATGGCTGGTGTCTGAACAGCGGGAGTGGAAAACTTGCAGAGCAATATCCTGATCAAGGTAATTGCCGTTTTCCAAATAGAGATGATACTCGTTGACCAAGCAAAACAGACCAATATCGGCAAGCAAGCCAACAAGAAGGGCTTTTTCTTGCTCTAGGTGATGATATTTTTCTGGTGCAAGCTCTTTGAAAGCCTGCGTAACCAGTACCATTGTTGCTCCAAGCTCACGAGAAACAATCGCGCTTTGTACCAAAACCTTATTGCATTCTTTGCTCAAATTGACCGAGTGTTTGAGCTGCTCGATCGCTTGCGCAGTCACAATATCTCTTACTCGCATGATTCCTAAACGAGAAACAGCAGTGGTTAAATCAGTACAAGTGATATTGCGACGGTTAAAAATAACAGAGTTCGCTATACGAATCACAACAGCGGCAAGACTTGGGTCATCAGCTAAACAGTTTGCTACATCCGAGATGGATGTCGATTCCTGAGATGTCATTTTCTGGATTTTTAATACCACATCTGGAATAGGAGGTAGCGTTATTTTTCCTGTACTGATGGAGGTTTCCACAAGTTTCGCAAACTCGCTCTCGACTCCTTTAATAAGAAGCTGTTTGTTGTCTGGAAGCCAGTAAAAGGATAAGTGATTCATAAATAATATTAGTAGGCAGATGTAACGCGATTTTAACTTTCGCGAATGTAGATACGCAACAGATTCCATCTTAAAGTGGTCAATTTCTTCTATTGCAAGGCAAAAAGCAGAATTTGGAAGGAATTTTTAAAACTGAATCTCTTAAAAATATAGCTATGCGAGTCACTTCTCATTCTTGGTAAAAATAAAGCGTTCTAGTGTGAGATATATCCTGACTTAATTCGCTTCGTTAACTATGATACTGCCATAACAAACAGGTATCTTCACATTGATGAGATACTAACAATTAAGTTATTAATTTTATTCGCTAAATTGTACTGCTATCTGGTGATCTTTCTTAATCGGGGAATTTGATTAAAGGGTCAATGACTATGGTAGAACAAACATTTTTCGATTTTGTAAATAAGTTTGGCGAAAGCCAGCAGCGTTCAATGTTTGGTGGTATAGGTTTATTCCAAGAAGATGCTATGTATGCGCTGTTAACTAACGATTGCATATATATCCGTGGCGGAGAGGAGCTTGATGACCAGTTAACCGCATTGGGATGTGAAAAATACCGTCATGTTAAGAAACAGACGGTAGCGACAGTTAACTACTATGACATCACTGACCTTTATGCGAGTAACAGTTTAGAGCTAGAAACTATTGTTGGCACTTCAATTAAAAAAGCTGTGTCTCAACGTGTTGTTCAAAAATCATCACTGAACCGTCGTTTACGTGATTTGCCGAACATGCAACTGACTCTAGAACGGATGGTTAAGAAGTCGGGTGTGGATGATGTAGAAACGTTTATTAAGTTAGGCGCTCCAGCTGTATTTAGTAAAGTTTGTCAGACGTATGGAAACGATGTAGACATCAAATTATTGTGGAAATTTGCCGGAGCGATTGAAGGTATCCACTGGAAATTGCTACAAGAACCTCGAAAGCGCCAGCTTTTGGAAAGTTGTCAGCGCTAAACGAAAAATAATAAAAAAGCCGAAGTTATTAACTTCGGCTTTTGTTTTTTAACTTCGCTTGAAACTATAGTTTGAAGCGAGTTGTAAACATGATTTGGTCGCCGTAAGAGTCGTTGAAGCGCGCTTCAGCACCAATTGAAAAAAGCTCTGTTGAGTGGAAGCGAGCATAGAAAGAAGCGATCCAGTCATCGTTGTTGTCAATTGAAACGTAGCCACCTTTGCCGCCTACTTCAAGTTGAGGACCTAACCATTGGCGAATACCTAAGTTAAGTTCCATACCTGTATCTGCACTTGAACCATCTTTTTTGTCTTCAAGACGAAGTAACATCTCACCGGTGAAATCTGCCCAGTTGTTTACTGGAGCATGGAAGCCAAAACCTGCTGCTGCCGCGTAATCGCTATCAAGTTCAGAATCAATTCGGCCAATCACGTGAGCGTTAGGGTGAATAGACTTACTGATAGCGCCACCAAATGTCATTGGGCTAGCGCCAATTCGAGCTTCTGCATAGTCGTAGCTAAAGTTGCTCATAATTGAAGGGCTGTTACGGTCAACTTCGGCAAAAGTTTGACCCGAAGCAATAAGTAGTGCTGCTGCAATGATTGTTTTACGCATAGTTACGGTAAACCTGTATTTTTATCGTTAATTCCATGGTTATAAAGGAAGATTCGCCTTACTCCTGAATCCTACTTCAACTCTTGTGACATCATAAAGCATTGATGTATCAAGAAACCATCAAAAAATGTCATAGTTTTGTCGTTTGTTGAATTAAAGCAATTTAAATGCCATTTTCTCCGGGAAATCGTTATTCACCAAAATCCATTCGCTTCTCAGCGATAGCATTGAGAAGCTTTTCGGTATCAAGTATTTTTACCCATGGCAGAAGATCTTTCACATTTTCAATCACATATTGTGTAAGTTGTTCTTTTACCACTTGGCGAAGTTGATCTCCCATCCATGGTTTTGCGATGAAAAAATCCAAGCTAGCGTGGTTAACTGCTTCTACAGTGTCGTTAAGACCTGCTTGTCCTGTTAACAAAATCTTACGAGTTTTTGCCGTATCCGATTCGTCGTTCAATTCAATGAGAAAACTAATGCCGGTTTGCTCTGGCATGATGTGGTCACATAGAATAAGAGCCAAAGAGACATCTTGTTGACGGTAATCTTCAATCACAGATTTAGCTTCACTCACTGACTGTGCAGCTTCAATAATGAAGCTATCTTCAAAACAATCTATGTCCTGAAGGACGCTATCTAGTACTTCTCGTTCATCATCGACACATAAAATCATGAATTTGCTCATGTTATTTTCCTTATTGTTCAGTGTGGGCGAGGAGTAAAGGCAGCCATACTCGCATATTTGTGTATTGACCGAGTTCGGACTCAACATCGATCCAACCATTGTGCTGATGCATTATTTGCTGGCAAATAGAAAGCCCAATACCTAGGCCGAAATTGCCTTCGCGTTTCGTTGTATAGTTAAGCTCGAATATTTTTTCTTTAATGTCTTCTGAAATACCATGACCGTTATCTTTGAAACTTATGACGGCATAAGTTTGCCCTTCTTTTTCTTCGATAGCAGAGCGGATTTCCAATATCCCTCTTTCAGGGAAAGCGTCTATCGCATTTGAAATTAAGTTCGTCCAAACTTGTTGGAGCGCAATCGGAAGGCAACGAATGGGTGGGATTTCTGAATACTCTTTGATTAATTTGTGCAGCTTTAGCCGATTTTCAAAGATAACCAGTGTATCTTCAATACCTTCATGGATATCAACCAGATGGAATGTTTCATCATCGGCACGAGCGTAACCTTTTAAGCTTTTAACCATGTCGGTGATCCGTTGTGCGCATACTTTAATAGAGCGAAGCGTGGCGCCAGTTAGATGATAACGCTCGAGTGATTCCAAATCCTTCAACATCGCCTCGGGATTAGCTTTGGCTTGTTTAACCGAATCTTCTTGGCTATTTAAGCCTAGCTTAACCATTTTTTTGGCTAGCAGGCGATGGTGTATTTGGGCTTCCAATTGCTTGGCGAGCTCTCGCTCTTCTGACGTCGACATGGGCTTTGCTGTCAATGCTGCTTTAAGCATTTGGGCGCCTTGACGATTAGTTGTTGAATCAGAATATGATTCAACAATACTTTCAATGTTATTGGAAAGTGTGTCAGTGCCTCTTAGTATTGCTGACACCGGATTATTCAGTTCATGAGCTACACCTGCAACCAACTGTCCAAGCATCGCCATTTTCTCGCCTTCGATCAGCTGTTGGTGTGCGGATTCCAAAGACTCAAGGGTTTCTTGCAGCTGTATTTTCGTATTGATGCTTCTTTGCAGACGTCGGTTAAAATGGCGTAATAAAAGGTTGGTAAAAAGAGGCAGCAAACTGGTGTTTGTATGCATGACTTTAGCGAAAACGTCTCGGTCTAGCTTGATAACCTCTGTTTTAGTCAGCGTTATTGCTGTTGAAAAAGAACTCTCACCGGTCACGAAAGACATACCACCTACAATATTTCCTTTTTTATGCCTAACAACTTCTCTTTGCTGGCCGTGTTTGTCCTTTTTGTACAGTGCGACTTCGCCTTCAGTAATGAACCACAAAAAGCGGTTCTCCTTTCCTTCGACGGTGAGCAAATGGTCGGCAGAATAGGTTCTACATGCTTTGGTGTCATCTTGCTTTTCAAAGAACTGATAAAGAGCACCTATCACTTGGTCTGCAAGTTCTGCATCGGATAGCTGGTGGTATTCAGTGATAAAGCCTTGGCGGTAGGAGTGCATTTTATTGTCGATATGCGAACGCAGTAACCTTTGCTGATCGAGCACGCTGCTGTAATGAAGCGCGTTATCTTTATCATTTTCCAATACATAGGTAGTGAGCTCTTGGACGACTGTCTTATAGAGCACATTGTTTTGCAGTGGTTTGGTTAAGCAGTAGTCAAGACGTCCTTCGTTTACAGCGCTGACTATCGCTTGAATATCCTGTCCGCAACTGATGAGAACTTTTCGGGCATTCTTGGTATTTTCCATTCTATCTAGATGAATCAGGAAATCTGCGCCGTTTAAATTCTCGTTATGGCTAGCGATGACTAATGCCACAGTCTGATTTTGTGATTCCAAATACTCGAGTGCCTGCTGTGCCTCGTCAAAAGAATCAGCTGTGTGCAGGTCAAACTTAGTGGCGAACGAGCGCAGTTCTTGCCGCCATTGTTCGATACTAATCGGGTTGTTATCTAAGCAGAGTAGGGCGTATTGATTCACGGTGCTCTCATCATATTGAAATCTGACCGCTTTACTCTAGCAAGCGGTGTGAAAACGAACTGAGAGCGAGGTTTTAGAATGCCAAATCAGAGTCAATTATCATCAACACTTTGAGTATACAAACTTCTTTACAATCAATTCACTGACCGTTGCCTTGAGATAGCCGAACCTTATGGGTAGACTGCATGAAACACGTTGGGAACTTCCATATATGAAAAAATTGAAATTAGTTGGCGCAGTGGGTGGTGCTATTTCGCTAGCATTGTGTTGGCCTTTAGCTGTTGGGCAAATTGGTCAAAATGTTATTACTGATGGTCTGAAACATGTCAGCAATGACGAAATATCTGCGGAGCTGATCAGTTACGATCGCGGATACCTTTCTTCGCGTGTACAAACTCGGTTTAGCGTGACAAGTCCAGTTCTGAAACAACAGATGATGGCAGAAGGCATCCCAACAGAAGTTACTGTTAACAGTGATGTTCACCATGGTCTGGTGGGTATTACTGCAGTATCCACTTTCCCTGATTATCCTGAGTCTCCTCTAGTGATAAACAGTACAACGCAACTGAATGGCAATACGAGCTATTCTTCTAAGCTTGATAATTGGCATTTCCAAAGCGAAGGTCCAGATTCCGTCGCTATATCGATTCTTTCTTCTGAATTGACTGGCACTGTGACCACATTAGGTAAAGTGGACTTTAATATTTCTATTCCTTCCATTGCATTGAATTTTGCGACGGGTGAGAACATGCTGCTGACCGATTTAAACGGTCATGGTGATGGGAAGCAAGATGCGGGCTTTTGGATTGGAAAGCAAAACGTCAATCTTGGTTCTTTAACCGTAGATGATGGGTTAGGAACGACCCTGTTTGCTATTAACAATACTTCTTATCAGTTTGAATCGAAGCTAGATGCTGAACAAGCTCGTTTTACCAGCAATCACAAGATTAATGTTGAGCAATTAACTTTTGAGGACGGTGAAGTAAACGATGTTCAGGTAGATTTCACTTTGGGTGATGCAGACAGTGCTGCTTTCTTAGCGCTTTCTAATATCTATCAAAGCAATCCGTATCTGGATGCTAATGATATTCAAAAAGCGATGCCACATATTGATGCATTGTTCTCCAAAGGTTTCTTTGTCAGTATGAATCCTTTAGCTTTAACGCTTGGCGAAGGTGAGTTTAAGTCAAATATGACTCTGACAATCCCTGAAGGTACTAGTAGTGTTTCTAAAGACCCAAGTATCGTTTTATCTGCACTCACTGGCAGTTTGGAAGCGTTTGTTTCAAATCAACTGGTTTTGGATTATCCAACTATTCAGCAAGGTGTGGATGAACTGTTGCTAATGGAAATGATGACTCAAAACGACCAAGGTTATCAGTTAA
Source organism: Vibrio sp. HM8-C (assembly GCF_058630515.1). Classification (NCBI taxonomy): domain Bacteria; kingdom Pseudomonadati; phylum Pseudomonadota; class Gammaproteobacteria; order Vibrionales; family Vibrionaceae; genus Vibrio; species Vibrio sp. HM8-C. The sequence goes on from NZ_JBMMKS010000001.1 coordinate 503,611, forward strand.
ATGCTGATATCAAAGAAGGGAATGTGGTCTTCTCTAATGGTCATCAAGTGCCACTTTTTGCGTTGTTTATGTCGGCGATGATGGCACGTTAATCTCGCTACACATCCTAAAGTCTTTGAAATTTAGATTAGTTGAAGAAAAGAGGTCGAAAGACCTCTTTTCTTGCTTTTTATCCGATGAAAAAAGTGGTATTAATCACACTCATCATCGATAGCAGGAGCAAGGAACACATGGAGCCGAAAACGGACACTGTTTATAACTTTAGTGCTGGTCCAGCAGCGTTACCAAAAGCCGTGATGGAAAAAGCACAGGCTGAATTTGTTAATTGGAACGGCATGGGCGTTTCGGTTATGGAAATTAGCCACCGTAGTAAACCTTTCATCAAGGTGGCAGAAGAAGCTGAACAAGATTTACGCGATCTTCTAAATATCCCAGACAACTATAAAGTACTATTTTGCCAAGGTGGCGCACGTGCACAATTTGCAGCAGTGCCGCTAAACCTCATGGGTAATGCGAAGAAAGCAACTTATATTGATGGTGGATACTGGGCAGAAAGCGCAGTAAATGAAGCTCAAAAATATTGCGAAACGGACGTTTTTGACGCGAAAGTGCAAAAAGATGGCAAAATTGCCATTTTACCTGCGAGCGAATGGAAAATTGATCCAGAAGCGGCTTATGTTCACTTCTGTCCAAACGAAACTATTGATGGTATCGAGATTAACGATCTACCAGTAACCGATAAACCAATCGTTGCTGATATGTCTTCAACCATTCTTTCTCGTGAAATTGATGTGTCGAAATACGGTGTTATTTACGCTGGTGCGCAGAAAAATATTGGTCCTGCTGGTATCTGTATCGCGATCGTACGTGATGATTTATTAGGACTAGCAAGTGATTTAGTACCGGGTATTTTGAATTACAAATTGTTGGCAGAACAAGATTCAATGTTCAACACACCACCGACTTACGCTTGGTATTTGTCAGGTTTGGTATTTAAGTGGTTGAAAGAGCAAGGTGGCGTAAAAGCGATTGAGAAAATCAACCGCGAAAAAGCAGCATTACTATACGATTACGTTGATTCGTCAGATTTTTACCGCAACGGTATTCATCCAGACAACCGTTCTCTAATGAATGTGCCATTCCAATTAGCGAAGCCAGAGTTAGACGGTACTTTCTTAGAGTTGGCTGAAGCACGTGGTTTAACGTCACTAAAAGGTCACCGAGTGGTTGGTGGCATGCGAGCGTCAATTTACAACGCAATGACTCTTGAAGGTGTTCAAGCACTTGTTTCGTTTATGAAAGAGTTCGAAGCGCAGTACGCTTAAATCGCTCTGAAAAAACAGTTAATAAAAAGCGCAGCCCGAGAGCTGCGCTTTTTTATGCTTTGCGGTTAACGAATACGTTATTGAGTTCGTTGAGAAGGTCGGCTCTGACCTTTACCTTTGTTCGCATTTGGTCGAGCGCCGCTCTGTGGGCGAGCATTTCCTTGAGGACGACTGCTGCCTTGTGAATTACTAGTACCTTGTGAGCTGCCGTAGGAACCTTTTCCACCTGATTTGTTGTTGCCTGATGCTTTGTTTCCACGTGGATTCTCGCCACGATTGTTTTCTTTACGGCTATTTTCACCACGGCCGCCATCACCACGACTATTGTCACCACGAAGTGCATCAAAACCCGGTTGAGTTTTTGTATGCTTTGTCGCGAAGCGGTTTGAACCATGACGGCCAGATTTACGACGTTGCGCAGGTGTGAGCTTGTCGCTGTCTTCCGAAGGTACCAAACAGCCTGGCTTATCACCGATAAGGTGTTTTTTACCCATGTTAATCAACGCTTCACGAATCAACGGCCAGTTTAGTGGGTCGTGATAACGAAGCAGTGCTTTGTGCAGACGTCTTTGACGGTCACCTTTTGGTACAGTGACTTCCTCACGCTTTTTGTACTTCACACGTTTAAGCGGGTTCACTTCAGAGTGATACATCGCTGTTGCATTACACATTGGTGATGGGTAGAAGTTCTGTACTTGGTCACACTCATAATCACGGCTTTTTAGCCAAAGCGCCAAGTTCACCATGTCTTCATCTTCAGTACCTGGGTGTGCAGAGATGAAATAAGGAATAAGGTATTGTTTCTTGCCTGCTTCCGCACTGTATTTATCAAATAGCTCTTTAAAGCGGTCAAATGTACCCATACCTGGCTTCATCATCAGATCCAGCGGGTTCTTTTCCGTATGTTCAGGAGCAATCTTCAGATAACCACCTACGTGGTGCGTCACAAGCTCTTTGACGTATTCTGGAGATTCAATGGCTAAGTCGTAACGGACGCCAGACGCGATCATCACTTTCTTAATACCTTCCACTTTGCGTGCTTCACGATACAAATCGATAGTGTGCTTGTGGTCTGTATTTAACTTATGACAGATACCAGGGAAAACACATGAAGGACGACGACAGTTTGCTTCCGCTTTAGGATCTGAACAACCCAAACGGTACATGTTAGCTGTTGGTCCGCCGAGATCCGAAATCGTGCCAGTAAAGCCCGGTACTTTATCGCGAATCTCTTTTAGTTCGTTGATGATAGATTCTTTTGAGCGGTTCTGAATGATTCGTCCTTCGTGCTCTGTAATTGAACAGAAAGAACAGCCACCAAAACAGCCACGCATAATGTTGACTGACGTTTTAATCATGTCATACGCAGGAATCTTATCTTTGCCGTATTTAGGGTGAGGCACACGTGCGTATGGTAAATCAAACACATAGTCCATTTCTTCTGTAGTTAATGGAATCGGAGCTTGGTTTACCCATAGTTCGCGGTTGCCGTGGCTTTGAATCAGAGCACGACCAGAGTACGGGTTTGTTTCTAAATGCAGTACGCGGCTTGCGTGAGCATAAAGAATACGGTCATTCAGTAACTTTTCATACGAAGGCAGACGTACAGCAGTTGTTTTCGCATCATGGCGGGAAGGGCGAACCGTAATCGGTTTTGCTTCTTCTTCGTCTTTTTTGGTTTCACACTGAGTTTCAATTTCGTACGGGTTTGTTGGTACAAATGGCGTACTAGGTTTGTCAATGCGTGATGAGTCAATGACTTTGAAGCCTTCAGGTACGGCTGCAAGGTTGACTGCTGTGCCGCGGACATTAATAAGATCGCTAATAGACTCACCATCAGCTAGTCGGTGTGCCACTTCTACCAGAGCGCGTTCTGCGTTACCAAACAAAAGAATGTCGGCTTTTGCATCAAACAGTACTGAACGACGAACTTTGTCAGACCAATAATCATAGTGAGAAACACGACGAAGGCTAGCTTCAATACCACCTAGAACAATAGGTACATCTTTATACGCTTCACGGCAGCGTTGAGAATAAACCAAGGTTGCACGATCAGGGCGTTTGCCGCCTTCATTGTTTGGCGTGTATGCATCATCATGGCGCAGCTTTCTATCTGACGTATAACGGTTGATCATGGAGTCCATGTTACCTGCTGTTACGCCGAAGAAGAGATTGGGTTTGCCTAACGCCATAAATGCGTCTTTGTTCTGCCATTCTGGCTGCGCAATGATACCGACGCGGAAACCTTGAGCTTCTAACAGACGTCCGATAATTGCCATACCAAAACTTGGGTGATCGACATAGGCGTCACCAGTTACAATAATAATGTCACAGCTATCCCATCCAAGCGCATCCATCTCTTTACGGCTGGTAGGTAAAAAGCGTGCCGTACCGAAGCATTCTGCCCAGTACTTTTTGTGTTGATGGATAGGAGTAATATTGCTGTACATATTTTGACCTTGTATTTGAGAGGTGCGCATTATAGCGACTTGAACATGGAGTATCTAGCGGAACATCACCTCATCTTTGTTGGGGATTTTTCTATGTTGATAAAGATAGGAAAGTCCGCGGAGATAGGAAAGATAACTGGGCTTTGCTATTATCGCCCTCTATTAAATCGGGCTTAGTTATTTGAAATTATGGTTTATTCACTACTCTCTGTTTTCGCTCCTATGCTTTTAGGTGCTCAAATTATTTTGACGATGATTTTGGTCAAAGGTGAAATTTGTCCTGGTCAACGTGGACGTTTGCATAAGGTTTTACCTTCTTTAGGTGTACTTTGGTTGGCGGTCGCTTCTATTAAAATTGAAGCATTTATGGTGGTTTTTGCCATTTTCTATTTCTACTCACGCGTTCAAACCACCAAAACTCGTGATGAAGGGCCGCTATGGGTTCTTTATTTAGTTAACGGTCTTTCATTGGCTTACGTCGGTATCCTCATTGGTGAAGCGCCAAGTTGGAGTGCCTCGCTTTCGCTGTTTATGATGATCTTTTTACTTGGGTCTGCTTTTGCGAACATGCTTTTGTCTATCGCTCGCAGTCGACTAGATGCCTTTCATCGAATCTTGCCTGTGGTAGGAATTTTGTCTGCAATGGCAACGACGGTATGTATTGTGCCGTTTGCTTACTCACTTGAAAGTGAAGCGCTAGCTGAACTTACTATGCCGCTGCTTATTAGTTTTAGCTTGTTGATTGCAGGAATTGTATTTTGGAGCTGGCATATCATTACCGCGAAGAAACCGGAAAAAGGCCAGTTAACGGTAGCTTTCTTATTGGTACTGCTAGCTTGTACCGGCTTTCATAGCTTGTATCTGATTCAATAGTTGGAATTTTAATCCCTAGAACAAAATCACTTTTCTTGTGAGAAATCCAGACTAGGCTTAATAAGTGGGTTTTGTTCAAAGGAGTGCCAATATGGATCTGAGCAACGTTAATAAACTAGACAGTATTATTCTCTTAGGGATAGTGAACGAGAAGTTGCGCTTAGAGTGTGACAGTTTGGATGAGCTTGTTTCTACTTATGAGATGGATGTTGAAAACGTGGTTGGTAAATTAAGTCATCTCGGTTTTCGCTATGATCCATTGACCAACCAGTTCAAATCTTCTGGTCGCTAAGTTTAATCGCATTTTTAAGCCATCTTGATCCCTTCGAGGTGGCTTTTGCATTGTTGTCGCGCAGTAGCGAAAAAGGTTTGCAAGTAACGCTTCTCTTTATCGCTGTTGCGAACAGCGGCGAATAGCCGACGCCATAAACCGTTACCAAGTGGTTTACTGGTGATTAATCCTTGGCGAGAAAATTCACTGATCGCCCAGTTTGGCAGTGCGGCAACGCCCAACCCTGCTGATACCATCTGTACCAACATCAATGTGTTGTCTGCTTGTTTCCATTTTGCTGGCTCTACGCCTGCAGGCTGAAGGAAGTGCTTCACCACATCTAAACGCTGCTTTTGTACTGGGTAACTCAGTAGAGTTTGATCGGCAATATCTTCAGGAGCGATCCACTCTTTATTAGCAAGAGGGTGATTCGTTGCAGTGATTAAGCGCATTTCAAAATCAAACAGTGGTTCATAATGCACTTCAGAGCGAGGAAGAATGTCTGAAGTAATCACTAAATCTAACTCACCAGCCAACAGAGCAGGAAGTGGTTCAAAACCAAAACCCGAAGAAAAATCCAAAGCAACACTTGGCCATGCAACTTGGTATTCTCTTAACGCAGGCATAAGCCACTGGAAGCAGGAGTGGCACTCAATAGCCATATGCAGGCGACCATTTACATCCTCTTTCAAACTGGCAAGTTCATTTTCGGCTTTGGCAATTCTTGGCAAGATATCGTCTGCAAGTTTAAGCAGTATTTCGCCTTCGGAAGTAAATTTGACCGGTCGGGTTTTACGTAGGAATAGTTGGCCACCAAGCCTAGCTTCAAGGTCTTTAATCTGATGCGAAAGGGCAGATTGAGTCAAATGCAGCGATGTTGCAGTGGAGGTCAGTGACCCTGTATCACGCAGTGACGCAATCGTTCTTAAATGTTTTAGCTCTAACATGAGAAATCCTCATCATTCCTTAAGCATCATGAATTTATACCTAAGTTACGCTCTTTTTTTGGAGCTGTAAACATCTAGACGTCTATTTGAGAATTTAACTAGGTGTCAGTTTAAGCTGTAAGTGTGTAGGTTTTGCGTTGTGAGTCTTTTCTTATTTTGATGTCGTCCTTGAGGTTTGAGTCTGTGTTGTTTAGATATATTTCAATTTAAACAAAGAGTTACATTGAATTTCCTACGGCTTTGATATTTCTTGGAAGTTAGGTTAATCGACTGAGCTTCAGTTAACATCCGCCTTCGCTCCTATTTAGTTGGTTTTTTATCTTAAGGTTACACACATGACTAATACTTTGATGAAATTTGCTGTTGATGATGGTTCAACAAACGTAAAAGTAAGTTGGTTGGCTGACGGTGAAATTAAAAGTTTGGTGTCACCAAACTCATTTAGAAAAGATTGGAAGAGTGCAGCGTTAAGAAACGATAAAAAAGTCTACAACTACACCATTGATGGCTTTAAATACACTTACGATGCAACGTCTGATAAAGCACTTGAAACAACACACGTTGATTATCAGTATGACGATTTGAACCTACTGGCGGTTCATCATGCACTTCTACAAACGGGTTTAGAGCCTTGTAACGTATCTCTGGTTGTGACTTTACCGATCACCGAATACTACCGTTTTGAAGATTGCCAAAAGAATGAAAAGAACATTGAACGTAAGCGTCAAAACCTGATGCGCGAAATTTCACTGAACAAAGGTGAAACGTTCAACGTGGTAGAAGTTGAGGTGATGCCTGAAAGTTTACCAGCCGTGTTATCAACGCTAGTGAACTCCAACTGCAATGAGTTTACTCGCTCACTTGTCATTGACTTAGGCGGAACAACGTTAGACATGGGTATCGTTGTCGGTGAGTTCGATGAAGTGTCTGGCGTCTACGGCAACAACGAGATTGGTGTATCTATGGTCACTAACACCGTTCGCAAAGCATTGGCGTTTGCGGACAGTGACTCAAGTTACTTAGTGGCTAACGAACTAATCCGCCGTCGACATGATGATGAATTTGCATCGGAAGTGATCAACGACGAATCTCAAATCGAGATGGTTCGTGAAAAAATGAACGCGAAAATTCACGAACTTGGCAAACAAGTCGTCACCGAAGCGAAGAAATTTGCTAAAAACCCTAACCGAGTTTATTTGGTTGGCGGCGGTGCAACGTTGATTTTTGATGCGGTAAAAGAAGCGTATCCAACGTTGGGTGATCGCGTGATCCTTGTTGATAATGCACAGTCTGCACTGGCACAAGAAATGTGTTTGTATCACGCAGATGAAAACAACAGCGCAGAGGCTGGTAGTGATGAATAAACGCTTTAAACGCGTATCACTAGCGATCTACCTCGACCCACTGCAATCTATCCCTGATAGCTTTGCATATAACACCTTTATTGGTTGGTCGAAAAAGCGCAAAGAACTCGCAGCGGATGCCACCGCTGCGATGGAACTGCACCAGTTAGTCCATATTCATAAAGATATCTATATGAGTGGAATGTTTTTGCACTGCTTAAAGCCAGAATTGGCTACTAGCTTTGCAGCGGCGCTGTCCAATGATTCAATCAGCGAGCAATCACTGCTCGATATTCTGAAAGTGCACCAAATTTATCCACAAAGTGTTCAAAGCAGCATAGATGAGGGCAAAGTAGCATCCGAAAGCAAATCTATCGATGTTGATGCTGTGATTGATAACGTTTCGTCGAAGATTGAACATTTACTCGAAATGAAACTGTCAGAACACTTGTCTCAGATTGATTTCTCGGCGGGTTCAATGCCATCTGTGCCTGATTTTGCACACATCACTGAACATATGAGTTCCCAGTTGGCTCAACATCAACAATCGCTGGTGGAGCACATTGCTGCTCATGCCAATACTCAGTTTGAGAGCAAGATTGATGCACAGTCATTGAGCCAAGAAATTGTTAACTCAATGAGTGGTAAGTTTGCGGAAAACGAAAAGGCTCTGCGTGACCTCATCACGTTGATGCCAAGCTCATCTTCAAACGACATTGATACACTAGCGCTTAGCCAAGACATTGCGTCAATCATTAGTAGTCAGCTTATTGAACATCAAAAACAATTGTTAGGTAGCTCGTCGAACAGCGCGCAGATGCAACCTGTTGACCAGCAGGCTTTGAGTCATGATATTGCTATGGCGATTGGCGATAAGCTTGACCATAGCCAGCAAATATCTGAACTAAAGAGTGTCGTGACCCAACAAAACACGCTTATCAATCAGTTAATGCAACAAATCAGGCAGCAAGGCGGTGTTGTGACGACACCTGCAAACTTTGCAGAGCCTCAAGAGTCTGTTGAAGAGCGCTTAGAAAAAGTACAGCGTTTGAAGAAGAAGGGAGTGTTTTAACCTTCGATTCTTCTAACGAATAAAAAGCCAGCTTAAGCTGGCTTTTTTTGTGGATATTATAACCGGGGTCAGCAACAACCACTTGAGTAACAATTGGTAGTAGCAATATGCATTACCTAATCCTAATAGCGAATGTTCTCAGGAATCGTGAAACTTGGTAGCTTGTTGGGTTTCGCTTGTTGTCCCTTTTTCCATGCTTGTAATTGCTGCACGTATTTTAGAATTTGAGCCACGGCTAAATACAGTTGGTTGGGAACCATTTGGTTAATTTGAGTGGTGTGGTAAATCGAACGTGTTATTTCAGGCACGATCAGAACTTCAATTTCATGTTTATCTGCCAAAGAACGTATATAGAAAGCCACTTCATCTTTTCCTTTCGCCACAACGAATGGCGCTTCTGCTTTTGAAATATCGTATTTGAGAGCCACAGCGTAGTGGGTTGGGTTCATTAGTACGACATCTGCCGTCGGTACCATTTTATTGGCAGAGTTACGCGCATACTGCATTTGAATTTGACGGCGTCGGCCTTTGACTTCTGGGCTACCTTCTTGCTGTTTATGTTCTTGTTTTAGTTCTTCTTTTGACATCATCATCTGTTTATTAAACGTCATTTTTTGATATGGCAAGTCAATCAAACCGAAAATAACCGCAACAGAAATGAGCATGATGATAAGACTTAACAAGTTACCAAAAGCAATTTGTATAACTGTCTGGAAAGAAGCTCTAACGAGTCCGCTGATGATGCCTACATTGTTGTTGATAGTGATGTACAGCAAAGAAAGAATGATGGAAATCTTGAGCACACTTTTTAAGAACTCAATAAAGGTCTGCTTTGAAAAAATGCGCTTTAAACCAGATGCTGGATTGATCTTGGAAAACTTGGGACTGATGGATTTGAAATTGAAGTTAAACCCGCCCAGAACACTACTGGCACCGACAGCTGTTAGAGTGATAAAAAGCATCATTGGGGCAAAAAGTTTAATCAGAATGAACAGCGCTTGGGCGAACATTTCGAGCATAGGATCGATATCGAAAATTGTTGTCGAGTCGAAGGTATAAGCCGTCTCGAATAACAAAAATATCGATCGCTTAAGTTCTGCACCATACATATAGAAGTAGCTGACGCCGACGATCATACAGATAGCAGTCGTAAACTCTTTGGCTCGGGCTACCTGACCTTCGGAGCGTGCCTTACTGAGTTTCTGGCTACTGGCCTGTTCGGTTTTATCCCCTTGGCTCATTTATAGACTCAATACGTAATTCATGTGGTCACGCATCTCGCTGACCATATCAAAGAAAATATCGCCGACACCAAAAATAGAGAGCATCAAAGCGATCATGCCTAACAACATGGTCATCGGGAAACCCAATGTAAAAATGTTTAATGAAGGAGCGATTTTGCCAAGGAAGCCAAAGGTGACGTTGCTAAGCATCATAGTCAACATGGCTGGAATGGCGATAATCAGCGCTGATGAAAACATCCAGCCGAACATGGTGAGGACGTGTTTAATACCTTCAAATGGATATTCAGTATCAAATGGCCACTGACGAAAACTGTCTACGAAGATATCTAAGACAATCAAATGCGCATCCAAAGAGAGGAACAGCAACATTGCAGTAATGTTGAAGATTCGCGCTGTGATCGGCACGCTCGCGCCACTGCTTGGGTCGTTCATTACCGCCATCGCTAAACCCATCTGCATGGATACCGCTTGTCCACCGATACTGAAAATATTCATAAACAGCAATACCACCATTCCAAGAATAAAGCCGAAACTAAACTGATAAATAGCAAAGACATACGCTTGGATGGAAAACGGGTTGAATGAAGGTACGTTATCAATTATCCCTGCACACATGATCGAAAAGATCATAGGTAATAAAATTCGCACCATGACAGGTACTCGCGTGTCACCGAAAAAAGGGACGATCAGAAAGAACCCTGAAAAGCGAACAAATGGCCACCAGACAAAGCCAAGCCATTCGGTAATTTGGGTAAACGTAAGATCGAGCATACAGCGTGCGCTCTATTACTGAGCCAAAGTTGGCACAGTGAAGAAAATGTATTCGAAGAACTCGGATACCTGCATGAGTAACCAGTGGCCAGCAAAAATGATGCTTAACATGGTGATGATCAGTCGCGGAAAGAAGCTCAGTGTTTGTTCGTTGATTTGGGTTACTGCTTGAATAACAGCAACCAGTAAACCGACCAACAAGCTCGGTACAATCAGAACCGATACCATAGAGACAACTACCCAAAGTGCACGAGCGACGATGGTGACGGATACTTCAGGAGTCATGATTAACCCCCAACCCAAAAGCTTTGCGACAAACTACCCAATAACATGCCCCAACCATCAACGACAACGAATACAAGTAGTTTGAATGGCAGTGAAACAATCAAGGGTGACAACATCATCATACCCATAGACATCAATACGGATGCTACAACAAGGTCGATGATCAAAAATGGCAGAAACACCATAAAGCCGATCTGAAAAGCGATTTTTAGCTCGCTGAGCACATAGGCAGGTAGCAGTACCAGAAATGGAATGTCTTCTGGTTTTTCTGCTAAAGGTTCATCCGCGATTTTAGTTACCTGTTCAAGTGTCTGCGTCTGCGTCTGAGCCAACATGTACTCGCGCAGCGGTACACTGCCTCTTTGTAGCGCGTCCACTAAAGTAATTTCGTTATTGGCATAAGGTTGGTAGGCATTGTCGTAAATGTCTGTCCAAACAGGGCGCATAATTAAAATACTGAAGATCAAAGCTAGACCAACCAGAACTTGGTTTGGTGGAGACTGTTGCAAGCCAAGAGCTTGTCTTAAGATACCTAATACGATGATGATACGTGTAAAGCAGGTACACATGATGATAAACGCTGGAATAAAACTCAGCATTGTCATCAAAATGAGGATTTGCAGTTTTACCGAGTATTCACTTGAGCCTGAAGCATCATTGATGGTGAATAAACTCAGTTCTGGTTCTGCTGCAGCTATATTTGGCAACAATAAAAAAAGGATGACTGTTAGCCATCCTAAATATTTTTTATTCATGGCTTCCACTATCAACAAGGGACAAAACTTGAACACCGTATTTGCCATCCTTAGTGATAATGCTTCCTGTACCAAATAAAACTCCGTTGATCTTGATATCAACAGGTTCACCTTCATGCTTATCAAGCATGACAACAGAAGAGGGCTCAATCGCCATTACTTCTTTGAGAGGAAGGCTGCGTCTTGAAACTTCTACTGTTACTTCAACTGGAATGTCGCGGATCATACCGATGTTCGACTTGCTTGTTGGAGCATCCAATGTGTTTGGAGCTCTGTTCGATGTTAACGCTGAATCTTGCGCATCAAAATCCAGATCATCGTTTAGCAGGTCAAGATCATCTAGTTGGTCTAAATCACTCATACTTCACTCCAAATTGAGCATGTTCATCAATCACAAGCTGACCTTTAAAAAGTGTGTTACCACTTACTTTTACGTCAATTTGTTCAGGTTTTTGCACGTTGATAATGTCTCCGACTGAGATCGCATCAAGTGCATCAATAGATAATTCTGTTCTCATCAGAATTGCACTTACGTCAACAGGTACTTGGTTCAACGTAGCAACGACATCTTTCTGATTAAATGGTCGGTATTTTCTGAGACCATTTGAAAAATATTTGAGCGACTCTTCACTAAAAGTAATAAACATTTCTTCATGTATATCACCGATAGAAAGAATGTTATTAATTCTGATATCAGTATGTTTAATTTTCTCACACTGTATGGTGTTTATTTTCTCACTTGGAAATAAACAATTAATAATCTTACTTGCAAATCGTTCGAAAAATTTTCTGTGTGAGACTGTAATAGAATTAATGCTCACATTGCTATCTGAACTATTTGTAGGAATATTCAGATGTTTGCAAAATAATTTATCCAACGTACTGATGGATAAAGAAAAAGAAATAATGCCGATATTACTTATATCTAGGCATATTTCATGTAAGTCTTCTTCAGAAGAGCCTTCATCTCGTGGCTCAACTTCGACGGATACACCATTAAATGTACCACGTAGCTGACGTTTAATTACGTTCGCATGTTCTTGAAGAAACTCAATAATCCTTTTCTTAATGGCAATTTTAGGATTGCCAATATCGGTTATTGCGATATGTTGCATGAAAATACTCCAAAGAACTAAACCGAATTATAGAGTTCGGAAATAGGCGGGCGATTATACATAAGCGAAATATTACTTCAAATGGAAAACACCTTAATAATGCTTAATATATTGCTATGTAAGGATTGTTAGGAAGAACTACGAATCAGTTTGGGATTAATCCTACATTAGATTTGAATTGAATTATTTATAATGCAGATCATTAATGTTGAATGTTTTATTTTCAGGTTGTGAATGTTTGTATGAATAACCGGGAATACATTATTAGGATTTTATTTTAGCTTTATGATCAGTTTAGACGATGCATTGGGTATTCACCCTAAGATGTTGCAATTTCGAACAGAGCGTACGTCTGTACTCGCATCGAATATTGCTAACGTAGACACGCCTAATTACAAAGCAAAAGACGTTACGTTCAATGCAGTAATGTCGGAGATTGGTGGTGTGTCATCTACCCAAATTCAAACCGATACGATGTACCGAATTCCGGTGCAGCGCAGCCGTGACGGAAACACTGTTGAGCTTCAGTCAGAGCAAGCTCGATTTGCTCAAAACAGCATGGAATACCACCAGAGTTTGCAGTTTCTAAAGTCGAAAGTATCAGGCTTAAAACGAGCGATTGAAGGTCAATAAAGGTTCTCAATAGAACCCACAGTAATTTTATTTAAGGGGCAACATGTCTTTTAACGGCATCTACGAAACATCCGGTTCAGCCATGACGGCGCAAACCATTCGTTTGAATACGATTTCCAGTAACTTGGCGAACGCTGACTCTGTGGCAAGTAATCCTAACGATGTCTACAAGCCATTGAAGCCTGTTTTTTCTGCGGCGTTCAACTCACTTTCAGCAGCACAGAAAGACCAAGGTCTTGTGCCTGTGAAAATTGCAGATGTGATTGAGATGGATGGTTTAGCGCAGACTCGTTATGAGCCGAACAACCCTTTGGCGAACGAACAAGGTTACGTCTACCACACAGGAATAAACGTAGTGAATGAAATGGCAGACATGATGTCTTCAACACGCAGTTTTGAAGCCAACGTTGAAGTACTTAATAACGTGAAATCAATGCAGCAGTCTCTAATGCGCATTTGGGAGGTTTAATCGATGACGACAGTAGTAGCGGGTGCAGATACTAGCGTGACCGTTCAATCGGCAACAACGTCAGCATCAACGGTGACAACCAATCAGAACAGTGCGGATGCGTTGTACAACCAATTCATCACGTTGATGGTGGCTCAGGTGCAAAATCAGGACCCATTAAACCCAGCAGATGGTACTGAATATGTGTCTCAGTTAGCTCAGTTTGCTCAGGTTCAAAGTACCGAGAACATGGTTACGATCCTGAACAACAACGCCATCATGATGGATAACTTACAAGTACTGACTACTGCTGACTTAGTGGGTCAAACAGTATCTGTTCGTACTGATACGTTACAAGCCGATGGTGAAAGTACTTTTGACGGTTCGATTGAACTGACTTCTGCATCAAACACAGTAACTCTGCAGTTAACTGATGCGCAGGGTAACGTAAGCAATATTGCTTTAGGTAGTCACTCTGCAGGCATGGTGGACTTCTCTATTGATACAGCAGCGTTAGGTCTAAGTGGTGATTACACCATGACGGTGTTGCTCGATGAAGGTCAAACTTACACCCCAGATATTATGCTAAACGGCACTGTTGAAATGGTCTCTATTCCATCTACTGGTGGTTCTAGTGTCTTGACTATCAACGGCATTGGCGACATCCCATTCTACGAAATTGCCTCGTTCGGGCAAAAAAGTAACAACAGTTAATAAAGAGAGTATTTTATGAGTTTTAATATTGCCCTGAGTGGCCTAAATGCCTCTAACCAAGAGCTAAACACAATTTCAAACAACATCGCTAACTCGTCAACGACTGGCTTTAAAGAGTCTCGTACTGAGTTTGGTTCTGTGTACAACGGTGGTCAAGCGGGCGGTGTTCAAGTGAACGGTATCAGCCAGAACTTTGATTCACTAGGTTCGATTGCAGGTACGGGGCGTTCGTTAGATATGGCGCTAACTGGCGGTGGCTTCTTTGTTATCCAAGAAGGCAACGGTCAGATGAGCTATACCCGTAACGGCGCATTCTCAATGGATGCAAATGGCTACATCGTTTCAAACACAGGCGGTAACTTGCAGGGTTATGCGGTTGATAACAACAATAACCTGCTTGAAGGTTCAATGGGTAACCTGAAGATTGATAGTGCTTCTCTGCCAGCAAAAGCAACAGACAGTATGACGTTTACCTCAAATCTTGATTCACGTTCAGACATCGTTGATACGGCGACCTATCCATTTGATCCATCAGACGTGAACTCTTACACCAACTCATACACGACTCCAGTTTATGACTCATTAGGTAACGAGCACACGCTGACGCAGTATTTTGTAAAAACTGCTGACAACGAATGGACGATTCATTCTGTTGTTGATGGCGACACCGCGAATATCATTACTGAATCACCAGTAACGTTTGATACAACGGGTAAGCTAACGTCTAACCCTTCATACACTGTGACGGCAAACGCAGCGGGTGCAAACCAACTTGATATCACTATCGATATCTCTTCACTAAGCCAATACGGCAGTGACTTTGTGGTTTCTCAAAACAGCGCTAATGGTTACACCGCGGGTGACTTTTCTGATATTCGTATCGAATCTAACGGTATGGTTTACGCAACCTACAGTAATGGTCAGTCTCTGCTTCAAGGACAGTTAGTTCTTGCTAACTTCACAGCACCTCAAGAGCTTCTACAAACATCAAACACTTCTTGGACGCAAACATTCGCATCTGGTAACCCAGTATACGGTGTACCGGGTACGGGTCAGTTTGGTGAGCTTGCATCGGGTGCGCTTGAAAGCTCAAACGTTGATTTAACGTCAGAACTAGTCAGCCTGATGACAGCGCAACGCAACTACCAAGCAAACACCAAAACAATTTCTACATCAGATCAACTGATGCAGTCGCTATTTAACGCAGTTTAATTATGAATCCAATTCTGTTCACCGCAGCTAAAGGTGCAGAGCGTGTGATGTTGGCTCAAGAAGTTCGAGCCAACAACTTAGCGCAAGTTAACACCGTTGGTTTTAAAGCCATTATGGAACACTCAACTCCAATGAAGATTGATGGTTCTGGCTTTGAATCTTCAACAACCACACGTACCAACTCAGCATCGAACAACTTTGCTCAGGGTACGGAAGTTCGTACTGATCGCGCGCTTGACGTGAAGATCAACGGTTCAGGTTTCTTTGCTCTAGAAGGCAAGCAAGGCGAACCGGAAGAGCTTTATACCCGAGCTGGTAACTTCAATGTGACAGCCGAAGGTAACTTGATGGTAGGCGACCGTCAGGTTCTGGGTGATGGTGGCGCAATCGTTGTTCCTGAGTATCAAGCAATCAACATCTCATCTGACGGTGTTATTAGCATCACACCTCCGGGTGGCGGCGCAGAAATGGAAGTGGCGGCTTTGAAGCTTGTTAATCCAGATTACTTCGATATGACGCTAGATCGTTCAGGTTTGTTTGTAGCTAAAGACGGCAACACACTGATGGCTGACCAAGATGTCTCTGTTCGTTCTGGTTATCTGGAATCGAGTAACGTTTCAAGTATTGATGAATTAGTTGGCATGATGTCGCTTTCTCGTCAGTACGAAATGCAAGTAAAAGCAATGGCTACAGCGTCAGAAATTGACAAGCTTGGTAACCAGCTGCTGAAAGCGTAATAAGAATTAGTAGGTAAGTTATGCATAGCGCATTAATGATTTCTAAAACCGGTATGGCAGCTCAAGATGCGAAAATGACTGCTATTTCGAACAACCTGGCGAACGTTAACACCGTTGGTTTCAAACGTGACCGCGTGGTATTCGAAGACTTGTTCTACGCCGTTGAGAAACAAGCGGGTACAGGTACTGATGATCTAAACGTTCACCCAACCGGCATCCAGTTAGGTAACGGTGTTCGTGTTGCAGGTACTGAAAAAGTATTTACTCAAGGCAACATCAACAACACATCACAACAGTTTGACTTAGCAATCATGGGCGATGGTTTCTTCCAGATTGAAGGTCCTGATGGCGAAATGCTTTACACACGTAATGGTCAGTTCCATGTGAACGCTGATGGTTCGGTGGTCAACACTCAAGGTTATCTACTTCAGCCTGAAATCACAGTACCTGATGATGCGGTATTGGTGTCTATCGCCGAAGACGGTACGGTTTCAGCGACAATTACAGGTGAAACTGAGCCGCAAAACCTAGGTGAAATCACACTGGTTAAATTTATGAACCCTCAAGGCTTAACGGCTCTGGGCGGCAACCTATTAGGTGAAACCGAAGCTTCTGGCGAAGCGATGGAACTGGCGGCAGGCACTGAAGGCGCTGGTTACATCAAGCAAGGTGCTCTAGAAACGTCAAACGTACAAGTGGTTGAAGAGATGGTTGACATGATCTCAACTCAACGTGCCTACGAAATGAGCGCGAAAATGGTAAGTGCGGCAGACAACATGTTGCAGTACCTAGCGAACCATACCTAATTTAATGGTTAGTTTTATGTGTTTAACAAACCTTGTAAGTATCGCTAAGCGGGCAACGGTAATCGGTACAATTTTGCTATTGGCAGGTTGTGCTGGTCGTGGTCAGGAATTTGTACCACCAAAGCCGGACGATGAAGCCTATGCGCCACCTGAACTTAACTATGAAGTTGAGCGTGTGAGTAAAGGCAGTCTATACGCTGGTAATGCATCTATGACCCTGTTTCAAGACCGTCGAGCATACCGCGTAGGTGACATTCTGACCGTGTTGTTGGATGAAAAAACAGAATCAGGCAAGAGCGCGACAACAAAATATGGTAAGAGCTCAGGTCTGTCTCTGACAGCTCCTATCATTGGTGGTAAATCTTATGACAGGTTATCAGCTAGTGCTGACGGCGACCGTGATTTCAGCGGTAGTGCAGCGTCTAAGCAAGGTAACAGTCTGAGCGGTTCTATCACTGTAACCGTTTATCAAGTTTTGCCAAATGGCGTACTTCGTGTTCGCGGCGAAAAGTGGCTCAAGCTAAACCAAGGCGATGAGTTTATTCGTCTGTCTGGCAATGTGCGCGCGAGCGATATTGGCTCTGGGAATACCTTGTCTTCACAACGTATAGCAGATGCCCGTATTACTTACGCAGGTCGAGGCACGTTTGCTGATACTAATACCGCAGGTTGGTTAACACAGTTCTTCAATTCTCCGTGGGTACCGTTTTAATGAAACAAAGACTTAATTTCAAACACTGCATTTTGGCGGTGTTTGGTTGTTTGTTTTTCGGTAATGCAGCAGCAGTACCGATTAGCCATATCACGGATGTATACGGTGACCGAACGAACCAGTTAATTGGTTACGGTGTGGTTGTAGGTTTGGATGGCACTGGTGATAAATCACAGGTGAAATTCACTCAACAATCTATCGTCAATATGGTTCAGCAGTTTGGTGTTCAACTTGAAGACGGCTCGAAGCCAAAAACTAAAAACGTTGCTGCAGTAAGCGTGACAGCAGTAGTGAGCTCTCACAAAGGTCCGGGTCAAACGCTGGATGTAACGGTCGCTTCTATTGGTGATGCAAAAAGCCTTCAAGGCGGCACACTACTGATGACAGAGCTAAAAGGTGTGGACGGAAACGTCTATGCAGTCGCTCAAGGTCATTTGATTGTAGGTGGTTATAAAGTTACCGCAAACGATGGTTCTAGCGTGACTAACAACACGCCAACGGCGGCTCGCATCCCCAATGGTGCAACGTTAGAGCGCGCAGCGATTGGCGCAGAAGATGAAGATCCTACACTGCACCTGCAATTGAAAAAGCCGCATTACCAAACAGCTTTAAATATTTCTAAAGTGATCAATAAAACCTTTGGTCGTGGTGTTGCAAAAGCCGTGAACAAAGGTTTGGTTGAAGTCGCAGCACCAAGCGATAGCGAAGATCGCATCATGTTTTTGTCGATGATTGAGCAGCTTGATGTTAACGAAGGCGAAGCCTTACCTAAAATCGTTTTCAACTCACGTACTGGTACGGTTGTAATTAGCAAAGGCGTAACTGTGGGTGAGGCGATTGTCTCTCAAGGTGGCTTAACGGTTTCGATCCGTGAAGACCAACTTGTTTCTCAACCGAACTCAGCGGGCAGCTTTAATGCACCAGGTCAAACGACCGTGGTCAACGATTCAAACATCACGATTAGCGAAGTGGATAACGGCGCTATGGTTTGGCCTGAAGGCACACAACTTCAAGAGATTGTTGATGCGGTTAACCGTATCGGCGCATCTCCAACGGTGTTAATGCAGATCCTGCAAGCGTTGGATGAAGTAGGCGCTATTAACGGCGAATTGGTGGTTATCTGATGACGAATCCAATCACAGCGATTGAAAGCGCAAAGGCGGCGAATGCTGTCGGCAATGTAGAAAGTATCAGTGTAAATCCAAACCAAGTGTCAGGTATTGCTGATTATTCTGAGCTTAATTCTGTTCCAATGGTTCAGCCATTTTCAAGCTCTGCCAGCCATGATACTCGTACAGCACAGCAAATTATGACGTCATCTTTAAATCAGAATATGGCGTCGATTTATGACGGAGCATTGGTGTCAGCAGGTGATTTTTCATCCCTGAATTTTGATGACAACACTGCGCTTCAGTTTGACCCAACCTCGCTCAATTCGTTGAAGTACCACGAAGATGAAGATGCAGCATTGCGTGAAGTTTCAAAACAGTTTGAAGCGATTTTCGTGCAAGAAATGCTCAAGAGAATGAGAACGGCGACTGAAGCTTTGGGTGACGAAGAGAACCCATTATCAAATAACTCAAACGGAATGTTTCAAGACCTATTAGATAATCAATTGGCCATTTCCGTGACTAAGAAAAGCTCATTTGGACTTGCAGAGTTGTTGTATCAACAGTTGTCTGGCCAAACGGTGGGGAGTGTATAACACATGAGTATGTATAACATTGGCTTATCAGGTTTAATGGCAAACCAAGTTGCCATGAACGTGACTGCACAAAACACGGCTAACATGACCGTAACGGGTTACACACGCAAAGTGGTTGAGCAAGCAACGGTAGTATACGGCGGCTCTGGCAACTATGGCGCAGGTGATGGTGTAACTGTCGCGAGTATTCGTCGTGTTTCTGATCAAGCAGCAATTGAACGTTTACGTACGGCAGGTCAGGAACTGCAATACAACCAGACTTATATGGTGGGTATGCAAGGTATTGAGAACGTTCTAGGTATGGAAGGTTTGAACATCAGTACTGGCTTTGATGAGTTTTTTGCCGCACTGGATGAAGCAACGTTAAGCCCTGAATCTCTGGTTTACCGTAACCAAATTCTCGCAACGGCTGGCAGCTTAGCCTCGCGTTTCAACGGCACGATGAGCCAAATTGAAAACGAGCTTAGCACATTGATGCGCACTCAAAACCAAACCATCGAAAGTTTGAACAGTCAGCTCGATAACATCGCAAAACTCAATGAACAAATTCGTAAAGCGTCTGGTTCAGGTCAGGATATTGCGAGCCTCCAAGACGCATTGGATCTGCAGTTAAACGAGATTTCTAAATCGATTGGCGTCAATGTTCTAACCAAAGAAGATGGCACCGTTGAGCTCTCAACTAAGTCTGGCCAGCCGTTGGTTTCAGGCCAGAGTGTTGCTCAAATCAGTTTAAACGAAGCTTCGGGCGGAGCTTACAACACCGATCTTGTACTGACGTTTAACAACCAAACGGTGACGTTAAATGACCCTAAAGGTGGCGAGCTCGGTGCAATTTCTGATCTGAAGAACGATCAGTACTTCCCAATAATGGAAGACCTCAACAACATCGCAGCAGGATTTGCTGATGCGGTGAACGGTATCCTTACGTCTGCAGGCGCAACTGATCTTAACGGTAATGCTGGGCAAGCATTGTTCACTTATGACCCTGACAATCCGGCAAGTTCGTTAAGCCTTACGGGTCTCACGGCAGAAGAGTTAGCGCTGTCGGGTACTGGTAGCGTTGGTGACGGGTCTTTTGCAACTGCCCTTGCTGATTTAGCAAACCAGCCAATCACTATTGGTGGCTCAAGCATCAACGTATATGACGCATATGCAAAGATTAACGGTTATGTCGGTGTCGCGACGCAGCAAGCTCAAAACAACTTTAGTACCGCGTCTATCAGTATCAGTGAAGCGCAAACCGCGCGCGATAGTATCAGTGCGGTGAGTTCGGATGAAGAAGCTGCAAACCTGATGATGTACATGAACGCTTATCAGGCAAACATGAAGGTTATCTCTACGGCTAGCCAAATGTTCGACACTGTCCTCAACTCATTCTAATCGGAGACCGCTATGCGTGTAACAGATTCACAATTTACAGCAATGATGACTCGAGCAATGATGAGCTCAAACGTTGAGATCAACCGTGTTGCAGAACAGATTGCTACAGGCAACAAAATCAACAGTTTGTCGGATGACCCGTCAGGCGCAATGAAGCTGTTAAGCCTAGATAAAACCATTTCTAGTGCTGAGCAATACTCGAGCAACATTTCAAATGTTCAATCGAAATACAGCCAGTACGAAACGTATCTGATGTCATTTAATGATTTGACGTTAGATGTGCACGACCTGCTGCTTCAAGCGAACAACGCAACAGTGGGCGAAGAGTCGAGTGGCGGTATCATCGCTGAGTTGGAGTCGCTAAGACAGCAAGCTCTGGATACTTTTAACAAAAAGTCTGACGGTATCTACATCTTCTCTGGCACAGAGGTTTACTCTGAGTCGATCATCGTTGATGACACAACAGACCCAATCAGCTACTCATTTGGCGGTAATGCAGATCACCGTAATACCAAAATCAGTGAAGACGGTTCAATGAACAGCAACTTCACGGCACAAGAAGTACTGCAAGGTAGCCTAGACTTCTTTACAACGTTGGATGCTGCAATCGCAGAGCTTAAAAATCCAACCACGGATAAGAATGCCATTTTGGGCGCAGCTATTGATAGTAGTGACGCGACCCAGAAAAGCGTGCTGAATACCGTGACAATTCTTGGTGCAAACTACAACTCTCTTGATCGTATGGCGGTGAACAACGCCGATGCTGCTCTGTATGCAGAAACGGTTAAGACAGATATCAACGCATTAGATTATGCAGAAGCATCAGTTCGTTTGACTGAAAGTATGAACACATTACAAGCATCACAGTCAGTGTTTGCCAAAGTAATGACCAGCTCATCACTGTTTGACTTAATGTAATTTTATATGAAATTCCAAGCCTTAATTACGGCAGCGCTTTCAAGCGCTGCTTTTGTCTCTGTTGCAGCCGACTATGTTGTGCCTTTTGATGAGGTGCAATGGAAATCCGTGAATGACGGTGACACCTGTTATCTCGCAGTTGAGGACGCTCATTCGGGCATTAACGCCAAGTTTGATGTGGTTGCAGGTAAGCCAATATCTCTGGTGATTTCAGGACGTAGCGTTAACTCGTTTAACGACAGTATGGTGATTGAAACTGAGCCACCCGTGTGGGGTAAAGATCTGTACGAATCGACGATGGTGAATGAGTTCATTCGTAAGAAAAAATCCGCTGAAGTTATGCAAGGGGCGGACTTTGTGTATCGAGATGTAATGAGTGGTGCTTGGCTGACCATTCGTGATGACTTCCATAGTGTGACGTTCCCAACCGCGAACATGCACAGTGCGATTGAAACTTTTCAAAGTTGTACAACGGCTCTGCCGCCTGTCAGCTATCAAGAAGCGCGCAAAACTGTATTTAACTTCAAATCTGGCGCTCTTGCGTTGACTGAAGAGCAGCGTGAACAGCTATCGGAAATCAGTGAATTGGTACTTTTCGATAAGCGCATTAAGAAGGTCATGATCAGCGGTCACTCGGACAGCCATGGCGATACGGTAGTGAATTTAAGTGTTTCAAGAAGACGCGCCGATGATGTTGCGTATTGGATGATGCTAGCCGGAATACCAGAAGAAAAAATGGAACTGAGAGGGCACGGTTCTCGTTACCCAATTGCAACCAACAGTACTGCAGAAGGGCGTGACCAAAACCGCCGCGTTGAAGTAGAACTGGTTAGAAAATAAATTTTTGTACGCTTTTCAAACAGTAAGGCGTAAGGAGAAGAGTTTTGGAAATTAATGCTATCACTGGGATTGAACAATCAATGATCAATCGCCTGAACGAAAATCAGGCTATTACTCAGAACCCATTAACTAAACTTGTCGAAATATCTGATAGTCGCGTAGGAATGTCCTCAAGCCTAGAGTTTGGCAGCACATTAAAAGGAATTTTTGATACTGTTGACGCCCGCCAAAAGACTGCTGATGCAAAAATCACCGCAGTTGAACTGGGTCAAAGTGATGATCTTATTGGCGCGACAGTGGCTGCGCAGAAAGCGCAGCTTTCTTTTTCAGCATTAATGCAAGTTCGAAACAAGATGGTTACGAATTTCAATGACATCATCAAGATGTCGGTTTAGTGGCGATAGGCGTTAATATATGGCAAATGAGAAAGGGGTTACGATCGTAGCTTCTAATGCATCGGACAAATTACAATCTGCCGTGGAGAGAGTAAAGTCGTTCTGGAGCAGCTCGCAACGTAATGTTGTCATAATCACAATATTCTCAATGATTTCAGCTGCGATCATTGTCGTCATGCTATGGGCGTCTGCTGAAGAGTATCGTCCGCTTTACAGTACTTCATCAAACTACGATTCAAGTCAGGTACTGCAACTCTTAGATCAATCAGGGCTCAAATATGAGCTAAATAGCGACAGCGGCCAAATCATGGTTCCGAGTAATGAAGTCGCAAAAACAAGAATGATTCTGGCTGCAAAAGGTCTCAAACAACAATTACCAAGTGGCTTTGACACATTAGCCAGCACAGATTCACTGGGCGAAAGCCAGTTCATGGAAACCGCACGCTATCGCCATGCATTAGAAGGCGAATTGGCTCGTAGTATCGTAACCATGGAATCAATTGCTGTTGCACGTGTGCACTTAGCCATTCCGAAAGCGTCGCTATTTAAGCGCAAAGACCAAGAACAAGCCCGCGCTTCGGTGATGGTTCAGCTAATTGAAGGCATGGATCTTAAACCGGGTCAGGTTGATTCGATCGTTAACTTGGTTTCAGGCGCTGTCATTGGTCTGAAGGCCGAAAATGTGCGTGTGGTTGACCAATATGGCCGTCTGTTATCGAAAGATACTTCGCTCGATGACCTAGCGGTATCGACCAACCGTCAAACGGATTATCGTCGCAACATCGAGAAGCATTTAGTGTCACAAGCATCTGACATGCTTACGCCGATTCTAGGTGCATCGAATTTCCGTGTTCAGGTATCGGCAAAGGTTGATTTCTCAAAACGTCAGGAAACGGAAGAGACTTACGGAACACCAGTTGTTCGCGCTGAAACTATGATGAGCGATGAAAACAACGGCAGCTTAGCTTTAGGTGTCCCTGGGGCATTGAGCAATACACCGCCAGTGACTGACGAAGATGTGAAGAATCAACAGGGCCAAAGCAACAAAGCAAAAGCGAGCCGTAACGAATCTAAGCGTGAATACGCGGTGAGTGGCAAAGTCACCCATGTTCAGCATCAGCAAGGTATTGTTGAAAAACTGACTATCTCTGTGATCGTTAATGAAAGCATGGCAGGTCAGGCTGGTTGGTCAGAAGCCACATTAGAGCGTATGCAAAATGTGGTGCGTAGCGCTGTTGGTTATGAAGAAGAGCGTGGTGACGTTATCTATGTCACTAGCTTCCCATTTGTTGCGTCAAACATGCCAGATGCAGAGAGCATGGTTTGGTATAAAGATCAGGATATTCTTCAGCCAATTAAGTACCTGCTTGGTGCGCTGGTGGCAGCACTATTGATTGTATTGGTTCTGCGCCCTCTAGCTCAGTATCTCACTAAGACTGAAGGCTCGGATCTTGAAGAACTGGCAGA
Source organism: Vibrio sp. HM8-C (assembly GCF_058630515.1). Classification (NCBI taxonomy): domain Bacteria; kingdom Pseudomonadati; phylum Pseudomonadota; class Gammaproteobacteria; order Vibrionales; family Vibrionaceae; genus Vibrio; species Vibrio sp. HM8-C. The sequence goes on from NZ_JBMMKS010000001.1 coordinate 528,029, forward strand.
TGGTCTAGAAGCCGGTAGTTCTGGCGAGATGACCGCGCTGGCAAATAGCAGCGCAGCGGCTGTAGCAGCAGGATTAGAAAACAAACTGGATTCACTTGCGCTTGATGCTGCAGGTATTAAAGCCATGGATGACAACTTACCAGAGTCAGACAGCCCGTTAGAAGTTCAGATCCAGCATCTGAAGATGATTGCTGAGAACGATCCGAAACGAGTCACTGAAATCCTGAGAACGTGGATGCATGCATGAGTGAACAAATAGAAAATCCAAGAAATGCCCATCAAACTGTTGAAGGTGTAGCACTGCTAATCTTAACTATGGGCGAAGATATCAGCTCTGAAGTGTTGAAAGGCTTTACGCATGATGAAATCAAGCGGTTGGCTCACTCAATGAGTAAGATGAAAGACATTAAAGCCAATGATGCACTGCGTTCTATTGTGGGTTTCTTTGAAGACTTCCGTTCGCACTCAGGCATCATCGGTGGTACTCGCCAGTATCTAACCAATGTGCTTGATAAAACATTAAACGGTAACTTAGCGAAAGACTTAGTATCTGAAATTTACGGTGATGAAATTCGTACCCACGCAGAGCAATTAGCGTGGATCCCTGCTGATATTTTGGTGGAAGATTTACGTCACGAACACATTACGATGCAAGCGTTGCTGATTGCTCACTTACCTTTGGACTTCGCGTCTAAAGTGCTAGAACAATACACCGTTGAAGAGTGTAATGAGCTCATCTACCAGATTTCTCAAACTCAGGTACTGACTTCAGGTATCACCGAGACATTGAAAGATTTGATTGCTCGCTGTAAAGAAAACTACAACGAAGGCGCACCTCAAACCATCAAAGGCACCAAAGTAGTGGCAGATATTATCAACCGTCTACAAGGTGACAAAGGCGCGATCTTTGAGTTCCTTACTCAGCGTGATGAGAAAATGGCTGAAGAGATCCAAGAAGCGATGTTCGATTTCTACTCGCTATTTACTCAGAGCCAAGAAACTATCGATGCAATTAACAATGAAGTGACCATTGAACAATGGGCATTCGCAATGAAAGGTATGCCAGAAGAGAACCGTGCGTTTATCTTCAACACTATGCCTAATCGTCTGGCAACTCAGCTAAAAGAAAACATCCAGCGTATCGGAGCGGTACCTGTTAGCCAAGTGGAAGGAGCCCGTAAGGAAATTCTGGACATCGTACGTCGTCTGCAAGGCGAAGGTGTGATTCAGCTCAGCATTTCTAACGAAGTTCGTTTGTCATAAGGCTAGGGTTCAGTGCGCTCACAGACTATATCTAACTCCACATCGACATCTCCTCTACGCGGGCAAACAGCTGCCAGCGTAGGAGCAGGACGTTTATCAAAAACGGAAAGAGCAAGCTCAGTAAATAAAGTAAGTTCGGCAAATATGTTGTCGCAACATGCTTTGAGTCGCTTAAAAGAACGTCCTAGGTTGATAGCTGAATTAGCGGACACTCACCGTTCTGTAAACGGTTTGATGTTGGCTGTTGAGCAACTGAAAAAAATCGCTCGTTCGGCGGTAGAAATTAAACGTTTGGTATCGATGGGGGCTGAAACAGCGGCTGATCTGAACAGTATTGATATTCACAAGCGTGAGATTATGAATGCGGTGAACAGTCAGCATTTTGGACGCCACATTATTGATTCTTCATTTGCACCTGTGACGACTAATATTGCGGAGATCGATTTCTATGTTCCGGGATTGGATTTGTCACGTGAACGACTAACTAATGAGTTGGTTACGTTGTACATCAATAACAAAATGATCCCTCTAGCATTTGACCGTGTTGAATCTGACCAAGGGTTGTTTGAGCAGTTTTCCGTGATGTTCTCACTAGGACAAATGCGCCTTCGCCGCGACGATGACAATGGACTAGTGATTGCTATGCCAGACTATATGTGGCGCAAATGGGATCTTAAAATCTTTATTTCAGGGCAGGGTGGGCGTTACCCAGAAGGTAACCCGATCACAGTTAGCGCACTAACTCGTTATGCAACGGTAGAGATGATCACTATGCTTGATATCAGAGCAAAGGATGCATTAGAAGCGATTGAACGTGTGATAGAACGCGTTAACGAGATGCATGGCTATGCTCTGGAATTACTCAATTCACAAAGTCATCTCGCAGACAAGTTGATTGGTTATTGTCACAAAGCCGCTGATGACATCGGGCAAAACATAAAAACCTTATTTGCAAACAATGGCACTTCCGCATTAAAGGCCATTCAAAAGCACTATGTTGGTCCGAACAGAGAAAATGTCGTTTCTTTAATAAAAAAGTGAAATAAATCTTAAAACATTGCCGTAATGTATTATTGAAGAGATTACAGATAGGTAGGAGTCAACCATGAAAATTGAAAATAACAGCGCGTTATATAGTGTTCAAGACGTACAGAATGTTACTCGTACGGCTGACCTGAATAAAGCTGAAACGGTGGCTCCAGCTAAACAGCAAGTAGACATCAATATGCACGAACAAAATATCATTGCGGAAGGTAGTGCATCATTAAAGGCAATGGATGACGTTGATTTAGCTCGTGTGGCTGATATCAAATCAAAAATCGCCGATGGTAGCATCAAATTTGATATGGGAGAGTTGGCTCAGGTGTTAGCTAACTTACGATAATGGATAAAAAAGAACTGCTAAAGTCATACTTTCAAGCAACCGTTGAAAGCGCAAAAGTCGCCAAAACATTATCAGTAACGCTGGATGATATCCGTCAGTTCAGTTTGAAATTTGATCATGAGAAAGTGACTGAATTCAACCAGAAAGCAACGGACCTTAGCGAATCACTGCGTAAGTTGCACTTTGAACGTAAAGAACTAGCAGCAAAATTAGGTTGTACTCACAACCGATATGCGGCTGAACTTGTTCAACGAATGAGTGGCAAAGCCCAAGAGACCATAAAAAAAGCGACGGATGAACTTCACGAGCTGGTCTTAGAGTGCCAAAACAAAACTGAGTTACATACTCGACTAGTGATACAACAACAGCAAGTTATACAAGATGCAGTTGAATCTCTGCGAGTCGAGGTGAATGCGTAGTTCCTTACTCTCCCTATCTTTTCTGTTTGCCTGTGCTCCCGCATGGGCAGACTCTGCGCAACTCCAAATAGAATCTTATCTATCTCAACGAATTGAAGCTGCCGTTACTGGGCAGTTTCCTGCTTTTCAAAACCTGCAAATTAATTTCCGCCTAGCTAGTGCCGTCAATAATATTCCTGCATGTGAGCAATCGCTATTTGCTGACAAAGCAATGGGAAGTTACCTTGGTTCAGAAACTTGGTGGGTAGAGTGTGGTAACAACTGGCGAATCAAAGCGGTAACGAATGTCAGTGTTGATACTCCTGTGGTCACCACTAAAGGAGCTCTGCGTAAAGGACATCGAATTGAAACTGGTGATGTAAAACTGGATGTTGAGACCTTAAATCTCAAAGGGACGGTTTATCAGCACATTGAAGATGTCGTTGGGACAAAGTTAAGACGTTCAGTGAAAGCCAATCAGGTTCTTACTCGACGATATGTTGAACTGGAATATGCTGCGACCAAAGGTCACCATGTCACTATTACTTTTCACTCAAGCAGCTTCTCGTTAGAAACTGAAGGTGTGGCGCTAGAAGACGGTATGGTCGGAGACCGTATTCGTGTTGTGAATTCAGAATCAGGTCGAGAACTGAGCGTTACCGTTACGGGCGAAAACCGAGTCGAGCAAAACTAGTTACTAGTTCATATTCATAGATATAAAAAAGGCTTCTCAACAGAGAAGCCTTTTGCATGTTGGAACATCGCACTTAGTCGATTTGACCTAATGGGTTGATTTGATATTCGTTTGGTATTTCGTTGAACGATAAAATAATCAAACCTTTTGCGAACGCTCGAGCTAATTTGCTGATAATTGGGCGAGCCATTGGCGTTACCAGAAGCACAGGCGTCATCCCCTGCGCTTGCATAGTTTGTACAATGGAAGGCATACGGTTTTGGAACTTCTGCAGCAGTTCTGGTGCCAGAGGCACACCATCGAGCGGTGTGTTAGGGTCGTTTTGCTGAGCCAGTGTGATACCCGCTTTGATGTCCATTTCCACTTGTCCACCAAGCGTAAACACATTCAACGACTTAGAATACGGAGACACTAAGTTCAGAATGGTACGTTTTAGCGCAACACGAATATTAGATGAAAGCAGGATTGGGTCTTTAATCTTATCGCCGCTTTCAATCAAGGTGTTGGCAATCGTACGGATGTTAATAATAGGTACTTGTTCCGCAAGCAATTGACGAATCACCATCATCTGCAAGTTAGGCGTTAGCGTGGTTGATAAGCTTTCTGCCAACTCAGGATGTTCGTAAGCAAGACGCTTGTTGAGTGCCTTAACGTCATCATAGTTAAAGATGCCATCAAGATGCTCGGTGCACACTTTACTCACGTGAGTCGCAATGACATCGTGTATATCGATAACCTGAAAGCCCAAATTTATCGCTTTAGTTTTATCTTCTTTGGCAACCCAAAGCGCTGGTAATCGATACGCAGGATCAACGCCAAGCGTACCATCGATATTGGCAGATGTGACTCCAGGACCTACAGCCATCAACATATCTGGATAAACTTCACCACGTTCAATTTCGTCACCATCAACCAAAATAACGTATTCGGCAGGTTTGAGAGCCAAGTCATCGCGAATCACGACTTCTGGAATGACGAAACCGATTTGTTCGCTCAGCGTTTTGCGACAACCGCGAATACTTTTCAGCAGCGAGTTTTGTTCTTTGTTGGTAACTAATGGAACAAGTTTAAATCCAAGGCGCAAAGCAATCGCATCAACAGAAGGAATAATCCCCCAATCGAGAGGTTGGTCTTTTAGCGATGTTCTTTCTATAGGAGCTTCGACTTCCGCTTTGGAAATGTCGACGCCTTCTTCTTTCTTGCTTTGCCTCCACGCTACGAAACCAACGGTAACACTAAAGCTATAGAAGGCGAGGTGTGGCATGTTCGGTACGCTACCGATAATGAACATGACACCAGAAGTCATGTATAGCACTGAAGGCGAAGCAAGGATCTGCTTGTTAATCACCTCAGCCATATCGTTCTCGTTATCACTGATACGAGTTACGATGATTGCTGCTGAAACTGCAAGTAATAGCGATGGGATCTGAGCTACAAGGCCGTCACCGATGGTAAGTAGAGCATAGGTTTGGAATGCTTCACCAACGGTTAGACCGTGCTCGAACATACCAATCAGTACGCCACCAATTAAGTTGATGAACAGGATCATCAAACCTGCGACGGCGTCACCACGAACGAACTTACTCGCACCATCCATAGCACCGTAGAATTCAGCTTCATCGCCCACCTCTTTACGGCGAGCCCGCGCTTGTTCTTGGTCGATGTTGCCTGAGTTTAAGTCGGCGTCGATCGCCATCTGTTTACCCGGTAATGCATCGAGGGTAAATCGAGCAGATACTTCTGAAATACGTTCGCCACCTTTGGTGATAACCACAAAGTTAATGATCATCAAGATAACGAATACAACGATACCAACGACGTAGCTACCACCGATAACCACTTCACCGAACGATTGAATTACCTTACCGGCGGCATCACCACCATTATGACCTTCAAGAAGTACGATACGTGTAGAAGCAACGTTCAGTGTTAGACGAAGTAAGGTTGCAATTAAGAGCAACGAAGGGAAGACGGAGAAGTCGAGAATTCGCTTAACGGTACTACTTACCAGCAAGACCACGATGGCCAGCATAATGTTAAAAGTGAAGAAACCATCGAGCAGCAATGCTGGCAACGGTAAGATAACCATCGCCAGTATCATCAACAGCACGAGTGGTATCGCGAGTTTAGAATTAAATATCTGTAAGCCTTTTAACATGTCTTAGGTTCACTAGTTAGTGTTTACTTTCATCACAAAACAGCATGAAAGTTAAGAAAATAAGGACAGATATTTTATTTTTAATGGTCAACGCAAACTATCAGACATTTCCGATAATGGCTGTAGGGGGCGACGAGAATTTGTCCGCAGAGGGTTGTGTTGGGTAGATAAAGAAGGTTCGTTAGAACTTGAATTAGGTTGTCGATGGGGAATCTAACAACCTAATCCATATGTGTTACGGTCGAGCTTAGCTTTGAGCTGAATCTTGAGCTTCTTGGGCTAACAAAGAATCAAAATCCGGGAAGTTTTGCATCAGTTCAAAGTGGATAACGTCAGCGAGTCCAATGAAGTCACCGTTATTGGCCATCTCATTGAGTGTAGAAATAGCTTGATTTAAGTATGTTACTTGCTCTTTGTTGAGGGGAAGTAAACTCAAACGGCGTACACAACCTTTGAGCAAATATCCACCCAAACTATGGTCATTACCAAAATAGGCAATTGCAGCTTGTTTTAGACTTAATTTAATATCAAAGTTATCCATTTACTTGTCCTCATCTTCATAGCGTGTACCGACGATTTTTGCGCCCAATCTACTCATGTTTATGAAATCAATATCTTGCCTCTTTGCAATAATACTTTCGATTCCGGAACAAAACATGCGATAAGTTGGAGAAGATTTGATTAACTGACCATTTCCGTTCTCAACACTAACAGTCATTTTAATATTGTTATAGTTTTTAGTTGAAGCTCTTTCGATATCTCCCGGGAATCCAAAATCACAACCAATAAATCGGATGGTTTTTGCTCCAAATAATATGGCTATATGTGTTATAGGATGAATGACAGAACCAAAAATATTTAAGCGATATTTTGTTGGCAATTTATCATTAACGTTATTAAAGGTTTCATCAACCATATGGCAGTAGTATTTTTTCCCTGGCCATTTTTCGAATATATCTTTTTGAATTCGACTAGAGCCAATTAAAATGCTTGATTGTTTAAATCTGTCAAATGGTATAGTTTCTTCTTTAACACCAACATCAATGATAGCGAGAATGTCAGGAGTGATATTATGTTTAAGTAATGCATTTAACGCTGTAGAAGGAGCTATAAACAATGGTCTATTTTTTCTGTTATACAGTTTTTTTACATCTTCTATATATGCATCTAATGATGGTCCAGACCCAATGCATAAAATTTCTTTAACTTGATTACTTTCAACCAACACATCCAGTTTATGCATATTCTTTAATACTGGATAATTATCTTTATCTATATTATTAAGTTTTTCCAAGTATTGAGGATTAGTATGCGAACGGTTAACTGAGTTTGTAATTAATCGATTCTCAATTCTGTGCATCAACCAGTTTAAGTCATATTGGCAATATTTTATTAGTTGAAAATCAGCATTAATTACAAAGGTATCTACAGCAAACAAGTTACTTAAAGCATCAACTTTTGCATCCATATTTTCATGAACGTAGTGTAATTCTACTCTCTCATCAGCTAACCAAATTTTAGGAATTAAAGTTAGAACTAATTTAATAACATCTAAATTGTAGATGTATAAATGAATTTTTTTCAAATTTTGGTCATTAAGCAACACTTCTGCTACTGAGCCTATTCCAAAACCCCACATATGATAAACATTGCCAGATGTAGTAGCTCGGTAAGCTAATGCTTCTTCAACAGGATCATAAGCACTGCTTAATTGAATACCATTAATGGATAACGTAGCCAGTTTGCGTTCAATGACTTCAAAAGTAAGGTGGTTAATATCATGTGCTTCAATAGCTTCAGCTAGTTCAGGACAACGATTTTTTAGTATTGCTATATTGCTTTGGTAAAACTCTGTACTCATAAAACCTTCGAATGCTTTTATATTTTGTTATATATCCCTTAGCCAAAATAGCCTTTGCATGCTTAGATACTCAATAGGGATAAGGAGCTATCCAGTTATTTTATTGGCGTAGGGATGGAACGCCATCAGAAAATTCTGATTATGTATTCGTATATAGAAGATGTTTTTAAATTGAGTGACAAAAGTTCCATACAACTTCCTTTCCATATCCGTCACGCAATTATAAGTAAGATTCATAGATTGTAAGTTGATAGATAAGACTTAAAAAAAAGTAGGTATCGGATGACTTTGAAATAGCAGCAAGATTTTTTCATTTACTTAGAGTAAAACGCGATCAATTTTTTTAGGTAGTTTATTGAGTTCGAGTGAATGAAAGCGGCTAAAGGTTTTACATTAATTGAGTTGATTATTGTTATCGTTATCTTAGGTATTCTTAGCGTGACTGCGGCTCCTCGTTTTTTAAATTTGCAACAAGACGCTAAAGCGGCAGTGATGAAAGGTGTGAAAGCCTCTTTGCAGTTAGTTGTTGATGGCGTCTATTTTAAATCTGTTATTCAAGGTACTGATGGACAGCGTGAAGTACAGACTGATGTTAATGGTATTCAGATTCAGACCTATTATGGCTATCCTCAAGAGATTTGGGACAACAAATTAGAATACCTTATGGATCATAGTTTTACTTATTTAGGTAACGCGTATAAAAACAACATTCTTTTTGATGAGACTTGTAGTGATGCTGTTTGTGTTGTAGACCAAATTAAGCTTAGCCAGCTAGGCTATAGCACAACTGCATATGCATTAGCTTTTGTAGCGAAAGGGCATACGCTGAGAACTAATTGCTCTGTTGTTTATTATTTTACTGCACCAGCATCGCAAGGCTATGCAGATGTACATATTGACATTATCGACAGTGGTTGTTAGTGCTTATGGTTTTTTATAACTCATTGATATTGAAGTTAATGTGGCTATTTTATTAATGCACTGTAAGAATTGGATGATTCTACCTAAGTGATAGGGTTTCTGCATAAAGTTTGCGAGATAATTAACTTGAGTTAAGAGCGATTACCGCTCAGTCAAAATGACATGTTGTTGGGATACTGCTTGAGATTATACGGAAGTGTTATAGCAAATATCTTCAATGCGAGAAATGACAGTTTCAGCGCTAATTGAGCATACTGAAGCTAAAGTTGAAATGAGATTGAAATGTTAAATAATAAAACCGTATTAATCACTGGTGGCACGGGTTCTTTTGGTAAGCAGTTTATTAAAACTATTCTTGACCAATACCCACAAGTAAAAAAAATAATCATATTTTCTCGTGATGAGCTGAAACAATTTGAGTTACGTCAAAAATATCCGTTACAAGACTATCGTCAGTTGAGATTTTTTATCGGTGATGTTCGCGATGTAAACCGACTCATCCAAGCTTGTGAAGGTGTAGATGTAATTATTCACGCTGCTGCTATTAAGCAAGTTGATACAGCGGAATACAATCCTACTGAGTGTATTCGCACTAACATCAATGGTGCTGAAAATGTCATTCAAGCAGCATTGCAATGTGGTGTTAAAGACGTTGTTGCACTGTCAACAGACAAAGCTTGTGCACCAATCAATTTATACGGCGCAACAAAGTTAGCTTCTGACAAATTATTCACAGCAGCCAACAATATTAGGGGCTCTAAAGACATTCGTTTCAGTGTTGTACGATATGGCAATGTCATGGGCTCTCGTGGTTCAGTGATTCCATTCTTCTTGAAAAAGCGAGAGGAAGGTGTAATTCCAATTACTCATGAAGAAATGACACGTTTTAATATTTCTCTTCAAGACGGTGTAAATATGGTGATGTATGCACTGGAACACCACTTAGGAGGAGAAATTTTCATCCCTAAAATTCCGTCTTACAAAATTATGGATGTGGCTAAGGCGGTCGCACCTGAATGTGAAATTCGCATCGTCGGTATTCGACCAGGTGAAAAAGTACATGAAGAAATGATCACTGATACAGATTCGCTCAATACGATTGACTTAGGCAAATATTATGCAATTTTGCCATCGGTATCATTTGTGCGATCAGAACAAAAATATTTAGATCACCACAACGCTGAGAAAGTCGAATTTGGTTTCAAATACAACTCTTGTAGCAACACAGAGTGGGAATCCGTTGAAAGCTTACGAGAGCTTGTCAAAGAACATGTCGATCCTTATTTCATGGTGTGAGTAAAAGAGTGATTCCATACGGCAAGCAAGAGATAACCCAGCAAGACATCGACGGTGTCGTGGATGTTTTGAAATCTGATTTTTTGACTCAGGGACCTAAAGTTCCTGAGTTTGAATTTACACTTACTCAACATACTGGTTGTGAGTATGCGCTCGCTGTAAACAGTGCCACCTCCGCGCTGCATATAGCTTGTTTAGCTCTTGGCTTGGGAGACGGTGATTGGCTTTGGACATCACCCATTACCTTTGTGGCCTCTGCTAACTGTGGGTTGTATTGTGGGGCGCAAGTCGATTTCGTTGATATTGACCCTAGTACCTATAATCTTTGTCCTAAAAAGCTTGAGCAGAAACTTGTTGTCGCAAAAGCTAATAACCGCTTACCCAAAGTAGTCGTTGCTGTCCATTTATGTGGTCAGTCCTGCGATATGCGCGCGATTAGTAAACTCGCAAAAGAATACGGCTTTAAAGTTATTGAAGATGCATCGCACGCTATTGGCGGTCGTTACTATGATCAGCCGATTGGAAACTGCGAATATTCGGACATTACGGTGTTTAGTTTCCACCCGGTTAAGATAGTCACTACCGCAGAAGGTGGGGCAGTAGTGACTAACAGCAAACAACTAGCTGAAAAAATGGCGCTTCTGCGAAGTCATGGTATTACTCGTGATACAGATCTTATGCAGGGAGAAAGCCATGGTGGTTGGTATTATCAACAAATTGATTTGGGTTATAACTATCGAATGACTGAATTGCAGGCTGCATTAGGTGTAACTCAAATGCAGCGTGTAAATCAATTTGTCTCAGCGCGCCATATTTTAGCAAAGCGTTATAACCAGTTATTAACTTCTTTACCTGTAGTCCTTCCGCATCAGTTAGAAGGAACATATTCAGGATTACACCTATATGTAGTGCGTTTAAAACTTGACGAAATCTCGCTGACGCATAAGCAAGTATTCGATGCACTTAGAGAAAATGGTATTGGTGTGAACTTGCACTATATTCCGGTGCATACCCAGCCTTATTACAAAAACATGGGATTTTGTGAGGGCGACTTTCCTGAATCTGAACGATATTACAGAGAAGTGATTTCTCTACCGCTGTTTCATGCTATGACTGAATGCCAACAAGATGAAGTTGTGCGAGTGTTGACACAAATATTAAAGGGATAAAGCAATGAGACTAGCGATTATTCCTGCGCGTGGTGGCAGTAAGCGCATACCACGTAAGAACATTAAAGATTTCAATGGTAAACCTATCATTGCTTATTCAATTGAAGCTGCGATCGAATCTGGCTGTTTTGACAAAGTTATTGTTTCAACAGATGACCAGGAAATCGCTGAAGTTGCGAAGCAATACGGTGCTGAAGCGCCATTTTTTCGCCCCCTTGAAATTGCCGATGATTACGCCACTACCGGTGATGTGATTGTACATGCTGTGAACTGGTTTGAACAACAGGGGCAGAAGATTGAGTATCTGTGCTGTATTTATGCAACCGCCCCGTTTATTGATGTTGAAGATATCAAAAACACTTATCAGCTACTTATTAATGATCCAACCGCCTCGTATTGCTTTCCTGTCTGTGAGTTTCCTTTTCCAATTCAACGTGGTGTGAAGTTAACCGATAGTAAGCGTGTGGAGATGTTTCAGCCGCAACACTTTAATACTCGTTCACAAGACTTGGAGCATGCCTATCAAGACGTCGGTCAATTTTATTGGGGAAAAACTGAAGCCTATCGTCAGCATGTACCGATGTTTTCTAAGCAGGCAATTGCTTATCCTATTTCGAGAAAGAGAGTTGTTGATTTAGATACACTCGAAGATTGGGAGTTTGCCTTACTACTCGCTAAAGCGCTAAGTGGTACTACTCAATGCTAATCGGTATTCGTGTCGATGCGTCCTTGAAAATGGGTACAGGCCATACTTATCGAATGCTAACGTTAGCCCATAAGCTTAAGAGTAAAGGGCATAAAGTCTTTTTTGTTAGTAGGAAGTTGAAAGGTAACTTAATTGACTTTGTACGAAATTCTTTTGAGTTATTGGAACTTCCTGAACCTAAAACCAACGAATGTAACAATACCCATTGCTCACATGCAAAGTGGTTAGAGGTCGATTACTCTAAGGAAATCAATCAATCTTACAACGCCATCAAAGCGCATTTGGAACAGTCAGGGCAACAAAAGTTAGATTGGTTAGTTATCGATCATTACGCCTTGGAAAAAGAATACCAATTGGCAATGCAATCATTAGCAGCTCGTTGTTTGCAGGTGGATGACTTGGCAGATAGAGCTCATCATGTTGATATTCTACTTGACCAAAATTATTACCAGCAAGGTTCAACTCGCTATGATGGCTTGCTTCCTCAAGAAACTCTGCGTCTTTGTGGACCGAGTTTTGCCCTACTAAGAGATGATTTTAGTTTATGCCGAAAGCAGTTAGAACCTTATGAAGAGCGGTTTTCGAAACATCAAATTGTACTGTTTTTTGGTGGAATCGACCTTGCGAACGAAACATCAAAAGCCTTAAAGGGTCTGTTAACTGTTGATAGCCAAGATCACTTTCATGTGATTATTGGTATTAATAATCCTCATAAAGATCAGGTTATTACTTTATGTAATAAATATTCAGATCGAGTATCGCTGCATGTTCAAGTTAATAACATGACCGATTTTTTCGCATCTTCATATTTGTATGTTGGCGCAGTGGGAGCAACCACTTGGGAACGTTGCGTCATGGCATTGCCAGGCTTAGTTTGTTCGGTAGCTGAAAATCAAACTCAATTGGCTTTAGAGATCGATGAAGCGAATGCTCATATTTATTTAGGGCTAAACTCTAAGCTTAATGAAATAGATTACGCTCGGGCATATAGCCAATTAATCGCCGATGCTGAACTTCTTAAAAACCAGTCAAAGATATGTGAACAATTAGTCGATGGGGACGGTGCACAGACCGTTGTGAATCGGATGGAAGAGATGTCAAACCATGACCAAGTATAATATTCGCTCTGTTAGTTATGCTGATAAATGGATGATTTTGGAATGGCGAAATCATCCTGAAGTCAGAAATGTCATGTTGAGTGATCGCTTGATTACTCCAGAAGAACACAGTCAATGGTGGATGAATTTGGAGTTAGATGACAGATGTGTCTTGATTGTTCAAAAAGATCAGATGCCGCTTGGAGTTATTTTATTTAATCGAATTGATCATGTGAGTAGAACCGCGTGGTGGGGGTTCTATCTTGATAATGATAGCTTGAATCAAGCTCAAAAAATGGAAGCGTGGTTAGAAATAGAGCAAATAGTTATCGATTACGCCGGTAATGAACTCAAATTATTTGAGTTGTATGGTGATGTCGTAGAAGAAAATCAAGCCGTATGGTCTTTGCATCAACGCTTCGGGTTTGTTGAGTGTGAGGCTCCAGCTTCTGCGGTTAAAACAACAAAGAACGTTAGGTATATGAAGTATCAATTTAGTGATAACAAACCTGACGGTAGACCAAGTTTATTTTTGTTTGCGTCTCACAATACGGACTTTCTAGCTGAAACATTAAAGAAGGAATCAGAGCTCTATTCTCAGTTTCCTTATAAAGTGGAACATGCCGAATTTGGTCGTTATCGATTTGATTTACTAGATGCTACAAATCGCCAGATGAATAGCAGAGATGCTTGTTATCTATTTATTGAGCGGATTGAGGATTTTTTCCCATCGGTTGATTGTTTACCAATAGAAGACGTTCTTATCGCATTGGAGTCTCGAATTAGTGAATACTTATCATTTATTCGTCAGATTGCTACACGCGGGCAACGTGTTTATGTAGCAGATTTCTCGATTCAAAAGAATTTCCCCAATTCTATAGAAGAAAGACTCACTCATTCAAAACTAAATCAGATCGTTAATCGGTTAAATGCGTCAGTTTATGCACTAGCCGCTGAGAATCTTATTGAGGTTTTGCCATATCATCATTTACTACAAAGCGTTGGACAGTCATTTTCTAATAAGTTTTGGTATATCGCTCGTGCTCCTTTTTCTATTCAATGTTTAGAGGCATACAGCCGAATGATCATTGGCGTGATATTCGCCACCAACGCTTTGTCTGCTAGGGCTTTAGTTCTGGATTTGGACAACACTCTCTGGCAAGGCGTCATAGGGGATGATGGTAAAGAAGGGATCGCTCTTGGTGGGGATTATCCAGGTAATATTTATAAAGAGCTTCAGTCCTTATTCTTAGCGCTAAAAGAAAGAGGAATACTACTGACAATTTGCAGTAAAAATACTGAAGCGATAGCGATTGATGCCATAGAAAACCATCCAGAGATGCGTCTACGAATTAAAGACTTTACTGGGCATCGTATTAACTGGAATCCTAAATCTCAGAACATCATGCAACTCGCTGAAGAGTTAAATTTAGGTGTTCAGTCACTGTGTTTTATTGATGATAATCCTGCAGAGCGCGCAGAAGTTAGGCTAAACGTTCCTGGTGTATTTGTGCCTGAATTACCTGATGACCCTACACAGTGGTATCAGTTTATTTGCCAGTTACCAGAGTTATATGTTGCGAAAGTCAGTGAATCAGATAAGCGACGAGCTGAATTATATCAAACGCGTTTAAATGTCCAGCAAGCACAAGCCTCTTTCTCTGATCGCAAAGCGTTCATCAAAAGTTTAGAGATGGAAGTTTCTATCGACAAATTGGACAGCACTAATTTTGAAAGAACATTTCAGTTGTTTACTAAGACTAATCAGTTCAATACGACTACGAATCGCTATAGCCGTGAGCAACTTTCTGAATGGCAGTTATCACAAAGTAAAAAAGTTCTTCATGTTCGCTTAAAAGACAAATATTCATCAGGGTTTGAAGGTGTCGGAGCATTAGTGATTTCGGTACAGGGACCTAAATGGACGATTGAAAACTTTGTGATGTCTTGTCGAGTGATGGGGCGAGATGTTGAATATGCGATTATTGAGAAACTAATGTTAGTTGCTCGAAGTGAAAGTGCACAAAGTGTGTCTGGTCTATATGTTAAAAGCCATAGAAACGCTCCTGTTGATAAACTTTATCTAAATAGTGGATTTTCAAAAACAAGCACTGATGAATGGACATTTGAGTTGACGTCGCCATCTGTTCATGCGGAATCAGACATCATGAAGATAACTTGGCGAGCATAAGGAGTTGACTATGAATGGTATGTTTTCAGCGTTAGGTGTCTTGAGTGTTGAGCATCATACGGTAACAACGAAAAATTTCATTACTACACTAAAAGATTACTTATCTGTTCCTAATTCGAAACTCATTCGAGGCCCTGGCGAAAGTCTTTTACAACATGTTCGCTATGCATTTGTGGAGCTCGATGGAATGGGGGTTGTTGAAGTGTTATCCCCACTAGATGAAAGTTCACCAATTTTTGAACATGTAAACAGTGTCGGAGCTTCGTATTTATGCTTCAGGGTTGAAGACTTAGATTTTGCTGTTACGACTGCGGAGAAACACTATGGAGCAACACAGTTGCAGGTTCCTAGTGATGATGCGGTTTTTGAAGGTCGTAGAACGGTTTTTTTGAAACATTCTGAGCACGGTATATTCAAGTTATTAGAAGCTCTTCCACTTAACTTATGCGCTGATAATGGAAAACAACGTAAACCTATTGAGCATGAAGCCAGTACGGAAATACAAGAATTGCTTGGAATTTATTGTTCGGTCGTTGATGGCAACGCCAGAACATTGAAGTTCGACCAAATCAGTATGCAAAATTGTAGTGAGTGGGATTCGTTAAAACACTTACTGTTTGTTATGGAAATTGAAAAGGTATTCGAAGTTAGTATTCCGGCAACAGCTATAGGTGAGCTTAATAGTTTAGAAAAAATGCGTATGTACTTGGTTGATAGAGAAATAGCTAAATGAAAATTGATAACAGAGAAATTGGCCAAGGATGCAAGCCATATATTATTGCGGAGATGTCTGGCAACCATAATGGTGACATTAGTCGTGCTATAGAGTTAATTCGTGCAGCGAAAAGTGCGGGTGCAGATGCCGTTAAGTTACAAACTTATACCGCTGATACCATCACGCTCGACCATGATAGTGAAGAGTTTATGATTCGTGGCGGATTGTGGGACGGCTATAGATTGTATGACTTATATAAGGAAGCGTACACACCGTGGGAGTGGCATAAGGAACTTTTTGACGAAGCTAAAAGGCTTGGAATTACTATCTTTAGCTCGCCTTTTGATCATACCGCTGTTGATTTTTTAGAAAGCCTTCATGCACCAGCATACAAAATTGCTTCTTTTGAGCTGATTGATTTACCTTTAATTCGTAAAGTGGCGGGTACTGGCAAGCCACTTATTATGTCTACTGGTAATGCGAACTTAGGAGAGATAGAAGAGGCGGTATCAGCGGCTAGAAGTGCAGGAGCGAAAGATATAATTTTGTTGCATTGCACCAGCGGTTACCCAACACCTGCATCGCAAGCAAATATATCCACTATGGCTGTAATGCGTGATGCTTTTGATGTGGAAGTTGGGCTCTCAGATCACACTATGGATATAGGAGTTTCTGTGGCTGCTGTTGCATTGGGTGCTTCGGTGATTGAAAAACACTTCACCTTAGCACGCGCGGATGGTGGGCCAGATTGTGCATTTTCATTAGAGAAAGAAGAACTCAAAGCGCTAGTGACTAACTGCAATATGGCTTATGAAGCTATTGGTAAACCAAATTTTGTTAGTACGGAAGCTGAATTTCAAACGAAATGTCACAGGCGTTCTCTTTATATAGTCAGAGATATCAAAAAGGGTGAAGTGTTTGCAAGTGAACATGTTCGTTCTGTTCGACCTGGTAACGGTATCGCTCCTAAATATTTAGATGACATTTTAGGTAAAGTTGCAAAATATGATTGTAAGTTCGGTGAGCCAGTTTCATTCGATATGTATTAGTTAGAAATTTGGTTATTCCTACTTTATAAATACCAGCTAAAATGCTGGCATTTATATACAGATAACATCAAATTGTAAGAATAATTATTTTTTGTGTAGGAATATTCTGTTAGTGGTTATATTTGATATTTTTCTGAAATAAATGAAATGAAGTCGCCGTAATTAAAAAGTGTAAAGGATACGAAAAGTATCTAACCGAATTTTCTAAGAGGTAAATGTTATGGCTATTTCACTACATACTAACTACGCTAACCTAGTTACTCAAAATACGCTAAACAGCACAAACAACGCGCTATCAACTTCAATGGAGCGTCTATCAACTGGTTACCGTGTAAACTCAGCAGCAGACGATGCAGCGGGTCTTCAAATTGCTAACCGTCTAGAGCTTCAGTCACGTGGTATGTCAGTAGCATCACGTAACTCTCAAGATGCAATCTCAATGATGCAAACAGCAGAATCTTCAATGGATGAGATGACCAACATCGCATACCGTATGAACGACCTAGCAACGCAATCAGCGAACGGTTCAAACACAGCAGAAGACCGTGCCGCACTAGACGCTGAGTTCAATGCGCTTGCTAGCCAACTAGCAGACATGACAAAGAACACTAACTTTGGTGGTCAAAAACTACTAGCAGCATCTGGTGGTGTATTTGCACAAACAGCAGGTGTAACGTTCCAAACTGGTTCAACAACATCAGAAATCACGACAGTAAACGTATCAAGTGGTTTAGCTGCACTAAACACTGCAGTAGGTACTTTTGCAAGCACTGAATCAATTGCTACAGCGACAGGCGCAACAGCAGCGATGTCAGCACTGTCAAGTTTCATTAACGTAGTAGGTGAATCACGTGCAGCGTTCGGTGCTCAAATCAACAACCTAGAGCACAACATCAACAACCTAGCAAACATGACAGAGAACCTAGAAGCGTCTAAAGGTCGTATCATGGATACAGACTTCGCATCTGAATCAGGCAACATGTCTAAGAACCAAATGCTAATGCAATCTGGTGCACAAATGCTAAGTGCAACTAAGACAATTCCACAACTAGCGATGTCAATGCTAGGCTAATTGTGAATTAGTTTATGTATAGAGAGAGGCCAGCGACTATCGCTGGCTTTTTTTATTGGCTAAGAAAAACGTCAGACTGATGACAAACCCAATAATGTGATTCCAGAATTTCGGAACGAAATATCTGGAATCTAGTCTCAACGAGCGTTGCTATTAGATTCCTGCCTTCGCAGGAATGACGTTGAAATTGGAGTGCGAAATTAAACTAGATCTGATTGTGTAGATATTCTAAGACTTAATTCTAAAATCAAAATCGGCTTTTGTAAGAATAATTATTTTTCGCGTAGGAATATTCTGTTAGTGATTTGATTTAATATTTTTTTGAAATAAATGAAATGAAGTCGCCGTAATTAAAAAGTGTAAAGGATACGGAAAGTATCTAACCGAATTTTCTAAGAGGTAAATGTTATGGCTATTTCACTACATACTAACTACGCAAACCTAGTTACTCAAAACACGCTAAACAGCACAAACAACGCACTATCAACTTCAATGGAGCGTCTATCAACTGGTTACCGTGTAAACTCAGCAGCAGACGACGCAGCGGGTCTTCAAATTGCAAACCGTCTAGAGCTTCAGTCACGTGGTATGTCAGTAGCATCACGTAACTCTCAAGATGCAATCTCAATGATGCAAACAGCAGAATCTTCAATGGATGAGATGACCAACATCGCATACCGTATGAACGACCTAGCAACACAATCAGCGAACGGTTCAAACACAGCAGAAGACCGTGCAGCACTAGACGCAGAATTCAATGCGCTTGCTAACCAACTAGCAGACATGACAAAGAACACTAACTTTGGTGGTCAAAAACTACTAGCAGCATCTGGCGGTGTATTTGCACAAGCAGCAGGTGTAACGTTCCAAACTGGTTCAACAACATCAGAAATCACGACAGTAAACGTATCAAGTGGTTTGTCAGCACTAAACAGCGCAGTAGCGGCATTTGCTGCATCAGGCGTAGCAATTGCTACAGCATCAGGCGCATCAGCAGCGATGGACGCACTGTCAAGCTTCATTAACGTAGTTGGTGAATCACGTGCTGCGTTCGGTGCTCAAATCAATAACCTAGAGCACAACATCAACAACCTAGCAAACATGACAGAGAACCTAGAAGCGTCTAAAGGTCGTATCATGGATACAGACTTCGCATCTGAGTCAGGCAACATGTCTAAGAACCAAATGCTAATGCAATCTGGTGCACAAATGCTAAGTGCAACTAAGACAATTCCACAACTAGCGATGTCAATGCTAGGTTAATAGTGAATTAGTTTTGAATTTATAAGCCAGCGCAAGTCGCTGGCTTTTTTAATTGCGTTTCCGGAAATAAGACTATTTACGAGTTTAAGTAGGAAAATTCTCTAATAGCTATTTGGGATGATTTAGAAGAAATAAACACATTCAATAAGTCGTTATATATAAGTGTAGAAAAGCTGATTTAACCATTTAAAAGGAAATTATCATGATTATTTCTGTTCCCACTGGTAATCAAGCTTATCTCACGACTCAGAATACGGTAACTGCGGATGTGAATAAGCCAAGCACAGTGGTCAATAATATTGATGAACGTGTAAATGCGGTTGTCGATGACAACGAGCAAACAAGCATCAAAGTAGCTGATCGTTTAGCTGAACGCTCCAATTTATCAGCGTATTACCAAAAAGAAGCGCAAGACTCACTAGCTCATTTGCAAAACACTAAAAGCGTTTTGGCTGAGATAGAAACGGTAGCGACTCAGTTAAACAAAGCTATTGATCAAGATGAATCAGAAAATGGTGAAAAAGTAGCTCAATTACGCTCGCAACTTAACGACCTGAATAAGCAGTTAAAAGGCGTTCAAGAAACCAATACTGCTACATCAGAAACTGGTGTTTCTGGTGAAGAGCAAGAAGTGAAAGTTAAATTCAATAGTAGCGAGATTTCTTCTATCGCAGAAACGTTGAGCAAAATTGAATTAACCGACGATTCAAAAGCTGTTGCTAAACAGCAATTGTCTGGTGAAGCAGGGCTATTGAGTCAACTGGCAAAAACGCGCTCTGAACTCGATGCTCAATTGCAAGGTGCCTATGCCATTCATTCGAGCGTTGATGGTCAAGCAGTACAACAAACAAGCGAGGCTTCTAAAAGCTCAATGTTAGAGCCTAGTGGTGCAAAACAACTCGCGGGTACACAAACAACGCCAGATGTAGCAGTTTCGATCCTAAGCTAAATCCTACATAGGAATCAGCAGGGGTAGATGTTCCCACTTTGGCTAACGCCTTATCATATAAATAGAAAGATCTGTCATAACGGTTGAGCCGTTTTTGGAGACAATTATGCAAATTGATGCGTCATCGTATGCTGACCAACTCGCCTATTACGAGGTTTATTCGGCTCAAAATCGTTATTCAACAAAATTAAGCACGCTACAAAGCCAAAGCAGCATGATAAGCAAAATCGATAACGCTTTGGATGCACTTGATAACTTGTTGTACAAATTTACAAAACCTACGGGGTCGTTTTCACAAAGTGCAGTTACGCAAACAAGTGAAGACTATTTCAGTGTTAGTGCTGCTGGCTATGCAAAAAATATCAGTATGGATATTTTTGTGGAGCAGACAGCTGCTTCGCACCAGATGATTGTAGAAACGAGTGGTTCAGAAACTACGGATACTTTTGCAACCGTGGGGGACGACACCACATTTACCATTACTATTGGTGGTGAAGATTTTACGATTGATGTGAATAGTGATTTTCCGAGCAAAAGCTCTGGTGATGCTATTACATATCAAGAGGTTGTAAACCTCTTTAATGAAAAAGCAGATGGTAAGGTAAACGCGTCTCTAGTTCGTTCAGGCGGCTCAATGAAGCTGATGTTTAGCTCTGAAGAAACTGGCGAAGAAAACCAATTTACTTTAGCTGCAAATAGCTCAAATGCGGATATGAAATCAGCTTTTGATGCTGCAACTGTAGTGAAAGAAGGCCGAGATGCCATTATCTACTTGGGTGACCAAATTGACGGCGTCAAGTTAACCAATAGCAGTAATACCTTCACCAATATTGTCAATGGTGTCGATATTACCGTTACAAAAGCCAATAAAACTGGCGACGATACAACGAACTTTTCTATTGGGCCTGATAGTAGTGCAACGATGGAGCTGTTAAACGAAGTCATTACTTCATTCAACAGTGCGTTAAGTATTCTTAATGAAGCAACACGTTCTGGCAGTGAAAGTGAAGAGCGTGGTGTATTGGCTTCGGATGGTCAAATCCGTGGCATTTCTAACGAACTGAAAAACCTAATTCGCACTTCATATAACGGCGTGAGTTTATTCGAAATTGGTTTGTCTCTAAACAAAGATGGTGAACTTGAGTTAGATGAAGACAAATTCAAAGAAGCCTCAGAAACCTACGATTTAGAAGAGATTTTCCTTGGCGAAGCTGGTCTGTTTAAAACGATGGAGTCCAGTATTGAAAAGTACGCGGATTACAACACGGGTTCACTAAAAACTAAGAAAGATCGTAATGCGACTGAACAGACTCGCGTAAACGACAAGTTAGACGACTTAGATACTAAGTACGAGATGTACTACAAGCGTTATCTTTCTCAGTTTACGAACTTAAACAACTTGATGTACTCGATGAGTTCAATTTCAACACTATTTGCTTAAAGGTAAACAATGTTACTAGGTAATCAACAACAAGCGGCTTATGCCAATGTGCAGATTCAAGCGAATGCGTCAGTTTCAAATACATTTGAACTGATCTGCATGCTGCATGACCGCTTAGCTATCGAACTAGACACGATTGTGTTTGCTATCGAGGAGAAGGATTTCCTAAAAAAATCAAAGTCAGCACAAAAAGCTATCGATATTTTGATGGCTTTAGACGCTTCTTTAGATTTGGATAATCCTAATGAACTGATTGAAAACATTCATAATCTTTATGAGCACAGTATTGCCACTGTGTTTAAAGGCTCAAAAGATTTGGATACACAAGTTATCAAAGACCTGAAACAGCCACTCGCAGATTTACGCGAAGGCTGGGAAGGGGCGATGAAGCTTCTAAGCTAACTTGATTATGAATCAGCTCGAACTCAATAAACTGTCGGCTTTTTATCAACGAGCGCTAGAAGAACGCAGTGTTGAAAACATCGAACGCGCGGTCAATCTACTGCAAAAACATCTACCTAATGTGGATCAACTGGCAGCAGAAAATTTGGAAGTGCTTGCAAAACTAAAGCAAGTTCACCATCAGGCGATGTTGTTTATTCAGAATGAAAGGGATCTCGTTAAAGCGGAAATGGACAGCTTTAATACTAATAAGGCAAGAGATTTTGCCTATCAAAGAACCCAGTTAAGTCAATAATTATGATTAATGGTTTAAACCATACTTCGACAGATACCGCTTCATTTTCTGAAGGTGCTGTACTGAACGCAAAACAAGGTTTTGGGGACCGAGACTCTACGGGAACTGCGCCGATGAGTTTTGCGGCGATGCTTCTGGACACTGAGGCGGAAAATGTTGTTACAGATCTTGGATTAAGTGAATCTGAGGGTGATGAATCGCTTGATTTAGTCACTACTGGAACAGATGAGTTGACCGATGTTACTGCCGAAATCAGTGACGATTTCAATCTTGTGTCTGTGTCCGTTGCAACGGTGAATAATGCGGTAAAAGATTCTGCAGTAACGGCTGCTAGCTCAATGGTTTCAGACTCTATCGTAACGGCAGTTTCAAATGTAATGAGCACAAGTGCTTCACTAGCGACTGCTCAGGTGGTAACAAGTCAATTGGCGACTAATAGCGTTCTCGATGGAAAATTGATCGACGCCACTGCAGTAAAAGAGCCTACTGTGGCAGCAGATGCGCTACTGAACAACAATTCGCAGACTGCACGAAATGAGGTTGCCACAAACTTGCAATTTAAAGCGGTGATGGACAAATCACTCTCTACTCAAGAGCTAGGCGAGCGTTTGAGCGCGACAATTGCTGACAAAGTTAGCGTTCAGGTGAATGCGAAAACACCAACCGCGACGATTCGTTTAGATCCACCTGACTTGGGTAAAATCGAACTGGTTGTGAAACTCGACCACGACAAACTACATGTTCAAATTAATGCATCATCCAGCACAACACGAGAGTCTATTCAGATGACTTCTGATCGCTTAAGAGCGGAGTTGGTTGAGCAGAATTTCTTAAATGTCGATGTCTCTGTTACGAGTGAACATCAGCAAAACACAGAGCAGGATTTCTTCGCATCTGGTGACGATCTCATTATTGCAGGCAATGCTGCAAGTGTGGATTTGCATGAAGAACAAGAAATCGACAAAAGTGAATTAGCAAGAGCGTAATATTATGAAAATTGTAATTGCGGTATTAGCGTCCGTATTATTAACCGTTGGTGCAATTATTGGTTTGAGTTTCGCTGGAATTAATATTGGCAATATCTTAGGTGGGAACAATACAGACCAACCAAAAATTGAAGTAATGAAAGATGCTCAAAAATTGGTTGAATTAAGTACACCTACTGCTGAAGTTCCGATGCACGGTCTGTTAATTCCTATTAATTTTTCAAAACGTCAGAGTTTATTGCTTTTAGATCTTTATCTATATACGCCTGAAGGTAATGAAGAAGAATTAAAACTTCATATTCCAAAGATCAAGAATCAAATATTGAAAGTATTTAGTTTAAAACCAGCGGAATATTACCGCGATGAGATGTTTATTTTGAATCTTCAAGATGATTTGGACTACATGTTTAAAAAGGAAAAACAGTGGAATGTTAAGGAAGTATTAGTTACTAAAGCGGTATATCAATAAATGTTGCTAGGTAAACAAGCGTACCAAAAGACAGAAATGCAGCCAGCGGCACACAGACATGCCGCTGAATCTGCTGCGATTCAGTCCAATCTGCCTTTGATTAATCGTTCTTTAAAACGATATAAAGGAGCAGTAGATGAAGATACGTTAGAAGATCTTCGTCAGACAGCTTTGATAACGTTTGTTACTGAGCTCCGTAAATTTGACCATATCGTCAACGAAGACTTCATAAAATCGGTAACGGTGAGAATGCGTGGTGCCATCATTGATGAACTGCGTTCTCGCGACTATTTAAGCCGTGATAATAGAACGCTAGCGAACAATATTAAGAAAGCTGAATCGCTGCTGATGGGGAAATTAGGTCGCGCTCCTAGGCAATCTGAGATTTGCAGCGCACTTAATATTACAGCACAGGAATATTTGGATGCGATGTCTGATCTTGTATTAAGTGATGATATTGAACTGTATGAAAGCGTTGATAATTCAGAAGAAGATAATAAAGAAGAGCTTGCATTATTTATTCAACAAGAGTTGGAAAAATTGCCTGAAGAAGTTCAGCGTGTCATGTATTTAATGTATGTGATGGGGTTAAGCACTCAGGAAACTGCACTCGCTCTGGAAATAAGTGAAGTTAAAGTTCACAGACTAAAACATAAAGGTGTCGAGGTAATAAAATCTCGAGCGGAGAGAATTTAGAATGAAGCAAATATTGGCCTTCGTAGGGATTTTGGCAGTTATTGGTGTTTCCTTTGTCGTGTGGGGCGGCAGATTAGGCGCGCTAGTTAAAGTATCAGAAATAATCGTAATTTTTGGGGCATCTTTTGGTGGCCTTATTATTTCGTGTTCATCATCAACGTTGAAGTTAATGATGTCTCAAATTAAACAATCGATTGGCAAAAGTATTTATACCAAGGCTTACTATCAAGAACTGTTGTCACTTATGTTTGAGTTGATCAACGTCGTGAAAATGCAAAACCTAAAAGCATTGGACACTCATGTTGAAAACCCAGAAGCAAGCAGCATCTTCACCAAATATCCAGCGATTATGAAAGATACTATTACGTTGAATTTCATTATCGACTCTTTCCGCCAAGTGATCAGTTCTAAGATATCCGCACACGAACTCGAAGCGGCTCTGGAAGAAGAAATCGAAGTATTAATGGAAGAGTATGAGAAACCAGGAAACAAGCTCCATGCAACCGCAGAAGCAATGCCTGGTATCGGTATTCTTGCAGCAGTAATGGGTATCATCTTAACCATGCAAAACCTAGATGCTGATGTGACCGTGATTGGTCAAAGTATCGCTGGCGCACTGGTTGGTACATTTACCGGTATTTTTGGTTGTTACTGTATGTTTGGCCCATTGTCTGCCTCTATGCATGACATCGCCGAAGAGCAGGTTGCGCCACTTCATTGTATTCGTTCAATCATTACCGGCTATTTGCAGAATCTTTCTCCACACATGTGTGTGAATGCTGGCCGTAAGCATATTGAAAGTCACATTAAGCCAAGCTTTACAGACCTTGAGCAAACATTAGAAAGCCTAAGGTAATTCGTTATGAGCAATGCAGGTGTAACAATCATCAAAAAAAAGAAGAACAAAGGTTCTTCACTGACCCATGGCGGCTGGAAAGTTGCGATGGCGGATTTGATGATCTCTATGATGTGTCTGTTTCTTATTCTTTGGCTGCTCTCGGTGATGGACTCTGAAGACAGTCAGGATCTGGTTGAGTATTTCCAAACTGGTCGAATAGAAGCCGATGGTATGGCTAACTCGATTAGTCCAATGCCTCTAGATAATGTCGCGACATCTAGCTATGAATCTGACATGCACCGTGTTGAAGATACATCTTTGATAGAAGGAGAGGTGGATAGTCAGCAAGAGCTTGAAGTCTTCGCACGCCTAATTGAAGAGCAGATTGAAGAGATTCAAGGTATGGGCAGTGTTCAGGTGACAGTAACGCCCCAGGGGCTGAAAATTATGATCAGTGACTCTGAACAAGGTCAGATGTTCTATCGCGGTGGTGCGAATATGACGCCGTATTATCAGGATCTACTTCTTCATTTAGCGCCAGTATTTAAGCGTGTATCGAACGCCATGGTGATTACCGGTCATACGGATGCAAGTCGTTATGTCGGCTCAAAAACCACAAACTGGGAATTGTCGGCTAACCGTGCAAACCAAGCTCGTTACTTCTTGACTCAAGGCGGCGTATCGAATGAACAGATATTCCAAGTTTCAGGCATGGCAGACACTGCGCCAATCAATCCTGATGATCCTAAGAGTTCAGATAACAGACGTATTGAAGTGTTTGTTCTGACTACCAGCGCTCAGAAACAACTGAGCGAAGTGTATAAGAACCTGCCAAAGATTGAATCTGCGGGTAAAGAAGCAGATGAAAAAGTAATGGATACCATTGGGCGTCAGGAAAGAGAGGCAGCGAAAGCCGCTCGAGATAATCAGCTACCAACTTCCTATTAGGCTCTGATACTTGTTTAGAAGCATACATAAGGTTAGCAATGCATCTCTTCGTCAAATACGACGTTGGGTAGCATGGCTGACTTTAATTAATTATTTAGTCACATTGACTTACTTGGTCGCTAAAAGAATGAATTCGAATTGGGAGTTCATTCTTTTAGTCATTTTATTAGCTTACAACTATTTATTAGTTAGATTCGTTGTAACTATTCCCAAACGAACACTTGCTCTGAAAAGTCACCGTTATTTATCTATTCCTTTAGCTGCTAGCTTCTTTTTAGTCTGCGTAATTGTGTTGTCTTTTTTCTTTACTAATTGAAAGGTAATGAATTATTTAATTATTAATAAGGTACGCCCCATGAAAGATAAAATCATTATATTTGGAGTAGGATGTGCAGGACGCGCGATTTATAGGAGTTTAAAAGGCGAATGCGTAGTAGGTTTTGTGGATAATAATTTATCGTTGTCCGGTAAGCATTACGATAATAAGCCAATCTATTCGTTCAAGGAGTTGAATTCTATATCCTTTGATAAAATTGCTGTGAGCGGTGTGTGGATTGATAGCATGCTGGATCAACTTGAATCATTAAATATTCCTAATGAAAAAATCCTGAAAATTTCTGATTGCGATGTTGAGTTTTCATCAGAAGAGCGAGATTTTAATACAGACCTGCTAATGAGTGAACTAGCGGATGTATTCGATGTTTTGAAGCTAAATTATTATGTCATAGGTTCATCGTTAGCTACCTTATTTAGATCTAAGAAACTATCTACAGTAGCTGATGTTGACGTCTTTTTGACATCACAAAATGATGCTCAAGCAATGTTGGATTACTTTTCTACCATTAAGTTTAATGAACGCTACGATATTCAAATTAATAAACATTTATTAGATACACCTTTTGAAGCGTCAGGTAGTGTTTTAAGAGTAATTGTTAAGTCTAAAGTAAGTAAGGAAACTGAAGAGCCAGCAATTGTAGATATATCTATAGCAAGTGACTATAAAGATAATTATTATGTTATGCACGGTGATAAGTATATATATGTTCCTAAGCATATGTGCGCAGGTGAAAGACTGATAGATTACAAAGATTCAAAGCTTAGAATCCCATTCTTTGCAGAAGACTATTTGTCATTGTTATATGGAAAAAACTGGTTTGAACCACCAAAAAAATGGGACCAGAGTGACTACGGAAATATTTTTACATTAGATGAAGTATACAAAATAAAAGAACAGTAATTATGTCTATAAGAGTATTAACCTATGGGACATTTGATATGTTCCATATTGGTCACTTAAATCTACTTAATAACTTGAAATCGTTAGGTGATGAGCTGATCGTTGCTGTTTCTACTGATGAATTCAATGAGTTGAAAGGCAAGCGAACGCTTATTCCATTTTCCCAGAGGCTGGAAATAGTAAATAATATTAAGTGTGTTGATTTAGCTATAGCTGAACATAGTTGGGAGCAAAAAATATCAGATATTAAAGAATACGATATTGATGTTTTTGCAATAGGTAATGACTGGGAAGGTAAATTCGACTTTCTAAAAGATTATTGTAAAGTGATTTATATTCCTAGAACAAAAAACATATCAACAACACAACTAAAACAGGAATTAAACGAGTTCTTAAATATTCAAGAATAGTAGATATTTATTACGAGTTGTTAAGTTTTGGTTTATTGACGTCCAAACAAAAAGCTCTGCATATGCAGAGCTTTTTTGTAACGAGAGTGATGGAAAAGAAAGGTCTAGAACTTAGCGCTCGCCACCGATTTTGAAGATCTCATCTTGAGCAATGGCAACAACACTATCGATGCTGACAGTGTCCTGAATGTTCGAAATCAGTCGGGTTGCTTTCAGTTTTAGCTCATGGCCTGAATACGCTTCTTCGCTGAGCTTGTAGAGTATTTTATTGAGTACTCGTGTCGCGTTTTCTGTTGAACACTTGGGTAATAAGATAATGAGCTCATCTTCAAATTTGGTGTTTTTGATGATGTAGTCGCTGCCTCGAATAAATGATCCAATCACTTCAATGATATGGCTATGTGCTTGAGGAACCACATTCAACGTTTTGGCTTCATCAAGATTGTATTTAACCAGAATCAGAGAATTCTCAGCGTTAGTTTTTACCACCTCTTCCAGATGGCGAGACTCAGTGATGTCGTAGTTATACACTGCAATGTCATCAACCAGCTTGTTGAACTGAACATCATAGAAGCTCTCTTTTCCTTCGACAATGTTACGTGTCAGCCTATCCAGCTCTCTCTTTTTCAGAATTAGGAACAGGATGAAGAAGATCAGCGAAGAGTACTGAATGATTAAGTAGGATTTACTAAACCAAACGTTCAGGTATGACACCTTTAGTCTGACGATCGTTTTAGCATCTACAGGGTAGTCCTGATGAAATTGTAGTACTGGGATATCTGAATCGGAGAAACTGTAGACGTTCTTGCCGTTGTAATACTCTTTGTTGATATAGGTATGGGCATTAAAAATGTTTGCTACAGGAATATCGAGAATCAAACTACCTATGTTTGTCTCATCTTTGGTCAGTGGACGAGTCAACGTCATCGCAACATTACCTGACGGATCCTGAAGAATATCGTAGGTGTAGTTGATGTTTGGCAGCTTTGCGTTGTAGTAAAGCAGCGCACAATAATCAGAAGTTTGACAGGCAATGGCATTTTTAAAGCTTGAACGATTAACAGGCTTTATTCTGTAAAACAGTGTGTTGTTGTTAAGCGATAAGTAGCTTAAATCATTAACATATTCGTCCTTAATCAGGTAAGGACTCTCTTCGACGATGTTCGTTAAAGTTTGAAGAACAGTAGCATCGACAATGCTAATTCTCTCATTGTTGTATAGGTCTAAAATGTCTTTGGTTTTTATTGTGTCTGTGTCGTGTTTTACCGCTAGGCTCGCCATTACGCTTTTGGACACGATGTTCAGACGGTCTCTTGCTGAATCAAAAACAGAAATGAAATTTTCAAAACTGTATTTTTTGTCGTTAATTATATGCTTAGTGGCAAAGCTAATATGAATGGCACTTAATAAAGTACCTAAACATAGGCTTACCAAGATGGTCAGCAGGATTTTTTTCATCACTCAAACTCAAAATAGGGGTTAAAACTAAACTCACTATTTTAGGTCTGAGCCATTTTTGCTGTATGTAGGATTAGTCTGTTTGTCTTAACGTAAAGGCTGTTTACAGGGTGAGCTTCAACGTCAAATCGAGTCTGTATTTCACAAATGTTTGAGTGTCACAGTATCGCTTAAATTATCCACATGAATATTTTTAATAAACAAGTTGAATATTAGTTGATTGTTTCATGAAGCCGTTGGGGTGATAGTTTAGCCATCCAGACATCTTTTGTGTTTGGCCTCAGCTTAACAAAAGGAACGATCACATGGCGACTATTACACATATTTTGGGCTATCCACGTATTGGCGAAAAACGCGAACTTAAATTTGCACTAGAAAAATACTGGCGTGGTGACATCACTCAACAAGAACTAAAAGCGGTTGGTAGTGAAATTCGACACAACAACTGGGCGTTACAAAAATCAGCAGGTTTAAGCTTCGCGACTGCGGGCGATTTCGCATGGTACGATCATGTACTCACCACCACATTACTGCTTGGACACGTGCCTGCTCGTCATAATCCATCTCATAACAAAGATAGCTTTCCTGACCTTGATACACTGTTCCGTGTTGGTCGTGGTCAATCGCAAAGTACATGTGGCTGTAATGGCAGTGCCGCATCAGATATGACTAAGTGGTTCAACACCAACTACCACTACATCGTTCCTGAATTCAGCTCAGACGATAAATTTGAAGTCAGCTGGCCACAACTGTTTGAAGAGGTGAACGAAGCCATTAAAACGGGAGCGAATGTAAAACCGGTTCTATTAGGGCCTGTGAGCTACCTGTATCTCGGAAAAGAAGTCGAAGAGGATTTTGACCGTTTGACTTTACTACCTCGTTTACTGACGGCATACCAAAACATTTTGTCGAAGTTGGCCAAACAAGGGGTTGAGTGGGTGCAAATTGATGAGCCCGTTCTAGCACTTGAGCTTGAAAGCCAATGGCAGGACGCATTTAAATTGGCGTATCAGGTGCTGCAAGGAGACGTTAAAGTACTGCTTACCACATACTTTGACTCAGTGATTGATACTCTCGACAAGATAGTTGCACTGCCAGTGAATGGACTTCATATCGACATTTCCGCTGCGCCACAACAGCTAGATAGCGTACTAAACAAACTGCCTGAGCATTGGGTGCTGTCAGTAGGCGCTATCAACGGCAGAAACGTATGGCGAGCAGATTTGGGTCGTCTTCGTAATCAGCTACAACCGGTGAAAGACAAATTAGGTGATCGCCTTTGGGTCGCAAGTTCATGTTCACTTCTACATAGCCCAGTTGATTTAGAGCTTGAGCAGAATCTTTCGGCAGAGGTGCGTAGCTGGTTTGCGTTTGCCAAACAGAAAGTGACGGAAGTTGCTGTACTTGGACGAGCATTGGATGGCGAACAAGATGCCATTCTGGCTTGTGATACTTATAGTCAGCCAATAGTAAAGCGAAAGACAGCAACCCACGTCAACAAGCCACAGGTACAAGCTCGAGTAAATGCTATTACAGCTTCGTTGGCGGAAAGAAGTGAGCCGTATAAGCAAAGAGCGGCGAAACAAGCGAAGCAGCTTGGTTTGCCATTGTTCCCAACCACAACTATTGGTTCGTTTCCTCAAACCGGCGAGATTCGTACTCAACGCAGCGCATTCCGAACAGGAGTATTGCCAGAGGCTGAGTATATTACTGCGCTGAAAGGGCACATTGCTGATGCTGTAAAGCGTCAAGAGGCTCTAGGGTTAGATGTGTTAGTACATGGTGAAGCAGAGCGTAACGATATGGTTGAGTACTTTGCAGAAAACCTCGCTGGTTTTCAAACCACGCAATTTGGTTGGGTGCAAAGTTATGGTTCACGCTGCGTGAAGCCAGCGATTGTCGTCGCAGATATTGAACGTGAAAAGCCAATGACGGTGGAATGGTCTAGCTACGCACAGTCCCTGACCAAAAAGAAGATGAAAGGCATGCTGACTGGTCCTGTTACCATCTTATGCTGGACATTCCCACGTGAAGACATCAGCCGCAAAGAGATTGCGCAGCAATTGGCTCTGGCACTGCGTGATGAAGTGTCTGATCTTCAAAATGCGGGCATTAATATCATTCAGATTGATGAACCAGCCATTCGTGAAGGTTTGCCACTGAAGAAGCGTGACCACAAAACGTATTTAGATTGGGCAGTTGAATCATTCAAAATCTCTGCGGCAAGTGCAGCAGCAGAAACGCAGATCCATACTCACATGTGTTACAGCGAGTTCAATGAAATCATCGATTCGGTTGCTGCACTGGATGCCGATGTGATTACCATTGAGACTTCCCGTTCGAATATGGAACTGCTGAAGGCGTTTGAAGACTTTAACTATCCAAATGAAATTGGCCCAGGTGTTTACGATATACATTCACCAAACATTCCGACTCAGGAATGGATTGAAGGCCTGTTACGTAAAGCAGCTACGAAAATTCCGGCAGAACGTTTATGGGTCAACCCAGACTGTGGATTGAAAACACGTAACTGGAAAGAGGTTGAAGCTTCGCTCATCAATATGGTGTTAGCTGCGAAAACCTTACGAGAAGAAGCACAAAGTAACGCGGCTTAAATATCAGCTACACTTCGGTTACAAAAGGTAGAAAAGCATAAGGGGCTCATTTGAGCCCCTTATTGATGTACAAAACTCTCTATTGATGCACAAACATAGCTATTGAGTGGTACAGGTTTGATTGGTAATCAGCTCATCAACCATTAGCTGTCCGCGGGTGTTACGCACTTTTATGCGATAGCTTAAACCCACTTCCAAATTGGCTTTAATATTTTTATCTGAACAAAAGGTTTTAATGCTGGTTTGCAAAATCTGCGTAACAGGTTTGGCATTTTTGTCGTCAGCGTTATACACCATCATCATTTCAATGGTGGTACCTTTCGCATTTGCACGCATGATGTTGAGTGGGCCATATTCCAATGGCAACTCAGCACTAAGCAGGCTAGCTCTATTATCAGCAAGCAGCTCAAGGTTTCTTTGGTTGTCAGAATTAGAACTACAACCGGATAGCAGAACTAAGCCGAAAGCAATAAAACTAGCGATACTTTTCTTCATATTAAAATACTTTCTTGAACGGTTTGATGGTGACATTAGCATAAACGCCAGCAGCTACGTAAGGGTCTGCATCTGCCCAAGCTTTGGCTTCTTCTAGAGAATTAAAATCTGCAATCACAGTAGAGCCAGTAAAACCTGCTTCACCTGGATTTTCTGAATCGATGGCAGGCATAGGACCAGCAGTCAGCAGACGACCTTCATCTTGAAGTGCTTGTAATCGTTCTAAATGCGCAGCGCGAACGCCCATGCGTTTTTCTAGAGAGTTCTCAACGTCTTGAGAAAAAATGACATACCACATAATCCATATCCTTATTGATGACTGAAACAGCAAGCTAACAGTTGCTTAGATTAACCTGATTGAATGTTAACAGAGGTTAATGTACTGAAACTTTGCAATGATTAAACCTTGGCATTGATATTTCTGTGATCAGTTTCTAGCGTTAATCGGGCGAGGGCGCCCATCAGAATCAATCGCAACGTAGTTAAAGGTTGCTTCACAAACTTGGAAACGGTCGCCGATGCCATCAACTCGGATTGGTTTTACCCACACTTCCAAATTAATCGACATCGAAGTGCGACCAATTTTCGTGCATTCGCCATAGCAGCAAACTACGTCGCCAACTTTCACTGGTTTTTTAAATGCGATACTAGAAACCGATACAGTCACAATACGGCCAGAAGAAATCTCTTTGGCGAGAATGCCACCAGCTAAATCGAGTTGCGACATAATCCAGCCACCAAAAATATCACCATTGGCATTGGTGTCTGCTGGCATAGCAAGGGTTCTAAGTAATAGTTGACCTCTAGGGGAACTGACTTCCTGACTCATTTCAATTTCCGTAGTAAACAAAACAGCGACTGTGCTAAGCAAGTCGCTGTTAAAAAGGAGGGCATTATAGCAGTAAATACTGCTTTGATTTAACCCCTAAACGTAGAGCAGAACCGTCTATTGGTTAGAATTCTTCTGCTCTTTAGGCAGATGCTTGTAGATATAGACACCTGTCAACAGAGTGTAGATAAATGTCGCTACAAGCAGACCAAAAACTTTAAAGTTTACCCAAACATCTAAAGGCAGTTGGTAGGCTATATAGATGTTAACAACGGCACACACGGCAAAAAATGCTACCCATGCCCAGTTCACTTTTGCCCAAACACTATCAGGTAGGGTGATTTCTTTGCCTAACATACCTTTAATTGCTGACTTACCAATCAAATGGCTGATGGTGAGACCCAAAGCGAATACAGTGTAAACAATGGTCACTTTCCATTTAATGAAATTGTCATCGTGCAGGAAAATGGTCATGCCACCAAACACAGCAACCACCACGAAGGTAATCAGCTGCATTTTTTCAACTTTCTTATACACAAAGTAGGAAATCGCGACTTGAATAGCGGTTGCTGCAATCAAAGCTGCGGTAGCGACATAGATGTCGTAAAGCTTAAAAAGAGCAAAGAAGATAATTAGAGGAATAAACTCAATCAGTTGTTTCATTATATGGGTACATCCAAACTTTTCGTTGCCGACAGTCTACTCAATTTGCACTGTCATCTGAATAGCTATTAGCGATTTAGTTACAAATTGACGATCTTCTTGTACAAAGTAAAAAGCCGCTCATCGGAGCGGCTTTTGCTTGAGATTCAGCAATTAAGCTTGTTGATCTTGGTAAACTTTCTCTTCTGCAGATTCTTCAATTAAAGAGTCTACGATCACAGCACATGCAGCATCACCAGTGATGTTTAGCGCAGTACGGATCATGTCGAAGATACGGTCTAGAGCGAACAATAGTGGTAGACCTTCGATTGGAATACCTGCTGCTAGAAGAACCGCTACAACTAGGAATGATGGACCAGGAACACCTGCTTGACCAACCGCACCTAAAGTTGCTGTTACGATGATTGCAATGTAAGCACCGATAGACAAATCAATGTGGAATAGCTGAGCAAAGAAGATAGCGACTAAACCGTAGTAAATTGCGTTACCAGACATGTTGATCGTTGCACCAAGAGGTAGAACGAAAGATGCTGTCGAGTTACGAACACCTAGGTCTTTTTCAACTGTATCCATTGTTACAGGAAGTGTTGCCATAGAAGACGCTGTTGATAGAGCAACGGCTTGTGGTTTCTTCATTGCGCTAATGAATTTCTTAGCTGAAGTTTTGCTGAAGAAATGAATCATCGCTGGGTAAACAATGAAACCGAAAATCAGGATAGCGGCTGTGTAAACAACAAACAGCTTGAATACCACCATTAGGGCACCAAAACCGAATGTACCAACTGCTTCTGCCATCAGACCGAATACGCCGATTGGAGCGATAACCATAACTTTGTTGATCATCCACACCATTGAATCAACGATAGTGTTTACACCGTTGATCACTGGATCGCGTTTTTCTGGGCTCTGTTTAGAGATAGCAATACCTAGGAACAAGCAGAAAACAAGGATTTGTAAAATGTTTGCTTCGTTCAAAGATTGGAAAACGTTAGTCGGAATCATACCGATAACTGTTGCCCAAAACGTAGGTAGTTCGCCTTTTGATGCGTATTCTGCTGAGAACATGCCTTCAACACCAGAAACATCAATACCCATACCCGGTTGGAATACTTCACCCATAAACAGTGCAAGAACAACTGCCAAAGCAGAAGTCACAGCAAAGAAACCTAGAGTAACGAAACCAACTTTCCCTGCAGAGTGGCTATTACCTAGGCCAGCTGCACCTGAAATCAGAGCAACAGCAACCAAAGGAATAACTAACATCTTGATTAAGTTAATAAAGATGGCACCCAACGGAGAAAACATCGTCGCATCGTGGCCCATAGCAGCACCGATTAGGGTACCTAGTACCATGGCGATCACAACTTGAACACCGATGTTCTGTAGTAAATTCTTTTCTTTTAACACTTCCTTAACCCCTGTGCTAACAATTTGTAAATTTCTAGACATAACCACTAACCAATCCTCGATTAATGGAAATTTATGTTGCTCGCGTTTTTACACTTATATTTCACAATTGGCAATATGCATCTTGGTCGGATTTCACGTATTCGCACATTTTTGTTGATGAAATGGTGATTTTTGAGCCAAAGAAAACGTTTGCTTTTGGTTTGGAGAGAAACAACGTTAGATGATTTAGAAATGGTCAGAGGAGAGATGTTAAAGAAAATGATCGATTTCTTTGCTAGTGGCTTGTGCTTGAATTTAACAAAGGCGACGAATAATCGACCAATTTAAATGAATTATAGGGTCAAGAGACCCTAAAATTTTATGACTGGATTGTTTGTTACTTGATTCTTGAAGCTACTTAATCGTGGCTTGTTTCATCGGTGTAATGAAATCGGCCAGAGCTTTCAATAATGCTTCTGGATTGTCTCGATGGGTTTCAATGATTTTCACCACAGCAGAACCAGAAATTGCGCCCGCTGCACCTGCTGAGATTGCCTGTTTTACTTGTTCTGGTTGCGAAATACCGAAGCCAAGTAGTGCTGGTGGAGCATCAAACTGGTTTAAACGGTCTAGCAGCTCATGAACTGGCATATTGGCTTTGGTTTCAGCACCTGTCACACCTGCTCGCGAAAGTAGGTAAGTATAACCTTGGCTTAATGACGCTACGGATTTCAACGTTTCGTCACTCGCTGTTGGTGGTGCGATAAAGATAGGCTTGATGCCAAATTTTTCCGCCGCAGCAACGAAATCAGCGCTTTCAGTGGTTGGTACATCCGCCACAAGCACAGAATCAATACCTGCTTCCTGACAACGTTGATAGAAGTTTTCAATGCCGCGGGCGAAGACTAGGTTTGCATACATCAATAAACCAATCGGAATGTCTGGGTTCTTTACTCGAATCTGTTTGATGAGGTCAAAACAGATATCAGGTGTTGTACCTGCAAGCAGCGCTCGGTTGTTAGCACCTTGAATCGTTGGTCCATCCGCCAGCGGGTCGGAAAATGGGAATCCAAGCTCAAGGGCGTCAGCGCCAGCGTCAATCAACGTCTGCATGATTTGCAGAGAAAGCTCTGGTGAAGGATCGCCAATCGTCACAAACGGAACAAACGCACCTTGGTTTTTATCAGCTAAGCGCTGAAAAAGAGATTGATAACGATCCATTACAGCACTCCTTTCTCTTGTAAGATTTTATCAACGGTGAAGATATCTTTATCTCCACGACCAGACAGGTTAACTACCAGTAATTGTTCTTTATCTGGGTCAGCAAAAGCCATTTTCACTGCATGTGCTAGAGCATGCGAAGATTCAAGAGCCGGAATGATGCCTTCTTTGCGAGCGAGCAACTGGAATGCGTCCAGTGCTTCGTCATCGGTAATGCTGTCGTATTCCGCGCGACCAATCGAGTTCAGGTACGCGTGTTGCGGACCAACAGAAGGGAAATCTAAGCCCGCAGATACAGAATAAGACTCTTCCACCTGACCGTACTCATCTTGCATCAATGGCGCTTTCATACCTAAATAGATACCTGTTTTGCCATGTTTAAGCGGTGCTCCGTGCTGGTCGGTATCAATACCTTTACCTGCTGGCTCGATGCCGATCAGACGAACTGATTCTTCTTCGATAAAGTCAGCAAACATACCAATTGCGTTAGAGCCACCGCCAACGCATGCAATTACAGCGTCAGGTAAACGACCTTCGCGTGCTAGGATCTGATTCTTCGTTTCTTCGCCGATGATGTGTTGGAATTCACGCACAATGGTTGGGAACGGGTGAGGACCAGCAGCAGTACCCAACAAGTAGTGGGTCGTTTCATAGCTTGCAGACCAGTCACGCATTGCTTCATTACAGGCATCTTTCAATGTAGATGAACCAGAATGCACAGGAATCACTTCTGCGCCCATTAAACGCATGCGAAATACGTTCGGGCTTTGGCGTTCTACGTCTTTTGCACCCATATAAACGCGACATTTTAAACCTAATAATGCACAAGCCAGAGCTGTAGCCACACCATGTTGGCCTGCGCCAGTCTCTGCGATGATTTCAGTTTTGCCCATGCGTTTGGCTAAAAGCGCCTGACCAAGAACTTGGTTGGTTTTATGCGCGCCACCGTGTAACAGGTCTTCACGCTTAAGGTACAACTTGGTTTTTGTTCCTTTGGTTATGTTGCGCGTCAGTGTTAGAGCTGTAGGGCGACCAGCGTATTCCTGAAGCAGAGTCATAAATTCTGAGCGGAAGCTTGGGTCTTCTTGTGCATCAATAAAAGCTTGTTCAAGCTGGTCGAGAGCCGGTACCAGAATTTGTGGTACGAATTGACCACCGTACTCTCCAAAATAGGCGTTAAGTTTTGCCATGTTAGTTATCCCTTCATTGCGAACTCCGATTGGTATTCGGAGTAACGATAATAGTCTGTCAAATAGGCTCGTTTTATTGTTAAAAACGAACCATGAAAATTAGTAGTTTCTGATAGCGCTGAACGCTTGTTGTAATTTGGCGGCGTCTTTTTTACCGGGTTCTATTTCAACACCAGAGTTGAGGTCTAACCCCATACACCCCAATGATGCCGCATGTTGTGCATTTTCAGCGGATAGTCCGCCCGCCAACATAAGGTTTGTAATAGTCGCACCTTTCAACAAAGACCAGTCAAAGGAGGTTCCTGTACCGCCACTTTGTGTACCCACTT
Source organism: Vibrio sp. HM8-C (assembly GCF_058630515.1). NCBI lineage: Bacteria > Pseudomonadati > Pseudomonadota > Gammaproteobacteria > Vibrionales > Vibrionaceae > Vibrio > Vibrio sp. HM8-C. The sequence goes on from NZ_JBMMKS010000001.1 coordinate 566,126, forward strand.
TGGCATCAAGCAAATGACGTTCAACATTGTTCTCTATGAACGTTGGCAGTGTGTCAGTAACCCCGTACGCTTTCCAAATCTCTACCTGTTTTGGTAGCGCAGCTCGGAGTTCATCGATATACGTTTGTGACTCTTCACCATGCAGTTGAACTGCGTACAAGCCGAGTTCATTTGCAGTATCAGCCACTTCACTTACTGAGTGGTTTTGGAAAACACCCACATATTGCAAAGGTGCACCAGCCATGGTTAAACGTGCCGCTTCGATATCAACATAACGCTTTGACTTAGAAACAAAAATCAGACCACCGAAAACAGCCCCTGCTTGGTATGCTTTTACGGCATCATCAGGATGAGTCAGCCCACACACTTTGTTTTCACCCAAAACCACTTTACGGACTGCAAGCTCAAGATTTTCCTGTGCCATTAGCGCGCTACCGATGAGAAAACCATTTGCGTAGGGGGTTAAGTCACGCACTTGTTGATGGGTATAAATACCTGACTCAGAAATGACGATCGTGCCTTCTGGTAACAGCGGAGCGAGTTCTTTCGTGCGGTTTAAATCGGTGGATAGGTCGCGTAAGTTGCGATTATTAATCCCAATCACTTTTGCTTTTAGTGCAACCGCGCGGTGTATCTCTTCTTCATTACTCGTTTCCGTAAGAATACCCATACCAAGTTCATGAGCAACCGCAGCGAGCTCTTTGTATTCTTCGTCAGTTAGAACAGAAAGCATCAGCAGAATGGCATCAGCGCCGTAATGACGTGCCAAATAAACCTGATAGGTGCTGATCATGAAGTCTTTACACAAAACAGGCTGTGCTACCTGTGAGCGAATACGTGGCAGAAACTCAAAGTTGCCCTGAAAGTACTTTTCGTCGGTCAGAACTGAAATTGCATTCGCGTATTGATTGTAAACAGAAGCGATGTAGTCCAAATCAAAGTGCTGGCGAATCAAACCTTTTGAAGGCGATGCTTTTTTGCATTCCAGAATGAATGCTGTTTTGCCGTTATCCGAATTTTCGTAACCTAAAGCGCTGTAGAAATCTCGGTCTGAAGCAGTCAGCAAGTTTTTAAAGCTTTCAAGAGGTTGCTCTTTTTGGCGCTCTTCAACCCAAACGGCTTTGTCTTTGACAATCTTCGCTAACACTTCCGCCATTTTGGTGTTTTCAACGGTAATGTGTTCAGAGAGTTGCTGTGCCTTTTCGCTATTCACTTGAGTGGCATTAGACATGCTGACCTTAACCTCGCTTCGCTAATTGTTGAACTAATTCGTAAGCTTTACCTGAGTTCATAACGTCAATGGCTTGAGCCGCGTTCGCTTTTAAATCTTCTTTACCAAACAGGCGAAGAAGAAGCGCGACGTTGACAGCAACCGCAGCAAGTTGTGCAGGCGTTCCTTTGCCATTGAGGATATCAGTGATGATGGCGCGGTTTTCTTCAGGCTCTCCGCCTTTGATCGCGTCAAGTGGGTAAGTCTCTAAGCCGAAATCTTGTGGTGTAAGCGTGTATTCCACAATCTTTCCGTCTTTGATTTCTGCGACATGAGTTTCACCATGTACTGCCACTTCATCTAATCCTGAGCCATGAACTACAGCGGCTCTTTTGAGACCCATTTGTAACATGGTTTCAGCAATAGGACGAACCAAATCTAAGCTATATACGCCCATTAATTCTATGTTAGGTCGAGCAGGGTTAATAAGAGGACCTAAAATGTTGAAAATTGTGCGAGTTTTCATGGTTTGGCGGACTGGCATAGCGTGTCGAACACCTCCGTGATATTGAGGTGCAAACAGGAAGGCTACGCCTAAATCATCCAGTGCTTTACGAGTATCATCTGCACTCATTGCTAGGTTGATACCGAATGAGTCCAAAAGATCAGAAGAGCCAGACTTGCTTGAAACACCTCGGTTGCCATGCTTCGCTACTTTCACACCACATGCGGCTGCAACAAATGCAGAAGTGGTTGAAATATTGATGGTGTTTGAACCATCACCACCAGTTCCTACGATGTCTGCGAAATCATAATCTGGGCGAGGGAAAGGATTGGCGTTTGCCAGTAAAGCTTTCGCAGCGCCTGCAATTTCATCGGGTGTTTCGCCTTTAATTTTTAAAGCAGTTAACACCGCAGACATAAGAATAGGGTCCATTTCACCACGAATGATATGGTCGAATAGCTCTTGGCTTTCGCTTTGGGTTAATGACTGCTGTTCGTAAAGTTTGTTGATGATGTTTTGCATGATTCTGTTCCTTTCCTTTATCGCCACTCTCTTTGAGGCTCTAGTTGTTTCGTTGAATGCGCTTGAGATGATTAACTAAGAGCCCAATCAATAGCGTTTTCTAACAGTGTTGCTCCTTGTGTGGTCATGATGGATTCAGGATGAAATTGGAATCCGCAGACCTTGTCTTGTTCATGTACAACAGACATCACTAAACCATCGACTTCAGCTGTGACGGTTAAGTCATCAGTCACATGAGTCGCAACCAATGAGTGGTAACGAGCAATAGCAAGTGGAGATGGTAAACCTTGGTAAAGCGCGTGATTTTGGTGCTCCATCATAGACACTTTACCGTGGACAATTTCACCTGCACCGGCAACAGTGCCGCCGTAAGCTTCCACGATGGCTTGATGACCAAGGCAAATTCCAATCATTGGTACTTTACCTTTCAGGCGTTTTAGAATTTCTGGCATTACGCCTGCTTCAGAGGGAGCCCCCGGACCCGGAGAAAGAACAATTACTGGCTGTTCTAAGGCTTCCACTGCATTTTGAATGGTGTCTGCTGCAATATGGTTGCGATAGATAGTGACCTTGTGACCCAATGAACGGAACTGATCAACTAGGTTGTAGGTGAAAGAATCAAAGTTGTCGATGAATACGATATTCGCCATGAGTGTTCCTCCTACTTATTTTTTTGCGCTTGGTGAGCGTGTTGAATAGCTGAAATAACGGCTTGAGCTTTACCGCGAGTTTCGTCTGCTTCAGCTTGTGGATCAGAATCGAAAACAACACCCGCACCTGCCTGAACCTGAGCAATACCATTCTCAACATAAGCAGAACGAATCACGATACAGGTGTCTAAATCACCCTCACCAGTCAAATAACCAACTGCACCACCGTAGCTGCCACGACGCTCTTTCTCCACCGTACGAATCAGCTGCATCGCGCGAATTTTCGGTGCGCCAGTCAGTGTGCCCATGTTCATACAAGCTTGGTAAGCGTGCAGAGCATCTAAGTCCTGACGAAGCTGTCCAACAACGCGCGAAACCAAATGCATGACGTGGCTATAACGATCTACTTTAAGTAGGTCTGCGACATGGCGAGTACCCGCTTGAGCAATACGAGCAACGTCGTTACGCGCTAAATCCACCAACATCATATGTTCCGCGTTTTCTTTTTTATCCAGACGCAGTTCAAGTTCAATACGGCTGTCTAGGTCAAAATCGATGCTGCCATCTGCACGTTTGCCACGGCGACGAGTTCCAGCTATCGGGTAAATTTCAATCTGGTTGGTTTCTTTTTCGTACTTCAGTGCACTTTCCGGAGACGCGCCAAACAGCGTGAATCGTTCATCCTGCATGTAGAACATGTATGGGCTAGGGTTGCTCTTCTTAAGTTGCTCATAAGCCGCAAGTGGTGAAGGGCAAGGCAGAGTAAAACGACGTGACGGTACAACTTGGAAAATGTCGCCTTTAACTACGTAGTCTTTTAAGTCTCTAACGATATCGCAGAAATCTTCATCACTGATGTTCGTGTTCACCGCTACGTTTGCAATTTTGGTTGCTTCTGGCTGTAACTGAGGGATAGCCGCTTGTTCAGTGATCACAGCAAGGCGATTGATTAGAGCCGTGTGAGTTTGTGTAGTACGAGAAAACGCCGTGGCTTGAAGTTGGCAAGTTTCAGTCTGGTGATCGACAACCATCAAGGTTTCTGCAACATAGAAAACGTAGTCAGGACACTGATTGGTTTGCTCTGCATCACCTAATGGTTCGAAGTTTGCGACCAAGTCGTACGCGAACAATCCACCAATGAAAATCGCGTGCTTATCTTGGTTGGTTAAGTCATAGCTGTGTTGTACTAGGCGTAGGGCATCAAATGAAGAGGCCTCTCTTAAACGAGAGTCTTCATCAAGGGTGTCGCAAGGTGCTTCAAAGTTGAGCGTTAAAAGAGAGCCTTCGAGTGTTGCCGGAATGGCATCAACAATGTTTTGTTTTAGTGTGTTAATCAGTTCTAAGCCGTTATCGGTTAAGGCTTGGAAAGTTACTGTATGGCCCAAACAGGTGATACGTACAGCGGCATCAATTAACAACAAACTCTTCAAGTTCTGCTTTGAATCGATTTCGGCAGATTCAAGTAATAAACAGTCTGTTTTCCCTTCACACAATGCATGAAACAGAGCTGTGGGATCTTGCGTATAAGGGATAGAAGTTTTAATCACTTCCAGCTGTGCAAGTTTTTTAATTTCAATGGCCTTGTTCACAAGACCTCCTTATTAACTTTATGAATTCTTTGATAGTTGGTGTTAATTAATGCTTTTTTTGAAATGCCAACCGTTTGAGATAACAACAGTCTGAGAAACCAACCGATAAAATAAAAGCCCGCTTGATGCGGGCTTTATGAATGCTTTTCTTTAGATTAGAAGTGCACGTCTGCCCGCCATGAATCTGACCACACGCGCCACCAATTAACATTAAGCTCAGCAGAAGCTGTGCTTAAATTAGAATATGGGTTTGTGTTGATTTCTTGTAACATAGCAAGCCTTAATTTGTGCTCTCGTATTTGTGTACTAGTAAACTAGTGCGAGAGGTAAAAGTCAAGCCTTAAAAACAGGCAAAATAAAAAAATATGAAAATAGACTTACATAGTCACACGACAGCGTCTGATGGTCGCATGTCTCACGAACAACTTATTGAACGTGCTATCGGTTTTAATGTGGATGTTTTGGCGATTACTGACCATGACACGATTGAAGCTCTTGCTCCTGCGCGAGCTTATATAGAAGAGAAGCAGCATCCGATCACGCTTATCAATGGCATCGAAATTTCGACAGTTTGGCAAAACAAAGACATCCACATTGTGGGCTTGAACATTGACCCAACGAATCCACAACTTGAATCTCTGATTGAACAACAGAAGCAACATCGTGTTGAGCGTGCGGAGTTGATTGCGCATCGTTTGCAAAAATCGACTCGGGAAGGGGTTTTGGAAGAGGTGAAAACCATCGCTGGTGATGCACCAATCACTCGTGCTCATTTTGCAAAATGGCTGGTGGATGCAGGTTACGCGAAAAATCTTCAGCAAGTGTTTAAGAAATTTTTAACGCGCGATAATCCGGGATATGTGCCACCTAATTGGTGCTCAATGGCGGACGCGGTCAATGCGATCCATGCCGCTGGAGGCCAGGCGGTGCTTGCGCATCCGGGGCGATATGACTTGACGGCAAAGTGGCTTAAGCGCTTAATTACAGCGTTTGCCGAAGCTGGTGGTGACGCAATGGAAGTTGCTCAACCACAACAAGCGCCACAAGAAAGGCGCACTTTGGCTGATTATGCTATACAATACAATCTATTAGCTTCTCAAGGCAGTGACTTTCATTATCCGTCTCCGTGGATGGAGTTAGGTCGTAATTTGTGGCTGCCTTCTGGCGTGGAACCAGTCTGGAAAGACTGGGGAATCTCTTCCCAAGATAGAGTCGAGAGACTCAATAACGAGGACCTATAATGAGCCAGTTTTTTTATGTTCATCCAGAAAACCCACAAGCGCGTTTAATCAATCAAGCAGTTGCAATTATTCGCAACGGTGGCGTAGTGGTTTATCCAACCGACTCCGGTTATGCGTTAGGCTGCCAGTTAGAAAATAAACAGGCGCTTGAACGTATTTGTCAGATTCGTCGCTTAGATGACAAGCATAATTTCACGCTTTTGTGTCGCGATTTATCTGAGATTTCTCTTTATGCTCGTGTTGATAACACAGCATTTCGTTTATTGAAAAATAACACTCCGGGACCATACACTTTTATTTTCAAAGGAACGAAAGAAGTACCTCGTCGCTTAATGAATCCTAAGCGTAAAACGATAGGTATCCGTGTCCCGAACAATAAAATTGCATTGGATCTTTTAGAAGCTCTGGGCGAACCTTTAATGTCGACATCGCTTATTCTTCCGGGCAAAGAGACGACTGAATCAGATCCAGAAGAAATTCGTGATCGCCTAGAACACGCAGTAGATGTGATCCTAAATGGCGGATATTTAGGTGAGCAGCCAACCACTGTGATTGATTTTAGTGAAGAAGAACCACAAGTTGTTCGTGTTGGTGCGGGTGACCCGGTTCCTTTTGAATAACCGAAATTTTAGACAGCATGCGGTTTTGTTAGTCACGGAGTGCAGTGACTTGTAGCGAGTAAAAACTCCACTCGGTTTGGGGATAAACTGGATGCTTTTGTCAGTGTAATCTGTAATAATACGCGACCGCGATTTTCGCCAGAAAAACTGGTACTGAAGTCAGATCGCATACTAATATTTCGACGTCTGAGAAGACGACACAAAGGTAGATAAATGAGCGAAAAGTTACAAAAGGTTTTAGCACGCGCCGGTCATGGTTCTCGTCGTGAGTTAGAAGCTCTGATTAGAGCTGGACGTGTTAGTGTTAATGGCAAGGTAGCTGCGTTGGGTGAGCGCTTAGAAGATGAAAGCGCTGTTGTACGTATTGACGGGCATACCGTATCTGCAAAAGCACAAGAAGAAGTTGTATGTCGCGTTCTTGCGTATTACAAACCAGAAGGTGAGTTATGTACTCGCCATGACCCTGATGGTCGTCGTACGGTTTTTGATCGTCTACCGAAAATTCGCGGTTCGCGTTGGATTTCAGTAGGTCGTCTGGATGCAAACACTTCAGGTCTGCTTCTGTTTACGACAGATGGTGAGTTAGCTAACCGTTTGATGCACCCAAGTCGTCAAGTTGAACGTGAATATCTAGTGCGTGTTTTCGGTGAAGTAACTGAAGACAAAGTACGTAATCTTGTTCGTGGTGTTCAACTGGATGACGGTTTAGCACGTTTTGAAGATGTGGTTTATGCGGGTGGTGAAGGTATGAACCACACGTTCTACGTTGTAATCAACGAAGGTCGTAACCGTGAAGTTCGTCGTCTTTGGGAATCTCAAGAAACGACAGTAAGCCGTCTTAAACGTGTTCGTTACGGTGATATCTTCCTTGATAAGAAATTGCCGCGCGGCGGTTGGATGGAACTCGAGCTTAAGCAAGTTAACTACTTGCGTGAACTGGTTGACCTACGTCCTGAAGACGAAACAATGCTAGACGAGTCGAAAGACAATACCTCACGCAAGCGTGAGCGTTCTCGTAGCCAGAAAATTCGTCGTGCAGTTCGCCGCCATGAAGAGCGCGTAACAGCACCAGCACCGAAAGGTCGTCGTAAGCCAACAACGGCTACGAATAAGTCATCTTCTGGTGAGCATGGTTCTCGTGCAAAAGCTGGCACTACTGGCAAGGGTTCAACTGCTGGTAAAGGACCGACATCTGGCAGAGGTCAAGCAGGTGGTAAAGGCAGAACTGGTGGAAAGCCAGCGCCAAAAAGTACACCTCGTACCCGCATATAGTTCTTATCTCTTTATGAGATAGCCCTATTCTCAAATTTAAAAAATCCCGAGCTTAGCTTGGGATTTTTTGTTTCTAACGTGCGTAAAATCCTTTATCTCATTTTCAGGGTATCTCTATGACACTTAAGCGGGTAGGCGTTTGGTTAGCTTGTACTCTTTGGGCAAGTTCTTTGGCGGCGTCAGATAACTTTGGAGCATTTAAACGTTCGCTTAATGATAAGCCATATGGCTATCAGAAAGTCAGTGATCCTATTGATGCCAACAATTTAAAGTGGGTGGAGCGCTTTGAAATTCGCAACGGTGATTGCGGTTTCCAGACGGGATGGAATGATTGTGAAACAGACAGAGAGCGAAGCGAGCTTTCACAGCAAACCAATCGTCAGAAGGTTGGTGAAACGTATTGGTATGCATGGGATATCTATTTTCCAATCGATTATCCCAGTGTCTATCCGGCAAAAACGGCGTTGGGACAGTTTCATCAAGCGAATGGGAAGCCGATGTTTATGTTTCAAAACCAGACTCACAGCGTCAAAGGAAGCAAAGAGGTCTATTCAGGCGGTTATCATTTAGATCGGCATTCCAATCAAAAGAGTAAAGGCTTTTGGCAACTGATTAGTGAAGAGGAACTTCGAGGTAAATGGCATCGTATTGAAGTGCATGCAAAGTGGTCAAAACATAGCGATGGCTTTTTTGATGTCTGGGTAGATGGCGTGCAGAAAGCTGCGTTTAATGGTCAAACGATAGAAAAAGATCAGGTGTATTTTAAGTACGGTGTTTATCGCTCATATCTATCGAGATACAAGCAGGCGTATAACACTGAAGTTATGCCAACTCAGGTCGTTTATTATCGTAATGTCGTTCGTGGCGAAAGCAGAGAAGACATACAACCTTGATTTATTGGTAGATATTGCAGTTCAACTGTTGGCTGAAATAGCAGGTATAAAGCCGATAATAAAAAGCCCTTTAGAGTACTAAAGGGCTTTGAACTTTATAGCGTCTGGTTGAGTTGATAATAACGACCTTGCTTCGCTATGAGCTCTTCATGGCTGCCATGCTCTACCACTTCACCTTGTTCAATCAAGCAAATACCATCCATCTCGTCCAAATTGATCAGACGGTGAGTAATGAACAGCACTGTTTTCCCAGAGAAGTGAGATTTAAACAGAGCCATAATCTGTTGCTCAGTTTGTTTGTCCAAACCTTCCGTAGGTTCATCCAACAGCAAAATAGGTGCGTTATGCAAAATAGCACGAGAGATGCCGATACGGCGTTTTTCTCCGCCGGACAACTGACGTCCACCGTCACCAAGCCAAGCATCTAACCCCGGAGCTTCAAGTAGCTTCTCTAAGCCCACACGTTCGAGTATTTCGCAAAGCTCTTTGTCACTGGCATCGGGTTTTGCCATCAACAAGTTATCGCGTAGGCTGCCATTTAGAATATCAACCCGTTGACTCACTACGCTAATTGAAGAACGTAAGTCGCTTTCGCTCCATTTCTTTAGCGGTGTACCAGCGATACGAATCTCACCTAGATTGGTATCCCAGTAACGACATAGCAGTTGAATTAGCGTTGACTTACCTGAACCAGTTTGCCCAACAATCGCCAGCTTATGTCCTGCTGGAACCGAAACACTCACGTTGTTTAGGACTTGTTGAACGCTATCTGGATATTGGAAAGCAACGTTGTCAAACTCGACAGAAAACTCACCTGTATGTGGTGCGTTTTGCTTAGGGAATACAACATCTGGCTCGCTTAGAATGACTTCATTTAAGCGGCGTGCAGAAGTTAGTGTTTGACCCAAATGTTGGAAAGCGCCTGCAATCGGCATCAGCAATTCAAAACTTGCCATGGTTGCAAAGATCATCAGTGCAATCATAGGGTCAGGCGTTTGACCATTCACACCATCAGCTGCCAGCCAAAGCATCAGAACCAGTGTCCAACCGTTAGCTAACAGCAGCAATGCTTGAGCAAGACCAGTAAAACTTGCATTGACCTTTTGGTTGGTAAGCAGTTTTTCCTGAGCGGCATAAATGGCTTCACGGTAGCGTGATTCAGCACCAAAAATGGTGAGTTCACTATATCCTTGCAGCCAATCCATGGTGGCGATACGCATGTCCGCTTTGTTTTGGGTAAGTTCAGCACCGTTACGCTTACCTAACTTGTAGAACAACACAGGCCAAAGCAGAAGTAACACAAAGAGTACTGAACCCAACACTAAGCCAAGACTTGAATCGAACCAGCAAAGTAGGGCGGTAATTGAGGCAATACCCAATACGCCAACGGTTACTGGGCTGATAAGACGCAAGTAGACATGGTCCATCGCGTCAATGTCAGCAACAAGGCGGTTCAGCAGATCGGCATCTCGAAGATTTGAAATGCGACCTGGGATCATAGGTGCGAGCTTTTCAAAGAAGAAAATACGCAGGTCAGTAAGCAGCTTAAATGTAGCATTATGACTGACTACACGTTCACCCCAACGGCCAGCGGTACGTCCCATAGCAAAGCCGCGAACAAACGCACCCGGCAACATATAGTTAAAGGTTTCACGAGCAATCGTTAAGCCAGCGACCGCAGCTGCAGACAAGAACCAACCTGAAAGAGTCAGCAGACCTATTGATGCTAATAACGTCAGAAATGCCAATAACATGCCCAACGATAGACCAAACCAATGTTTCTTATACAGTTTTAGATATGGCACTAAATCACGCATCTAAATTCCCCTTATCAGCTTCTTCTACGGCTTGATTCGACGCTAACATTGAGGCAAACAGACCTTCTTGTTGGCTTAACGTATTGAAGTCTCCTGATTGTTCAAGCTTACCATCGCGCATGACGAGAATTTGATGTACCGATTTCAACGGTAACAATTGGTGCGTAACCAATAGTGCTGTTTTGTCAGCGATTTGAGTAGTTAGACCTTGCATGACTAACTGCTCACTGCGAGCATCCAAACTCGCGGTTGGTTCATCGAGCAGCCAGAATCGACCTTTCTGTAGCATAGCGCGAGCCAATGCCAAACGCTGTGCCTGACCAACTGATAAACCGCCGGAACGGTCACTGATCATGTAATCCAAGCCATGCTTGTTCACAAACTCAGAGGCATAGGCATTATCCAATACTTCTTGAACTGTGCTATCTGCAATATTGCTTTTACCTAAGGTTACATTGTCACGTATAGTGCCGTGTACGAGCAACGGGTTTTGTCCGACCCAACTGATCGCTTTACGCCAGCTTGCATGATCCAGTTGGCTAAGTTCTACGCCGTTAATGGTCAAGCAGCCTTGGTATGGCATAAATCCGAGAATCGCATTGATTAGGCTTGTTTTACCTGCACCACTAGGACCAACAAGCGCTGTCGTTTCACTGTTATTTAATGTGAAGGAAATTGGCCCAACTAACCGTTTTCCTTCAGGGCTAAGAACTTCCAAATCACGGGCAACAATTTCAATCGAATCGTGATTCGAATCTTCATCAACAGGAAGCGCTGTAGTACCTGAGGCTACTTTACTTACGTCTGTCTGAAGGAATTCTACAATGCTTTCAGTGGCACCAACGGCTTGTTGTTTTGCATGGTAATAGGTACCAAGCTCACGCAGAGGTTGGTAGAACTCGGGGGCTAGAATAAGAATGAACAGCCCTGAGAATAACGTGACTCCTGCGCCGTAGTAGCCAAACTCTAGTTCGCCAATAAAACTAAAACCAAAATAAACAGCAGTAATCGCAATTGAGATTGAAGTGAAAAACTCAAGCACTGCGGAAGATAAGAATGCTATACGTAAAACGTCCATAGTGCGCTTTCGGAACACCTCAGATGCTCCACGCATATGCTCAGTTTCGGCTGCAGTGCGGTCAAATAGGCGAATGGTCGTCATAGATTGAAGACGATCGTAAAAGTGACCAGAGAGGCGTTGCAGTGCTTTGAAGTTCTTTCTACCTGCGTCTGCTGCTTTGATGCCAACAAGTGCCATAAACAGCGGTACAAGAGGGGCGGTAATAAGGAAAATTAGGCCCGCAGCCCAGTTTACAGGGAAAACAACAATAAGAATGACAAACGGGATTAATACAGAAAGCGACATTTGCGGCAGATAACGCGCAAAGAAGTCGTGCATGTTTTCCACCTGTTCCAGAGTCAGGGTTGCCCATGCGCCCGCAGGCTTGCCTTTGATATAAGCAGGACCTAATTCACGCAGTTTGTCGAAGATTAACTGGCGGATATAAATACGGATCTCTTTACCGGCTTTAAAGCCAGCAATCTCTCGGCCCCAAGTACATGCAGCGCGCGCGGCTACAGTTGCGATTAACCCTAGGAAGTAGGGGATTAGCGAGTACTTATCTGCGTGTTCAATAATCAACTGATGCAGAATGGTGGCGAGAAGTGCTGCTTGACCAAGCAGAAATACACTTGAAAGTACTCCAAGCCCAACAGCAATCATAAGCCAGCGTTTAGCTAATTTACTTTGCTGCTTGAGCCATGCATTCAAGCTACGTTGTTTTTTCTTATCCATTATGTAAAGGCTTAATCATAATTATTATGTAATCCCCTTCCTAATTGGAGTTGCCGCGGCTCAGACTGCGTTAAGGTGTTCCAATCGCCGTGTATCACTGAGTTCATGGAAGCTCATTCACATGCCGCCGAGCTATTACGCCAATGAGTTGGGGCTTTGTTGAGGCTGTGTAGTATACAAAAGAAAACCCAGCGGATATACCGCTGGGTTTATGATATTCCCATCCTATTTGAAATTGCAGGGGTGTTAACCGCGTTCTTTCGCCCCAATCACATAGTTATCTATGCTCATGGGGACTCAATCACTTGTTGCCTACCTGCAATCCCAACTAGTTTGTGCATAACTTTATGACAATTGAAGCAAATTAATTGTGTGCTTATTTGTCATTAAGGCTATCTAGGTAACGCTCTGCGTCTAGTGCAGCCATACAGCCTGTACCCGCTGAAGTAATTGCTTGGCGATAGTTATGGTCCATAACATCACCAGCGGCGAAGATACCTTCGATACTTGTTTGAGTTGCATTACCTTCAAGACCTGACTTAACAACAATGTAGCCGTCTTTCATTTCAAGTTTGTCTTGGAAGATCGCTGTATTTGGTTGGTGACCGATTGCAATGAATGCGCCCATCACTTCCAAATCTTCAGTTTGGCCAGATTGGGTGTCTTTAAGACGTACGCCTGTCACGCCCATATCATCACCAAGAACTTCATCAAGAGTACGATCGGTGTGTAGAACGATATTGCCGTTTTCAACTTTGTCCATCAGACGGTTGATTAGGATTTTCTCCGCACGGAAGCTATCACGACGGTGAATTAGGTGAACTTCAGATGCGATGTTTGAAAGGTACAACGCTTCTTCAACGGCAGTATTACCACCACCGACAACAGCAACTTTTTGGTTGCGGTAGAAGAAACCATCACATGTCGCACATGCAGATACGCCACGACCTTTGAACGCTTCTTCCGAGTCTAAACCTAGATATTTCGCCGACGCGCCTGTTGAAATGATCAACGCATCACAGGTGTATTCGCTTGAATCACCTTTTAGACGGAAAGGACGCTGACTGAAATCTACTTCGTTGATGTGATCAAACACGATCTCTGTTTCAAATCGCTCTGCGTGCTCTTTCATTCTCTCCATGAGTGCAGGACCTGTAAGACCTTCTGCATCACCTGGCCAGTTTTCTACTTCAGTTGTTGTCGTTAACTGACCGCCTTGTTGCATGCCAGTCACTAATACAGGGTTCAAGTTCGCGCGTGCTGCGTATACCGCTGCGGTGTATCCCGCTGGGCCCGAACCTAAAATAAGAAGTTTGCAATGTTTAACGTCGCTCATTATTGCTCCAATCGTTCAATGATCGAAAAGTTAACTCGATTGTAGGGATAATTTGCTAGGAATAAAAGGATAAACAGCCGAATAAATGGTTATAGTTTAGAATTATAAATAGCGTTGAATTCCTTGTTTTTAAAAGGGATTTATCGATTGGTTTTCAAATTGGAGAAGAAAATGGCAGGAATAACAGACTTACAACAACTACTTAGTTCAACGCAGCCACATTTGGTTGAGGATGAATTTGTATTTTGTAGCGTGACTGGAATCGCAGAAGACTACCTTTCATGGAAGCCTTTAGCCATATTTTGCGAACAAGAAGGTCTAAGTCTCGTGGTTACGAAGCAAACAGCGCAAGAGAATTGCGTCGAGTTTGATAACACCTACAAACAAATCACACTCACTGTACATTCTAGCCTTGATGCTGTCGGTTTAACGGCTACTGTTTCAACAAAATTGGCTGATCATGGTATTAGTGCAAAGGTGATTGCCGCGTTTTATCACGATCATATTTTTGTGCAGTCTCGTCATGCTGATAAGGCATTGAAGCTTCTTGAGAGTTGGTAAAGTGAAGTAACAAGCTTGTGCATGTTTCTCTCATTCCCATCGCGATTTTTGCTTTCTATTCATCTCAAGTTGACTTCAGCTTAGTGCTTTTAATCTAGGCTTACCTCTCTTCGTATCGTCATTTTCACAGCGCAAAATTCTTTATCACTGTTTGACCTTTGTCTTCTCAGGGTAAATCTAGGTTTAGATAATTATTGGCTTTAAATCAGGTTGTTAACCACTTTTGAGTTAAAGCATCCAAATTTCAAATACAGTGCCGTGGAAAATTGAACCAATTCACTTCAATTGATTAGTTTGTTGGTGTTATGTGTCGTTTTGTTTATTTTTGTGGTTTTTATTGCCATAAAAACTGGAATTAACCAAATTATTGCGTACTATAAATGTAAATTAATTGTTAAATATAATAATAACAAATGTGTATTCATTAAGGAGTTGATGATGTTGCACTCACACTTAAATACCCTACATATCACTCAGCTGAGCAAAAACGCCTTGTCTCAGCTCGCACCATCTTTTGTCTCGCTGCCGCATACTGAACATGCAGATGGTCAGTACCGATTACGTCGCTACTCAGTGGTGAGATTTATCGCCGGAGAAGTTGTTTCGACTGATAAACACGATTTCATGCAATCTGATGATATCAACCATTTCCAAGGTAATGTGGTTCGCCATTTTGAGCCAATTTTATCTACCACTTTAAAAAGTGAAGGAATGAAAGAAATGTGCGAACTGTTCGTTGCTAGCAATGAGCTACCAGATGGACAGGAAATAGAAATTCACCAGATGCGTATTGCGGCTATCTACGACGAAACTCAGGTCGCGCCTGAAGGTGTTCATCAAGATGGCTTTGATCATATCGCTATTATCGGTATAGACAGACACAACATTGTGGGTGGTGAGATCATGCTTTATCAAGATTGTCATGACGCGCCGTTCTTCCGTAAGGTTTTGGATAATGGGGAAGTGGCTATGCTAGCTGACAACAAGCTTTGGCATAACGCTCGTCCTATACGCTCAATCGAGCATGGTGAAGAAGGGCATATGGATGTATTTGTACTCACTGCGAAAGGAGTAAAAAATGCTCTTCAATCTTGATGAGGTCAGAGACCAATTCTCAGCGCTCTCGCAGATGCATAACGATAAGCCTGTAGTCTTTTTTGATGGACCAGGTGGATCGCAAGTTCCTCATTCTGTTGTCGAAAAGATGGCCCACTACCTTGGCCATTACAACTCCAATCTAGGCGGTCATTATTTTTCTAGCCGAATTACGACGGATTTGATGCAAGATGCCCGACAGCATGTTCAAGCACTTTTGAATGCTGAATCCTCCGGAAATATCGTGTTTGGTGCCAACATGACATCTCTGACTTTCCAGTTAAGCCGAGCTATCAGCCGAGAGTGGAACGAAGGCGATGAAATTATCGTAACCGCACTGGATCACTATTCGAACGTATCCAGCTGGCAGCAAGCGGCGCAGGATAAAGGAGTTATTGTTCATCAGGCGCAAGTGGATGCCAAAGATTGCACGTTGGATACAGAACATCTGCTTTCCCTCATCAATGCAAACACTAAGCTGGTGGCGGTGACTTATGCTTCTAATACAACAGGCTCGATAGTCGATGTAAAACGTATCGTCGAAGAAGCTCATCGCTTTGGGGCGATTGTCTATGTGGATGCGGTTCACTACGCGCCTCATCACTTGATTGATGTGCAAGAACTAGGATGTGACTTCTTAGCCTGTTCCGCCTATAAGTTTTTTGGCCCGCATGTGGGTATAGCCTACGTTGCGCCACATTGGCTGCATGCATTGAAGCCTTATAAAGTAGAACCTGCAACCAATATTGGTCCGGGACGTTATGAGACGGGAACTCAAAGTTTTGAAGGCTTAGCTGGTGTTATTGCGGCGATTGAGTATCTCGCTCAATGGGGAAATCCTGAAGACAATTTACGTCAACGTCTTGTTACCAGTTTTGAGCAATACAATCACCATGAGCAGCAGCTTAGTGCGTATTTTCTTGAAAAATTAAGTCAGCTGAAAGGCGTTACGCTATATGGTTTACCGGAAGCCGATAGTGAGAAGCGTACGCCAACCTTCGCCATTCGTTTGAACAGTTTTCCCCCAGAGTTTGTGGCAAAAACCTTGGGTGAGCATAATATCTGTGTCTGGAACGGGCACTTCTACGCTTTAGGTCTCATTCGTCAGCTTGGGTTGGAACAAAGTGGTGGTGTGATTCGCATAGGATTTATGCATTACAACAACAAAAATGAAATCGATGAGCTGTTTAAGGTTCTCTCTACTTTATAGAAGCAGAGTACCTCAGTAGATCAATTTCAGTACCTCATAGTGAAAAAAGAGGCTCGGTAGTTCACCGAGCCTCTTGTCTTTTATAAATAGAGTCTATTCATAAACACACTTTATTCAGCACTCACTTCGACTTCGTAAGAAGTGAACTTGCGAATGTTAATAACACCCGTATCAAGGATAAGGTACTGACCTTTAATACCTTGCAAGATACCGCTAACTACAGGCTCTTTGTCAAAGTTGTGCGAAGCGATTTTGGTTGGAAACACCTCAACAGGGTATTGAATATCGGTAATTTGAGCGCCGATTTCTTCAACAGCATCCTTACCAAATCGTTGTTTTAGCTCAGCGATTTTTTCTTCTAGCAGTGGGCGAAGTTTAGTAAATTGTTCCTCTAAGGGCAGAGGTTCACCGTTGCCTTTGAGCAGCGTACGCCAGTTTGTTTTGTCGGCAATGTGTTTAGCCAGTTCAACTTCAATCAAACCTGAAATATGTCGAGTTTTTACCTTATAGATAGGTAAACCTTGTGTCGCGCCTTGGTCAATCCAACGAGTAGGAATCTGTGTGTGGCGAGTAATGCCGACTTTCAGGCTTGATGTATTCGACAAATAGACGTAATGGTCAACCATGCAGTGGTCTTGTGCCCAATCAGGTTCACGGCATGTACCTTGTTCAAAGTGACAAGTCTCTGGTTTCATGATGCATATGTCACAGCTAGCTAGCTTTGTCATGCACACAAAACAGTGGCCTTGCGAGTAACTTTTTTTGGTCTTTTTGCCACATGAACAACAGAAGATATTACCTGTGTGTTTGAGCGTGATTGGCTTATTGATAAAAGGATTCAGGTCGACAAGACCTTCTCCCACAGGCAATTGATAGTGGACAGTTTCGCCCAGTTTACCGCGCATTTTGTTTAATACGCCGGATGCGATGACAGACATGACATTACTCATTTTCTATTAGTTTGTGCCAACTTTAACAAAAAAGTTGGCGACAAAAAACGAATAATTGAAAGGAAAAACCTATTGAGAATCGTTGTTACCTGACGCTTCTGTCTGTTCTTCTGTTATTTCGTCGACAGGAGTGGGATCTATCGGCTCGATAATGATCGGTTCTTTAGGACCTAAGAACTTCGGCTGAGTGTTGAAGATATAGAGATCGAAAAAAGCTTTAGTACGCGCAAATACTTCACGTGTGCGAGTCTTAATACCGGAATGATTAATCGGATCGGAGACGGCCAAGCAAGTGGCATTGATGTCATGATATTGGGCGATAAACAGTGCACGTTCACAGTGAAAACGTTGTGTGATGATTAGGAAGTTATCGGTATCGAAGATTCTTTTGGCACGAACGATGGAATCTAAGGTTCTGAACCCTGCGTAATCAAGGAAAATACTGCCGTCAGGTATGCCAGCTTTCAGTAAATCACGTTT
This sequence comes from Vibrio sp. HM8-C, assembly GCF_058630515.1. Taxonomy (NCBI): domain Bacteria; kingdom Pseudomonadati; phylum Pseudomonadota; class Gammaproteobacteria; order Vibrionales; family Vibrionaceae; genus Vibrio; species Vibrio sp. HM8-C. The sequence goes on from NZ_JBMMKS010000001.1 coordinate 583,872, forward strand.
CATCGTCCATGGTTCATTGTAAGAGCGATGAGCATTGTCGCCACTAAGCAAAAATCGACTCACTTTACCGAGTTCGTAAAGTGAAATAGCCGCATTTATACGGTGGGAGTAATACTCGTTCAGCGTCTTGCCCAAATACTTACTGGTACCCAAAACAACAGCTACCTGAAACTCAGGAACCTGTGTGATATCGCTGATGATGTGGTCTTCACTTTTCAAGCTTACCCAGCGGTCAATGCCATAAATGGACAACGCACTGAAGATCAGCAGAAGAGAAATAAATTGAAGCCCACGCTTAAGCCAATACATGCTTTTGAACCTACAGTTCACTAACTTACGCATGCGCATACTTAAGGTATTCAATTTTAGATATGACGATGTTTTTGAGCCCATAATCCAATTACAACGAAACTGCCTGTGACTAAGCAAAACATCATGCCCTGTTCTAAGTTAGCGAGTGTCCGAGCCAAGTAAGGGCTAGCTTTGATGATGATTAATCCGTAACCAAACGCATTAACTAAGATAAAGGCGATTGTTCTAAAAATAAAGTGCTGATTGCCCATGATACGGCGTAATAAAGCATTAATTTCACCGCCTAACATAACCAGTAGACAAGCGACTAAAGCAACAGAAATGTCACTAAGATACGGTGCAATATAGTGACCAGCGGGAGCAACAAAACTCAACATATTTATTTACCAAGACGAAAATGATTTATTGGTGAAAACTATTTTTTAGTGAAAGCTGTTTATCAGATGAATGCTTGTAAGATACAAAAAGCCCCCGCATGTAGTCACTGTGGGGGCTTAAGCTTATCGAATTAGAACGCTGTGCGTTTGTATCTGCGATAGGTTGGTTGCCAGAAGTGGTTTTCGATAGCCAGCTCTAACGCTTCATCCGTAATTTCTAGAGCGACACCTTCTTCAATCGCTTTTTTAGCAACTGCAAATGCAATTTTCTTAGAAACTGAGTGAATAGCTTCCAATGGTGGTAGCAATGGGCCATGGCCATTTATTGCTAGTGGTGAACAAGTTGCGAGTGCGCGGCTTGATTCCATCAACATCGCATCAGTTACACGTTTTGCACCTACAGCGAGAACGCCTAGACCAATACCTGGGAAGATATAGCTGTTGTTACATTGCGCGATTGGGTAAGTTTTACCTTCATGTACCACAGGATCAAATGGGCTGCCTGTTGCAACTAATGCTTCACCGTTTGTCCAACGGATGATGTCATTTGGTGTTGCTTCAACGCGGCTGGTTGGGTTCGATAGTGGGAACACAATAGGGCGAGGGCAGTGTAGATGCATCTCTTTGATAACTTCTTCACTGAATAGACCCGGAGCGCCAGAAACACCAACAAGCACCGTTGGTTTCGCATTACGAACCACTTCTAACAACGAATAGCCGTTATTCTCAGAAACCCAATCTTTAGTGTTGGATTTCTTCTGCACCAGTTTTTGTTGGAAATCTAAAAGGTTAGGCATGCCTTCTTCTAATAGGCCCCAACGGTCAACCATGTAAACTTGTGAACGAGCTTGTTGATCTGAAATACCTTCCGACACCATTTGAGCAATGATCGCTTCAGCAATACCACAACCCGCAGAGCCTGCACCAAGGAAGGTTACACGCTGTTCACATAGCTGTGTACCAGCGGCTTTACAAGCGGCTAATAGCGAGCCAACAGTAATCGCGGCAGTACCTTGAATGTCATCGTTGAAGCAGCAAATGCGGTCTTTGTAGCGCTCTAATAGAGGCATTGCATTTTTCTGTGCGAAGTCTTCAAACTGAATTAGAGCATCTGGCCAGCGGTGTTGTACTGCTTGGATGAATTCGTCGACGAAATTATCGTAATCTGGGCCTGTGATACGAGGATGACGCCAGCCCATGTACATTGGGTCAGCTAGACGTTGCGGGTTGTTGGTACCCACATCGAGCACGATCGGCAGCGTGTAAGCAGGACTGATACCACCACATGCGGTATAGAGAGACAGCTTACCAATTGGAATGCCCATACCACCGATACCTTGGTCACCCAAGCCCAAGATACGTTCGCCATCAGTAACTACAATAACTTTAACGTTGTGGTTTGCTGCGTTGTTTAGCAAGTCGTCGATACGGTCACGGTTAGAGTAAGAGATGAAAAGACCACGGCCACGACGGTAAATATTCGAGAAGTTTTCACATGCAGCGCCAACGGTTGGCGTGTAGATGATTGGCATCATCTCAGAAATGTGGTTTTGCACTAATCGGTAGAATAGAGTTTCGTTGGTATCTTGGATGTTACGCAAGTAGATGTGCTTATCCATATCATTAACGAAGCTACAATATTGTTGGTAGGCACGAACCACTTGTTCCTGTATTGTTTCGGTTGTTTCAGGCAACAGCCCTTCTAAATTGAACTGTGCACGTTCTTCCGCTGAGAAACCGCTACCTTTATTCAGTAGAGGTGTGCTCAAAAGAGCTGGCCCAGCATAGGAAATATACAGAGGGCGTTTGTCGTTATTCATTTTTAGCCTATGGATTTTGTGTGAGAAGGTTGACATAAAAATGATAACGGCTTGGTGACTGTCTTGTAAATAGACAACCAGTAGAGTTCAGAACATTATGCTGCTTTATTCTGGCTAGCCTGAAGCCAATCGCAGTTTAGGTATCACTGTTTCGCACAACTCAGTACCTATGTTGATGTTGTCTTACCAATCTCTCTTTGTTGATATTTCGTTAATTATTATGTCGTTACTTCCTATTCAGTCTCTAAAAAACACCTTCTTAACGACGCTTGGTCAATCTCCCGTCATTGTTGAAGCTGAAACCGGTTCAGGTAAGTCTACATGTTTACCTATCTGGTCTGCTGAGCTGGGCAGAGTACTGGTGATAGAGCCGCGTCGAATCGCGTGCACTTCTCTTGCTGAATACTTGGCGGAACAGCGACAAGAGAATGTGGGTGAAAGCATTGGCTATGCGATTAAGTTAGAGAATCGCTTCAGAGAATCCTCAAGTGTCGTGTTTGTTACGCCGGGTGTCGCATTACGTTGGTTTGCAGAAGATAAGCTGGCGAGCTTTGACATCGTTATGGTGGACGAATTTCATGAAAGACGCTGGGATACAGATTTGTTGGTCGCGCTACTTAAGCAGCAACAAAGATTACGACTAATTGTTACTTCGGCAACCATTGAAGGTGAACGTCTTGCCCAGTATTTGAATGCGGTGAGATTAAAAGCCGAAGGTCGCGTATATGATGTCAGCGTCGAACATCGAGCTTCCGATACTCGCCAATTGCCAGATGCTCGTCATCTTGAGAAAAGGGTTAAGCATGCAGTAGGCGATGCCTTGGCTCGTACTGATGCAGACATTTTGGTGTTCTTGCCCGGACGTAAAGAGATTCAGCAGTGTCAACAAGCACTGAATAGTTTAGAAAATACCGTTGTTGTGCCACTTCATGCCTCTGTTTCTGATGCAGAGCGATCGGTAGCGCTCAATCAACAGTCGAAGCAGAAAGTAGTGCTTGCTACTAATGTGGCTGAAACCTCTCTTACCATCCCAAATATTGCTGTGGTCATCGACAGCGGTTTAGAGCGCAGAAATGAGCAGCGAAACGGGCGAACGACGCTTATCTTGAAACCTATATCACAAGCGAGTGCAAAACAAAGAAGTGGCCGTGCTGGGCGCGTTATGGATGGCATAGCTATTCGTCTTTATGGGCAACATGCTGCGTTGGAAAGTGTGACACCTCCAGCTTTGCAACGTGAGGAGCTGGTGGAAGCCATGCTAGCCGCTGCAAGTTGTGGAGAACGCTTGTCTTATTTGCATTTCCTCGAAGCCTTACCTGATAAAACCTTGCAGCAAGCAACAGATATTCTTACTGGAATGAATGCTATCAATGAGTTGGGTGAAATCACTGAGCATGGAGTGCAAATTGCGCCATTGCCGGTCGATGCTTTGTATGCGGATCTCGTTGCGAGTATTGAGAGCAAAGCTTTAAAGGAAGCCATGATTGACCTTGCTGCAGCACTATCCGTTCCTGCATCTATTTATAAAGTGTCATCGAATGAAGAGGTGATAGAAAAGCTAAATCAGGAAGAGCCGTATTGCTGTGATGGTCAGTTGATGATTCAACTGGTTCGAGGAAGCGAATTTTCCGCAGTGAATGTGGAGCCCGAAGCGTTGAAAGAAGCGCAAGGACTATCAGAACAAATGCGAGTGATTTATGGTCTTCCCCAATTAGAAGTGGCTTCTCGTTATCAGCATCAAGCGCTCACTGCCGCGATTGCAACTCTTCACCCAGAGTTGGTCTTTGTTCGAAGAGAGAGGCGCAAAGAAGCGTTAGCTAATGGTCAAATGGAAGTACTTATTGGGCGCAATAGTCGATTTTCGGACAAAGCAGAGGCCGCTTTAGTTCTAGACCAGCATAGTCTGCCAGGACGAGGAGTGAAGCAGACACTGACTCTAGCGACAGTGATGATGCCCATTTCATTTGATGTCATTGAATCGTTGGAGCTTGGTCAGTGGAAGCAGGTGGAAGCTAACGTTGATGGTGGTTTGTTGATGTCTGAGCAACAACTTGTCTACGCTGGGCGTGTGATCAAATCTCAAAGCGTTGAAGCTAAAGGTGAGTATGCGCTGAAATCAATGATCGAAGCGGTTAAGAAAGGGGAGTGCTTCCCTGAATTTGCGAAGCAGCGTACCGAAGATATTGAACTGTGGAAGGTTTACGTCGATCTGGGTTTAGATGAATGCACTAACGAGCATAAGGATCTAACTTTTGATCGTTGGTTTGAGCAGCAACTGTGCGAGTTAGGTATTAGCTCGCTCGAAGAGTTAGAGATGTTCAGCGGAGAAGATTTTCCATTTGATGGAATTCCGTATTGGCAAAAACAAGAGTTTGCTGACTCCTATCCGCTGGAGATCATCTTGAGTGATATACAACTTCAAGTTGAGTATTACGTAAAACGAAAACTTGTCTGTGTGGTGTATCGCAGCGGATTACGCAAGGGTGACCCAAAACGATGGGAGTTGCCTCGCTGGTCTGGTTATAGGGTGCAATATCGTAAAGCGAGCAGAGTCGTTGATATTCGATAATTATGTTTGAATCCTGAAATATTAATCATTAAGACATAGGTTGTTGATCGCTATAGCTACTTTTTGTTACTAGTTTGGTTTTTATATATCGCAGTAATTGGAATTAAGGGCATAAAAGAACGTTTTTTTATATCGTATTGCTATAAAGTTAGTGTTGTCTAATATTGAGTACACTGTGTTGCCAATTAAGTCGGGGAACAGAATGGATAGACAACGAATTTGCGCAGTGTTTGACTACACCGCCTTTTTAGGAACTTCAAGTTCTAAAAAATGGACTTTCTCTGAAGCGCTTAAGTCGTTTGCTCCGGTTTTTGGTGTCGTTTGGAATGAGTCTGTTAAAGATAGTAAGAGTCCCGAAGAGAGACTTTGGGAAACTGCTCTTAAGCGTTTATCGAGTAATCACAGTGATGAGTCCAATCTTATTGAACTGGTCAAACTGGCTAAACGTGAAGGTATAGAAGAAATTAAGCTTGTGATGCCTTATGCATTAGATGAACAGCAGATAGAGTCTATTCAGGCTGGCTGCGATGCTCATATTAAAGCGGGTAAACAAGACGAATTTATTATTACGTTGTGAACAGGGGTTGCAGACCTTAGAGGTTAATAAAACCTAGTCGCTCGAAATAAAAATGGCGCTTAGCTAATAAGTTTTTCTTGAAAACAGTTTCTTGGAAACTGTCTCTCGGAAACAGATAGTTAAGCGCCATTTTTTATTGTTCGAATTGATTAATCAATCAAGCCGTAGTGTTCATCAAGAATTTGGATGATTTCTTGTTTTGGATTGTCACTGAGCTCTATTTTGTGACCAACAATCTTTTCTGCAATACCTAAGTAAGTGCGAGAAATATCCATCAGTGCTTCTAGCGGCAGAGCGTTGTCGCGAGCCAGTGCTTCACGCTCAGGCATACGATCTTTGTTCAAAAGAATGTCTGGATCTGGGAAGTAGTTTAATAGGAACTGACGGAAACCTTCTTTCGAGTTTTCTACGATGTTGCCTTGCAAATACTGCTCTTCATCCCAGATACGAGATGAGTCCGGAGTACCCACTTCATCCATGTAAATCAGTTTTTCTGCACCGCTCGCATCAGTCACGTAGCCAAATTCAAACTTGGTATCCACGAAAATTTGACCGATTTCTTTCAGTGCTTGGCTGATAACGCCAAAGCCGTCTTTCAGCAGCTTTTCGTACAGAGCAATATCTTCAGCTTTGCTGAAGTTGAATGCCGCGAAGTTATCTTCAATATTCTTGCGGGTAATGTTCACATCATCAGCTTCAGGAACACCTGGAATACCTTTCAGAATACCTTTAGTTGATGGTGTCATGAGTAGTTCTGGAAGTGCTTTGTCTTTTTGCAGACCTTCAGGTAGCTCAATACCGCAGAACTCGCGTTCGCCTTTTGCATACGCACGCCACATTGAACCTGTGATGTACTTACGACAAATAGCTTCGATCTTAATTGGTTTGGCTTTTTGAACAATCCAAACAAACGGGTGAGGGATATCTAGAATGTGGCTATCAGCAAGCCCGTTGTCTTTAAACAGTTTGAACCAATGGTTAGAGATAGCATTAAGTGCTGCACCTTTACCCGGAACGCCCGCAATACCACCTTCTGCGTGCCAAATACAATCGAATGCAGAGATTCGATCGCTGATTACCATAATGGCAAGTGGGGCATCTTCAGCAACGTCATAACCTTTTTCTTGAATAAGGCGACGGCTGTCTTCTTCAGTTAGCCAGTATACAGAACGGACTTTTCCGCTATGAACAGGCTGGTGGGTACGAATTGGGAGATCGTCGTTGACGGCAAGAACTTGGTCAGCAAGGCTCATGGAGACATTCCTATCTTATTTCAAACGTCATATACCCTTCCTCTTAAACACGGTTGTGCAAATTGTTTGGGTATAGAAAGAAGATATCTAAGCACAGTGAGATATCAATTACTGCGCGCATCATACCAGAACTATTTTATGTCGCCAGATAAAAAGCAAACGTTTGCTAATTATCTTTTTGTGGGTTGAGATGGAGCAAAAAACAGCTTGCAGGAAACGTAGGCAAAATAAAAGTCGGCTTGAGAGTCAGCAGAGATGACGTGGTTATACCAAGGGTAGAAAAGCCCTCTATAGTAGAGGGCAAAAGACAGTGATAGAAATCAGTGAAATTGTGGTGCTGCTGGTTCTAGGAAAAACACTTCGCAGTTATGTTCAGTTGCCAGTTGTTTCAATAGTTTTTGGCTAACAAAATCGATATTGCCAGAAGCGACAACTGCGCTTGCGTTGCCCGATTGGAGCGCTTTCATCACGATGGTGATTTCTGATTGTGATTGCGACGGTTTCATATGAATAATTCTACTGCAATGTATTTGATGTGCTGCCAATTCATTGTATTGAGGGCGAGGGCATTCACCCGTAAACAATATCCATTGTTTATACTGAGAAAGACTTGAAAGGCGAGTAAGCATATCTGCGCTTTTCGCTGCCGAATATGAATGGTTAAACGCTGGATTTCCAAAACGAGTTACGTTGGTTTCAACACCGAATGATTTGTTCACTAGCAATTCATGATTTAGCATAACACTGTCCTTTTATACATGCTGTATGTGTATACAGTAGTATCAAACCAAATACTGATCAAGAAATAATTACGATTTTTGTGGGAAATTTGAGCTAATAGTCACGCGATTATCTATAACTAACTGTAATTAAATGATTTTTTATAATTATTGCTGAGATGGGTTTAAGTGAGAAATATCTTATGGTTGTACAGTGGTAGATAAAAGGCGTTGGGATCTTAGGTGGATATACAGTAGTGCTATCGGGTTGCTCAATCTAATCAATCACTTCATATAGACAACATTCATTTGTTCTATATTCCGTACAATTGCATTACTCAGATTCATCAAAATTTAAAGAATATTCCTACGAGAGCCTCTATAGGCTGCTTTAGCCCGTTTAATTTAAAATCGTTGCTGTTACCAATTATTTCAAAGTAGCGAATGATCAATTTCCAACGTCCTTTTTCTATAAAACATTTTTTTTATCTGCTGGTTTGTCTGGCGGGGAATGTTTTGGCTGCAAATCAGCAAACTTATAGTGTTGGGATTGTAGCTGAAGATGCTGTTGTGGAATCTATCCTGAAGAAAACTGCTCAGGATTTGTCTCTTAATTTTGAACTTGTTTATCTTGCAGGGCACGCAGAAAAAATAGAAGCAACTGCTTCGGGTGCAGTGGATTTCGCAACGGGAATTACATACACCGAAGAGCGTGCCAAAAGGCTGATTTTCTCTGCACCGACAAATGTGGAATACACATACCTCTTTACTCTAGGCAAAGTGAGTTTAAAGGAGGTTTCTTCTATTGGCGTTCCGTATGGGACAGTATTCGCAGATCTAATGTTGGCATTAAATCCAAAGCTTGAGGTAGTTGAGTTCCAATCTATCTCGGAAGCAAAAGACTTACTGTTAGATGGCAAGGTCGACGGTATTGTTGATTCAGCTGCCCAACTGAGATTTATGGCATTGGCAGGTATGCGTGCTCACATTCTCAACTATCAGTTTCCTTTAAAGCCAGTTTCGATAGTGACTGGGAAACGTGAAAATGCCACAACACTTAAACACATTGTTGAGTATCTTCATAAGCCAGAGATACAGAAACTGATGCGAGAGAAAGCAGAAACGTATCAGTTTGATGTACAAAGACAAGCGTTGAGAAAACGTGTTTTACTTAGTGGGTTTGATGTAAGCCGAACATTTACTGTGACTGTGGAAGATTATCGTCGTTATGGTGTACAGAACGATAATGGCAAGGTGATTGGCATTGCAGCTGATGTGATTCATGAAGCGTGTCAGTTGATGCGCCTAGAATGCAGAGTTGAAACTGCAGCGGAAAGCGATTGGCAAACTATGTATGAAAGCTTGCTGAGTAAAGAGATTGATATTTTGTCTCCTATTGCGTTAGTCAAAGGTCGAGAAGCGCATGTTCATTTAAGTGAAAGTTTTTATAACACTGAGCTGATAGTGGTTAAACGCAACGGTTACAAAGAAGGTGTCTACCGCTCTGTATCTGAGCTGATATCTGAACGCGTCGGTGTTATCAAAGGAGGAATGTCAGAAGCGATTATAAGTCGCAGGCTCCCACATAAATCATTCAGCATTTTTACAACTGCAAAAGATCAGCTTAAAGCGCTACTCGCAAATGAAGTTGACTACATTGCCATGTCTCGCTTGACCTATAACGAACTGGTTAGGGATACCCGCACCATACTTCCCATCATTGAAGACGACATGATTGGTACCTTCTTTAACTACGGCATAGGTATCGCTTTTCAGAAAAATGAAGAAGGGAAAGTGCTTTCAGAGCTATTCAGCGAGGCAATTCGCTTGATTGATATGAATGCCATTATAAAAAAATACGATTATCAGCCAGATTGGCAGACAACGTTGTTTAGCCAGAAGAGGTTCACCAAGCAAAGTCAGCAACTGTTTTTGGCTATAACCATTACTTTAATTGTCCTTTCTTATATTTGGCATAAACAGTCGATCACAGACAGCTTAACCAAGCTAAAAAACCGTTTAGCGCTTTATAAAAAATATAAAGACGGTTTGTATTCAAACCAAGTCTTGGTCTACTTCGATGTGAACAAATTTAAAACTGTTAATGACACCTATGGGCACGCTGTTGGCGATGAAGTATTAAAAAGAATTGCTGAAAATATCCGTCGCTACTGGAACTGTGATAGTTACCGCATTGGTGGAGACGAGTTCATTTTAATTGGAAAAATCCGAGAACAAGACATTGAAAGCATGATGTTAAGCATAGGGTCATTCGAATTCAGCAGCGATGTTAACAACAAGTTCAACGTCAGTATTTCCTATGGTTACTATCTTTCCGACGGTAGTGTTTTGTCGCTCGATGACTGTATTCATCTTGCCGACACTCAAATGTACAAAGCCAAAATGGCTTAATTCTGAAGTATTGAAGGTAGCCGATGTTTAAGTTTCAAACCGTTTTTTTGTTAATTGTTTGCCTATTCAGTCCCGGTTCGATGGCAAAGCATAAAACCACCTACCTTGTGGGTACTGAATCCGATGATTTCACCACCAAGCTTCTGTTTGACTCTGTGTCTGCCGAGAGTGATGTGAAGTTTGAATACATAAATTTTGATAGCTTCTCCGACGCGCTAAATGCTGTAAGCCGAGGCTATGTTGATTTCCTCTCTAATGTCACTTTCATTGAAGAGCGAACAACCACATTAGATTTTTCTTTGCCAGTCAGTATTGAATATGTGTATCTGTTCACCGTCGGTAAACCGGAACTTGATGAGATATCGAAGCTCGCCGTACCGATGAATACGACGATAAGAAAAACGATCGCTGAAGAGTTTCCCGATATTGAATTTGTCGAGTATCAAAACATTGATGATGCTGTTGAAATGCTTAACGCACAGCAAATTGATGGCGTTGTTGATGGATTAAGCCATTTGGACAATATGGTTCTATCAGGCTTCAATGCGTATCTTTTTAATGACCATCTATCGCTGCATCCCGTGTCTATAGTGACCCCCAAAGGTAAGAACCAAAATCTTCTAAAACTCATAGAAGCACATGCACATACCGCGGAATTCCAGCGTCGCTTTCGAGAATCCATTGAACAGTACCAACTATTGATAAGAAAAGAGGCTCTGCGAAAGCAAGTCATCGCAAGTGGCATTGATGTGAGAAACCCCCTAAAGGTTAAGTTAGAAAACATAAAGCTGTTCGTGAACTATTATCCGGATGGTCACGTTGATGGAATAACCGCAGACATTCTTTATGAAGTGTGTGACCTATTACAGATTGATTGTCAGTTGGTTAGTGACGAGCAGGAACCGTGGGGCAGCATGTATGAAAGCATGCTGGCAAAAGAAATAGATGTGTTGTCACCCCTTGCTATCACAGAACAGCGCAAGGAAATGTTCAACTTCAGTGATGGGTATTACAGCCCTGAGGCGATTCTGGTTAAAAGAAAACATTATAAAGATGGCGTATATCGTTCAATTTCGGAAATGTTTATCGAGAAAATTGGTGTGGTTAAGGGCAACTTCTTTGATTCATTGTTGCAAACCATGTTGCCTGAGAAAGAATTTCACTTTTATCCAAGCCAGAAAGATCTGTTGACGGGACTGCTTAATGGCGAAGTGGACTATATCGCCTTAACTCGAGCTGCATTTCATGACAAGCTGCGACGCTCAAAAAACGTCTTACCGATAACAGAAGATACTGACGTTGGAGTGTTTTACTCGTATGACTTAGGATTTGGATTTCAAAATGATGAGAAGGGCAGAATGCTGTCCGAACTCTTTTCAAAAGCGTTGAATTTAATTAATGAAAAGAACATCGTTAAAAAATACGACTATCCACCAGACTGGTACACAACGATTCAAGTCCAAAAGAAGATAAGCAGAAACAGTATCGTTCGATTTTTATTTATTATTGCCATTCTGATTTCAGTCGTCTTTGTTTTCCATCGTCGTTCTATTACTGACGAACTGACACGATTGAGAAACCGGTTAGCACTGTATAAGAAATATGGGAGCCTGTTTCCTAAGAGCAAAGTTCTTGTCTACCTCGATATCAATAAATTTAAAGACATCAATGATAGCTATGGGCATCGAGTTGGAGACAAAGTATTGAAGCAACTTGGTCACAATATTAGTCGTTTTTGGCGAGGAGACGCTTACCGAATCGGTGGTGATGAATTTGTGTTAGTCACCGGTTGTGATGTCCAAGAAACAGAACGAATGCTTGAGAATATTAAAGAGTTTGGGTTCTATGAAGCGAACAGTGAGACTAACTTGTTGGTGAGTGTTTCAACGGGGATGGCTTTTGATTTCGAGAAAAACCTTCCCCTCGATGATGTACTAAATATTGCTGATCAGTCTATGTATCAATCTAAACACAGGTTTAGGCATGGAGATAGACGACAGTAGATTGTTGAATCACAGGGAGTGAAGTTGTTGTCGCTCTCTCATCGCTTGTTCGGCGATATTGAATTGTCTTACGTCCATACGTGCAAAATCATTGCAACGTTCACATGAGTGATGGGCTTTGCCATCCACATATTCGTGTTTTGTTAGTAGTAAACTTGGTCTTTTGCACCAGTCACACACGCCTTCAATAGTAAACATCTCTTCTCCTTACTGGTATTTCAAGGCTCCTAGCTTTTACTCTTGAATTAATTCAGTGGTAAAGCGGGAAGCCTTTTTGTTGCTAGGCGCTAATTTCGCGCGGATTATGCCACACAAAAATAAAGAAAGTTAATGAAATGTTGTGATATTGAGAATGTTATCGATTGCGAAATCTAAGTGTTTAAAAGGATTGAGGTTCTTTGTTTGGCTAAGTGTAACTAATTGTTAACAGTGTTAAGGATGATTTTGAGCGCACCATTTAAGCGCTTCATTTCTTCATCACTGCCTTTCATGTCTGGATGATAGATTTTAGATAATTGTTTGTAGCGGATCTTTATTGCTTTCTCATCAGGAACTTGACTAGGTTGGTAACCAAATATCGCGCAAGCCAGTTGATATTTCTGATCTTGAGCGCTAGTCATTTGGTTTTTCTGCGACTTTTTGAGCTCATGGTAGATCGTCTCAAGTTGTCTTTTTTGCTTTTTAATTACAGCGCTGCTCTCAGCCAGCTTTTGTTGAATTTGTTGCTGTTCTGCTAACTGATCTAAGGCGTCCTCATTTAATCTCTGCTTTTTCTGACGCTGGTAGATTGAGGCGACAAGGAGCAGAAGGGCAATCGAAGCTAAGATGACCACGTAAGCCCAATTCAGCTTCTCGAAATCTAGATTAGAAGGAAGAGTGAATGATTGTTCCTCGGCTTTGGCTTCTTCATCGAGTACTTCAATAGCAGATACCTGCTTAGCTCTTTGTTGATTGAATTTTTCTTCCAATAATTGAGCGTAAGCTTGCTCAGCTTCGGGATATGCTTCTGAAGCGCTACGTAGCCAAATTTCAGCCATTTGAGAAGGTACTGGCGAACTCTTCAAACTTTGATACAACTTGCCGAGCTCAAATTGTGCCTGTGCATCGCCTTGCGTTGACAGTTTTGTTAGCCAGTAAATGCCTTCAGTGGTTTTTACTTCAGTGCCTTGGCCATTCAAGTACATTTTTGCCAGTTGGAGCATGGCCTGAGGTTGATGGTTGTTTGCCGCTTGTTCAAACCAATAAAGTGCTTCGTTTTGGTTTGGGAGAGTACTTTCCCCTGCTGGATTGCTTTTTCCGTTGAGATAAGTGAGGCCTAACTGATATTGAGAGACAGCGTCATTTTGAGCCGCTTTTTGTTGCAGTTCGGCTATTTGACGATCGGCCGATGAGTCAGCATAGGAGGAGAAAATGCAAAGGAGAGAGAAAAGCCCTATTAGCAGTCGAATCAAGATAACCTTCCGTGTTCTACTTCAGAGAATAATCCCAGCCTTCACGCTGGGATTTAAAGTAAGTCTATCTTAACGCTAGTGTGTTGCGAGATAAACGGAGATATCTTTTGAAGTGAATCAAACTCCGCTTATCTCTTATTAGCATATCGCTGAGTAACTTATTTCAGTGGCAGGATTTGGATCTCTACACGACGGTTACATGCACGACCTTCAACAGTGCTGTTTGAGCACAGTGGGTAGCGTTCACCGTTACCACGAGCAATTGCTCGACCAGTTGCAACACCTTGAGAAATTAAGAATGAGCGAACAGATTCAGCACGACGCTCAGATAGGATTTGGTTGGTATTGTCGCTGCCTGTGCTATCTGTGTGACCATCAATCACAAGGCTAGTATCTGGGTATTCAACAAGAATACGAGCCACACCACGCAGTGTATTGTGGATGCTTGAATCCAGTTGGTATGAGTTACTAGAGAAACCGATACCATTTTCTAGACGAAGAAGTAGTTGGTTTTCACCCACGCGCTCTACTTGAACGCCTGAGTTTAAAAGTTCTTTGCGTAAAGCGGCTTCTTGTTGGTCAAAGTAGTAACCTACGCCACCACCAACCGCAGCACCGCCAGCGGCACCAATCAACGCATATTTACGACGCTCTTTTGCATCATCGCCAGTTGCTAAGCCGGCAGCTGCACCAGCTAGAGCACCAAGTAAAGCGCCTTTAGTTGCAGAGTTTGTTTCTGTTTCACCAGTCGTAGCATTTTGGCGTTGAGTTGCCTGACAGCCAGATAATGCAATTGCCACTGCTAGGGCTAATGTAATTTTTTTCAAAGTATCTACTCCATGTCTTATTTTTTGTTGCCGCATGCATAAGACGAAATTCGAGGGAGAAGATCAACTAGGAAAAGTCTGATTTGACGTAGGACTGACGAAAAACATCACTCCAAAGCATTACTTCAATAGTTTAGGAGCTTGAGCACCATTAATGGGACGATTGACCGATACTCTGCGACCTTTCTTTAAGCCCACTTCGTAGTCAGCTGTGAGGTTCTTCATTGCTTCTCGAAGTTGCTGTTTAAAGGTCTCACGATCGATGTTCTTGAACTCTTTATCGATGTAATCGTTAATTTTGTTCGCAGAATCTTCATCAGGAGAGATAACAGGAAGTTTTTCTAACGCGCCTTCAATCCATCCAGAAACAAACGAACTGACTCTACGGTTAACTTCTGGAGTGGATGTGCCACTGCCTGCAAAGCTGTTGCGGAACTGACCGGTATGCTCGTTCATTTCTCTGTAGACAATATCAAAAGCAAATGCGGCGAAGATGGCGCGATCCGCTTCACCGATGAACTCTACACGCTTTAAGCCTTTGTGATTGATTAGAACAGCTTCAACGCCAAACTTAGTATTGATACCTCGAATGATGCGTAAAATACCTGAACTGATAGAAGCTGGTAGTAAGTGGCTCGATTGTGTTTTACCCAGTTTGATGAACTCAATATCGTCTTTATCGAGACCATATTTCAGCATTAAACGGTGAGCCATTTTAATGGCGTTCGCGGCTTCGTTTACGTTTGCTGAGTTACCAAGCTCCAAACACTTGGCGATTTTTTTCAGGGCTTTCTTTTTATCAATCGACATTCAAAAAACTTTAGGCCAAAAACCAGTTACCGAGATTAGAAAAGTCCGACATTTTAACGTTTTTGCAGCATTAGGGGAAGGGTAGATATGAGAGTTGCAGCTAGGTAGCTGCAACTTTGAACTGAGATATGAGGGCTTATAAACCTAACTCGTCCAGTAGGTCTGACGCTAAGTCATCGTCTTGCTTAACATCTTTTGGTGTTGCCATTCCTTTTTGAGCATTTTCTAAAATAGCATCCGGACTTTCATCTTCACTTACTTCGAAATCTTCAAGTTGGATAAATTCAGTTTTGTCCATCGCAAGCTCCAAGTAGAAAATGTTGTTTTTCTCGGTAGAGAAAGTCACACGTCGTACTTGAGGGCGGTCTAGATTGGTATCAACCGAAAGAATTACCTGCTTGTTGAGAGACAACATTTTTGGTTGGTTTTGGGTAATGTTGGTTTGAAGTTCTTTACGGATTTTATTGGTGAAATCACCCACCAACTGGTTCATGAGTTCACCTAGAACATCGCCCACCTCATCAGAGGTATGCAAAATCGCCAATTCTTCTTCTGGCATACCCATGCTGCGCATGTAGTTGGTATAAACCTCCAGTGCTGCCTTGGCGGTAAAGTTGATCACGACTAACCCAGAAAACCCACCATCAAAAAGCACGAAACAGCCAAAATCAGGTTTAAGAGAGGTTTTATTGATTTTTTGAACCATCGCTGAATAGCTGATGTTGGAATTGGTTGCTGAAGTGAGCACTGAAGAAACGGATTGACACAGCTTAAGCAGGATATCTTCCGTGGTTACGATTTTGTTTTTTCTCATGGTGTTACCGTAATTTTAGTTATTTCCGTAAAGGTCAAATGACCTAGGTAATGCATAACGACTGTAAATTCAGCTTTTTAGGCAAACGTTTGCACAGCTGTAACTCTATGTTTACAAGCGAAACGAAATAGTTTTCAAGCGAAACGAAATAGAACAGTTAGAAAAATGGATTTGATTCGCTCTGTCAACGAGATTCTGATTTGATCACCTTTTCAAATGTTGTAAAGTGACCGAATTCATATAATTAACCTATAACCCATAGCTGATTGGATCAGCGACTTACGGGCAGGAAGCAAATGTTACCAAGACTTCACCTTCAATCTGATGTCGATCCGGTTGTTTTAACGTTTTTACATGAACTAGAAGCTGCCGGTTTTACTGGCGATATCGAAACCCAATATTCAAGCCGTTTAGCGGTAGCCACTGATAACAGTGTATACCAACAACTCCCACAAGCCGTGATTTTGCCGAAATCCACTGAAGATGTAGCGCTCATCGGCAAAATGAGCTCCAAGCCAGAATTTGAGCGAGTGACTTTTTCTCCGCGCGGTGGTGGTACTGGTACAAACGGACAAGCGTTAACGAAAGGTGTCGTGGTAGACCTTTCGCGTTACATGAACCAAATTATTGAAATTAATGCCGAAGAGGGCTGGGTTCGTGTGCAAAGTGGAGTGATCAAAGATCAACTCAATGACGCAGTTCGACCATATGGCTATTTCTTCTCTCCCGATCTTTCAACCAGTAACCGTGCGACTATCGGCGGTATGGTAAACACTGACGCTTCTGGTCAGGGTTCATTGAAATACGGTAAAACGTCTGATCATGTTTTGTCTCTGCAAGCGGTTTTCGCTGATGGTTCTATTCTCGAGACAGACATGTCTCACGGTACGCCAGATGAAGGCAATTATGCTTTCAAAGCGATGCAGGTAACTGAAGCCGTTTGCCGTGATAAACGTCAGCAGATTATTGATAAGTTTCCCCCACTCAACCGTTTCCTTACTGGCTATGACCTGAAAAATGCCATCAGCGATGAAACCGGAGAGTTCAACATTACACGTGTGTTGTGTGGTGCTGAAGGTTCATTGGCGTTTATCACTGAAGCAAAGCTTAATCTGACTCGTATTCCTAAAGCGCGTACCTTAGTGAACGTAAAATACGACAGCTTTGATTCAGCATTGCGTAATGCGCCACTGATGGTTGAAGCCAATGCGCTCTCTGTTGAAACCGTTGACTCTAAAGTTCTTAACCTTGCTAAAGAAGATATTGTTTGGCACAGCGTTAGTGACCTGATTACCGATGTCCCTGGCAAAGAGATGCAAGGTATCAACATCGTTGAATACGCCGATCAGGATGAAAAAACAGTTGAAGAGTTAGTTGCTAAGCTGACAGCCAGTTTAGATGTGGCTTTAGCAAACCAACAAAGCGGCATTATCGGCTATCAAGTTTGTACCGATTTAGCCAGCATCAACCGTATTTACAACATGCGTAAGAAAGCTGTTGGTCTGTTGGGTGCAGCTAAAGGGCGAGCTAAACCTGTACCATTTACTGAAGATACTTGTGTACCGCCAGAAAACTTAGCTGACTTTATTGCTGAATTCCGCGAACTACTCGATTCGAAACAACTTGCTTATGGCATGTTTGGTCACGTGGATGCGGGTGTGCTGCACGTTCGTCCAGCTTTAGATATGTGCGATCCTAAGCAAGAGCTGATGATGCACGAAATATCGGATGAAGTGGTCAAACTGGTGGCAAAATACGGCGGTTTGATGTGGGGTGAGCACGGTAAAGGTTTCCGCTCTGAGTACGGTCCGGCATTCTTTGGTGAAGAACTGTTTACTGAACTGCGCCGTGTGAAAGAAGCTTTTGACCCACACAACAAGATGAACCCAGGTAAAATCTGTACGCCGCTAAATACCAATTTTGAACTGGTTAAAGTGTCAGACAGAAAGCGCGGTTATTACGATCGTCAAATCGATGTGCAAGTTCGTGACAGCTTTAAACAAGCGATGGAATGTAACGGCAATGGCTTGTGTTTCAACTACGAAACCAGTTCTCCAATGTGCCCATCGATGAAAGTGACCGCTGACCGTCGTCACTCGCCAAAAGGTCGTGCTGGGCTAGTGCGAGAATGGTTGCGTCAACTGACAGAGCAGGGCATTGATATTCTCGATTTGGAACAACAAACGCTGACTAAAGCACCGACGATCAAAACCATGATTGACCGAGTGCGTAACCGCATTAACCAACGCCACGAGTATGATTTCTCACACGAAGTCTATGAAGCGATGAACGGTTGTTTAGCGTGCAAAGCGTGTGCGAGTCAGTGTCCAATCAAAGTTGACGTTCCAAGTTTCCGCTCTCGTTTCTTAAATATCTATCACTCACGCTATCAGCGCCCTGTGAAAGATTATTTAGTCGCGAACATTGAAACCATGTTGCCATTGATGGGTAAAGCGCCGAAGTTAGTTAACGGTATGCTGGAACAGAAATGGGTTCAGAGTTTAACCGCCAAAACGGTTGGCTATGTTGATGCGCCTTTGCTGACAGTGCCTACGCTTGCTCAGCGCACACGTCGTCATCCTGTTGCTACTTTTGATATGCAGTATTTGGCTGGCATATCGAAAGAAGAGCGTGAACAGCATGTCATTATTGTTCAAGATCCGTTTACAAGTTACTACGATGCTGATGTGGTGGAAGATTTTATCGCTTTAGCTATCAAACTAGGTAAAAAGCCAGTGTTGTTGCCGTTCAAACCTAATGGTAAAGCACAACATATCAAAGGATTCTTAAAGCAGTTTAAAGCCACCGCTGAAAGCACCTCCGCTTTCCTTGCGAAAGTCGCTGATCTGGAAATACCTATGGTTGGCGTTGATCCAGCATTGGTACTTTGCTATCGCGATGAATACGCAGAAGTGCTTGGCGACAAGCGTGGCGATTTCTCTGTGTTAACGGTTCATGAATGGATGAAACCGCGTTTGTCAGAGTTTGCTACTTCAGATAACACAAATGGTGAAGCTTGGTATCTACTGGCTCACTGTACTGAAAAGACCAAATTACCCAATGCTGAAAAAGAGTGGGGCGAAATTTTTGCTCACTTTGGCGGACTGTTAAAAACAGTACCTGTTGGCTGTTGTGGTATGGCGGGTACATTTGGACACGAGCTTGATAAGCTACAGATGTCGAAAGATATTTATGGACTTAGCTGGAAGCCAAGCTTAGAAAAATTGCCCAAAGAGCGCTGTTTGATTACCGGTTACTCTTGTCGCAGTCAGGTAAAACGTTTTGAGCATGTGAAGCCTAAGCATCCATTACAAGCGCTATTGCAGTTAATCTAAATACCTTGAGCAACACCCTTAATAGTTAAGCCCGGCATTGTCGGGCTTAACTTTATCTATCATGATTAGAAAAGTAGGTTAATTGATTGAATGTACGATAACGGAGAAAGCCAATGCATCGATTGGAGTTGAAAATCCCACCAGTAGCGGTGTTTGTCATCGCTATGGTTCTGATTAATCGCTTTGCGCATATCTTTAGCTTTGCACATGTGCCACTCCCTTATGTCGGGTTCGTGTGGAGCGTATGTTTCGTGCTTTCAGGTTTTATCGGCATTGCTGGAATCTATGAATTTCGTAAGGCTAAAACAACGGTGAATCCGACCAAACCACATGAAGCGTCTACCATCGTTGAGAGCGGTATTTTCCACTATTCACGCAATCCTATGTATTTAGGATTGCTGCTGCTATTGATTGGCTTCGCCTACTGGCAGCAGAACGTTTTGAGCCTGCTGACCTGCTTTGTATTTGTATGGTATATGAATCGCTTTCAGATACAGCCTGAAGAAAGAACCTTAGCGCAGATATTTGGTCAATCGTATGTTGATTACAAAGCTCGGGTTAGGCGTTGGTTATAGAAACTACACACTAGTAATGACCGCTGCCGTTATAAAACTTAGAAAAGAAAAAGCCCCACTCAATAGAGTAGGGCTTCGTTATTCTGAGGGCTTGTTGTGCGAAAAGATTATGCCGCTATTTGCGCTAGGAACGTTTCTTTACGTTCATTAAAGCGGTTCACCAAGTCATCAATTTCGCTTTGCTCGTAAGGTTTAAGACCACTTGCCACCATACGTTTCACACCGTGACCTACGACTACGCCTTCTTCTTTGAATGCAAAAGTCATAGTGACTACACCACGTTTGCCGTCCACGTCGAAGGTTGCACCTGTGTATTCAACTTCTGGATGCGTCATGTCTAGACGATCAAACTCGACTTCCATACTCTCATAGATCACCAATGGACGCTGAGGGTTAATCATCATCTGTTGCTCTTCCATCAGCGGAACCATGATGTGAGGGAAATTCATGCCAGAAAACTGCACATAGTTTGTGACTACGTGTTCGATGAATGCGCTGTCGTGGCTAACTTCACCTTCACGGCTCATATGCAGATATTCTTTGCCTGCTTCATCAACTACCGCGCTCTCTTTGTCACATTTATTTTCAATGTGCAGAGATACCCCGTCGTTCACCATGCCAGAAAACTTGAAGCGCATTTTTTTGCTGATGCCTTCTTGCTGTAGCAATACTGCGAACAGTAGGTCACCCGGCACGCAGAAGCGCTTGCTGTCTTCGTCGTGAATTGGGTTGTAATCGCCCGCTACTTTTTTCGCGAAATGGCTAGCTTGCTCGCGAGTGAATTGGAATTTTTTATCTTGGCTTGAGAAGTATGGAGTTAGATACATAATTTACGCTATTCATAAAAACTGCGTGGATTATAACTGCTAAAGTTTTTTTAATGGTCCAATCAGTCAAATAAGGTGCACAAAGGCAATAAAAAAGAGCCCCGAAGGGCTCTCATCACAGATTTTGCTTATTGAACACTTGGCAAAATGTTCGCTGGCATTAGGTGGTTGTGAACCGCTAGTTTAAGTAGTGTGTTCGCTTGCTCAATGTCTGGAGCGAAGTAACGGTCTTTATCATAGAACGGTACTTTTTCACGTAGGATTTGCTTCGCTTCTTCAACACGAGCTGAAGATTTATTCGGAGCACGGAAATCCAAACCTTGTGCAGATGATAAGTATTCCACTGCCAAGATACCGCGTGTGTTTTCACTCATATCACGTAGACGACGACCTGCGAAGGTTGCCATTGATACGTGGTCTTCTTGGTTTGCCGATGTTGGTAAACTGTCTACAGATGCTGGGTGAGCCAGAGTTTTGTTCTCACTTGCTAGTGCTGCTGCAGTTACCTGAGCAATCATAAAGCCAGAGTTTACACCGCCGTTATCGACTAGGAATGGTGGCAGTTTGCTCAATGCGCTGTCGATAAGCAGAGCCATACGACGCTCAGATAAGCTACCAATTTCCGCAATAGCAAGTGCTAGGTTGTCAGCCGCCATAGCCACTGGTTCTGCGTGGAAGTTACCACCAGAGATGATGTCGCCATCTTCAGCAAATACTAGTGGGTTATCCGACACTGAGTTTGCCTCAGTTTCCAGAATATCTGCCGCATTACGAATTTGAGTCAAACATGCACCCATAACCTGTGGCTGACAACGCAATGAGTATGGGTCTTGTACTTTTTCACATGAGGTGTGTGAATGACCGATATCACTGGTTTCGTCCAATAGGTGGCGGTAAGCCGCTGCTGCATCGATTTGACCTTTGTGACCACGCACTTCATGGATACGGTGGTCAAATGGACGACGGCTGCCTAGCGCAGCTTCTACCGACATCGCACCACATACTGTTGCGGATGCGAATAGGTCTTCAGCCATAAATAGGCCTTCTAGCGCAAATGCGGTAGAAGCTTGCGTACCGTTTAGCAGAGCAAGGCCTTCTTTTGGCGCAAGCGTGATTGGAGATAGACCTGCAATCTTCAATGCGTCCAGACCAGAGATAATTTCGCCGTTGTGGCGTGCTTGGCCTTCACCTAGAAGAACCGTGCTCATATGAGCAAGCGGTGCTAGGTCACCTGATGCACCTACAGAACCTTTTTGAGGGACACATGGGTAAACTTGGTGGTTAACCAATGACATCAGAGCTTCCAGAACTTCTAAACGAATGCCAGAGAAGCCGCGAGCTAAGCTGTTGATTTTTAGAACCATCATCAGGCGAACAGTTTCGTCTGACATGAATTTACCGATACCTGCCGCATGAGAAAGCACGATACTTCTTTGCAGTGTTTCTAGATCTTCAGGGGCAATCTTGGTGTTGGCTAATAAGCCAAAACCTGTGTTGATACCGTAAACTGTACGACCTTCCGCAATCACTTGCTCAACCACTTTTGTGCTGCGCTCGATGCCTGGGATTGCTTCTGGGTCTAGAGATAGAATCACAGGTGAACGGCTAACTTGACGCAGTTGGTTTAGCGTTAGTGTGCCCGGTTTAATGACTAAATTTAACATTTATGATGTCCTTACTTCAGTTTAGCCAGCTCTTCGTTGAGCATTGGTAGGTCTAGTTTTTGCTCTTTTGCACAGCGTTTTGCGATGTCGTAACCAGCATCTGCGTGACGCATTACACCCGTTGCTGGGTCGTTATGCAGAACGCGAGCGATACGCTCAGATGCGTCTTGAGTACCGTCACAACAAATCACCATGCCAGAGTGTTGTGAGAAGCCCATACCTACGCCACCACCGTGGTGTAGAGAAACCCAAGTCGCGCCACCCGCTGTGTTGAGTAGAGCATTCAGTAATGGCCAGTCAGAAACAGCGTCTGAACCATCCATCATACCTTCAGTTTCACGGTTTGGACTTGCTACTGAACCAGAGTCTAAATGGTCACGACCGATTACGATAGGGGCTTTTAGCTCGCCATTTTTAACCATTTCGTTAAATGCTTGACCTAGACGTTCACGATCTTTCAGACCAACCCAACAGATACGCGCTGGTAGGCCTTGGAAACTGATGCGTTCGCGAGCCATGTCTAGCCAGTTATGTAGGTGTGGATTATCTGGGATCAGTTCTTTAACTTTTTGGTCTGTTTTGTAGATATCTTCTGGGTCACCAGACAGCGCTGCCCAACGGAATGGACCAATACCTTCACAGAATAGTGGACGGATATAAGCTGGAACGAAACCTGGGAAGTCGAATGCGTTTTCTACGCCTTCTTCTAGTGCCATTTGACGGATGTTATTGCCGTAGTCGAGAGTCGCAGCGCCGCGAGCTTGTAGCTCAAGCATTGCACGAACTTGTACAGCCATTGATTCTTTAGCTGCTTTCACTACTTTTGCTTCATCGCTGTTACGCATTTCAGCAGCGAATTCCATGCTCCAACCTTGTGGTAGGTAGCCGTTTAGTGGGTCGTGAGCAGAAGTTTGGTCTGTTACTACGTCTGGAGTGATGTTGCGATCAACAAGCTGTTGGAAAATATCCGCAGCGTTACCTAGTAGACCTACAGATACTGGCTCATCAGATTCGTTGATGATAGCGAGAGCTTCATCTAGGCTTGTTGCTTTCTTATCAACATAACGAGTGCGTAGACGGTAATCGATACGTGATTCGTCACATTCAACAGCGATCATAGAGAAACCCGCCATTGTTGCAGCTAGAGGCTGAGCGCCACCCATGCCACCAAGACCGCCAGTCAGAACCCAACGACCTTTTGCTTCACCGTTGAAGTGCTTCTTAGCTACAGCAACGAAAGTCTCGTAAGTACCTTGAACGATACCTTGTGAACCGATGTAGATCCAAGAACCCGCAGTCATTTGTCCGTACATCATCAAGCCTTCTTTATCTAGCTTGTTGAAGTGCTCCCAGTTTGCCCAGTGAGGGACAAGGTTTGAGTTTGCAATCAGTACACGTGGCGCATTTTTGTGCGTAGGGAATACACCAACAGGTTTACCTGATTGAACAACCAGAGTCTGGTCTTCTTCTAGACGCTCTAGAACTTCGACGATTTTGTCGTAACATTCCCAGTTACGCGCAGCGCGACCGATACCACCATAAACCACAAGTGCATGTGGGTGTTCAGCAACATCTGGGTCTAAGTTGTTCATCAACATACGAAGCGGTGCTTCTGTTAACCAAGATTTTGCACGAAGCGTGGTTCCGTGTGGTGCACGAATAGTGCGGCTAGTATCAAGACGTGAACCTTGGTTTTGGTGCTGCGTCATGTGAGACTCCTTTTTCATCATTAATTGGTTTGGCCTATGTAGTACCAAACATCATTTGGTTTAAGCTCGGTTTCCGTGGAGCTTGAGTAAATCGTTTCTCTGCGAGAGCAGAGATTTAACTGCGTAGCGGTGAGGGTTAAGCCACTACGCGCAAATTGGTTTAGGCTTAGTCGTTGCAAATAGCGCCATCGACAATGCGAGCGTACAAACGCGGCACACCCACTTGGTAGCTAAGATCTGCTGGATGGTCGATGTTCCAAATAGCGATATCAGCATCAAACCCTGTAGCTATTTGACCGCGGGAATCACCGTAGCCTAACGCTTTAGCTGCATGGCAAGTTACGCCGCGTAAACTTTCTTCAGGCGTTAATCCAAACAGAGTACAGCCCATGTTCATCATCAGCGTTAAGTCTGCAAATGGCGAAGTTCCAGGGTTGATATCGGTAGCCAACGCCATTGGGATTTTGTGTTGACGAAGTAAATCAACCGGTGGCTTTTGCGTTTCACGTAGGAAATAAAATGCGCCAGGAAGAAGCATTGCAACCGTCCCCGACAGTGCCAGTGCCTTAACACCCTGTTCATCAAGATATTCAATATGATCTGCCGACAAACCATTGTAGCGGGCAGTCAACTCTGTTCCGCCGAGGTTAGAAAGTTGCTCGGTGTGACCTTTCACTTTTAAGCCATGCTCAATAGCGCAGCGGAATACTTTTTCAGTCTGTTCTAGATTAAAACCAATGGATTCACAGAACACATCCACACTGGTTGCGAGTTCTTGCTCTGCCACTAGAGGAATGATCTCTTGGCAGATGTGCTCGATGTAATCGTCTGGGCGATTTTTATACTCAGGTGGTAGGGCGTGAGCGGCTAATAACGTTGTTGTGATTTTTACTCGGCGATGCTGTTCGAGCTCTTTGGCGGCTTTAAGCATCTTGATTTCATCTTCTAGAGTCAGGCCATAACCAGACTTCACTTCAATGGATGTCACGCCACTTTGTAGCAGTCCATCTAGTCGAGGTAGCGCTGTCTCAACCAACTGGTCGATTGATGCTTTACGTGTTGCGTTAACGGTAGAAAGAATGCCGCCGCCTTGTGCTGCGATAGTTTGGTAAGGCACACCTTGCAGACGCATTTCGAATTCATTGGCGCGGTTGCCTTCAAACACTAGGTGAGTGTGCGCATCAATTAAGCCAGGAGTGACCAATTTCCCCGTACAATCCACAACAAAGCTGTCGCTGGTGTCGACGGTTTGATCAGTAATTGCATCAATGCGTCCATTCTTAATGACGATCGTTTTTGGCTGGCTTGGCTGATAGCCTTCGTTTCCAGCTTCCATGCTAACAATGCGAGCGTTAGTTAAAACGAGTTCCATAACATTCCTACTTCTTTAGACGATCGTTATCGAGATGGTCGTAACGTGTTGCAATTTTATTTGTATGTTTAAATGTATATACAATTAATAATTCAATTAAATGTTTTTATCAAGTGGAATGTTGTGAAAATGTGAGAATTTTATTTCTCGTTCTGGATTAACTACTCATCTTGAGAGCTTGATAGGGCTTGAATCGATTAACTGTTATTCAAAAAGCGGAACAAAAACAGAGTGGTTAGATGTGAGGAATTGGTAAAGCCGCCAAAATGCGATTACGACTTAGCTTTGGTGACTGTTTCGTTCAATAACCGTGAAGGCGAATGCTTTTACTACGGTTATTGAGCTTAGACAGAGAACATTGAGGAAGACCTAAATGGCGCACTTTGAGGTTAGTTGGCTAGTGTGACTTTTGAAGTCAGTTTGTATTTCGAACCCGGATGATAGAGTAGAGCAGAACTAACCAGCTTATCTTCGCTCCATGTACGACGATTAAGCAGTAAACATGGCTCATTGCTCGTCAGTTCCAATGCGGTTTTGATGTGGCTGTCAGGGACAATCGCCTCAACCGTATGTTCGATAGCACTGAGCGGGCAGTTTGCAGACAAGTATTGGTTAGGGGTTATCGTCGAGAAGTCTTGCTCAAGATAATTAGGTGCATAGCGACTGTTTACCCAACGAATTTCCAGCTGGAGTGGGGTGTCATTGGCGTAATGTAATATCTCACTGTAAAACACATTGCTGCCTACCATAATACCGAGCTTAATCGCCACAGTATCGTCGGCAACAATCGCACGCTGCTGTAATACCTTACTATGGTATTGCTTGCCACGACTCAATACTTCATCGGCTATGTTACGAATATCAAGCAGCGGAGACTCTGCTTTTTCTTCAGGTACACAGACGAACGTGCCTAATCGTGGTCGACGTTGCAGCTTGCCTTCTGACACCAAATCTCGGATCGCTTTATTCACCGTCATACGGCTGACATTAAATTGCTCAGTCAATTCCAGTTCGGTGCTGATGCGGTGACCCACAGGCCAATGACCCGAATCGATTTTGTCGAGAATATAGTGTTTGATCTGTGTATAAAGTGGTGATGAAGACATGCTGCGCTCAAAGTTTAATTGAATATACAAATACTTTACGACTTAGAAGAAAATTGCAATCGCATAATTTCTCTTTATGCAATTGAAGTAAATAAATTTTTATTTATGTGATAAGGCACAAAGTATCGCCTAATTGTATACTCATTCAAATCTTTGTTTTTGTGTCTGTTCTGTGTAAGTCATAGGTATCTAACAGGCAAAACTGTTTTTTATTTTAGAAAGTTACTTTAGAGATAAGTTATGCAATTTCCGACAACGATGACCTTCTTTGCCCGATTTGAAGCCGATATTCTATCTGGCAAAAAAGTGATTACTATTCGTGATGAAAGCGAGAAAGACTATCAGGTAGGTTCTGTGGTTGATGTTAGCACTTTGGAAGAAGGGCGTTGGTTCTGCCGTTTAAAGATAAAATCGGTTCAACCTGTGTTGTTTTCTGAACTTAGCGAGTTTCATGCCGAGCAGGAAAACATGACCTTACCGCAATTAAAACAAGTGATTAATGACATTTATCCCGGTATCGAATCGCTGTACGTGATCCAATATGAGCTAGCAGACTAAGCATTCTTTTTTTCGACAATTGCTTGTTGTTTATAAGAAATAAAAAACGCCAACCCTAAGGTTGGCGTTTGACTCTTGTTGATATGAGGAATGCGATTAATCGCGTTTCCACATCATATGACAAGCTTTATGGTCTGGATCGAGACTGATGAGCATTCGAGCGAACACGTCATCCAGTTCATCATTGTCTTCATTGACGAGACCAATGCGGACTTCAGCGTAAGTTTCTTTATCAAATTCAAAACCTACTTGTTCTACCCAGTCGTCGCCAATTTCTACGACTTCTGCAGCACCGCGGTCATCGAATTGTGCAGTAAACAAAATCACATCAACAGGTTCCAGATTGTCTGGAGCCATCTCAAGGAAAATGTCGTATGCCGCTTCGATTGCGTCGTCTAATGAGATCAATTCAGACATATTACGCTCGGCTCATGAACTTACGTTCAGTCGTGTTGATAACAACGCGCTCGCCGTTAGCGATGTATTCTGGAACTTGAATCGTTAAACCAGTAGCAAAACGTGCTGGCTTAGAACGAGCTGAAGCTGATGCACCTTTGATTGAAGGGTCAGTTTCTTCGATAACCATTTCAACAGAAGAAGGCAGTTCGATAGCTACAGGTTTGCCATCTACAAGCACAACTTGCATACCCTGAATTTCTTCAGTGATGAACAAGCATTCTTCTTCGATGTCTGCTTTCTTGAAGTTAAATTGAGAGTAATCTGCATTATCCATGAAGATATACTCATCGCCATCAACGTAAGAAAATGAAATGTTACGTTTGTTCATGTCAACGGTATCTAGGAAGTCGTCTGACTTGTAACGCTCATCAACACGTGCGCCAGTGTTTAGATCTGTACAACGTAGTTTGTAGATCTTAGAACCACC
This sequence comes from Vibrio sp. HM8-C, assembly GCF_058630515.1. Classification (NCBI taxonomy): domain Bacteria; kingdom Pseudomonadati; phylum Pseudomonadota; class Gammaproteobacteria; order Vibrionales; family Vibrionaceae; genus Vibrio; species Vibrio sp. HM8-C. Next base: position 611,848 of record NZ_JBMMKS010000001.1, read on the forward strand.
ACGACCACCTGGTGTTGTTACTTCGATATCTTTGATTAGTAGTGTTTTGCCGTTTGATACGATCGCAAAACCTTTTTTAAGTTCACTTGCCTTTGGCATGGAGTCTTATCCTTCGTTTTTCGTTTCGGCGCATTATACATATAGCCATACCCGAAAAGGAATATCTGACTGCAAGTTGAGATAAGAATAATGCATTAAATTTGTGTTTCACGATTCACAAACATCTAAGCTATTGATTCATGCTTCTGCTTAGGGGAACATAAATGGTCACTTTACTCTTTGGAGCTAACACTCGTTCATGACGCTTTTGGTTATTGACCCTAAACAGCCTTTTCAACCCCAATTCCAGCCAGCCGTTAATGACTTGGTGCGTTTTCTACGTGCCGGAGTGGGGGATGCACTGCACAGTATTTATCTCTACGGTAGTGTGGCTAGGAAGACAGCGGTGGCTGGTCAATCGAATATGGACGTTATTATTGTGACGAAACGCCCTTTTGATGAGCGAAAAGTAACGTTACTCAATACGATTCGTTGGCGTTTCCAGAAGAGTTTTCCTTTTATTACCGATGTAAGCATTAAAACAGCTCTTGTCGACGAGATTGCCACTTTAGACAGCATTTTTACTTGGGGTTTTATGCTTAGGCATTGCTGTGTCTGTGTTTATGGCAATAACTTGGCTGAGTGTTTTGGTGATTTTGAACCGAGCTGGGAAATAGCTAAACACTGGAACATGGATATCTCTGATTGGGTTCCAGTTCTGCGTGACCGTATTGTCAAAGCCAATACACCTCAAGAGCAGTTAAAAGCACAAAAGCAGATGGCGAAAAAGCTGCTGAGAGCCAGCTACTCTCTTGTCATGTACAAAGATAAAAAGTGGTTTGATGACCCTGTTGAGTGCGGGCGTAATTTCCTGCGCTACCATCCTGAAATGCAACTCGAAGTTGATCGTTTAGGGTTGCTGCTGAAAGATAAAGTCATTCCTAAACGTTCTGTAATTGGTTTACTCGATAGTTTCGGACCTTGGTTAGTTCAGCAATACCAAAAAACTGAATTCCGCATAGGTTAATAATTCCGCATGGGTTATTCATTCCGTATCGGTTGAAAGCGTGTTAAAAATAAATCCCTCAATATAACAAACTAATTCGTTGGTTAATTTTCCTCTGTGCTAACTTTAGATAATAGGGGTTAGTGGAGCAGTAAAATGCCAGTTAGTCTCATAAAAAAGCGTAGATATGTACTTGGTACTGTGCTGAAACATGCGCATTCATCTATGCACGCTATACGTCAGGGGATGATTTGGTTAATTCCTTGTTTGATGCTCTCTTCTTTTGCGCTTTTCGTCGCTTGTATTGCTGAATTCTTTATTGGTAGTCGTCCACCTTGGGTACAAACGTTTTACGACATGAACGGTGCTGTTGGTGATGCGTTTCCATTCCTCATGACAGCAACAATATCTTATTTGCTTGCGATGCAGTGGCGAGTTCCCAGACCGCCCATGGCATTGCTGAGTATTCTTTATTTAGTCATCTGCGCTTCGCTGATTAAAACTCAGAATACCCTTGAGATGATTTACATTGTAATGGCGATTGTAACTCCGCTCTATGCCATTCCGCTGATTGCCTATTTGTTTTCCAAAAAATCTCTGCAAGTGACTTCTTCAGAGAGTGCGGGTGCGATGGTGAAAGAGTCTCTCAACCTTGTTTTACCTGCGATTATCACCTTAGCGATTGTGCTAGTGGTGAACTTTTTCATTCTTGAAGTTCTTGCCTGGTTCTCGTTGGATAGTTTCCTGATATTTGATTATGCCAACGATCCCTACATATTTGGTTCTGTGTTTGCGGTGTTGAACTCGACACTGTGGTTCTTAGGTATTCATGGTTATTACGCTTTACTGCCTATGGTTGAATTGCTTCAACAAGCAAGCGACCTAACCTATGCTACGGTAGCCGCGGGTGGCAGTGCGCCTTACGTTATGAACCTGTCATTTATGGGGACATTTGTGTTTATCGGCGGCAGTGGTTCGACTCTATCTTTAGTGCTCGCCTTGCTGTTGTTCTCAAAGCAAAAAACGCTGCGTTTAATAGCGATTGCCAGTATTCCAATTGGTTTGATCAACGTGAACGAAATTCTGTTGTTTGGCTTACCTATTATTTTTAACCCTCGTCTGTTTTTGCCTTTTCTCTTAGCTCCATTAGCTAATGTCCTTATCAGTTTGACCGCGGTTCATCTTGGTTGGGTTCCTATCCCTTCAGTATCAGTGCCTTTTAATGCGCCGATCATAGTCAATGCTCTAATAGCAACGCAGGGTGATTGGCACTCAGTTGCGTTACAAATCATCAACGTTGTGGTGGGTGTATTGATATATCTACCTGCGGTAAAAGCAACAAACCATGTGTTTGGTGAGCGAGAAATTCGTATTACTTCTCTGGACACTACTTATCTACGTCGTCAGGAAGAAGCTGAAACATTGTCCGATGATCCGATAGTGCTGGCACAGAAAAAAGAAAGTCATCAGGTGAAAGTTGAGAAACAACTGCAGCGCATGAGTCAGAAAGAGTTTTGCATGGAGTATCAGCCACAGGTGGCAAAGCGAAATGGAGCGGTGCTAGGTTGTGAAGCATTAGTGAGAACAGTGGATGATCAAGGGAATGTGCTACCACCTAGTACCTTTCTTCCCTGGTTAGAGACAGCTGGACTGATGAAGGATATGGACTTGTGGGTATTCAAAAGAGTAGCCAAAGACATCAAGTACTGGAATTTATTGGGTATCAATGTTCCTGTAAGTATCAATATCACTCCTCATACACTGGTTGATGAAGAATATCTGGATAGAATTATCGAAGTGATAAAACCGATCAGTGGGCAGATACATGTTGAGATAACGGAAGAGACCATGCTGGTGGAAGAAAAGGCTTTGCAACGTGCGTTGGAGCGCCTGCATGATATGAACGTCAAAGTCTACATCGATGATTTCGGTACGGGTTACTCGTCGCTTAGCTATCTGAATCGCTTTGATATTGATGCGATAAAAATAGACCGTTCATTTGTGCTGGCATTAAACACGCAGAAAGGTCGCAAGGTTTTTGCCAGTTTACAATCGGTAGCGGCGGAGCTTGATCTTGCAGTGGTCGTTGAAGGTGTTGAGACAGAGCAGCAACTTGATGCCATCGTCGATCACCCCAATTTATCGATACAAGGTTGGCTTTTTAGCAAATCATTAAATATCGAAGGATTTATTAACTATGTGCAAAGTGCTCCGCCAGTAATTGAGACGCAAGCTGCGGGCTAGAAAAGCCCGAGTTGTGGCAAGCTGATAGTTTCAAACTGCAAGCCAACGAACGGCAAAATTGCGTCGGCAACAGGCTTTAGCTGCTTATCAATATAGTGCTGATAATCGATGCGACTTTTCAGATACTCTTTGGGTTCAGGACCATTCAGTGTCATCAGATATTCAATACGTCCACGATTTTGATACTGCAACGGTCTGCCTAACTGCGCGTTGACCTCATCAGCCATACGAGCTGCGCGTACTTGAGGCGGGACGTTCTTCTGATATTCGTGCAATTTTCTTCTTAAACGTTTCTGATAAACCAGTTCATCATCAAATTTACCCGCTAGGGTATCTTCAACGACTTGGCGAACATAGTTATCAGGGCTTTCTCCATGGAAAACCATCGAATATAAAGTGTGTTGAAAACGTTGAGCCAGTGGAGTCCAGTCGGTTCTGGCGCTTTCAAGTCCTTTAAACACCATTCTTTCCTGCTGCCCTTCACCGATAAGTCCTGCATAACGCTTCTTAGAGCCCGTTTCAGAACCACGAATCGTTGGCATTAAGAACTTACGATAATGAGTTTCGTATTCAATTTCTAAATTCGAAGTTAGCGCATACGTCTGTGCTAAATGTGACGTCCACCATTGGTTGATATGCGCGACCAACTTTTTGCCTATGGCATCTGCCTCTGATTGACTGTGCTCATGGCCAAGCGAAACGAAGGTAGAGTCCGTATCGCCATAAATCACTTGGTAACCTTGTTCTTCTACCAGAACTTTGGTCTGTTTCATGATTTCATGACCGCGCATGGTAATACTGGAAGCAAGTCGAGTATCGAAGAAACGGCAGCCAGAAGAACCCAATACACCATAGAAAGAGTTCATGATGATCTTAATCGCTTGAGAGAAAGCTTTGTCGTTGTTTTTCTTGGCTATATCTCTGGCAGCCCACAGGTTTTCAATCATCTGTGGAAGAAAATGTTTGCTGCGGTGGAATTGACCACCACGAAAGCCGGGTACAGCTTGGTTATCGCCATTACCTATTTCTAATTTTAAACCTTCGATTAAACCTAAAGGGTCGATTAGGAATGAGCGAATAATCGATGGGTATAGGCTCTTAAAATCCAGCACCAATACTGAGTCATACAATCCCGGAATAGAGTCCATAACATACCCGCCGGGGCTGGCTAGCCAGTTTTCCGAATGTAGATTCGGTGCAACATAGCCTGCACGGTGTAGCTGAGGCAAATATAGGTTGGTAAAAGCCGCAACCGAACCGCCAACGCGGTCAAGTTCCACCCCAGTCAGTTTAGAACGTTCAATGGCGAAATCGAGTAGGTGGGTGTGCTGGAAAATCTTATTCACCAACACACAGTCTTGTAAGTTGTATTTTGCTAATGATGGCTTGTCTTGGCGATACATACGGTTAATTTCATCCATACGATCATGCACATTGTGGATATCTTTACCTTCACCGAGCAATTCTTGTGAAACCGATTCAAGTGACCAAGAACGGAACTGATAGGTGGCAGTTTTTAGTGTATCGATACCATCTAAAACCACTCGTCCGGGTATAGTGATGAAACCTTGCTGAGTTTGACTGGCACTACGGAAAAAGCTTGGCTGATTGCCTCTGCCGAGCATCAACTTAATTTTGTGCCACTCTGCACGTTTATGTAGTAGTCGGAAGTCAAAATCGATCACGTTCCAACCAACAATTACATCTGGGTCGAACTGTTCAAACCAAGCACACAATGCTTGTAACAAATCATACTCATTGGAAACCCATTGAATGTTGGTTTCGGCGTCTTCAGGTTCACCAATCATGATGACACGGCTATCCATCGGGCTATCGAGACCGATCGAATATAAAATGCCTTTCTCCGAGCACTCCAAATCTAGTGAAACCACTTTTAACTTAGGCGTGTAGTCACCACTTTTACACTTCGCATTTAGAACTTTTTGATAGCTCGAATAACGTGTGAAATCGCCAGTAAAGGTGATCCCACCTTGGATAAATCGCTCCATAAGAAAACGATCTGCCAGCTTAATGTCAGATTCCAGAATCAGAATGTCAGCTTGTTCAAAGAGCGATTTTAGGGCGTTAGCTTGTTGTATGGTGTCGCAGTAGCAAGCCGCTAGAGGTTGCTGATCAAAAGACATCATTTCGAGAGTACGGATACTTGCAGTCAATTGGTTTGACGTTAATAGTTCGTTTGCTTGGGCTACCGCTGATTGTTCAAGGAAAAATACTGGTTTTTCTTCTTTGATGATTAATTGTGTTGGACCCGACTCAGTCGCAAGCCAAAGCTCAATATGCGTTTGACCTTGAACGTCTCGTGATTGTCTGGTGAGCAGAAAGCCTTGCTGAATAGTCAAAAAGTGATTCCGAACGAAAGAGTAAGCATGCGATTTATCTTGGCGGCGATAATAACAAAATCTTGATTAAATATCAGAATCTATGTTTTTCGCTTAAAGCGTATGCAATTAGGTAACGATATCTGTAGCAGAACAAGAGCTTGTTCAAAGTTCCTAAAAAAGTCACTTTTAATGTAAGAATACCCTGATATGTTTGTCTGGTTGCTCAACAAATTGATATTTTTATAGATTCTCAATTTGTGGCAATGCCTAGAAATAAGTGCTTGCTAAAGTTTGGGTTTGAGCACATATTCAGTGCGAGAAAAAAATCCGATTTTAAGTTAGACTAGGCAGCCAAGCTGTTATCCACTACTGCGGTGGGTGCAGAGCCAAATAGATAAGTGTGGAGATACAAGAGTGATTAGTGTTTTCCTTGTAGATGATCACGAGCTGGTTCGCACAGGGATACGACGTATTATTGAAGACGTCCGTGGAATGAACATAGCAGGGGAAGCTGATAGCGGTGAAGAAGCGGTAAAATGGTGTCGTAACAACCATGCAGATGTCGTGTTAATGGATATGAACATGCCTGGCATTGGTGGGTTAGAGGCTACCAAGAAAATTTTACGCGTGAATCCAGACGTAAAAATCATCGTATTAACAGTACATACCGAAAACCCGTTCCCAACTAAAGTCATGCAGGCTGGGGCTGCGGGCTATTTAACAAAAGGTGCCGCTCCTGACGAAATGGTTAATGCCATTCGTGTTGTGAACAGTGGCCAACGTTATATCTCTCCAGAAATAGCGCAGCAAATGGCTTTAAGTCAATTTTCACCTGCTTCTGAAAACCCATTTGCCGATTTGTCTGAACGTGAACTTCAAATCATGATGATGATTACTAAAGGACAAAAAGTTACCGATATTTCTGAGCAGTTGAATCTGAGTCCTAAAACCGTTAACAGTTATCGCTACCGCTTGTTTGCCAAGCTAGATATTGGTGGTGATGTTGAGTTAACGCACTTAGCTATTCGACATGGAATGCTAGACACAGAGAAACTCTAGTGTCTGAAGTGTTCGACTCGGTCTCATTTCTAAAGACTGTGACAGATCAGCCCGGCGTTTATCGTATGTATAACGCCGATGCTGATGTCATTTACGTCGGCAAAGCTAAAGACCTTAAAAAACGCCTTTCGAGTTATTTTCGTAAAAAAATCGACAGTGAAAAAACGCGTGCATTGGTAGGTAATATCGCCAAAATCGATGTGACGGTAACCCATACCGAAACGGAAGCGTTGATCCTCGAACATAACTACATCAAGCAGTATTTGCCTAAATACAACGTGTTGCTGCGTGATGATAAGTCATATCCTTTTATCTTCATTAGTGGGCACAAACATCCACGATTATCATTACATCGTGGTGCTAAAAAGCGCAAAGGTGAGTACTTCGGTCCTTATCCCGATGCTGGTGCGGTTCGTGAAACATTGCACCTGATTCAGAAAATTTTCCCAGTACGCCAGTGTGAAGATACGGTTTACAGTAACCGGACGCGTCCGTGCTTGATGTATCAAATTGGCCGCTGTGCAGGGCCTTGCGTAAAGAGCATTATTTCCGATGAAGAGTACGCTGAGCTGGTGGACTATGTGCGCTTCTTCCTGCAAGGGAAGGATAAGCAAGTACTCGAAATTCTTATTGAAAAGATGGAAAACGCCAGTCAGCAGTTAAGATTTGAACACGCAGCAAAATATCGCGATCAGATTCAGGCTATCCGTCGTGTTCAAGAACAACAATTTGTTTCTGAAGACAGTATGGATGATATGGATGTGCTTGGCTTTGCGCAGGAAAACGGCATTGCTTGTATTCATATTTTGATGATCCGTCAGGGTAAAATCCTTGGTAGTCGTAGTCATTTCCCCAAAATTCCAAACAATACTTCTCAAGAGGAAGTGTTTGAGAGTTTTCTCAGTCAGTACTACTTGAATCACAACGAAGCGCGGACAATACCGACTCGAATCATTCTTAACGAAGGTTTGCTTGAAGACTCTGTTCCTCTGCGCGAAGCATTACAACAAGTTGCGGGTAGGAAGATTACGTTCCATGTTAATCCTACAGGAACGCGAGCTCGTTACTTGAAGCTGTCGAATACCAACGCGTTAACGGCGATTACAACCAAGATTAACCACAAAATGACCATTAATCAGCGTTTTAAAGCGCTACAAGATGAGTTAGACATGGATAACATCAGTCGCATGGAGTGTTTCGATATTTCTCACACCATGGGCGAGAGTACCATTGCGTCGTGTGTTGTGTTTAATCAGGAAGGTCCAGTTAAACAAGAATATCGTCGTTATAACATTACTGGTATTACTGGTGGTGACGATTATGCTGCGATGGGGCAGGTGTTAGAGCGTCGTTATTCTAAGCAATTAGACGTAGAAAAAATCCCTGACATTATCTTCATTGATGGTGGTAAAGGGCAGCTTAATCGCGCCCATGAAGTGATCGCTAAATGTTGGGAAGATTGGCCAAAGCGCCCAAGACTGATTGGTATTGCGAAAGGTGTGACTCGTAAACCGGGTTTAGAGACATTAATTACCGTTGATGGCGATGAGTTTAACATGCCAAGCGACGCGCCTGCGTTGCATTTAATTCAACATATTCGCGACGAAAGCCATAACCACGCAATTGCTGGGCATCGAGCTAAACGAGGTAAAACTCGACGCACGAGTGCATTAGAGGGTATTGAAGGAGTAGGACCAAAACGTCGTCAAGCGCTGCTCAAATATATGGGTGGTCTACAGGAGTTGAAGAGGGCGACTGTCGAAGAAATTGCCAAAGTGCCGGGAATCAGTAATTCTTTAGCAGAAAATATTTATCAGGCATTGAAACAATAACAAAAATACATCACCATTAAACTGCAGTTGATAAGAGCCTAATAATATGCGTTTTAACATTCCCAACATTCTGTCTTTACTACGACTTTTTCTGATTCCAGTATTTATTGTCGTGTTCTATCTTCCCTATCAATGGGCTCCTTTTGCTGCTGCAATGGTGTTCTGGGTCGCGGGTTTCACCGACTGGTTAGATGGGATGTTGGCACGTAAACTTGGTCAAACTTCCCGCTTTGGCGCGTTTATCGACCCAGTGGCTGATAAAGTTCTAGTTGCTACCGCACTAATTCTAATCACCGAGTACTACCACAACATCTGGATTACTATTCCTGCTGTTACCATGATTGCTCGTGAAATCATTATTTCAGCTCTGCGCGAATGGATGGCGGAAATTGGCAAGCGTGCAAGTGTTGCGGTTTCTTGGATTGGCAAAGTAAAAACATTAACTCAGATGTTTGCACTTTGGGTTCTTATTTGGCGCTATGACGATTGGATGATCTGGTTAGGTTATGGCGCACTATACATCGCAACATTCCTAACTTACTGGTCGATGGCGCAATATTTGATGGCTGCCAAAGATGACCTTCTCAATGAAGAAAACCACTAAATCGATAGAAACGGGCGTAAGCCCGTTTTTTTATGCTTAGTGTTTTCGATTTCGTTATATCAGAAGATGTAAACGCTAGTTTAGTGGTTCTCAGTTTCAGTTATCTCATGGAAAACATAAGCTTTTTTGCTAACAAAATGACCAATTTGGTGCTTTTTGAATGCAAAATAGACAAACGATTTAAAATCAAAAAAATTGTGTTGACTCATTCTTTCGAATCCGTAGAATGCATCCCGTACTCAAGAGGAACGCGACAAAGCGAGTTTCTTGAAGTCGAAGGCGCGTTAGCAGAGTGGTTATGCACCGGATTGCAAATCCGTGTACATCGGTTCGATTCCGGTACGCGCCTCCATTGCGACACTAGCTCAGTTGGTAGAGCGCAACCTTGCCAAGGTTGAGGTCACGAGTTCGAACCTCGTGTGTCGCTCCAAATTAAATTGATATGGCGTAATGCGGTATCAAGATGACAAAAAGTCATCAAAAAGAATTGTGTGCCCTGGTGGTGAAATTGGTAGACACAAGGGATTTAAAATCCCTCGACTTTCGAGTCGTGCCGGTTCAAGTCCGGCCCGGGGCACCATACAAATTGCGACACTAGCTCAGTTGGTAGAGCGCAACCTTGCCAAGGTTGAGGTCACGAGTTCGAACCTCGTGTGTCGCTCCAAAATAAAGAAGCCTCGATTAATTCGAGGTTTTTTTATGCTCTGAAATTCAGAGCACACAATCTCATCTGTTAGAGCGCATACTTTGCCAAGGTTGAGGTCACGCCTTTTCGTTCAAAAGAATGGGAACCTCGCGTGTCGCTCCAAATAAAGAAGCCTCGATTATGTCGAGGTTTTTTATATCTGAAATTTAGCTTTCAGATAGTAAGCGATATATGTTGCCGCTGTCAGTGGTGAAATAGATCCACCCGCTAGGAGAGAGTTTTATATCGCGTATTCTCTCTTGTAGATCTTCCAATAATCTATCTTCTTTAACCGCTGAGTGATTGTCATCCATAGTAATCACATTGATATGTGTGAGTTTCAAAGCGCCAGTTAGCAGTTTGCCATTGAGGTTGGGATAACGGTTGCCTCTATAAAGCAATAAACCGCTTGGAGCGATAGACGGAATGTAAACTTTCGAAGGTGATTCAATACCTTTTGCTTCCTTGCTTTCACCCACATCTAGTGGACCCCAATATTCTTTGCCATACGAAGTTTTCGCCCAACCATAATTTGCGCCTTTCTTAATGAGATTAATCTCGTCTCCGCCTCTCGGACCATGCTCAATTTCCCATAAATCTTGGCTCTGCTGATCAAAATACAAGCCTTGGGGATTTCGGTGTCCAAAACTCCAAATCTCTGGGCGAGCGTTTTTAACTGCTACAAACGGATTATCTTTTGGAACACTACCATCAAGGTTGAGTCTGAGAATACTGCCTGCATGTGTTGAGAGATCTTGTCCATTAGGTCTTATTCCTCGGTCTCCTACAGTGAAAAGAACATGTTCATTGATGAAAACTATTCTGCTGCCAAAGTGGCGAGAAGTGTCAGAATTTGAAGTGGTGATCAGTAGGTCATTCCATTGTGTCACCTTACTTCCACTAAATTTCGCTATTGCTAATGTAGTATCAGCACCAGAGCTGGTTTTCTTACTGTAGGTGAAATAAAACGTTTGGTTGTCATAAGGGGAAATGGCGATATCGAGTAAGCCACCTTGTCCTTGTGCAGCAACATCGGTAACTTCAAGTAACTGCTTCTTTGTATTCGCTTTTAAGTCGACAATTAGAATTTTGCCATTACGTTCGGTGACTAGTGCTTGGGTTTCATTGATAAAACTCATACTCCAAGGAACCAGTAAACCCTCCATCACTTTTTCTGCTCGATATTGAGCAAGCGTAGGAATAGATAGCAAGGATAGACATATAAACAGTAACGTTTTCTTCATTGTGCATACTTAGCTTTGATAATTACTACAGGAAGCATAGCTAGGAACACTCAGTAATGCTTGAAAAGCAGGAGGGTGATTTGTGAACAAGTATTTCAATAAGCAAATGAAATTGAATCAAATTGTGCTTCAAATACAAATTTTCCTACAAGCTATAACGTATAGTGCTTAAATATTAAGTGTTAACATTACAAAATTTATGGGTATCTAAGTGTGAATTATTCGCACTGAATTGGAGAACAAAGAGCTAGATGAAATCGTTTGAATGGGATAAGCATTTTGAAACAGGTCTTAACGAGGTCGATGAACAGCACCTGTATTTGGTGGGGTTCGTTAATCAGTACGGAGGACTGTTATCAGAGAATAATGTGTCTACTGAAGACGTGCGTAAGGCGCTGTTTGAGTTAGCACGCTATGCTGAGTTTCATTTCAAAGAAGAAGAACAGTTAATGCGCGATGTCGGTATTGCTGATGAGCATCTCAGTGAACATATCCAAGTACATCGTTCCTTTATGCTCGAGATTAATAGTATGCAGGCTTTTATTGCCGACGACGATCATCGACCTGCGGTACTTCTGCTTGAGTTTCTCATTCATTGGCTGGCTTATCATATTTTGGGTATCGATCAGAGTATGGCGAGACAGGTTAGAGCGATAGAAGCGGGAGAAGATCCTTTCGAAGCTTATAAGCGTGAGCAACGAGAGAGAGATGCCGCTATCGAGCCGCTACTTAACGCATTAAATGGCCTGTTCCAGCAAGTTTCTGCTCGTAACAAAGAACTGGTGCGTTTGAACCAATCATTAGAAGACAAAGTAGAAGAACGTACCCGCCAGCTACATCGAGCTAACAAGCAATTAGAAAAGTTGTCATTGACAGACAGCCTGACCTCACTACCTAATCGACGTCAAGCGATGCAACAGTTACATGATTATTGGCATCGTTCTGTCGAGTTAGGTTCGGATCTTACTTGCATGATGATAGATGCAGACCATTTTAAACAAGTGAACGATACTTGTGGACATGAGGCTGGAGATGCTGTGCTGATAGAGTTCTCACGCTGTCTCAAACAGAGGTTTCGCAACGATGACATCGTATGCCGTTTAGGCGGTGACGAGTTCTTTGTTATCTGCCCAAACACCGATTTAGAAGGGGGCGTCCATATCGCGGAGCAAGTTCTCAAAGAAATTAACCAGTTGAATGTGGAATTTGGCGATGACGTTTGGTCTGGTAGCATGAGCGTCGGTGTGGCTCAGTTTCATCCTGAGATGAAAGAGTACACTGCACTGATGAGTCTTGCGGATAAAGCTCTGTATAAAGCCAAGCAGCTTGGACGTAATCAGGTGCGTTCGGCGAAATTCTAAGGTGTTTAAAGAGGGGCAAAAGCCCCAATTTTTTGGGTTTAAAACTACTTCATATCTAATGATTTGAGCATTCCGCTTTTCTGACTATCTTCTCCTCAAATTTCTTGCTTATTATTTAAACGAAAGTGCGCGTGAAGCGTATTTCAATTTGGCTTTGACGCCAGCTTTCGTTACTATGTACAGCTATTTGAGATATCCCAAGAAACCCATACGGTCACTCTTTATGACTCCCTTTTTTAGAGTCGAAGGAACCCTTTTGGGCTCCTTATGGAAACTGCTAATCAGCAGACGAGGAAACGATGCAACATCTACAAGAGATTATTGCTAATGCGACAGCGGCGGTTGAAGCTGCGTCGTCGTTAGTTGCACTTGATGAAGTGCGTGTTCAGTATCTGGGTAAGAAAGGCGAACTAACTGTTCAACTTCAAAGCCTAGGTAAGCTACCACCGGAAGAACGTCGTACAGCTGGCCAAGAAATCAACGTGGCTAAAGCTGAAGTTCAAAAAGTGATTGCACTGCGTAAAGACGCTCTGCAAAGTGCAGAGCTTGAAGTTAAGCTAGCGGCAGAAACCATTGATGTGACACTACCTGGTCGTCGCATTGAAAATGGTGGTCTTCACCCAGTGACTCGCACTGTCGAGCGTATCGAGAAGTTCTTTGGTGAACTAGGCTTTAGCACTGAGTCTGGTCCTGAAATCGAAGACGCATTCCACAACTTCGATGCGCTAAACATTGCGGAAGATCACCCAGCTCGTACTGACCACGATACATTCTTCTTCAACCCAGATTTGATGTTGCGTACTCACACTTCAGGTGTACAAATTCGTACGATGGAAAATGGTAAGCCACCATTCCGTTTCATCGCACCAGGCCGCGTATACCGTAATGACTACGACCAAACACATACCCCAATGTTCCACCAAGTAGAGGGTATGTTAGTGGATGAGAACGTAAACTTTGCACAGTTAAAAGGTATCTTGAATGATTTCCTTTGCAACTTCTTCGAAGAAGAAGTTGAAGTACGTTTCCGTCCTTCTTACTTCCCATTCACTGAACCTTCAGCGGAAGTTGACGTGAAAGGTAAAAACGGCAAATGGCTAGAAGTACTAGGTTGTGGCATGGTTCACCCGAACGTACTGCGCAGTGTTGGTATCGACCCTGAAAAATACTCTGGTTTCGCATTCGGTATGGGCGTAGAGCGTTTAACTATGCTTCGTTACGGCGTAAACGACCTACGAGCGTTCTTCGAAAACGATCTTCGTTTCCTTAAACAGTTCAAGTAATTCAAGGGTAGAGACACAATGAAATTCAGCGAATCATGGCTTCGTGAGTGGGTAAACCCAGCGGTTACTACTGACGAACTAACGCACCAAATCACTATGGCTGGTCTAGAAGTCGATGACGTACTTCCAGTTGCTGGCAAATTCACTGGCGTAAAAGTGGGTCACGTTGTTGAATGTGGTCAGCACCCAGACGCAGACAAACTACGTGTAACGAAAGTGGACGTGGGTGAGGCAGAGCTATTGGACATCGTTTGTGGTGCACCAAACTGCCGTCAAGGTCTAAAAGTTGCTGTTGCAACTGTGGGCGCAGTCCTTCCAGGCGACTTCACTATTAAGAAAGCGAAACTGCGTGGCCAACCTTCACACGGTATGCTTTGTTCATTCTCTGAGCTAGGTATTGATATCGATGCAGAAGGCATCATGGAATTGGCAGAAGATGCGGTTATCGGTACTGATTTCCGTCAGTTCCTAAGTCTAGACGACGTGACTGTTGATGTTGACCTGACTGCAAACCGTGCAGACTGTTTCAGCATTCGTGGTATGGCTCGTGAAGTGGGTGTTTTAAACCGTGCAGACGTGACTGAGCCTTCAGTTGCTCCAGTTGCTCCTTCAATTGATGATGTGGTTTCAATCGAAGTGAAAGCACCAGCAGCATGTCCACGTTACCTTGGTCGTATTATCAAGAACGTAAATGTACAAGCTGAAACGCCACTTTGGATGCAAGAGAAACTACGTCGTTGTGGTATTCGTTCGATCGATCCAGTCGTTGATATCACAAACTTCATTCTTTTGGAGCAAGGTCAGCCAATGCACGCATTTGACCTAGCGAAAATTGAAGGTGGTATCGTTGTTCGTCTTGCTGAACAAGGCGAGAAACTAACTCTGCTAGACGGTACTGAAGCTGAACTGAACGCTAACACACTTGTTGTTGCTGACCACAAACAAGCCCTAGCTATTGCGGGTATCTTCGGTGGTGAAAGCTCAGGCGTTAGTACTGAAACGAAAGACGTACTACTAGAGTGTGCATTCTTTGCACCTGATCATATCCGTGGTCGTGCTCGTAGCTACGGTCTACACACTGATTCTTCAATGCGTTTTGAGCGTGGTGTGGATTTCGCACTGCAAGTGAATGCAATGGAACGCGCAACACAGCTTCTTGTTGAAATCTGTGGTGGCGAAGTAGCACCTGTAGTAGCGGTTGAGTCAGAAGCTGACTTACCTAAGCCAAATACAGTATCACTGCGTCGTACTAAACTTGATAGCCTATTGGGCCACCACATTGCTGATGCAGAAGTGGTTGAGATCCTTGAACGCCTTGGTATGTCTGTTGAAACAACAGATGCAGGTTGGACTGCGACAGCACCAACATGGCGTTTTGATATTGCTGTTGAGCAAGATTTGATTGAAGAAGTTGGTCGTATCTACGGTTACAACAAGATCCCAAATCAAGCACCGATTGCAGCACTAAACATGAACGCTCAAAACGAAGCGAATTTGCCGCTTAAGCGTGTTCGTGACCTTCTTGTTGACCGTGGTTACCATGAAGCAATTACATACAGCTTCGTTGAGCCTGAGCAACAAAAACTGATCGTTAACGATGTTGAACCATTGATTCTGCCATTCCCAATTTCTGCGGACATGTCAGCAATGCGTTTAGGTTTAATTCAAGGTCTGCTAAACACCGTTGTTCATAACCAAAAACGTCAGCAGCCACGTGTTCGTCTGTTTGAATACGGTCTACGTTTCATCCCTTGTGAAACGGCTGAAAACGGTATGCGTCAAGAGCCGATGCTTGCAGGTGTTATTGCAGGTACTCGCGGTGAAGAACACTGGGGGATGGAAACAGCAACGGTAGATTTCTTCGATTTGAAAGGCGATCTAGAAGCTATTCTTGAGCTATCCGCGAATGAGAAAGCGTACAGCTTCGTTGCAACTCGTCATCCTGCTCTACACCCAGGTCAATCTGCTGCAATTATCGTAGATGGCAAGCAAGTTGGTGTGATTGGTACTGTTCACCCAGAACTAGAGCGTAAGTTTGGCCTGAACGGTCGCACAGTTGTGTTTGAAATCGAGTGGAATGCAATTAACTCACGTGTTATCCCTGAAGCGGCTTCGGTATCGAAGTTCCCTTCAAACCGTCGTGACATTGCTGTTGTTGTTGACGAAAACATTGCTTCTGGCGATATCGTAGCAGCATGTTATGCGTCTGGTGGCGAACTACTTAAAGATGCAAATCTATTCGACGTATATGTAGGCAAAGGTGTTGAAGAAGGTAAGAAGAGCCTTGCTATCGCACTGACTCTACAATCAGTTGAGCGTACGCTAGAAGAAGCTGATATTGCAGCGGCAGTAGAAGCGATTGTTAAAGCAGTATCTGAACAGTTTGGCGCTAGCCTACGAGACTAATTTAGTCTTAAAGTGATAAGACTATTAATGAGCAAAAGAGCAGGTTGTAAAACCTGCTCTTTTTTTGTCTGTTAAATGTGAAGTGAAGAAAAGAAAAAGAATTAAAGAAATTGTCTTCAAATTAGGAAATACGCTAATTTATTGATAAATAGCCAAATTATTGATAAAAATAACAGAGAATTTTCATTGCCTATCAATAAGAATAAAAATCTAAATATTGTATGTTTATTGAAGTTATTGGTTGAGCGTTGGTGATAATTTACTGTGTTATTAGTTTTTAATGTGCTTTTTATCGATATTATATGCGTTTGATTTAACAGAGGTTGAGGCTTGGGCCAAATAAAAAAGTTGGCGAAAATCATAAGCTTGGCATACACTTTTCTCGTAAAGCTGATATGTCGTTGATTGGCTAAACAAAATTGCTCTGGCGCTGTCGTTGGACAGCAAGGTTAAACATAGCTTTGAGGGAAGTTTTATGGCGCTCACAAAGGCCGAATTGGCTGAAAACCTGTTCGAAAAACTAGGGTTTAGTAAACGGGATGCCAAGGAAACGGTTGAAGTGTTTTTCGAAGAAATTCGTAAAGCACTAGAAGGTGGCGAACAGGTAAAACTCTCCGGTTTTGGTAATTTTGATTTACGTGACAAGAATGAACGTCCTGGTCGAAATCCAAAAACGGGTGAAGACATTCCGATTACCGCTCGACGAGTTGTTACGTTCCGTCCGGGGCAGAAATTAAAAGCCCGCGTAGAGAACATTAAAGTCGCGAAATAGTAGCCAGTATTAGACCACGCCAAGTTGCGTGGTCTTTTGTTATCAGTCCTGAAAAATGAATCAACCACCCGTTACTTATCTAGTAACAGGTGGTTGAATTGTTTTAAGCGGCTTGGATATGCGTGGTGATGTATGGCTGCCAAGCCTGTTGGTAAAGGTTTTTTGATTCGCTACGAATGCGGTTAATCTTAGCTGTTTCTAGTGACGTGTAAGACCGTTGCTCTCGTTTTGCAAGTCGTTCAATGTGCTGGATTTGTTCATAAAGTTTATGTTCAGCACCATTTTTCACGTCTGCAATTGCTTTTAAGTGAAACTGCACTTCCGCGATGATGCCAGTTTTAGGTAACTCAACCAGAATGTTTAAGTCCCGATACCCTGACGCAGCAGGGGTTTTGAATCGATTCTTCACTTTTACAATCGTTGCTTCTTTACTGAGGGTTTCATAGGCATCCATCAGACTAGAAATATCATTTGCTACGATTGTTGCTCGAGCTAAGTCTGTGATACGTGCAGTATCTCCATCCAGCTCAGTGTTCACTTTTTCCTTTGCTCTGTGAGCAGATTTAACACCTGCAAAATACGCTTCGGTTGATGTTAGTAGAGCAGTGCTTTTGCATAGCGTTTCCAGCTCTGCTTGGGCATAGTGTGATTTGCTATATAGAACATCGAAGTCATCGTATGGTTGATATACGGTTTCTTCGGTCGTTGAGATGGCATACAAACCGCTTAAGCTATGTTTGAAGCGCTGGGATGTAAGTTGATTTTCAAATTCTCCACCTTGTGCTTTTGATGGCATTGTCGGTGGTACAGCTGCGAACGCCGGTGCTCGGCTCAATACTAGAAGCATTAGGGCCGTGGTACGTAGGAACTGGCTCATTCACTCTCCTTGGTTTGTGCTGAAAAATCAAAAGTGGCATTTAAAGGCGCATTTTTCAGATTACAAAGCTAAGAAGCCGTACTAGTGATATGGAGCTACAACAGCCCAATTCAATCTCTTTTCCGAGTTCAATATTGTTATTGTCTAAAGGCTCACACTTTTCGCTTGTGTAAATAAGAGCTTTAACAGGGAGTTAGAGTTCCCATAGATGTTGTAAAAGAATGTAACGCATTATGTGGAATGAGATTTGACTATCTCTGCGAATAAGAAATGGGTACTCTTACGAGCCAATAATCGTAGACACAATTTGAGAGTATTGATGAAAGATCCCGAATTCTGGCATAGCAAATGGGCATCCAACCAGATTGGTTTCCACTTAGATGATGTTAATCCGCTGTTAATGGACCACTGGCACAAAACAGAGCCTAAAAGAGAAGAAAAGGTGTTTGTTCCTTTGTGTGGCAAGAGCGAAGATCTAATTTGGCTCGCGACGAAGCATGATGAAGTGCACGGCGTTGAACTCAGTACTATTGCGGTTCGTTCATTCTTCGCTGAGCATTTTTATACTCCGTTAGTGATTCAGGTAAATGGTCATCACGAGCTATATCAGTTTGACGAGCTTTCCATTTACACTGGCGATTATTTTACTGCTCCTGTCGGTACTTACGACATTGTTTATGACAGAGCGGCACTTATAGCGCTGCCTGAAGATATGCGTAAAGAGTATGTCGAACGCCTTAAATCGCTATTGAATCCGGGCGGGCGAATTTTGCTGGTGACATTAGACTATGAGCAGCATGAAATGGCAGGCCCTCCATTTAGTGTTCCTCAAGTTGAAGTTGAAGAGCTGTTTGCTGAGTTTCGTGTAGAAAGACTTTATCAAGATACGGCAAATGCTCAGCATCCTAAGAGAGCGAAAAAAGGTCTATCAAGATTTTCAGAAGAGGTCTGGCTGATTAAAAGCTAGCTCTAGAAAACAAAGAACCCAGCATTTGCTGGGTTCTTTTTTAAGTATTGAGCTTAGTAAATAATCTTCACTGCTTGCGCACAGTCCAGCGCTTTATCTACGGCTTCAGTGGTATCTTTACCACGAGCAAGAGCCACGCCTAAACGGCGGCGACCGTCGATCTCTGGTTTCGCAAACAGACGAATTTGAGATTGAGGAATAGATAATGCTTCACCAATGCCGTCAAAACGAATGTTGGTTGAAGTGCCTTGGCCTAGAATTGCAACGGATGCTGAAGGTCCATATTGAGTAATTTGACCAATAGGCATGCCTGTAAACGCGCGCACATGCAATGCGAACTCAGAGACGTCTTGGGATACCAAAGTCACCAGACCGGTATCATGTGGGCGAGGAGAGACTTCGTTAAAGATCACGTGGTCACCTTTAACAAACAGTTCAACACCGAAGATGCCATATCCACCAAGTGCATTAACGATTTGCTCTGCAACGTATTCTGCCGCCTTTAGCGCATTTTCAGACATTACTTGTGGCTGCCATGATTCACGATAGTCACCGTCTTCTTGACGATGCCCAATTGGCGCACAGAAGTGCACACCGTCAACCGCGCGTACGGTCAATAGAGTAATTTCGTAGTCGAAGTCGATGAAGCCTTCAACAATCACACGACCGGCACCAGTGCGACCACCTTCTTGCGCGTATTTCCACGCTTTCTCGATGTCCGCTTCAGTTTTGATGACGCTTTGACCTTTACCAGAAGAGCTCATTACTGGCTTACAAACACATGGGATACCAACGTGCTCTACCGCAGCAACGAAATCGTCATAGCTATCTGCAAACTTAAACGGTGACGTAGGCAGAGAGAGTTCTTCCGCTGCTAAACGACGAATACCTTCGCGGTTCATCGTTAAACGCGCTGCTCTTGCCGTTGGAACGACGTTCAGCCCTTGTGCTTCGAGTTCTACTAACTTTTGTGTAGCGATAGCTTCAATTTCTGGAACGACGTAATCAGGTTTTTCTAGTTCGATAATCTTCTGAAGTGCTTCACCATCTAACATATTGAGAACATGGCTGCGGTGAGCTACTTGCATCGCTGGTGCATCTGCATAGCGGTCACAAGCGATAACTTCAAGACCCAGACGTTGACACTCAATCGCCACTTCTTTGCCAAGTTCTCCAGAGCCAAGTAAAAGCACACGGGTCGCGTTCTCACGTGTAGCAGTCCCAAACATAGATATTCCTTTTTTAATTATGTGGTAGTAGCTAAAAACTGCCGCCATGATACTGGAATATCTTAGAAAAGCAATCGTTTGCGCAAGTCTTCTCTGTCTTTGGTTTTATCGCATTACAAAGCGTTCAGAGTGGAAGTTTTGTTTGTTTAATCCTAATCCTAAAAGCTTATCTTTCAATATGTTGCCGAAATTAATTGGACCGCAGAAACTGACACTCGCATCGGAAAGGTCGACAGTTTGAGCCACTCTGTCTGCACACAAGAACTCATTGTGGCTAGCGGTATAAATATGCAAGTTAACAAACGGCAGTTTACTGACTAACTTTTCCAGCATTTTTACAAAGTAGGTTTGATCATCGTTGTCTCTGCAATAGAAGAGTTCAATGCGTCTACTGGTAGAGTGAGGCAAGCGAACCAGTTGATTTAGCCATGCAATGAACGGAACAATACCGATACCTGCACCAATCCAAACTTGGTTTGACGCTTTTGGTATATGGAATCGACCATAACCACCTTCCACAGCGACTTTTCTACCAACTGAAAGGTTGTCGTAGAGTTCATGGGTATAGTCACCTAGATCTTTAATGGCGAATTCTAACTGTTGATTATGAGTGTCGTAGCTCAATACTGAAAAAGGGTGAGGGGCTTCGCCATCAAGGAAATTCACATAGGCAAATTGGCCTGCAGTGTATTTCATTGAACCTTCCAGTTTCATTTTTACGTGCAGCACGCGAGATTGACTGACGTCGTCATGAACGCGTTCAATATCAGTAACTTCACCATTCACAATTCGAGCTCTGCCAATCAAACCTGTCAACGAGATCACAGCACTGATTGAACCAACAATTGCGGCAATCCAGATAACAGAGTTCAAACCAATTGCACTCCATTGATAATCCAGCAGTAATAATCCGTGGAATGAACCTGCAAGGAATATTGCGCCAGCGATTTTGTGTGTTAGACGGAATTTTCGATAACTAATCGCTTGAATTAGGCTAATCGCGACAAACGCAATGAAGATATAGAAAGTGTATTCCCCAACCGCTTTTGCCCAATGAGTCCAGTTAATCCCTTCTACCACAGCGCCTAAGCGTTGGCGTCTTTGTTGGCCTTCCATTAATCCTAGGCTCACTAGCCATTTTGGTGATTCGATTAACACCCAGTGCATCACCATTGTAACGAGTGCACCAATGCCCATCTGTTTATGGATGGCATAGCCTTTGTCTAAACCGTGGACATATTCTTCAACTCTAGGAATACGCATGGCGAGCAGCATAGCGACGGCCATGTATGCAAAACCAAGAGCACCTGTGAGAATCGTGAGCTGGTGACGCCAGTAAAAATAGTTGGCGTCAGATGACCATGTAAGCAGCACACTTGGCAGCCACATTAATATGATGAGGGAGGTGATTCTTTTCATGACAATTATTCCACAGGTTTCCTATGGCTTAATTGTAAGTCTGCCGTCTTGGCTAAGAAATCGACTTTATGTTGTTTTACTCTTATTGACTTTGGTTTACGTATTGCATTCCCTAAAGCGAAAATGCGAAAACAAGCAGTAAAGGAAGCGTAAAAATACCTAAGAAATTGCCAAACAGCACCATAGACGCCACGTTAGTCGATTCTATCTTATAGCGTTCAGCGAAGAGATAATTCATCACCGCAGGAGGCAGCATAGTAAACAACACCATCATCTTTAACTGCATGGGTGGGAGCGGGATGAAGTAGTAAATACAACTAAATGCGATAGCTCCAGTTAGGAGTGATTGCGCAGTAGAGATTAACCCTACTTTTAACCCCGCCATTTTCATATTAGTCATTTGTGAGCCTAGGGACAGCAACATAACTGGCACCGCGGCTTGCCCTAGTAGTTTCGTTGCTTCATACAGTGGTCCCCAAACCGAAGTGCCCGATAAGTTAAGACACATAGCTACAGCAGCAGCGATAAAGACAGGCGCCGTGAAGATCTGTTTCAATGAGCCGCCTTTACTTAACACAGCAAGTCCGATACTGATGTGTAGGCAAGCAGAAACCACAAAGAGCAATACTGCAGACGAGAGAGCAGCCTCACCGAAGGTATAAGTAAATAGTGGGATAGCTAAATTCCCACTGTTTCTGAACATATGAAGTGGAGCCCAAGCTTTGTAATTCCAACCACCGATCTTACAGATTGGGATCATTAATAAGCCAGGAACAAGCACAGATACCAGTGATGCACTGATCAGAGGTAACTCGTTTGCACTTAATGGCATTGTAGAAAGGGATGAAAAAACAAGGGCAGGAACGAACGCTTCCATGTTGATTCGGTTAATCGGTTGAAAATCCGGTTTTAGCCAACGCCCGATAAAATATCCCACAACAACCAGAGCCATCACTGGGAAAAGTATCCGAATCACTTGTTCAAACATGAGCATCCTTTCAATAGTCTGAAATTAGAATTTGAAATTAGCAGGGAATCGACATGGCGTCATGAAGAAGGTGAGAAATCTGTGCACTGACTATAATTGATAAATCGGCATTGAAATCTGCTGTATGTGCTTTAAGAAGAGTGAGTTACGGAGCGATATATTGCTTAAAGTCTTCATAGTAGTCAGTCTGTGATTTAAATACCGTTTGGAATACTTAAAAATGTTTTTTTGACTATGGCGATGAGTTAAGTGAAGCTATGTCATTAATTTATTTATGGCTTTGTGCTATTTGTTACGGAAGTACTCATTGAGTAGCGGAAGGTACTTTGAAGAACAAATTTCGTTTTGTAACACTACATACTAAAACAGCTTTTTTATTTGCTGTTGGTCTTGCTGGCATCATTTTCAGCAGTCTTTTTCTCACCCGTTATTTTTTCCTGTTCAGTCTCAATGAGCTTGAAAACATCGAGATCCACAAAGCAAGTTCGCAGGCTTCTTTCGTTATTCGCTCATTAAGTTCAAGGCAAGAAACTGCGTCTTATGACTGGGCGTATTGGAATGAGTCCTATGACCTACTCGCAAAGCAAGATGACGGATTTGCTGAACGAAATCTTCATGTTGATGAGCTCGATGTTTTAGGTTTGGACTTCATTTCGTACTTAACACCAGACAGAAGATTTCAAGTTGGCGTTGGTCGTGACATTGAAGATATCGAATCATTTACCACGACAGTCATTAGTGACGAAGGCATTGCTCATCACCTTATCGATATGCAGAGCAAACTTTCAGCAAATAAAACCAGTATTTCAGGTTTAATTCGTTTAGATGACGACATATGGGTTGTTAGTGTTAGTCCGGTTCGAGACGGGACAGCAGATGCTCCGTTTGCTGGCTGGATGATTTGGGGACAACATTTATCGCTCCGTTTCCCATCGGCATTTGAAGGTATATTGACGGCGAGTAATTCGATCATTGTCGATCAAGAGGAGATGGCGAGTCTCGATTTCCATAGCTATGATCTGAACTCTGATAGAGAGCATGACTCAGGAGTTAAAAGAAGCAAATCGGAGCTTTATCACTATACGTCACTCACTGATATATCTGGCAAAGTCATTGCTGTACTAGAGACCAAAGAGCCGCGAACTTATTATCAAAAGGGTGAAGCTGTTTTCTACTATTTGATCATTGCGATTGCTGTGGTTGCTAGCATAGTCGCTTGTATTACATTCGTTTTATTCCGAAACAATATTGGTAAGCGATTTAATTACTTCGAACAAGATATCAAGTCATTGATATCGAGTTCAGATGTTGATTTAGAAGGCCACAAAGACGAGTTCGAACGCATTACTAAGTTGGTTCAATCTTTAGCTCATGCCTCTTCAAAGACGGAAGGGCAATTGAAGGATACTTTGCAAAAGTTTGAAGCGCTTTACCACAGCCAATCACTAGGCATGGTGCTAGTGGTTGAAAAAATGATTGTGGATGTAAACCAAATGCTTTTGGATCTGCTGGGCTATCAGCGTGAAGATTTGGTCGGAAATAACATTGAAATACTTTGCTCACATGAGGCAGGAGATCTGTGCAGCGCTGACCAACTGTACATTAACCTTGCGCAAGGATTACGTCAGTTTGAGGCTTGGTTGTCCAACAAAGAGGGTGACACTGTCTATTGCATAATTGAGGCAACTCAATTTGAGCAAGATGGAAGAATCTCGGTCATGCTCTCTATCAAAGATATCAGTGAACAGAAACAACAAGCAGTGCTGATTGATTCACTGACTCATAAAGATGCCTCGACCGGTTTACTTAATAGACCAACAGTTATTAACTTGTTTAAGAGTTATTTCCAGCATTCCTCCGAAGGTGACGGGTTTTCTCTGCTCTATTTCAATGCCACGCGTTTAAAAGAAATTGACGAAATCTACGGCCACGTCGCTCACGATGATGTACTCAAACACTTTGCAGAGTGCTTACTGCGCAACTTTGGCGACCAAAGTGTAGGACGGATTAGTGAGAACGAGTTCCTTGTTTGGGACGAAGAGAAGAACTACGTGCATTTGGAAGAAATGGCAAATCGTGTGCTGGAAAAATATTCGTCAAAAATGCATGTTTCCGGGTTTGAGTTCGATATTGGTCTGAAAGCCGCCTTGGTTCCGTCTTCTTCACACTTCGATAGCTTTGAAAATTTCAGCTATGTAGGGCTTTATGCGCTGACCGAAATCAAAGCCGCGAGCAAAAAAGGCTTAGTGATTGTTGATGAAGAATTGAAGGTTCGCTCTAAAGAGTCGTTGTCGTTGAATCGTGACATCATGCTGGCTCTGAAAAATAACGAAATAGTGCCTTTCTATCAGCCAATAGTGAATGCGAGCAACGGTCAAGTTGTCGGCTTTGAAGCATTGGCAAGGTGGAAACACCCGTCTTTAGGTATGATTCCACCGGATGTGTTTATTCCGTTGGCTGAGCAGCGACGTTTGATTGTGGAATTGGGAGAGTCCATTCTCGAACAGGCATGCCAGTTTATTAAAGAGATGCAGCAGAAAAGCACCTCGTCATCTCAGAATCGATTAAGCATCCATGTGAACCTTTCCAGTCCGCATTTTAATCATAAGAGTCTGGTAGAAACCTTGACTAAAATGATTAAAAAATATCAGTTAACCCAAGGGCAACTGGTGTTAGAACTGACAGAGAGTATCCTGTTGGGCAGTGAAGAAGAGATTATTGACCGTATGGATGTGATTAAATCTCTCGGTGTACAGCTTGCCTTGGATGATTTCGGCACAGGTTATTCATCATTCAGCTCTTTATGTAACTTCCCATTGGATATTATCAAACTCGATAAATCCTACATTGATGCTCTGGAAACCAACGATAAAGCCAAATCACTGGTTAGAAATATCATCCATATGTCACAGGAGTTAGGAATGACCACTGTGGCAGAAGGCGTAGAAAATGCTTCACAGCTTCGTAAATTAAATGTTTGGAACGTGGATGAAGTGCAAGGCTACTACTTCTTTAAACCCATGGATAAAGAGAGTGCGTTGGAAAAATTTGCTCGATGAGATAACGAGTGAAGTTGATTAGACAAAAAAGCCAGACAACAGTCTGGCTTTCTACTATCCATTTCGAGCTTAGAGCTCGATGTAACTCACTTCTAACCGTGGATTAAGCGATGCGAGCGTCGATTTGGTATCAACCAAATGGCTAACACTGCCTTTCTTTAGTTCCGCTAATGCAGCGGCTTCTATGTTGTCAAATGACTCACCAGCCATACGCATCTGAATCAAGGCAACTTGCAGCGGTGGAAGGCTAGGGTTGAACGCAGCATTTTCTGCATAAGCACCCAAGTAGCATTTACCTGATTTTGATTTCAAAGCTACACCGCTTAGGTTTTCAGAATACGGTGCGTAACTGGTATTTAATGCTGAAACCGCGGATTGAACGAGTGGGTCTGAATTTTCGCAGCTATAACCGTGATCGTTTTTATGCATCAATACCGTCGTGATACCTAAGTCAGCAGGGCCGAAAGATTCCGGCAGGTAGTATTGCAGTGAATTAGCGTCACGTTTTGGCAGCTGAATCATCAAGCTCTTTGAGGTCGTCAGCTCATTCATAAACTGTCGGCAGTGACCACAAGGGCTGTAGTTAACCGTAATATCACTGATACCTTCTTCACCTTTTATCCAT
Source organism: Vibrio sp. HM8-C (assembly GCF_058630515.1). Taxonomy (NCBI): domain Bacteria; kingdom Pseudomonadati; phylum Pseudomonadota; class Gammaproteobacteria; order Vibrionales; family Vibrionaceae; genus Vibrio; species Vibrio sp. HM8-C. The sequence continues at coordinate 637,889 of NZ_JBMMKS010000001.1, forward strand.
GCATGGCTGATTGCAGCTTGTTCCGCGTGGATGGTTTGTCCCATTTGAACTTTGGAGAACTCCATATTGCCACCGAAGTAAATACGGCCAGACAACCCACGAGCTAGTGCACCAACATAGAATTTCGAAATAGGCACGTAAGCAAAAGCGGCTGCAAGAGGCAAGAGCGCAATACGAAGGTCTGCATCACTCATTTCCGAAACGGAGAGTAGCTGCTTGAATTGGTCAGGAGATAATGTCGCGTCAAAATCATCAGCGAGTACGATAGGCGCTAAAAACGCTGCCATCGGTTGTTGCATGTCTGCTAATGCCTGTTCAATACGGCCTTTCATAGATATTCCTAATTAATACATTGAGCTTTAGTGTAGGGGAATATGCTAGATTTACTGCGATCAAAATCTCATTAATGAATGTAACGCGTTTCACGTTTTCATAATTAGAGTGATGTCACACATATTAAAGGTGAAAAGTAATTTGGCTTAGAACAAAGGATAAGTATTTTCTGAGCCAAATTATGTTTCATGAGATTAGGTTAGCTCGCAAACCAAAGAACAAAAGCAAAAAGACTTGGTGCTAGGACGGAGGTAATCACGCCACATACTACTAAAGCGAGTGAGCTAAAAGCGGCGTCTCTTTGATCCTTCTCAGCACAAGTTGCTGTGCCAAGAGCATGGGAAATATTTCCCATTGTCAGCCCTCGGGCTATTGGGTGGGTGATATTAAGCAGGTTATAAATTGGGTAAGCCATGATAGCGCCGAACACGCCTACAAGTAGAACCATAATAGCAGCTATGGCTGGCTCACCACCTAAGTTACTCGCCACTTCCATAGCAATAGGTGTGGTAACTGATTTGCCCATTAATGCCGCAATCAAAGCAATATCGGTATGCATGGCAGCGGCAATTAATCCTGCTGTAAGCATAGACATCGCACTGCCCACGCCACAGGCTAGCATAATGATTTTCCAATTGGCTCGAATCTGAGGCAGTTGCTCGTACAATGGATACGCCAATGCAACCACGGCAGGTTGGAGTAAATAGTTCACCCACTGATTATCTAGAGCGTAAGTTTCATAAGGAACTTTAAGCAAAATCAGAGTTGGAATAATAATGCCGATGCTGATTAATAAAGGGTTCGCAAAAGGTGAGTTAAGCTTGCGTGCCGCCCAACGCGCAAAAAAGAATACAGCAATGGTGACTAACAACCACATCATTCACCCCCTTTCTTTAGTAAACGATCAAGAGAGAATGCGAGCACAACAAGCACAATGGTTGTCCCACCTATAGCGCTGGCTAAAATTGCCCAGATGTTATTCATCAACATATCTAAATGAACCATAAGTCCAACGCTGATTGGAATAAATAGCAGAACCATGTAGCGAATAAACAAGCTGGCACTTGGCTTAACCCAAGTGGAAGGTAATAGTCCGCTTGCCATGAGCCCGAAGAGGATCAACATGCCAATGATGCTACCCGGAATAGATATGTCCAACCAAGATTGAAGATTATTCCCTGCCAGTAAACAGAGAAATATCATTCCCATAGAAACAAGATATTTAAGTGAGGTTTGAGCCATGAAACGTTGTTGCCATTAATAAGTACATAAAACTAGGGCAGGTAGCCCTAGGAAACGAGTTTTTCGACGTATTGATAAACGGATTTTAAAATAGCGATTTTCTTTTCGTCACTCTCATGCTCATGAACTAAGTTCTCTAAATTGAGCATGTAATCTTCAATGCGTGATTCATAAAAATCACGGCAATGATTGGCCCAGCGTCGCTGCTCTGTCTCATCTAATGTCCAAGGATAATGACGAGCTCGATAACGAAACAGTAGCGGTTCGATGCGTTTATCCGCGAAAGTAATGTCCAGAGCACCTAAGTTTTCTGGTGGCGTGTTACGGATGATATCCATTGCAGCCTTGTCCGCTGGTGAGAAGAAACCATCGTACAGTTGAGTATCGACATCATTGCTTTGTTCATATTCACGATCGATTGAAAACAGTGCCACCAGTTTTTCTCTAATTTCTGGATGTTGGCGAATCAGCGCCAAATTAGCTAAACACTCTTCACGGTTAATACCAATTTTGTCGGCATTCTCGGCGGTGAGCGTCTTTGCTGGTGCGAGAATAGGGCATTTATTTAGATGCACTAGCTTCACTGGAACTGGGAGTTCATCAGGTGCCAGTTCATCATGTTTTGTATAAAGACGTCTGTGAAGCTCTTCGCTAGACAAATCAATCAAAGGTTGTGGATTCTTCGCTAAGTCCGCCACTATCACTGCATTTTGATTGGTTGGATGCCAAGCAATAGGCACGATCCAACTTGTATATTGGCACTCTCTGCCTAACATGCCAGAGACATGCATGAGAGGTGTCATGTTGACGATATCTACGAGTTCAGTGAGTTTGCGTTTGTGGCGCATAGTGAAGAAGTAATCAAACAACTTTGGTTGAGCTGCTTTAACTTTTTTGGCCAATTCGATAGTTGCAATCACATCTGCCATCGCATCGTGAGCATTCTCGTGTTCAATGCCATTTGCTTTGGAAAGATGTTCAAGCTTGAAGCTGGTAAAGCCTTCTTCATTTTCAGGCCAAGCAATACCTTCAGGGCGAAGAGCATGGCAAGCACGCATAACGTCCAGTAAGTCCCAACGTGAGTTGTTGTTCTGCCAGCTCCAAGAGTACGGGTCGAAAAAGTTGCGATAACAAGTATACCGTGTCACTTCATCATCGAAGCGAATGCTGTTGTAGCCGAGGCTAGTGGTATTCGGTAGCGCTAACTCATTGTGGATTCGTGCAATAAACTCAGGCTCAGATAAGCCTTGAGCCATCGCTTTTTGCGGTGTGATACCTGTAATCAACGCAGCTTCAGGCGCTGGCAAATAATCAGATGGTAATTGGCAGTAGATAACGAGCGGTTCACCGATGATATTAAAATCCATATCGGTGCGTACGCCAGCAAACTGACTTGGACGATCTTTAGCTGGGCTAGTGCCCCAAGTCTCGTAGTCAAAAAAGAAGTAAGTTGGCGAATGTTCCTGCTGCATGTGTGATTACCAAATCGTTGAAAGATTTGCTGGTATTAGAACATCCCCCATACGACTAAGCAATCACCATGGCAAGTAACAAGCGTATGTTCCGTAACTAGAACGTTTATCTGGTTAACTATTGGTCACGTAAAGGTGGGTATTAGCGGTATTGGCTAAGCATGTTTCGCATAGCAATACTGTCCAGAGCCATAACGTGTTTAGCATCGGTATTGAACAAGCAGTACAACATGGTTTGAGCAACATCTTCTGCTTTAATTGGAATGAAATTTTTAAGCTTGCCGAACAATAGATATTTACCCACGGACATTATTTTTTGCACCAGCACCTCATCGGTTCTTGTTATGTCTCTTTTCCCAACCAATGGACCGGGTCTAACAAAGGTGACATGAGTAAAACCAAGTTGACGAATGGCTTCTTCCATACGGCCTTTACAGCGTAGATAGTGAGAGCCGGATCTTGGATGAGCACCCAAGCTAGAAACCACTGCTAGCCGTTCGACGCCTAGCAGCTTCATTCGCTGAGCGACATGGCAAACCAGTTCAAAATCTACCTTTTCTAATCCTTGCTTTGAGCCAGCTTGTTTTAACGTTGTACCAAGTGCAATGATGCCAAGCTCTGGGCGAATGTCGTCGTCATCCCAATGTTTCACATTGAGGTCTGCATCTATCAGTTGCGTTAGATTACTGGAAAGTTGGGGCAGATTAAGTGGCTTTCTACCCAGAGTGTAGATGTGTTCAATAGCTTTTTCTTTTAACGCGATGTTGAGACAGCATGAACCAACTAAGCCTGAAGCACCAGCAATGATAAGGCAGGGCTTATAGGGGGGAGATATTGTGGTGTCGTCCATAGTTGTATTCACTCGCGGTTTCTTAATGGTTTGAAATTAAGCTAATTACTAGAATATATACAAGTTTTTTATCGATAGAGGCTTTGTCGGTTTGCGGTTAAATAGGTTTTGTGAGTAGACTGCGTCATCTCACTTCGAATATAAGCATTGTTCAAGGAATCAATAATGTTAGATCTCGCATTTAACGATGCTATTTGGCACCGTATCAATCAAAAAACCAAGCCACTAGGCGCTTTAGGTCAGTTAGAACAAGTCGCTCACCAATTGGCGCTTATCCAAAGCCAAGGTAAGTCGAAAGCGGTTGAACATATCTCTATTAAGCAACCAACGGTATTGGTGTTTGCGGGCGACCATGGTATCGCAGATGAAGGTATCAGCATCGCACCTAGTGCTGTGACACAACAGATGGTATTGAACTTCTTAGCTGGTGGCGCAGCGATTAACTGCTTTTGTCGATCGAATGATGTGGCGATGAAGGTGATCGATACTGGCATCTTGCTGCCAGTTGAGAGCCAGCATCCTGACTTTATTGTTCAGCGTTTAGGTGGACGTACAGAGAACTTTGCTCAGCAATCTGCGATGTCTCCTGAGCAGGTTGAGCAGGGATTGGATTACGGTCAATCGTTGGTTGAAAGCATTATTGATGCGGGCAGCAATTTAGTGATGTTCGGCGAAATGGGCATTGCGAATACTTCTAGCGCAGCGGCTTTATTGGCAAGTCTGTCGGACCTTCCTGTTGCTGAGTGTGTGGGCAAAGGTACGGGCATCTCAGATGAACAGTTTGAGAAAAAGCGCCGATTGGTAGCGAAAGGTGTTGAACGCAGTAAAGGCAAAAATGCGAAGCAGGCGCTATCAGAAGTGGGTGGTTATGAGATTGTGCAAATGGCTGGAGCGTTTATAGGTGCATACCGTAAGAAAACGCCAGTTCTTGTGGATGGTTTCATTGTCACTGTCGCGGCTTACGTTGCCACACTGATTGAACCAGAATGTAGAGACTACATGATCTTTGCTCATTGTTCTGATGAGTCAGGTCATAAGAAGGTTCTGCAGTTACTCGAAGCAACCCCATTACTAAATTTAAGCTTGAGACTTGGCGAAGGTACGGGCGCAGTCCTTGCTGTACCTCTATTGAAAGCTGCTGCTGAGTTTTACAACAACATGGCGAGTTTCGAAGAGGCCGGGGTGACAGTGTAATGCTGGCTAAACTCAAATATCAGTTTGAACTGTTTCTCTTGGCGCTCAGCTTTTTTTCTCGCATACCTGTTCCGGCAAATTTGCCGTACAGCAGCGAAAGAATGAATCAGTCAGGTCGGTATTTTGCTCTAGTAGGCATATTGCTTGGATCAATCTGCGCAGGATTTTACGCATGCGCAGAGCTTATTTTAACGCCAGAGATCAGCATTTTTTTAACCATGGTATTGAGCTTGATGTTAACCGGAGCCTTCCACGAAGATGGCTTGGCTGACATGGCAGATGGTATTGGTGGCGGGATGACGGTTGAACGTCGTCTTACCATCATGAAAGACAGCCGTATTGGCACCTACGGCTCTTCTGCGTTAATCATGGCTTTATTGGGCAAGTATCTCTTACTTGTCGCTGCAAGCGATCTTATCTCTTTGATTCCCATCTGGTTAGTTGGATATACATTAAGTCGTGCAGTTGCATCATCGTTTATATTCAACACACCTTATGTCTCAGATAGTGATACCAGTAAGAGTAAACCGCTCGCTCATAAGCAGAGCTATAGCGAACTAGCGGTAGTCGTGTTCACAGGGTTAATTCCATGTGTGCTTCTCGATGGCTATTTAACGTTGGTTCTTATTACTATCGCATTTGTATTTCGTCATCTATTTAAACGCTGGCTAATTAGCAGGCTAGGTGGATTTACGGGAGACTGTTTGGGTGCTGCGCAGCAACTCATGGAACTGCTCATTTACCTTGTGGTTGTGATATTTGCTCAAAACGGTTTGGCTGTTATTGGAGCAGTGCTGTGACCGTTCGATTGATCCTTGGTGGTGCTCGAAGTGGCAAATCCAGCTTTGCTGAAAAGTTGGTAAAACATCAAGTAAGTTTAGATAGCCTGAGCCAATTACACTACGTGGCAACGGCTACTCCGTTTGATGATGAGATGGTTGCACGAATTCAACACCATCAAAATCAGCGGGGTGGAGGTTGGTGTGAGCATGAGAGCCCATACCTGTTGCCTGAAACACTACAACGATTTTCTACTAAAGATATTGTGCTGGTGGATTGCCTGACACTGTGGTTAAACAATGTGATTTATAACCATGGTCAGATGTTGAAAACCGAGCAAATAGTTGACGCGCTCAAACGTCTAATTCTCGTGTTAAGACAGTCAACAGCGGATATCACTCTAGTGTCGAATGAAGTAGGGATGGGGTTGATACCTTCAGGTGAAGTATCAAGCCTGTTTGTGGAGCACGCTAGTCTGATGAATCAATGGGTTGGGGAGGTTTCATCCGAAGTTATCTTCGTTGCGGCTGGTTTACCCAAAGCAATCAAAGGCAATGTATTCAAATTCTGATGATTTAGCTTTCATTGAACGATATTGAAGAAAGAAAATCCAAAAGTGAGATTTAAGACAAGGGTTTCAACGAATTGCAACTGATTGGCTATAGAGTCTCAAATGCAGTTAGGATAGAATTCGCCTTCAATGTAATCCAGCAATAGTCGAACAGGTTATAAAAGTACAGCAGGCATATTTCATTTTATATTGAGGTTCAGCTCAATAAGTGAGATCACTTCAACATAAATTGTTTGCTCAATTCTTTAACATACCGCTGTGCAATAAAGGAGTAGCGCATGACGAAGTCTCTATTTCGCCAATCTTTTCTTTTCGACAGTCTAGATCTTGAACAATCAATGAAGTCAAACGTAGTGACAACATCAAATGGTGCCACTCTTAAACTACTTCAACGCGGTATCTTGGAAGTTATTCCTGCAAAGCAAGATGCTGACACCAAAAATATTGTTATCTCATGCGGTGTTCATGGTGACGAAACGGCTCCGATGGAGCTCATCGATAAACTCGTTAATGATATTCTGAGCGGATTCCAAACGGTCAGCGAACGATGCTTGTTCATTATTGCCAACCCTGAAGCGACTAAACTGCAAGTACGCTCCCTTGATGAAAACTTAAATCATCTGTTTGACGATAAAGCGCACAATGAGAGTAAAGAGCTCGCTATTGCAGATAACCTGAAAATAGTGCTGAAAGATTTCTATGCAGAAACAGAAGTTCAGTCCCGCTGGCATTTAGATTTGCACTGCGCTATTCGTAACTCCAAACATTATTCATTTGCAGTGAGTCCAAAATCACGTCATCCAGTACGTAGTAAAGCGCTGTTGGATTTTGTCGAAAATGGACATGTTGATGCGGTGATGTTCTCAAATGCTCCTGCTTGTACCTTCAGTTGGTATAGTGCAGAAACATACGCTGCACAAGCTATGATGATTGAATTAGGGCAGGTTGCAGAAATTGGTGCTAACGATATGCAACGTCTAACGGCTTTTGATTTGTCACTTCGTGATTTAATCGCTAGAACGCAATCTGAGCATCTATCAAGAAAAGCGACCATGTACCGTGTGAGTCGCACTATCGTTCGTATTCACGACGATTTTGATTTCTTGTTTGACGATAACATCGACAACTTCACGACATTTATGCATGGCGAAGTTTTTGGTCATGACGGTGATAAACCACTGATGGCTAAAAATGAAGAGGAAGCGATAGTTTTCCCAAATCGTAATGCAGCGGTAGGTGAGCGTGCAGCACTTATGGTGTGCAAAGTGAAAATTCGTTATGACGACGGTCAAGCGGTATACGATTAGAGTATTTAAACGTCGTCTCTTATATTGATACTTTATATTTGAATGGCTTAACGGTAAGGTTAAGCCATTCTTTTTTGTTACGCGAAAATTTCCCCAATACAGTTTATGGATTTTAATCAACTTATGCTGCACAAGCAGCGGCGCTGGAAGCGAGCAGGGGTTTTACTGCTCACTGTACTGTTATTTGTCAGTGCGATTTATTTGATGGTTGGTGAAATCTTTATCTCGCCTTTTAGTTCATTTGATTCTCTCGAAACTCGTTTGGTGTTTGATTTACGTTTGCCAAGGCTTTTCGCTGCCATGATGATTGGTGCAGCGTTAGCTGTGTCAGGAGCAACACTTCAAGTGTTGCTTGGTAACGTGCTTGCGGAGCCCGGAATCATTGGTATTTCCGGTGGTGCAAGTGTCGCTATGGTCATTCTATTGTTCTTCTTTCCTGCGATTGCTAGCCCTGAAGCATTTATGGTTTCTGCAATTATTGGCGCTTTATTGTTCACATTACTGTTGGTGTTTGTTGCAAACGCAATGCGACTGACCACAACACGGTTGCTGTTAGTTGGTGTTGCACTCGGTATTTTGTCTGGTTCGGTTGTGACATGGGCATTTTACTTCAGCGATGAGCTTAGCCTGCGTCAACTCATGTATTGGCTAATGGGCAGTATTGGTGGCGCAAGTTGGTATCAACACACGTTGTCTCTTATCGCTTTACCGATAATGATTTGGCTCCTACTACAAGGTTCGGTATTAGACAAACTGATGCTTGGGGAAACTCATGCTAAGCAGTTGGGCGTTGACGTCAATAGAATCCGTTGGAAACTGATATTGGCAGTTTCCGTTCTTGTTGGAGCAGCTGTTGCTTTGGGTGGCGTGATTGGTTTTGTCGGTTTGGTTGTACCGCATTTGCTTCGATTAGCTCTTGGAACAGAAAACAGAATGTTGCTGCCATTAAGTGTGCTCAGTGGTGCTCTTCTGATGGTATTTGCAGATATGGTGGCTCGCTTGGCACTTGATTCTGCAGAGCTGCCATTAGGTGTGGTCACCACGACTATTGGCGCACCAGTTTTCATTTGGATGTTGGTACGAAATCATGATTCGCGTTAGTAGCTTGCACGTTAACGAACGTTTATTGCCTTTATCATTCCAATGTAACGCTGGAGAAATCCTGCATGTTGTCGGACCTAATGGTAGCGGTAAAAGCACACTTCTTTCCGCGATTGCGGGAGTGATTGACTGTTCTGGAGACATTCTGCTTGGCGATTTCGATGTTAAAAAGAATTCGTTGAGTGAATTGGCGCTTCGCAGAGCTTATTTGTCCCAAAGTGAAAAACCGGCTTTCAATTTAGATGTGTTCCAATACTTAGCGCTATCTCTACCACTTAACAGTTCTCTGAAAGACCCCAAAGTAAACCAAGCGGTAAAGCATTTTGCACTGTTGTTGAAGATCGACGATAAGCTTCATCGATCCATACATCAATTGTCGGGTGGGGAGTGGCAGCGAGTTCGGCTAGCTGGCAGCTGTTTGCAAGTGTGGCCAGAGATTAACCCCTATTCGAAGTTACTGATCCTTGATGAACCTGGTGCTCCTTTAGATATTGCTCAGGAAGGATTGTTGTATCAGTTGATCGCGCAAATGGCGCAAGAGGGGTTAGCTGTGATTATGGCTAACCATGATTTAAATCGAAGCCTACGAAATGCCGATAAGGTGTTACTTCTTGACCAAGGTGTTGCGCAGAGTATTGGCGAACCAAGAAAAGTATTGAGTGAAAAGAATCTACGAAATGTGTTTGATACATCTGTGAGATGTGTATCACTAGATGGCAAGTCTTACTTAATATTCGATTAATTTTGGTGCATAGAGCACAAATCTGGTTCAGATATCACAGCAGTGAGCAGCTAACTCTTTGTTTATATTGAAGGTGAATATTTAAATTTGTTTAATATCAATGGGTTAGATGTATTTTAAAAGTTGGCACAGTATTAGCATTAATAAGAGTGATACATTCTCGTTCTTGTTAGGCTTTTTATAGTCTCATTAGCCACCTTGCTCCCAAGGTGGCCTTTTTTTATCTGCTGTTTAGATTCTGCCAAACAAGCTAGATAGGAAATTTCTTCGATTACACTACTGTGTTAGTGCTTCTAAGTTTGCTGGACGGTAATAGACCGACTTCAGCACTTTACCCTGACGAATAGTTTTACTTTCAGAGACAAAGTCTTCTGCACATTTAGCAATTAAATAATCACCTTTTTGTACAGCCATTAGTTTGATGCCTTGCTCTGCGTAGAACGCTTCTGTATCACCATACTCTTTTTCGTTACGACACACTTTACTCATGTTAGAGCTATGTACTTCGTCCCAGCAAGGGAGGAAGTCGATACCGCGGTTTACTGCCACGTTAAGTAGTAGGTCAATCAAGTAGCTGATGGCAATGTTGTCGCTGATATTGCTATGACCTAGGTGCACTAGACGCCCCATAAGTACATAAACGCTATCTACGATAGCATCGGCCTGCTCTGTCTTGTTGTCAGCTTCAGCAAGCTCAGTTAATTCTTCGATTGCTAATGACGTATGAAGGGTATCTGCTTTTGCATCTAAGCTTGCTGGGTCCGCTACTGGTAAATCAAAAGTGCTACGGAATTCATTGATGTCGCTGTATAGGTGATCGTAAATTTCTTGTGTCAGCTTAGATAAATGCATGGGTTCAATCCAGTTGAAAATTAACAGGCGGTCATAGTACCAAAGCTCGAACCACAAATACAAAACAAGACGCCAATAGCGTCTTGTTTTATGAGAGTGACGGAAGGAAATCCAAGTTCACTTATAGGTACATTTTTGCCAACACTGATGGCTCAAGTTCTTTACCATCTAGAGTTTGGTTCCAGTTGATACCAACAAGAACACCATCTTCATCAAGAGTGATCAGCCAATCTTCAACGAAAATATCAAGGGGGATCTCTAGAACTTCGAAGTCTGCCCATTCTTCTACATTGTGCAGCTTAGCGTCTTCTTTTGAAGACCAGAAAGGCATTACTTCGCTTTCTTCAAATTCCGTTGACTCACAAGATAACCAACCTTCTTCATTGCGTAGACCCCAAACCAGCTGGTTTTCTTGAGTCTCTTTGATGAAAAGTTCTAGGTTCGCTTGAACATCTGCTGTTAATTTGCTCATTTTGTTTACTCATTAAGAATGATGCACGAAGGGTAGCACTTTGAGTGGTTTTTTCCCATTAAGAATTGGAAAAGACACAATAAAAAGGCGGCTCTTCGGCCGCCTGTATGGATATATCAATCTATTTGGGTAATGCCGTAAATATGTTCCACTCTTTAACGACAGCACCTTTGTAACCAACAACAGTTGCAGTAACACGACGGTTTAGTGCATGAGCAACTTGAGTGTCACCGTTTGAAGCTAGCTCAGTGTCGCCAAAACCTACGATTCGAACTCTGTTTCTTTCAATGCCATAACGAAGTAACTGTGTTTCTACTGCTTCGGAACGGCGCTGAGAAAGCTTGAGGTTATGGTCCTCATTACCAACCTTGCTTGCATAACCTCTAATCTCAATCGAGGCAGAAGGATAGGTATTCAAAAATTCAGCCATTTGACGAATCTGGGTAACAAACATCGGTGGAATATCGCTAGAGTCATTTGCAAATAAGATATGCAAACTTTGAAGTTTAGATGTCTTTACAAACGTACCACAACCATCATTATCGATATCCGAATCTGAAGGTGTATCGGGACAAAGATCTCGTGCGTTAATTACCCCGTCGTTGTCGTCGTCTTCTAAATCAGCTACTTGATTGATTTGCGGTAGAGCAATGTAGTCATATTCATCATTAGCTACATTTTCTTCAGCATAAGCGAACATCGTAGCGCTTAACGTCGCTGCAAGAATAACAAATGTGCTTTTCATCTTAGTACTTCACCTTCTGTGTCCATTCAGGAGCAACATCTACTCGCAATGCATCCAACAAGTTACCTGTCGCATTCATAACTCGATATTTTGCGTACTGTTCAGCGTATTTAGCATCTAAGTAATCTTTGCGTGCTTCAAATAATTCGTTTTCTGTATTTAGTAAATCGAGTAGCGTGCGCTGACCAATAAGGTATTGTTTACGATAAGATGCAACCGTTTGAGATGTGGAATCAACGTGATCAGACAAGAATTCTTTCTGCTGCAGAGTCAAATCGAGAGCACTCCACGATAGACGTAGCCCTTCTTCTACAGCTCGAAATGTGTTTTCTCGTAAATCTTTGGCTTTATTTAGTTGGTAGGCCGCGCTTTCAGCTTGGTCACTGTCACTTCCACCGTTGTAAATGTTGTAACGCAGACGAACCATAGCGCTCAGTTCATCGCTGCTCCCTTCATTACCACCGGCATCGTCATACCAACTTTGAGAAGCTTCAAAAGATATGGTTGGGTAATACGGTGCTTTTGATTGCTTATATTGGAAACGCGCAGCATCAACGTCTGTTTGTGCAACCTTAATAACAGGGTGTTCATTGAACGCTTTCTTCAAAGCATCATCAATGGTGTAAGAGATTGCTGTACTGTCTGCTCTAGGAAACGTTAATCCTAACGGTTCTTGTCCGACTAAACGGCGAAATTGGGTATGTGTGTCGTATAAATTATTTTGTGCCGCAAGCAAGTTACCCATCGCTTTCGCTATACGAGCTTCAACTTGGGTGACATCCGCAATAGATCCAACACCAGAATCAGCACGTTTTTTGATATCACGATAGATTTCTTTGTGCGTAGCAAGGTTTTTCTCTGATAGCACCAAAACTTCATAGGCTTTTGTCGCTTCGAGATACACATCTGTTACTTCGAGAGCTTTGTTTGAAGCATCAGCTAGCAATTGGTACCGATCTGATTCGGCTTCTGCTGCTGTTCTGTCCATATCATTCAATGTTGCTGAACCATCCCAGATCAGCTGGCTTAACGTAAGACTGGCATCTTTACGTGTCATTTCAGTGTCTGGATTACCGGTTGATGAAGCGGGATTAATTCCTTCATAACCAATACCTGCATCTAAATCGATTTTAGGCAAATACGCACCTGAAGATGCATTTGAGTCAGATAAACGACTTTTATATTGGTTAAAGGAATTTTTTAACTCTGGATTGGATGCAAGCGTAATCGATACGGCTTGTTCAAGTGTCTGTGCAGACACTGATCCTGCGAGGGCTAAAGACCAAAAAAGTGCTTTAATAGGAAACCCTTTCAAAATGAACTCCATCAAAAATGACATGAACAACGGGCACAGAGTCTATGATAAATGATGTCTCATTGATAAGACCGAACCCTAGATGTGTCAAAAATATGACTAAAATTGTGATCGAAATTGCTATTTTGCATGTTTTCGGCACCAATTATAACTGGAATAAGATTTAACTTACTAATGAATAACATTTTTTATTTATTGTAATGAAGTTAAGTTTGTTGCAATGAGGAGGATGCTAGGTGAGATGTTCGTTCATAAATCAATCTGTCATAAATTTAAGAAGTGTCAAATATTTGTTAGATTGGTGTAATTTTCGCCTTTGTGAGATAGATGAATAGTGATATTGTACGTAAGAATTTTCCCACATAATATTCGAGGTTTTATCGGATATTAGTCGGTTAAAGGTAAATGCGTAGGTAACGAGTATTTTTGAGGCTTATATGGCAAAAGGTTCTTTATTTTCAATCGCAAATCTCGCTATAAATCAGATGATAATTATTGATAAAAATGGCGATATAAAAATAGCGACAATTGGTGAAAAATTGCCAGAGGGATCGGTAATCATCCAAAGGGGTGATGAAGCTGGTTTCAATAATGAACCGACAACTCAGTTAGTTGGCCAAAACAGTGAGCTTCAAGATGTAACAGACGATGTTGCACAGTTACTTGCTGCTTTAGAAGAAGGGCAAGACCCTACTCAAATTGATGAAGAGTTAGCGCCTGCTGCAGGCGGTAGCCAAGGCTCATCTCCGACAGATTCAGCGAGCATAGATCGCGTCGGTTCCGAAATTATTGCAAGCACCAATTTTAGTACTTCAGGATTCGAATCCTTAGGTCTTTCTCAAACTCAAAGCCTCGCATTAATCAATCTTACTCGTTCAAATGCAAGTGTGAACGAAGAATCCGCCGCCTCCAATTCCGATCCTGTTGCTGAAGATGATGCAATTACAATTGATGAAGATTCATTAGCTGTAACTATTGACGTTTTGGCAAACGATACCGATTCCGATGGAGACTCTCTAACGATTATCTCTGCAAGTGTTTCCGAAGAAGAGGGAACCGTCTCGATTGTTGACGGCAAACTCGTATTTACTCCGGCTGAAAATTACAACGGCCAAGCAAATATCGAATATACGGTCAGTGATGGTCAAGGCGGTACTGATACCGCGACGGTGACGGTAACGGTCAATCCAGTAAACGATGCACCGGTTGCAAAAGATGATGAAGTAACAACAGAAGAAAATACTGTACTTAATAGTAATGTACCCGAGGCTCAAGACCTGGATGGCACTATCGAAAGCTATCAACTGGTTAACAGTGTCACATCGGGTACTCTGACATTTAGTCAAGATGGCAGCTACAAATTTGATCCGGGTAGTGAGTTCGACTATTTAGATGAAGATGAAACTACCGAAGTTACATTCACATATACAGCAACAGATAATGAAGGCGCAGTTAGTGAAGTAAAAACCATTACTATCGTCGTTACAGGTACAAATGACGCACCAATCATTGATGTGGACAATGAAGGTTACGCGGATACGGGCAGCATCACTGAAGATGGGGTGCTGGTCGATGGCGTAGTGAGTACGACTACCCTGAGCGGCAGTGTGTTGGCGAGTGATGTGGACGACACGAGCCTGAACTGGACCAGCACGGGTACGGCTAGTGTGTCTGATGAAGACGCGGCGACACTGGCGGTAAATAATGTGTCGGTGTCGGATTTGGGCACGTTCACGCTAGATGAACACGGCAACTGGACGTTTGCGCTGAACACAGACAACACGCAATTCTTAGATGAAGGTGAAAGTCTATCATTAACGTACTCAGTTACAGTAACTGATGATAATAAAGCTTCAGATACTGAATATGTGACAATAACAA